>NZ_CP066265.1:4412500-5012500 GCF_023278085.1 Pseudomonas syringae | reverse complement strand
ATCTCAGGAGCTTCATCGTACCCATGCTACGCGTGGGTATGCCTGTCTGGACGCTCTGCGTCCGATCCTGAATGCCGGCTCATGCTCAGGCTGGTTATCGGCGTTCATACGACGGCAAACTCCCTCCATCCTTATCGCATCCGGGCATTCATGAACGCGTTATGACCGCCCCAATGAACCCTCCCTCTCGCACACAGTCGCATAGTCACGCTATTCTCTCGCCCTGATCACGCCCGCACCCGGCAGCCGCACAAGGAGTCTGCATGCCCGTTCGTATTTCAAGACTGGTTACGTTCGGTCTGGCCGCTGCCTTGGCGGCGCTGGCGGGCTGTGGCGAGGAAAAACCGGCTGAGCCCGAGCTGCCTCGGGTCTATGTTCAAACGGTCAAAAGTACCGACTTCGCTGCCAGCGTTGCCCTGACCGGTGATGTTCAGGCGCGGGTGCAGACCCGTCTTTCATTCCGGGTCAATGGCAAGATCATTCAGCGCAATGTGGATGTGGGTGACCGGGTGACTGCTCGGCAAGTGCTGGCCCGGCTCGACCCCAAGGATCTGCAGATCAATGTCGACTCGGCTGCGGCCGCTGTGGCTGCCGAACAGGCCCGCGTGAGCCAGTCCCGCGCTGCGTTCGGCCGTCAGCAAAAGCTGCTGCCCAAAGGTTATACCAGTCGCAGCGAATATGACTCTGCACAGGCCGCCTTGCGCGGCAGCGAAAGTTCATTGAAGGCAGTGCAGGCGCAACTGGCCAATGCCCGTGAACAGCTGGGTTATACCGCACTGGTCGCTGACGCACCGGGTGTAATCACCGCGCGTCAGGCTGAGGTCGGGCAAGTGGTGCAGGCCACGATGCCGATTTTCGATCTGGCGCGCGACGGCGATCGCGATGCCGTGTTCAATGTTTACGAGTCCCTGTTCGTCAAGCCTCCGACTGATCAGGCCGTGCAGGTCACGTTGCTCGATAACCCGAATATCAGGGTCAGCGGCAAAGTGCGCGAAGTCACCCCGGCGGTGTCGGCGCAAACCGGCACCTTGCAGGTCAAGATCGCTCTGGACCCGCTGCCTGAAGGCATGGACCTGGGCTCGGTGGTCAGTGTGGCGCTGAATGCACCGGCCAATGCCAGTGTCGAGTTGCCATGGGCGGCGCTGACCAAGGACCTCGGCGAGCAGTTGGGCAAGCCTGCCGTGTGGGTGGTGGACGAGCAGGGCAAGGTCAATCTGCGCAAAGTCACCGTCACCCGTTACCTGACCGAAAAAGTCATCATCGGCGACGGGCTCAAAGGTGGAGAGAAAGTCGTGGTGGCAGGCGGACAGTTGTTACACCCGGACATGCAGGTCGAAATCGCCGAGCAACCGCAGAACGCGAAGGTGCAACCATGAAGCGTCGGTCATGCCTGCCGCTGGGCGGCCTTCTGTTGAGCGGCTTGCTATTGAGTGGCTGCGGCAAGGATGAAGCACCTCCCGAGCCGGTACGCCCGGTCGTCTTCGTCGAAGCCCGACCCGAGTCGAATCAGGATTTCGGGCGTTTTGCCGGCAATATCCAGGCGCGTTATCAGAGTGTGCTGGGCTTTCGTGTCGCGGGGCGTATTGCCCGACGCGACGTTGATGTAGGCGCTGAAGTCAAGAAGGGCGATTTGCTGGCAACCCTCGATCCGACCGATCAGCAGAACGCTGTGCGTGCCCGGCAGGGCGACCTGGCCAATGTTCAGGCGCAGTTCATCAACGCCCAGGCCAATGCTCGCCGCCAGCAGGAGTTGTTCGACCGCGGCGTCGGTGCCCAGGCGCAACTGGACATCGCACTGACCGATCTGAAGACCGCCAGCTCCTCGCAGGAGCAGGCCAAAGCCGCGGCTCAACAGGCCCGCGATCAATTGAGTTACAGCGAGCTGCGCAGTGATCACGACGCCGTGGTCACCGAATGGAAAGTCGAAGCCGGACAGGTGGTGACAGCCGGTCAGGAAGTCGTGACCCTGGCGCGGCCGGACATCAAGGAAGCGGTGATCGACCTGCCCGATACACTGGCCGATCAAGTGCCTGCCGGCGTGGTATTCACCGTGGCCAGCCAGTTGAATCCGGAAGTGAACACCACCGCCACCATTCGCGAAATAGAACCCCAGGCTGACCGCACTACACGTACTCGCCGTGCGCGTCTGTCGCTGGCGCAAACGCCACCGGCGTTCCGGCTGGGCACGGCCATCAGCGTGACACTCAGCTCGACCATCACGCCGCGCATGCGTCTGCCGATCAATGCCTTGCAGGAAGTCGATGGCAAGCACCAGATATGGATCGTCGACCCGCAAAGCCAAACGGTCAGCCCCCGAACCGTGAATATTACCAGTCGTGACAGCAACAGCTTTTTGCTGGCGGACGGCGTCAAAGCGGGTGAGAAAGTGGTGAGCGCGGGCGTCAACAGCCTCAAGCCGGGCCAGAAAGTCAAAGTCGATGAGGAAAGCCCGCGATGAAAGGGAATTTCAATTTATCCGAGTGGGCCATCAAGCATCAGTCGTTCGTCTGGTACCTGATGTTCGTCGCGCTGTTGATGGGCGTGTTTTCCTACATGAAGCTGGGGCGCGAGGAAGATCCGTCCTTCACCATCAAGACCATGATCATCCAGACCCGCTGGCCGGGCGCGACGGTGGACGAGACTCTGGAGCAGGTCACCGACCGCATCGAGAAAAAGCTCGAAGAGCTGGACTCGCTGGACTATGTGAAGAGCTATACCCGCCCGGGCGAGTCCACCGTCTTCGTGTACCTGCGTGACACCACCAGCGCCAAGGCGATACCGGAAATCTGGTATCAGGTGCGCAAGAAGGTCGATGACATCCGTGGCCAGTTTCCGCAGGGGCTGCAAGGTCCGTCGTTCAACGACGAGTTCGGCGATGTGTACGGCTCGATCTATGCGTTTACCGCAGACGGTTTCTCGATGCGTCAGTTGCGTGACTACGTCGAGAAGGTTCGCGCCGACATTCGCGAAGTGCCCGGCCTGGGCAAGGTCGAGATGATCGGTCAGCAGGACGAAGTGGTGTACCTGAACTTCTCGACACGCAAACTCGCGGCGTTGGGCATTGATCAGAGTCAGGTGGTGCAAAGCCTGCAATCGCAGAACGCGGTGACGCCTGCCGGGGTGATCGAATCCGGGCCGGAGCGGATCTCGGTACGCACCTCCGGCCAGTTCGCTTCCGAGAAGGATCTGGCTGCAGTCAATCTGCGCATCAATGACCGTTTTTACCGTCTCAGCGACATTGCTGACATAACCCGTGGCTACACCGATCCGCCCAAGCCGCTGTTCCGTTTCGATGGCAAACCGGCGATCGGTCTGGCCATCGCGATGCAAAAGGGCGGCAATATCCAGTCGTTCGGCAAGGCGCTGCATGAGCGTATGGACGCTACAACGGCGGAGCTGCCAGTCGGCATCGGCGTGCACAAGGTGTCGGATCAGGCCGAGGTGGTGAACAAGGCCGTGGGTGGCTTCACCAGCGCGTTGTTCGAGGCGGTGATTATCGTGCTGTTGGTCAGCTTCGTCAGCCTCGGGTTTCGCGCAGGGTTGGTGGTCGCGTGTTCGATTCCGCTGGTGCTGGCGATGGTGTTTGTGTTCATGGAATACAGCGGCATCACCATGCAACGGATTTCCCTCGGCGCGCTGATCATCGCCCTCGGCCTGCTGGTGGATGACGCCATGATTACCGTGGAAATGATGGTCACACGGCTGGAAATGGGGGAAACCAAGGAGCAGGCCGCGACTTACGCCTACACCTCGACAGCGTTCCCGATGCTCACCGGTACGCTGGTGACCGTGGCCGGCTTTGTGCCGATCGGTCTGAACAACAGCTCGGCGGGGGAGTACACCTTCACGCTGTTCGCCGTGATTGCCGTGGCGATGCTGGTGTCGTGGGTGGTTGCCGTGCTGTTCGCGCCGGTGATCGGCGTGCACATTCTGAGCGCCAACATCAAGCCGAAATCCGAAGAGCCGGGCCGCATAGGCCGGGCATTCAACGGCAGCATGCTCTGGGCCATGCGTCATCGCTGGCTGGCGATTGCCATCACGGTAGGGTTGTTCGCCGCGTCGCTGTTCTCCATGCAGTTTGTGCAGAACCAGTTCTTCCCGTCCTCGGATCGCCCGGAAATTCTTGTCGACCTGAACCTGCCGCAGAACGCTTCGATCAACGAAACACGCAAAGTGGTGGATCGTTTTGAAGCGAGCCTCAAGGACGATCCGGATATTGAGCGCTGGAGCACCTACATCGGCCAGGGCGCGTTACGTTTCTACCTGCCACTCGATCAGCAACTGGAAAATCCGTTCTACGCCCAGCTGGTCATTGTCAGCAAAGGCCTGGAAGAGCGTGGCGCGTTGACTGCCCGTCTGCAAAAACGCCTGCGTGATGACTTCGTCGGCATCGGGTCGTATGTGCAGGCGCTGGAAATGGGTCCGCCGGTGGGGCGTCCGTTGCAGTATCGCGTCAGCGGCGAGAACATCGACAAGGTGCGTCAGCACGCCATCGAACTGGCCACGCTGCTCGATCAAAACCCGCATGTGGGCGAAGTGATCTACGACTGGAACGAGCCGGGCAAGGTCCTGCGCATCGACATCAATCAGGACAAGGCCCGGCAGCTGGGCCTGTCGTCCGAAGACGTCGCCAAGCTGATGAACAGTGTGGTCAGCGGTTCTACCGTGACCCAGGTGCGTGATGATATCTATCTGATCAATGTGATCGGGCGTGCCGAAGATGCCGAGCGCGGCACACCGGAAACCCTGCAGAACCTGCAAATCGTGACGCCGACCGGTACTTCCATCCCGCTGCTGGCGTTCGCCACCGTCGGTTACGAGCTGGAGCAGCCATTGGTCTGGCGCCGCGACCGCAAGCCGACCATCACGGTGAAAGGCGCTGTCCGCGACGCGATTCAGCCGACTGATCTGGTCAAGCAGCTGCAACCGGAAATCGACAAGTTTTCCGCAGGCCTGCCGGTCGGCTACAAGGTTGCCACTGGTGGTACGGTCGAAGAAAGCAGCAAGGCGCAGGGGCCGATTGCCAGCGTTGCACCGTTGATGCTGTTCCTCATGGCGACGTTCCTGATGATTCAGTTGCACAGCATTCAGAAGATGTTCCTGGTGGCCAGTGTCGCGCCCCTCGGCCTGATAGGCGTGGTGCTGGCGCTGATCCCGACGGGCACGCCGTTGGGGTTCGTGGCGATTCTCGGGGTACTGGCGCTGATCGGCATCATCATCCGCAACTCGGTGATTCTGGTGACCCAGATCGATGCCTATGAAAAAAGCGGCTACCTGCCTTGGGACGCCGTGGTCGAAGCCACCGAGCATCGCCGTCGGCCGATTCTGTTGACGGCGGCAGCGGCCAGCCTGGGCATGATTCCAATCGCCCGTGAAGTGTTCTGGGGGCCGATGGCCTACGCCATGATCGGCGGCATCATCATCGCCACGCTGCTGACCTTGCTGTTCCTGCCAGCGTTGTACGTGGCCTGGTACCGCATCAAGGAACCGACCGACGAACAACGTCGCGAAGCGGAAGACAAGGACGAGGGCGAACACGCACAGCCGGCGCATTGAGGCCTGCGTGCCCCGCCGGCTGTACCACGGGGCAGGGCTGCTGAAACGGCGATCAGTCGGTCTTGTCTGCGTCTTTGGCGTCGATCATGGACAGGCTGAGGTTGGCGAACCGTACAGGGCCGTACGGTGAAGCCTTTATCGCGTCTGAAAACGAGGGTAGGGATGCTTTTGACGCAGCCGATACGTTCAGGAAGAATCTCTCAAGCTGTTCTCCGAACAGGATATTGCCTGAAACGCGCTTCCATTGCTGGGTTGCGAGGCCGATGACCGGGGACAGATTCATTGCGCCTTCCTTATTGTAGCCACCTACGGTTACAACAAAGAGCACCTCATCTATGCGCGGGTCTGCGCTGAGCACATCGAATTCGATATGCAGGCTTTGGGCACGCAGTTCTTCGATGGATTGGCTGATTGCCACTCCAATGTCCAGTTTGATGCTTTGACCTCCCTCGTCCCCCTTGGGCTTGAAGTGTGGTTCAAAGCCCCCCGGTGTTACCCAGTGGTCAAGATCGTTGCTGAAGTTGCCGTTTTGCACGTATTCGGTCGCCATGATCATTTCCTTTGATCGGTTCGAATGGATTCCATTGCCAGCCGACTGCGCAGACGGTCGGGAGTCCATCCTAAGGCGCGTGAGTGTTTGCCGATACTGTCAGAAGTACCAGTACACCGACTGCACAGCGCCGTACATCACAGCCGCCGCCAGACACTCGCCAACCAGGGCTGCTGCTCTCTCGGCAATCCGGCGGGACGGTAGTAGTGCTCCAGTTCGACAAAGCCGGCTTCGGTCAGCAATTGACGCCATGTTTCCAGGTCGTGGTATGCGCCGTAGCGTTCGCCGTTCCAGCCTTCCTGGTTCTGACCGCGCGGGTTGGAGCTGAACAGCACGCCGCCCGGTTTGAGCGTGGCGTGCAGTTGACGCAGGACGCGTGGCAGCTCTTGTTTGGGGATGTGGAACAACACCGCGTTGGCAAAGAGGCCATCGAAGCGGCCTTGCGGCAGGTCGAGTTCGAGAAAGTTTTGTTGCAGCACTTCACAACCGGTTTCGGCACGGCCATCTCGGCAAAACGTTCGGAGCCGTCGAGCCCGACCGCCACATGGCCCATCGCGGTAAACGTTTTCAGGTCGCGGCCCGGCCCGCAGCCAAAGTCCAGAATCTGCCAGGGTGCCGGCCCTTCGATATGCCGCAGCAGGGCGTCGATATTCTGGCTGACGTCGTGGTCGCGGGTGCCTTCGCGGAAGTCGTCGGCCACGCTGTTGTAATGGCCTAGGGTGGCGGAGGTGATCTGCGCAAGGGTCTGTGTGTCGAGTTTCATCAAGGGCGGTCCGGTAAAGGAAGACCGCCAATATACCCTCGCTGCGTTGCGGCCGCTCAGCGCCTGTCGAAGCTGCGCGCCAGTCGGTCACCGCCCAGTTGTACCAGCGCTACGACCGCCACCAGCAAGACGATCACCGTCAACATCACCTGCGTGTCAAAGCGCTGATAACCATAGCGATAGGCAATGTCGCCCAACCCGCCTGCACCGATGGCTCCGGCCATGGCCGATGAGTTGATCATGGTCACCAACGTGATGGTGAAGCCGCCGACGATACCGGGGCGAGCTTCCGGCAGCAGCACATGCCAGATGATGTGCCAGCGACGACAGCCCATCGCTTGCGCCGCTTCGACCAGACCGTGATCCACCTCGCGCAGGCTGACTTCGGCGATCCGCGCAAAGAACGGCGTGGCGGCAATGGTCAGCGGTACGACGGCGGCCCACACGCCATACGTGGTGCCGACGATCATCCGGGTGAACGGAATCAGCGCGACCATCAGGATCAGAAACGGAATTGAGCGAAACAGGTTCACGAAACCGCCCAGCACCCGGTTGATCCCCGGTGCCTGGTAGATGCCGCCTTTGGAACTGGTCACCAGAATCACTGCCAGCGGGATGCCCAGCAGCAGTGCGATCAATGACGACACTCCGACCATCAGAAAGGTGTCGAGGGTGCCTTGCAACAAGCGATCAAACCACATAACCCAATACCTCCACGCGTGGCGCCAGTGTGCGGGCGCGAGCCAGCAGCTCGTCCCGACTGTACGGCGAGCCGGCAATCGACAGAATCAGATGCCCGATGGCCCGCTCCTGAATCCGCTCGACACCGCCCTGCAGCAATTGCACCTTGCCGCCAAGCGCCGCAAACAGCGCGGCCAGATCCGGCCCTTCGTTGCTCACGCCGGTGAAATGCACATCCAGCAAAATGGCCGCATCCGGTCGCTCAGGCTGATCGCTCAGACGCTCGGCCCATTCTTTCGGCAGCCCGAGTTGCAGGGGCGCGAGCAGGGTTTTGCTGACCTCGTGTTGCGGGTCGCCGAACACCTGCCAGACCGGCCCCTGCTCGACGATCCGGCCCTGTTCCAGCACCACCACGCGATGGCAGATATCGCGAATGACCGCCATTTCGTGAGTGATCAACACGATGGTCAGGCCCAGGCGCTGGTTGATCTCGCGCAGCAGACCGAGGATCGACTGGGTGGTCTCCGGGTCCAGCGCTGAAGTCGCCTCATCGCACAGCAGAATCGCCGGGTCGTGAACCAGTGCGCGGGCGATGCCGACACGCTGCTTCTGCCCGCCGGACAACTGCGCCGGATACGCTGTGTGCTTGTCCCGCAAACCCACCAGTTCCAGCAACTGTATGACCTTGCGCGCGCGTTGTTCCTTGGGCACGCCGGCGACCTTGAGCGGCAGTTCGACGTTCTGCCAGACGGTCTTCGCCGACATCAGATTGAAGTGCTGGAAGATCATGCCGATGCGTCGGCGCAGCGCCACCAGCTTGTCTTCAGTGAACTCACCGATGTCCACCTGATCGATCAGCACCCGACCGCTACTGGGTTGCTCGAGGCGGTTGATGGTGCGAATCAGCGAGGATTTGCCCGCGCCGCTGCGGCCGATGATGCCGAAGATTTCGCCACGCTGAACGGCCAGGTCGATACCGCTCAGGGCTTCGACGGGGCCCTGCTTGCCGGGGTAGGTCTTGCCCAGATTGATGAAGCGCACATGGGCACGGTTCAACTCCGGGTGCAGCTCGGCCTGTTGCGCCAACTGACCTGCGCCAGCGATATCAATGTGCCGTTGCGCGGTGGCGGTCATTCTTTCCACCCCACCTGGTAGAGCTTGCCATTGACCTTGTCCAGCGCGGCGCGGACCACGGGCGAATGCTGGTAGATGTCGACGAATCTGGCCAGGCGTGGATCGTCCTTGTGATCAGGCTTGATCACGAACTGAATCACGTACTCCGGGTGATCCATGCCGTCGAACAGAATCGCCGAGTCGGCAGGGAAGGTCTTGGCCAGGCGGATGTAGGCGGGGTAGCCCTGCACCAGATCGGCATCGTCGTAGGCTCGCACCAATTGCACGGCTTCGACCTGAATGAGCTTGAGTTTTTTCGGGTTGGCCGTGATGTCTTCCTCGGTGGCCTTGTAGCCCACACCTTCCTTGAGGGTGATCAGCCCGGCCTTGGCCAGCAGTTGCAGGCCGCGCCCGCTGTTAATCGGGTCATTGGCGATAGCCACAGTGGCTCCGCTCGGCAGCTCGTCGAAGCTTTTGTACTTTTTCGAGTACAGCCCGACGTTGTTGATGATGCCTGGCGCGTAAGGCACCAGCCCGAAACCGGCGGCCTCGTTGGCGTTGGTCAGGAATGGAATGTGCTGAAAGTAGTTCACGTCGATATCACCCGCAGCAAGGCTGACGTTGGGCGCGATCCAGTCGGTGAACTCGACCAGCTCAACCTTCAGGCCCTGCTTGCCGGCTTCTTCGACCGCGGCTTCCAGCGGTATGGCGAAGGCTGCCGTGGTGCCGACCTTCAAGGGCGCATCGGCGGCGTGAACGGTCAGGGTCAACAGGCCGAGGGCCAGTGCAGCGAGGGTTTTGCTCATAATGCGGTCCTTTGATTCTCGTTCCCACGCTCTGCGTGGTAATACCGTTCTGGACGCTCTGCGTCCGCTCTTGATTCTGCGGTGCCTGAGCGTCAGGCTCTGAAAGCAGCGCCCGCATGCCGCTCCGGCAAACGATCCGTACCCTCCGGAAACAGTTTTTTGCGCAGGCTGCCGTCTTCGTAAGAGGTCTTGTACGACCCACGGCGTTGCAGCTCCGGGATCACCAGATCGATAAAGTCCTCATAACTTTCCGGCGTGACGATGCGAGTCAGGTTGAAGCCGTCCAGACCGGTTTCCTCGATCCAGGATTCCAGCTCATCAGCGACCTGTTCAGCGGAGCCGATCAACGTGATGTAGCGGCCACCGAGTGCGTGCTGATCAAGCAGTTTCCGGCGCGTCCAGTCGTTGTTTTTCAGGTTTTTGGTCGCCGATTGAATGGCGTTGTTTTTCACGTACTGAATGGGTTCGTCCAGTTCGTACTCGGCGAAATCGATACCGGTGGATGCCGCAAAGTGCGCCACGCCCGCTTCGGCGCTGGCATGGCGGCGGTATTCGGCGTGTTTCTCGCGAGCCAGCGCTTCTGTGGTCGCGACAATCACGTTGAGGCCCATGAACACCTTGATGTCATCCGCGTTGCGCCCGGCCTGCACTGCGCTGGCGCGAACCTTGTCCACCTGCTCGCGGGTTGCTGCCTTGTTCTGCCCGCTGATGAATACGCACTCGGCGTTCTGTCCGGCAAACTGCAGGCCGCGCTCTGAACTGCCAGCCTGAAACAGTACCGGCGTGCGTTGCGGCGACGGTTCGCAGAGGTGATAACCCTCGACCTGATAGAACTCGCCCTTGTGCCGGACCTTGTGGACTTTGCCCGGCTGGGCGTAAACGCGCTGCTCGCGGTCGTTGATCACGGCATCGTTTTCCCAGCTGCCTTCCCAGAGCTTGTACAGCACCTCCAGGTATTCATCGGCCTGATCGTAACGGCGATCGTGTTCGTTCTGCTCACTCAGGCCCATGGCCCGCGCCGCGCTGTCGAGATAACCGGTGACAATGTTCCAGCCCACCCGGCCACGGCTCAGATGGTCGAGCGTCGACATGCGCCGGGCGAACAGATAAGGCGCGTCATAGGTCAGGTTGGCGGTCAGACCGAACCCCAGGTGCCGGGTCACACCGGCCATGGCGGAAACCAGCAGCAGCGGATCATTGACCGGCAACTGGATCGCTTCTTTGAGGGTGACGTCCAGCGAGTTCTGATAGACGTCATACACGCCCACGATGTCGGCAATGAACAGGCCGTCGAACAGCCCGCGTTCCAGCAGTTTCGCCAGGTCAGTCCAGTATTCCAGGCTGTTGAATTGCGTCGAGGTGTCACGCGGGTGGGTCCACAGACCATGATTGATATGGCCGATGCAGTTCATGTTGAACGCATTGAGCAGGATCTTTTTGCGCGCCATCAGATTGTCCCCCGCAACGGAGGATGGGTGTCATTCAGGTAGTAATTGCCGATGGCGTGAAACTTCCAGCGCACCGGGTCGTGCAGCGTGTGCACGCGAGCATTGCGCCAGTGACGATCGAGTCCGTGTTCAGCGAGGGTGGCCTGGCTGCCCGCCAGTTCGAACAGCGTGCTGCCCGCTGCCAGAGAGATTTCTGTACTGATGGCGCGGGCTTCGGCAACGGCGATGGAGGCCGCAGCCACATTATCGGCGCTGCTGTCGGCCTGGGCGACGTCGAGAAACTCACCGGCGCGTTCCAGCAGCGCTTCGGCAGCGTGCAGGCGAATACCGAGCCTGCCGAAGCTGTGCAGCGTCAGCGGGTCATCCACGGCTTTCTCGATGCCTGAATCGATCCATGGCCGGGTGCGGGTGCGGACGAAGATCAGACCGTCCTCAAACGCTGCGCGGGCGATGCCGGTGTCGATGGCCGCATGGAGAATCTGCGCGAGCGGGCCCACGGTGGTCGGGCGCTCGAAAGCGCTCTGGAACGGCACCACCTCTTCAGCGCTGACGTATACGTTGTCGAAGACCACCGAGCCGCTGCCAGTGGTGCGCTGGCCGAAGCCGCTCCAGTCATCGATAACCTCCAGCCCTTCGCTGTCGTGCGGCACGAACACCAGTTGCTGCACGCCAGCGTCGTCAATTACCGACGTAGGAATGCGCTGTGCGTACAGCGCGCCGGTCGCATAGAACTTGCGGCCGTTGATGCGATAACCGTCACCGTCCCGTGTCAGGCGAGTGGTGCGGTCGTGCGCGGTTTTGGTCCCCAGTTCAGCCAGCGCGTTACCGAAGCGCCGACCGGCGAGCGCTTCGGCATACAGCCGCGCCTGCTGCTGCGGGCTGCCGTTCACGCGCAGCACTTCAAGGGCGTAAAAATGGTTTTGCGGAATTTGCCCCAGCGAGCCGTCGGCTTCTGAAATCAGCTGGATAACCCTGGCCAGCGTTACGTTTGAAACACCTGCGCCGCCAAAGGCTTTGGGCACGCTGATGCCCCATAAACCGGATTGGCTGAACAGGTCGAGTTCGGCATGAGGCAGGCGGCGCTCGCGGTCGCGCAGGGCGCTTTCGGCCTTGAAATGCAGCGCCAGCTCGCTCGCCACATGCAGGGCCTGAGCATCACTGGTAATCAGCGCTGCGTGGTCGCGCGCGTGTGGGTTGAAACTCATGAAAAGTGTGCTCCAGTGGTCTGGTTCAGATCCAGGAATGGCGAGCGGGCAGGGTGCCGTTCAAATGCCAGGTGCCGACCGCGTGGTATTTCCAGCGCACCGGGTCATGCAAGGTGTGGACGCGGGCGTTACGCCAGTGGCGGTCGAGGTTGAACTCGGCCAGGGTCGCGCGGCTGCCTGCCAGTTCGAACAGCTTTTCGCTGGCCAGCAGGGATATTTCGGTGGTCAACACCTTGGCGCGCGCCACAGCGATTGACGCGCGGGCTGCAGATTGTTCGTCAATGGGTGCCGCGTTTATCTCGTCCAGCTCCTGACCCGCTTTTCGCAACAGGGCTTCGGCAGCGTGCAGTTCGAGCTTCAGCTTGCCGATGTCGGCGATCACATACAGGTCGTCGCTGGCGCGCTCGACGTTGGCATCAATCCACGGCCGGGATTTCTCGCGAACGAAGGCAATCGCATCATCGATGGCGCCGCGTGCAATGCCCGCATCGATCGCCGCCTGAATCAGTTGCGACACAGCGCCCTGAATGTTCGGCGTCAGCGCCAGGCGCCAGTTATCCACTACCTGCCCGGCGTCCACAGGCACGTTGTCGAGCAATACGGTGCCGCTCGCGGTGGTGCGCTGCCCGAAGCCTGACCAGTCGTCGACAATGCGCAGCCCCGGTGTGCCGCGTTTGACGAAAGCCATGATCTGCCGGCCCTGGTCATCCAGTGCCTTGACCGCAACCCAGTGCGCAAACAGTGCGCCGGTGGAGTAGAACTTCTGGCCGTTGATGATCAGGCGGTCGCCGTCGGCGGTGATTCGCGCCTTGAGTTCCAGGGTATTTCTGGTGCCGCGTTCAGGTCCGGCATTGCCGATCCGCCAGCCGTCCAGCACGCTTTGGAACAACGTTCGTTTCTGCTGCTCGGTGGCACTGCTTTGCAACAGGTGCAGAATGCCGAACTGGTTTTGCGGGATCTGGCCCAGCGCCGGGTCGGCAGCGGAGATGATCCTGAAGACGTCTGCCACCGTGACGAATGACACCTGGGGGCCGCCATAGGCACGCGGGATGGAAATACTGCCCAGACCGCTACGGGTGAAGTGTTCGATTTCAGCCCATGGCAACGCACGTTGCTGATCACGATTGGCGGCGTTGAGCCGCGCTGCTGCTGCCAGTTGATGTGCGGCTGCAATGGCCTCGGCATCGTTTTGCAACACCGTGGCCGGTAACAGTCGGGGAGCAACGTCTGGCTCTTGTGAAGCCGTGACGGTGTGGGCCGTTACGTTAGCGGGGTCAGACTCGCGTCGCTCACCGGCAATCGATGCAGCCCTGGGCTTATCCACAGGGGTGGTTGTGAAAGGGACCATCGGAACCTCGTAGAAATAGACCGCAGTGAATGCGGCTGGGAAAATCACGATGTCCGGTGGTCCGGTGTATATACCCTAAGCGTGTATCAACGTTTTTAAAACGTGCTTTTTGGAATAAGCATAGACGGCATTCACCCTCCGTCGATTCAGCGCCTGGTTTTACGTAACGGATGTATTCAGAAGCTCGCGTCGCCCAGCGGCTGGATTCTTATTTCCCGTGGGGGCGCCCACAGCGAGTTGTTTCCGACCCGATCGATAATGCAGTAAGTCGCTTCCAGTTGCTGTTCGCCGCCGCCTTCCATGATCAGTGCCGGGGGTATGACCAGATCGACAGGCTCACCCACGTCTTCGGCAGTCAGCGGCGGCAGGTCCATGCGCACATCACCCCAGCGCACAGTGATCTCGTCATGGGCGGCCATGTTCAGGTAGGGCTCGATAGCCATTGGCAAACCTCCATCCAGATGCCTTCGGGACAATCCGCAGCGTACTACCGAAGGCGCTACGTGCAGCGGTGCCAGGCCCTGATTTTCTTCTGTATTGACGCTGACCAGTCCGCCGCCAGGTGCATTCAACTTGACCCATAGTTTGCGGCATGGCGAGGTCACAGGTATCCCGCCAATCTTCATGATCCGATAGTAAGTTCGCGCCTTACCATTTTGAAGAAAGCTTTCTGGCACGCGTAGGACAATAGCGTTGCGGATGTCGGATGCCGTTAATATTTTTGACGCCACGTAACAGCCGTCCCAGAAGAGTTCAATAAGGTCGCCTTCGTCCATATCGCGGTACGGCTCGATATGAACCATGAGGTTGGATGCGTTACGTACGCCAATGCCATGCCGGCTAGCCTGCGGTATGGAAGGGGGCAGCAGTTCAGATGAGGCGCTTTTGCAGGTTTTTTGACTCATGTCCAGGTGCTCCTGATAATCAATAGTTCAAGTAAAGAATCGTAATAAGTTGCCATGTTAAATAAAATAAAGCCCGATTAAGGCATCGAGATAAGTACCTTAAATGTCCAAGTCATGGCAAACATTACAAACTGTTAGAGTTTTAATCTTGAAGTTTTAGCGGTGTGTAAAATGAGTAGTTAGAGTGAGCTAATGTGCTTTGCGTACGCTTGTCAATGTACAAGGTCGGCTTAATGTCGGTTTACTGAAAAAACGGATACTTCCTACACATTATATTTAGAACTGTTTACCCACAGACAAACTGCTGTCCTACTACAAAGCGTCATGAGTGACGAGCCTTCGCTTACAGCGGAAAGGCCGGAACAGGCTACAATCCGGCGGGTGTGTCAACTTCCGGGCACGGGTCATCCGCACGTCATGGCACCCATGCCGTCGATGAGTTTTCTGAAAATTTCGTAGGAATTCAGCAAGGATCCTGAACGATCAAACCTTTCTGAAGCGTAAGAAAAAAGCAGCGCCGATGAATCGGGGCTGCTTTTTGTGAGGGGAATGCGGGATCAGGTTCGAGTGCGTTCCAGAAACTGCCGGGTACGTTCTTCCTGTGGATTGGCAAACAGGGCTTTGGCTTCGCCTTGTTCCACGATCACACCTTTGTCGATAAAGATCACCCGGTTGGCGACCTCTCGAGCAAAGCTCATCTCGTGGGTGACGATCACCAGCGTGCGGTTTTCTTCTGCCAGCGCGCGGATGGTGGTCAACACTTCGCCGACCAGTTCCGGGTCCAGCGCCGAGGTGGGTTCGTCGAACAGAATGACTTGCGGCTCCATCGCCAGCGCCCGGGCAATCGCCACACGCTGCTGCTGCCCGCCGGAAAGGCGACGCGGATAGGCGTCTTCTTTGCCGGTCAGGCCGACCTTGGCCAGTAACTGCCGACCCAGCGCCTCTGCGGCTTCGCGAGCGACTTTCTTGACCACCAGCGGGCCTTCGATCACGTTCTCCAGCGCAGTGCGATGCGGAAACAGGTTGAAATTCTGAAACACGAACCCGACCTGCTGCCGCAACTGACGAATCAGGCCTTGCTGCTGATTGATCGATCGCGTGCCGTCGATCTCGATGTCTCCCACCTTGATCCTGCCGCTGGTGGGTGTTTCCAGCAGGTTCAGGCAGCGCAACAAGGTGGTCTTGCCCGAGCCGCTGGGGCCGATGATGGCGACGACTTCGCCGGCCTCAATGCGCAGATCGATGCCCTTGAGCACCTGATTGCCTTTGAATTCCTTGGTGAGTTTTTCAACCACGATCATGCGTCAGGACTCCAGATCATGCCGGTTGACCCTCGCTTCGAGCCTGTTTTGCAGGTACGAAAGCGCAGTGGCAAGGATCCAGTAGATCAGTGCGGCGGCCAGGTACATGGTGAAAATTTCGAAGGTGCGTGCGGTGATCAACTGCGCCTGGCGGAACAGCTCGGGCACCTGGATGGTGGCTGCCAGCGCGGTATCCTTGACCAGCGAAATGAAGCTGTTGCCCAGCGGTGGCAACGCGGTGCGGGCTGCCTGCGGGAGGATCGCCCGGCGCATGGTCTGCCAGCGGGTCATACCGATGCTGGCGGCCGCTTCCCACTGGCCGCGCTCGATGGAACCTATGGCGGCGCGGAGGATTTCGCAGGCGTAAGCGGCCATGTTCAGCGAAAAGCCGATCAATGCTGCGGTCAGCGGATCAAGCTCGATGCCCAGTTCCGGCAGGCCGTAATAGATCAGGAACAGCTGCACCAGCAACGGCGTGCCGCGAAAGAACGACACGTAGATCCGCGCCAGCCAGTTCACTGGCTTGAAACGCGACAGCCGCATCAGCGCCAGGCCGAAGCCCAGCACCAACCCGAAGAACATACCGCCCAGGCTGAGGAATACCGTGTAATACGCGCCCTTGAGCAGAAAGGGCGCAGAGTCCAGCGCGAGCTGCAGGCTCTCTTCGATCATTTGGTGACGTCAGCGTTGAAGTACTTCTTCGACAGCTTTTCCAGCGTGCCATCGGCTCGCAGCTTGTCGAGGGCCTGGTTGATTGCTGACTGCAGTTCCGGCTCACCTTTGCGCAAGGCAATGCCGGACTCCTGACGGGAGAACGCATCGCCAGCGGGCGCCAGCTTGCCTTTGGTCTTGGCTGCGATTTCCAGAGCTGCCAGTCGGTCAACGAGGATCGCGTCGATACGGCCTACGCTCAGGTCCTGGATTTTGGTGGGATCATCTTCGTAAGTTCTGACGACCGCACCCGGTACGTTTGCCTTGAGCCATTGCTCGTAGTTAGTGCCCAGACCCACGCCGACTTTCTTGCCAGTCAGGTCCTGAGCCGTCTTGATGGTGTCTGCGTTTTTCTTCAGCGCCAGTGCCTGAATACCGGAAACGGTGTAGGGCTCGGAGAAGTCATACTTTTTCTTGCGCTCGTCAGAGATCGTGACCTGGTTGATCACCACGTCGAGTCGCTTGGAGTCCAGTGCCGCCAGAATGCCGTCCCACTTGGACGGTTGCACCTTGGCTCTCACGCCCAGCTCCTTGGCCAGCGCTTCAGAGAGCTCGACTTCAAAGCCGGTCAGCTTGCCGCTTTCGTCCACGAAGCTGAACGGCGGATAAGTGCCCTCGAGGCCCACGTTCAGTGTGCCGCTATCCTTGATTTTCTGCAGTTGCTCGCCAGCCATGGCTTGTCCAGCAATACCGGAACCGAGCATCAAACCCAGTGCCGAGAAGAGAAACGTGCGACGAATAGCGGAAATGTTCATGCGAGCCCCTGTTGGTATGGAGGTGTCTGATCATTTCTGACCGGACCGAAGCGACTTGGTGCTGACTGATCAGCTTTTTTTTCAAGCAGTTACGGCAATTGACGCACGCTGCCGGGCGCGACTATATCGCCATCTGCTTATGAAGAAAAATAACTAAAAAAGCAATTTTTGCCCGACTTTGGCATAACAGAACGGTCAGTGACTGAATGCGTCCGGGTAGGCAAACAGTGCAGGCGCGCCACCGGTGTGCAGGAAAATCAACGGACCGTCATTGAAGCGCTGACGCCCGATGCCATCCAGCAAGCCGGACATGGCTTTGCCCGTGTAAACCGGGTCGAGCAACAGGCCTTCATGGCTCGCCACCAGTTTTATCGCAGACAGCGTGCCGGCGTTCGGCTCGCCATAGCGTGGGGCGAAATATTCGTCCCACAACTCGACTTTGAAGCTCTCCGGCAGCGCAACGTTCAACAGTTCTGCGGTGCGCTCGGCCAGGCCTTGCACCTTGGGCAACTGGGCTTCTTCACTGCGCGACACCGTTACGCCGACGACCGGCAGTTGCGGCAGTTCATGGGCCAGCGCCAACGCCAGCCCGCTGTGCGTGCCAGCGCTGCCGGACGCCAGAACGACGGCAGCGAAATCGATGCCGGTCTGCTTGATCTGCTCGGCCAGTTCCAGCCCGGCGCGCACGTAGCCCAAGGCGCCGATCGGGCTGGAGCCACCAATCGGTACCAGATAAGGAGTTTTGCCACTGGAGCGCAGACGTGCAGCGAGTGCGTGCAGTTGCTCGTCGGCGTTGTCGAGGTTTTCGACCAGCTCTACCCGGGCATCGAACAGCTCCAGCAGCAGGCGGTTGCCGTTGTGCAGGTAGTTGGGGTCTTCGGTGCCGATGGGGTTTTCCAGCAGCGCCACGCAACCCATGCCCAGCCGCGCAGCCAGCGCAGCGGTCTGGCGCACATGGTTGGACTGGATCGCACCGGCAGTAATCAGTGTGTCGGCACCCTGGGCCAGCGCGTCGGCGGCCAGGTATTCAAGCTTGCGGACCTTGTTGCCGCCCAGCGCCAGAGTCGTGGTGTCATCGCGCTTGATGTAGATATCGCGGTCTGCCCAGGCCGACAGGCGTTCGAGTTTCTCCAGAGCCGTCGGCGCGCTGATCAGGTCCAGGCGATTGAAGCGAGCGAGCTGATGTTTGATCATGGTGATAAATAGGCCGTGTAAAGAGTCACCGGACTATAGGCAGACGTTTCCTGCACGGCAACTTCTCTGTGTGTATAACCTGATCAGCCTGCTCCTACATAAATTGTTGTTCTTTGCGCTTGAATGTTTGCCGTAGAGTGAGGACATCAACGGCCGTCACTGTCGGTCGACACCCTTTGTATCAAGGAGAGATCAGCGTGAGCGATATTCCAGAAGCCTCCGCCGACGGCCGTTCCAGCCATTGGCAGTTGCAGCGGATCGTCAGCCAGTTGCGCGCCGCGCGTGAAGACTGGCGGGCGCGCAACCGGCGCGTCAGTGGTGAGCACGGCGGGCGCGAGCTGCCATCGCGTGCTGCCATGGGCGATATTCTCGAGGCTCTGAGCGGCGCGCTGTTTCCGATGCGGCTGGGGCCGGTAGACCTTCGCGAAGAGAGCGAGGACTTTTATGTCGGCCACACTCTGGATGTAGCACTCAACGCGCTGCTGGCCCAGGCCCGGCTTGAATTGCGCTATGTGGCCCACCAGCAGGGTGCGGACCTCAAGGGCATCGACGCACAGGCGCTTGAGCTGATTCAGGATTTCGCCACCGCATTGCCGGGCATTCGTCTGTTGCTGGACAGCGACGTACTGGCCGCCTACCACGGCGATCCGGCGGCGCGCAGTGTCGATGAAGTGCTGCTCTGCTACCCAGGCATTCTGGCGGTGATCCATCATCGTCTGGCGCACCACCTGTATCGGGCCGGTTTACCGCTGCTGGCGCGCATCAGCTCGGAAATTGCCCACTCGGCGACCGGCATCGATATTCACCCCGGCGCGCAGATCGGCAAGAGCTTCTTTATCGACCACGGGACGGGCGTGGTGATTGGCGAGACGGCGATCATCGGCGAGCGAGTGCGTATCTATCAGGCCGTGACGCTTGGCGCCAAGCGTTTCCCCTCGGACGAGGACGGTCAGTTGCAGAAGGGTCATGCACGGCATCCGATCGTCGAAGACGACGTGGTGATCTATGCCGGAGCGACCATTCTGGGCCGCATCACCATTGGCAAGGGCTCGACCATCGGCGGGAATGTCTGGCTGACGCGCAGCGTACCGGCAGATTGCAACCTGACTCAGGCCAACCTTTTGCAGCAGGACCACTGCTCCAAAAAGTGATATCGGCCTGCGTCAGATTACTTTCACCGCCCGCCCGATGAACTGAATCGGGCCGGTCGGTTTGCCGATTGGCGAGCCGGTGGATTTTTCCAGGGTCAGCTCGAACAACTGATTGGCTTGTAGCGGTGGCAGTTTGTCCAGCGGGATATTGAGGCTTTGCCCCGGTTTGACCAGGCCGAGCGAAACCGGACCTTGCCAGTCGTCACCCTTGGTCCAGAACTCCAGCGCCTTGTCTGCCGGCACTTCAACCACGCTCAGCGGAATAAGCTGCAGTTCCTGCGAATTGCTGGCCTGCACCACCCAGCCCGGCGACTTGTCCTGCGGCCCGACCAGCACCACCAGGTAGGCAGGCTGCGCAGGTGCGCGGGTCAGCAAGGTCATGCCCAGCACCAGCGATGCGGCCAGTCCGGCCCCGGCCAGCCCACGCCAGACCGACAGATTGTCCCACCAGCGCACGCGCTGCCGTTGTGCCGGTTTAGCGGGCGCGGTCATCTCCAGCAGGTTGCGTTCGATGCGCTCCCACAGGCCGGGCGATGGCGTGACCGGTTCGGCCAGTTCGGTCAGGGGCAACAGGCGCTGCTCCCAGGCGTCGATGGCGGCCTGCAAGTCGGGCTCGCGGGACAGGCGACGCTGTACGTCGAGCCGTTCCTGCGCCGACAGGGTGCCGAGTACATACTCGCCCGCCAGCTCATGAATGTTGTCGTCTAAAGGCCGGTTCATCCCATGCACTCCCGCAAAGCCGTCAGGCTGCGCTTGATCCAGGCTTTGACCGTACCCAATGGCGCGCCGATTTTCTGCGCGATTTCCTGATGCGAATAACCGTCCACGTAAGCGTGAAAAACGCAGTTTCGTCTTACCGGTTCCAGTTGCTCCATGCATGCAGTAATCCGTCCTGGATTGACCCGCCAATCGAAGGCATCCCCGACTTCCTGCCAGCCTTCCAGCGTCGCCTGCTCGTGATGATCTTCGTTGTCATCATCGTCGACACGCACTTCGCGGGCCGTGTTGCGCAACGTGTTGAGCGCCAGGTGCCGGGTCACGCTGAAGATCCAGCCACGTGCCGAGCCGCGTGAGGCGTCGAAGCTGGCCGCGTGGGTCCAGATCTTCAGGAAGGCGTCGTGCACGATGTCCTCGGCCAATGCGCTGTCACGCACCAGGCGCTGGGCAACGCCAAGCAACCGCGCGCTTTCCTGTTGATAAAGACGTTGCAGGGCCTGCTTCTCACCGCGAGCGCAGGCCTGCAACGTAGCTTCATAATCAAAGAGAGATTCGTGCGAAGACAAGATGATCCGCCATCAATGGAAGACTGCTGCCTCGCTGATATCACGAGGCTCCCGCGCAGCAGCATAGCTCACTGCTTGCGCGGTCACCTGCTTAATGGTGGCGATCAGCTCGCGGTCCAGAACAGGTAGTCAGCCTGATACTTGACCACTTCTTTGGCGCCCTTGTTGCTTTCTGCGCAGGCTTTGGCCGGGGCCACGCCGCCTTTCAGGGCTACACGCTGAATGTACGTCACGCCGGTCATCGCACCCTTGCCTTCAGCCGGGTTGGCCTTGACCAGTTGATAAGGCAGGTTGCCAGCGCTCGAAGGGGCCACGGCAACCTGAGTGCCGGTCAGCTTGGAGCCGTCTTTGGCTTCCCAAGTGGCAGGCGGACCGTAGTAGGTGCCGACCTGTTTGCCGCTCTTGTCATTGAGCACGGCTTTGGGGCCGACGAACGCCCATTCCATTTCATTGGGCATGTTGGCTTTGGCGCGGCACTCGTAGGTGATCTCGCCCACTCCGGTGGTCTGCATGCTGACCTTGTTACCGGCCGGCACACGGACGCTTTCGGGAAGGTCGGTCTGAGCCATGGCAACGGACGACAGGCAAGTGAAAGCCAGGGTAGTACCAGCAAGGCAGAGCAAGCGTTTTGCGTTCATGCAGAAATCTCCAGATAGTTAGACCGCGCTCAGCAACTCGAAGTGGCTGCTGACTGTACTACCCGCGAGGAACCGATCTGGATGCAGTGATTTGAAAATATTTTTTCAGCGCCGACTGAAACGGCTGCGCAGCAGCATAATTCCGCCAATGGCTGCCAGGCCCGAGCCGATCAGTACGCCGACCTTCACCTCGTCGATCAGGTGTTGCGCGCCGGGGAACGCCAGGTTGCCGATGAACAGGCTCATGGTGAAACCGATGCCGCACAGGATCGCCACGCCGTACAGCTGCACCCAGTTGCTGCCTTCCGGCAAGGTCGCCAGCCCGGCACGAATCGCCAGAACGGCGGCGAGGAAGACGCCGATCTGCTTGCCGACGAACAGCCCCAGCGCCACACCCAGCGGCACCGGATCGACCAGGTTGCCCAAGGTAATGCCGGACAGCGACACGCCCGCATTGGCAAAGCCGAAGATCGGCACCACCGCGAAGGCCACCCAGTAATGCATCTTTTCTTCGAGAAACAGCAGCGGCGAGCGGGCTTCCTCTTCGGGCTTGCCCAGCGGGATGCACAACGCCAATGCAACACCGGCCAGCGTCGCGTGGACGCCGGACTGCAGGACGAAGAACCACAGCAGTGCGCCGAGCAGCAGATACGGCAGCAGGCGGCGCACGTTCAGACGGTTCAGCGCGATCAACACGGCCAGGGTCGCGAATGCGGCAGCGAGCATCGGCAGGTTCAGACCGGAGCTGTAGAAGAACGCGATGATGGTCACGGCGCCCAGATCGTCGAGGATCGCCAGCGCGGCCAGGAAGACCTTCAGCGAGGTCGGCACCCGATTGCCCAACAGCGACAGCACGCCGAGGGCGAAGGCGATGTCGGTGGCCGCCGGGATCGCCCAGCCACTGATCGTCTGCGGATTGCCCCAATTGATCGCGATGTAGATCAGCGCCGGCACCAGCATGCCGCCCGCCGCAGCAAAGCCGGGCAGGGCACGCTGACCCCAGGTTGCCAGGCCACCGGCCAGCACTTCGCGCTTGATCTCCAGGCCGACCATCAGGAAGAAGATCGCCATCAGCCCGTCGTTGATCCACAGCTCGACCGACAGACCCAGCCAGACGCTGTGCAGAATCGAGAAGTAACCGGCAGAAAGCGGTGAGTTGGCGACGATCAACGCGGCCAGCGCCGCCGCCATCAGGATGATGCCGCCCGCTGATTCAGAGGCGAGAAAGCTGGCGAGAATGGCGATAGCGCGAGGCGTTTCCCGGTGTGGAACTTGAGTCATGGTCGTCCTTGAAACGGAAAGCTGTTTTTGTTGTGGTGCCAGGCATGCGCTTACTGGCCTGTAGCCGCGAGCTCGATCAGGCAGCAACGGCTGACGCGGGGTGCTTGCAGTTCGATCTCCAGCAGGCCGTCGGTGTTATCGACCAGCGCACAATCGTGTGTGCCGAGGACTTCCCACACCTGACCTTTGAAGCTGATTGCCACCTGCTCGGCCATGCTGAACACCACAAAAGTGCTGGCTGAACTGAACAGCCGTTGCGTCTGGCTTACATCGATCCAGTGCAGGCGCGCAGTATAGCGGTGTGGCGCATAGATCAGGTTGAAGTCGCGAATCGGCCCGTCGAGCAGGGTGCAGCTGACCTCGCTGTCGCCACTGAAGGCAAACGGATCGCAAGGTAACAGTGGGCGGCTGGGGAGGCCGTCCACTGTCAGGGTCATGCCCGCACCCTGCAGCACGGTGATGATGCGCTGGTAACCGGCAAACACCGAGAAACCCCCCGAGGTTTCTATGTCGGCAATCGACAGGCGCCAGCCGAAACCGTCCAGGTCCTGACCTGCATCGCGAGCTATTTCCTGGGTGCTGCCGCCGCCGTTCTTCCATGGCATGCTCGGGTAGTCTGCGGCGCGCAGGATGCGGGTCTGACTCATTTGGTAAAGCGTCCTTCCAGGCGATGGCGGGAGCCGGGGTGGATCAGGCGCGCGGCCGTCACCGGCTGGCGACCGGACCAGGTACGACGGCGAATCAGCAGGCAGGGCTCGCCAGCGTCGATCTGCAACAGCCTGCATTCATCGGCTTCAGCGAGAATCGCTTCAACCACATGCTCGCCCTCGGTCAGCGGAGCGACTTGTGACAAATAGGCGTATGGCGTCTGCAGGGTGAAGTCTTGCTTGAGGTAATCCGGTGCGACCTGGGCATTCACGAAACGGTCTTCGATCTGCACCGGAATGTCATTCTCGAAATGCACGATCAGCGAATGAAACACCTTCTGGCCTTCACGCATGTCCAGCGCCAGGGCGCGCTCCGAGCCTGCGGCTTCCTCTTTCAGCACCATGACCTTGCAGGTATGACGATGACCGCGAGCGGCGATCTCGTCAGCGATGTTATGCACTTCGAACAGCGCCGACTGGCTCTTAGGCTCAGCGACAAACGTGCCGACGCCCTGCATGCGCACCAGCAGACCTTCGGCGGTCAGCTCGCGCAGCGCCCGGTTGATGGTCATGCGACTGAAGCCCAGTTGCGTCACCAGCTCGCTTTCCGACGGCACACGATGGTGCGGCGGCCAGGTGCCGTTCTGAATCTGCAGAGCGATCATGTGTTTGACGCGGGCGTACAAGGGTGCGGGACTGTCGCCCATCTGGGCTGCCAGGGGAGAAGCGGCGGGCGGAGTCGACACGGGTGAGTCCTTGTTCGAGAGGGTTCAGATACAGCACAGGGCCAACGCTAACCATTAACCCGGTACACGGCAAGCATGTGGACGGTTTACCCGTCGCTTGAACGTCTGTATATGTATATACAAATTACAGTGATGAGGTGTGAAGTCAATGTCAGCCTTCTTTGCCGAGCGTGCGTTACTCCCCGACGGCTGGGCCAGCAATGTGCGTCTGGAGGTCAGCCAGGAAGGTGTGTTGACCCGCGTTGAAGCCAATGCAGACCGTCAGGGTGCCGAAGTGGTCAGCGGGCCGTTGCTGCCTGGCATGCCGAATCTGCACTCTCATGCGTTCCAGCGGGCGATGGCCGGGCTGGCTGAGGTCGCGGGTAATCCCAACGACAGTTTCTGGACCTGGCGTGATTTGATGTACCGCCTTGTCGGGCGTATCAGCCCGCAACAATTGGGTGTGATCGCGCGTCAGCTGTACATCGAGATGCTCAAGGGCGGTTACACCTCGGTGGCCGAGTTTCATTACGTGCATCAGGACCTGGACGGCAAGCCCTACGCGGACCCTGCCGAACTGGCCGTGCAGATCAGCCAGGCGGCGAGCGCGACGGGTATCGGTCTGACCTTGCTGCCAGTGCTTTACAGCCATTCCGGGTTTGGCGGGCTGGCGCCGAACGAGGGCCAGCGCCGGTTTATCCACAGCACCGACAGTTATCTGGAGTTGCAGGCTCGTCTGCGACCGGTTCTGGCGGCTCAGCCAGCCCAGCAGCTTGGCCTGTGTTTTCACTCGCTGCGCGCGGTCACTCCGCAGCAGATCAGTGAAGTGCTGGCGGCCAGCGACCCGCAGTGTCCTGTGCACATCCATATTGCCGAGCAGCAAAAGGAAGTCGATGACTGCCTGAGCTGGAGCGGTCGGCGCCCACTGCAATGGCTGTACGAAAATACCCCTGTGGATAACCGCTGGTGCCTGGTCCACGCGACCCACGCCGCTGCGGATGAAGTGCAGTTGATGGCGCAGAGCGGCGCAGTGGCAGGTTTGTGCCTGACCACCGAAGCGAATCTGGGAGACGGGATCTTTCCTGCGGTGGATTACATCGCCCAGGGAGGACGCTGGGGGATCGGCTCCGACAGCCACGTTTCGCTCAGCGTGGTCGAAGAACTGCGCTGGCTGGAGTACGGGCAGCGTTTGCGTGATCAACGCCGCAACCGGTTGTATCGGAGTGACCAGCCCATGGTTGGCCGCACCTTGTACGACGCCGCGCTGACCGGTGGCGCGCAGGCGCTGGGCCAGCCGATTGGCAAACTGCAAGCAGGTCAGCGCGCCGACTGGCTGGTGCTGGATGGCAACGACCCGTACATCGCCACGGCGTCCGGCGACGCCATTCTCAACCGCTGGCTGTTCGCTGGCAACGACCGGCAGATTCGCGACGTGGCGGTGAATGGACGCTGGGTCATCCGCGAAGGAAGGCATGCCGCAGAAGAGCAGAGCAGTCGAGCGTTTGCGCAGGTGCTGAGGGAATTGCTGGGCTGATGCAAGGGAGGACGCAGAGCGTCCGGAACGGCATGCCCACGCGGAGCATGGGCACGATAGGTGTTCTCCCTGACACCTATCGTTCCTCACGCTCCAGCGTGGGAATGCCTTGAGTGACGCTCCGCGTCACAGATCTGCGCCGCGCCGCATGCTCAGGATAGGACGCAGAGCGTCCGGAACGGCGTGCCCACGCGGAGCGTGAGCACGATAATCATACACACGTGCTTTTGATTCTGGCCGAAGGCCGTAGGAGCGAACTTGTTCGCGAACTGCCGGGAACCGGCAGCAAAACCCGCTTACTTCTCGCCCTTGCCGATCTTCGAATCATCCTCGCGCCAGATCAGGCGGGTGGTGTCGTAGCCCTGCTGGCGGGCTTTGCTCAGCATGTTTTCCCTGTCTGCCTGGGACACAACCGGTGTACGCGACAGCAGCCACAGGTATTTGCGATCCGGGTTGCCGACCACCGCCGTGCGGTAGCCTTCGCTGACGTCCAGAATCCAGTAATCACCCTTGGCTACGCCCGGTAACAGACGTGAGAACCAGTTATCGAACACCACCCACAACTTGTCGGTCTTGCCCGGAACCTGTGGCGAGGCGGTGCCGGTGGCTTCTTCCCACTTGCCTTCGAGGGTGCGGCAGCGGTTGGTGACTGCCATGTTGCCGTCACCCTTGAGCGTGTACAGCGCTTCGGACTGCGCGCATTTGCGCTGGAAGAACATCGGCAAACGGGCGATCTCGTACCAGGTGCCCTGATACTGCTTGAGGTCGACGCCATCCACCGTCTTCGGCTCCAGATTGTCAGCCGAGTGAGCGAAACCGATGGCCAGAAAGCTGGCCATGACAAAAATTCCAAAACGAACCAGTAGCTTGATCATGGGTTATTTCAGACCCTGACCCGAGAACAGTACGACCTTGTCTGCCGCGTATTGCACGCTGATAAAGGTGTTCTGGTCGCCCCATGTGCAACTGGACATTCCCAGTGCGCCGGAACACTCCGTCGGGCTGCCCAGCAAGGACTCGACCTGAGCCTTCGGCATACCGGCGGAAATCTTCGAATAGTTTTCCTGAGTGATCTTGCTGCAGGCAGCCAGCAGCACGCAGAACGACAGTAACGCGACAGAGCGCAAGGACATGGATGTAGCTCCTGAACGGAAGGGGGTCGCGTCGCAGTGCAAGCTAGAGCAGTCTGGCGCTGGCGCATTACCGCAAGCTTAGAAGAGAAAAAGGGGATCTGGTTCCCGGAGCGGGAAAGGATTTGTGCGCTGTAGCCGTTGCATGGCCCGCAGCCTTGCGCTGCTGGCGTCGCCGGAATGCTCATCCGCCGAGCATTCTATGGCGTGCTGGCGATTCGACTGAGCCGAATCGCCCCTCAGGCAGTACCTGATGCGCTTACTCTTTGTGATACGCCGTAATGCGCTCGACTTCCTGTTTCGAACCCAGATACACCGCCACACGCTGGTGCAGGCCGTCCGGCTGAATGTCGAGAATACGCTGGTGGCCATCGGTCGACGCGCCGCCGGCCTGCTCGACCAGGAAGGACATCGGGTTGGCTTCGTACATCAAGCGCAGCTTGCCCGGCTTTGACGGCTCGCGGCTGTCGCGCGGGTACATGAACAGACCGCCACGGGTCAGGATGCGATGCACGTCGCCGACCATCGCGGCAACCCAGCGCATGTTGTAATTCTTGTTCAACGGACCGTCTTCACCGGCCAGCAACTCGTTCACGTAGCGCTGCACCGGCGCTTCCCAGTGACGCTGGTTGGACATGTTGATGGCAAATTCCTGAGTGGCCTCAGGGATTTTGATGTCTTCGTGAGTCAGCACGAAACTGCCCATTTCACGGTCCAGCGTGAAGCCTTTGACGCCGTCACCCAGAGTCAGCACCAGCATGGTCTGCGGGCCGTAGATCGCGTAACCGGCAGCCACCTGCTCGGTGCCGGGCTGCATGAAGGCTTTTTCGTTCAGCGGTTCGTTCTGGGTCAGGTACTGGTTAGGGCAGCGCAGGACCGAGAAGATGGTGCCGACTGGCGCATTGATGTCGATGTTCGACGAGCCGTCCAGCGGGTCGAACACCAGCAGGTACGCGCCCTTCGGGTATTTGCCCGGAATCTGGTAGGCGTTGTCCATTTCTTCGGACGCCATACCGGCCAGGTGACCGCCCCATTCGTTGGCTTCGAGCAGGATCTCGTTGGAGATCACGTCGAGCTTTTTCTGCACTTCGCCCTGTACGTTCTCGGTGCCCATGCTGCCCAGCACACCGCCCAGCGCGCCTTTGGAGACGGCGTGGCTGATTTCCTTGCATGCGCGTGCCACAACTTCGATCAGGAAGCGCAGATCGGCAGGGGTGTTGTTGCTGCGGGTCTGCTCAATCAAGTAACGACTCAGTGTGACGCGGGACATGGATAGCTCCGAAAATAGGGGGTATGAAAACCCGCGCAGTTTAACGCGAGTGGCGACGTAATACTGCTATCAGACTGGCTGATGACTGTTTCAGTTCAGATGTCGGGCAAACCGACCCTGATGAGCCGTGCGTTTCAGCGTTTCGACGCACGCAAGGTGCTGACTGCCATCCAGCCCAGAAACAGCACGCCCACCACCAGAATCGCCCACAGCCCCATGCGTTTGAAGTCGACGCTCTGCTCTGCCACTGCCGGTGCCGCCGTCATGTTGGCGACAGCGGCCGTGGCGGGTTGCGCAGTGCCGATCAACGCGAGCTTTTCCGGGCTGAAATCGGGAATAAGGGTCGCCAGCGACAGGTTCGCCGCCTTGACCGTCGGGTTGCCCACCGCCAGCGTAAATGGCCCGTTGCCGCGTGCCAGAAACACCACTTCGGTCGCAGGCACGGCCACGCTCAACTGCGGAGCCTCGCTGCCCAGCCCGCCACCGCGGTCATCCACCACCAGCTTGAGCTGCTGAACAACACGCCCGGACAGTTGCAGTTGATCCTGCAAGACATCGCTGTTGTTCTGCGACAAGCGATACAACAGGCCGCTGCTGATGGGTTGCCAAGGCTGTCTGGCATCGACACGGCCATACAGAACGGCCGGAGCGAGGCTGTTGGGCTGGGCGATGTCGACTTTCACGCGCGCTATCGGCAAGCCTGCCGGTAACTGCCAGACATACTCATTGGCGCTTTCGACGGCGCCCTTGACCGGTGGCGACCAGGTCAGTGGCGGTGTGGGAATGTTGCTGCTGGCGCTCAGCAGATGCGCGGAGATCAACAACGGAGCGCTGTGGGGCGCACGCCATAGCAGGCGCAGATAGCGCGCGCTTTGACCGGGCAGGCCGACTTCGCGCTGCTCGACCACTTCGTCGGCAAACGACAGGCGCGCCACTTGCCCCTCGCCCCAGTCGCGCCAGTGCTGCAGGTCATCGCTGGCCTCGATGCTGAAGTGCTGAAAGCCTTCACGCTCGGTGCTCCAGTCGATGATCAACTGTTCCAGCGGTGCTTTGATGGCGCTGGTGTCCAGCAGCCAGCCACGCAACACCTCTTCGCCAGCCTCGATATCGCTTTGCGGCTGGACCTCGATCACGCTGCCGTTGCTGGAGCGTTCGATGCGAATGACGGGCACCGCGTCGCCTGCTTCCTGAGTGCTGTACAGCGCGAACCATTTGACCTCGATCGGCGCGGGCTCTTGCTCGCGTGCAGGCTGACGCGGCGTGATCGCGTAGGCCTGCGGCTGACCCTCGGCGTTGAACACGCGCACATCACCGAGATCGGCCTGTCGCGCATTCAACTGCACGGCGAGCGGCAATTCGATGCGATACCACGGCCCTTCGCCGCCAAGCGTCAGTGGCGTCTGGCTGGCAAAATCTGCCGGTTTGTCTTGAGCGCTGGCGGTTATCGCCGCACACAGGGCAAGGCCAAGCACGGCGATTTTCATGACAGGATGACTCAAGAACGGCTTCCTCATGGAGTGTCGGGCGCGGCGCTCGGGCCGGGGCCAAGGTCTTCGCCAGCGTTATGTGCAGGACGCTTCGGCGGTAAGGGTGCGAAATATCCCACCACCAGTAGCAAAATGCCAACTCCGATGAACGAGACGATGCGCTCCATGCCGCCGCGATTGCTCAGTTCGACGAAGAACAGCTTGATGACCACCACCCCGATCAACGCTGCGCCGCCCAGCCACAACTCGCGGTTGGCGCGCACATGACCGCCGATCATCAGGGCCAGCGCCATCAGCGTCCAGACGATCGACAGCCCGGCCTGCACGCGCATCGACGCCAGCAGATCCTCGCTGTACCACGGCACATCGGCCCAATGATGGGCGGTGCGCATGACCATGGCCGTGACCAGTGCGAACAGCGAAGCACCGGCCAGCAGCAGGGTGTGATTGCGTCGGCGTGTCAGGTACTTGCGCATCCACAGGCAGATGCCCGCCAGTGACAGCAGCAGGCCTGTTTCCAGCGGGTTGAGCAGCGGCACGTAAGGCAGCGGATCGGCCGCGCCATCGCTGAAGATGTTCGCCAGCCAGAACCACGCCAGCATCAGGATCGCCAGCGGCGCGGCAGCCCCCACATGATAAGCCTCAGGGCAGGCTTTCACGGGCCACGGCCACTCACGGCCGGAACTCATCGCCAGCAGGAACAGGCTTGGCAGGATCGCCCAGCCCAGCCAGCGCCATGCGTTGTAATACTCGGACACTTGCAGCAGGCCGAAGCGCAGCTCCAGCGCCAGCAAGCAGAGCAACAACAGGCAGCCAGCCGTGTGGGCGACACGTTTTGCGCGGATGGACTGTAGGTCCCTCAGGTGGCGCAGGGTCAGCAGATGCACAATGAACACCGCGCTCCAGGCCAGCCAGCCTCCGCTCGCTGCCGGATTGTCATGCTTGTCGAGCGAGAGCAGCAGCAAGGGTGCGCAAACGGGCGTCAGTACGCTGCACAGGGTGGCGAGATCCGCCCAGCGCAGGCGTCCGGCGATTGCTGCCCAGAGCGCCACGCTGAGGGCGGTAGCGATCAGCAGTGCAGACGTATGGTGAGGCACTGGCGCGTGCAGATCGACCGCAATGACCAGTGAAACCAGCCACCAGAGTGCGCCCCATATGACCAGCAGTGTTCTGGCGCGTTGGGGATCGATAAGGGTCAGGGAGTTGAAGTGGAACACGCACCAGGCGCTGACCAGCGCCGCGATGGCCAGGATCATCGGCGTCCAGTAGTCGCCGGCAAAGACCTGTGCCGACCTGTCGGCGCCAGCGTCACTGAGCAGAATCGCGCTGGCGCCCAGTTGCAACAGCAGGCCGAAAACCTGTGCCAGCCGGCGCTGCTGACGCAAGCCCAGCCAGAACACCGCTGCGCCTTCCACGGCCCAGGCGCTGGTGGTCCATTGCGAACCAAGGCCCAACGGGATCGCCAGGGTGGCAAACACCACGCCCAGCGCCAGACAGGTTTCCATCAGTAATACGGTGCGAGCAGGCGCGCGCGTGGTCAGCCAGCGCGCCAGCCCCATGTAGATCAGGCCCAGTGCAAGCGCACTGAAGGCGGCACCCAGCTCCAGGTGCTCAACCAGCGCGTATTGCAGGCCGAACCCGACAATAGGCATGCCGAACAGCAGCGTGCCGTCGACGTAATCGCCCTGACGTGCCGACCAGCGCAGCAGGTTTTTGCGGGTCTCGTCTGGCGGCGGGTCGCCGAGCTCCAGTAGCGTGCGGCGGGCGAACAACAGGCCGATGGCCAGGTACATCAGGAAAAACAGAATCAAGAACGGTTCGGTGCTCCAGAACAGCTCGGGCGTGTAGGCCCTGATGCCCCAGGCAAAGCCGATGCCGAACGTGCCGAAGAAGCCGATCAGGTTGAGGATGCGCCAGGCCTTGAACCAGGCAATGGCGATGATGCCTGCGTTGAGCAGGGCGAAATAACTGAACAGCGAAACATGGCTGCCTTCCCCGGTCGAGGCCAGAAGCGGTGCCGCAAATCCGCCGAGCGCGCCAGCGCAGGCCAGTGCCAGGGAATTCTGGGTCAGCGCGAGAATGGCCGAGAAGGTGGTGATTGCCACCAGCAGGACAAAGCCCGGTGCAGGGTCCAGCAGGGCGTGCAGTTTCATCGCCGCAAACACGGTCAGATACAGGACGCCGATGCCTGCGCCTTGCAACATCAGGGCATAAGGCCCGTTGCGCAGTCGCAGCCACCAGCCAAGCCCCAGCAACGCCAACGCGCTGGCGGCCACCCAGGCATATCGAGCTTCGATCGGCACCACCATCCCTTCGGTGGCGTAACGCAGCAGAAAAGCCAGGCCGAGAAACAGCACGACCACGCCGACCCGCAATACGGTATTGCCGCCCAGTAACCAGTCTTTGGCGCGGTTGATTGCAGTGTCCAGCAGATTGGGCTGTGCCGGAGGTAATGATGGGCGGGCCGGTATGACGGGCTCAACGGTCGGTGCGGACTGCGGCGTGTCGTCGGGCAGATCCCAGATCAGCTCGGGGCCTTGGGTGGGCGCTGCGAGAATGACGGCGTCCAGCGGCAGCGGCGCGTTGTCCTGAGCGGGTGGCACGCCAGGCGCGGGCTGACGTTCGAGCACGCTCAGGCGCTGCTGAAGAGCATCAAGGGAGGTGCGGGTGGCGAGCAGTTGTTGTAACTGATCAGCAGATTGCCTGCCGAGCAAGCGCACACGAATGCCCGCCCAGACTGCCCAGCCCATGAGCGCGCCAATCAGCGCACCTGTCCACTCGTCGTAACTCAACGAGTAGCCCAGCAGCGCACCGCCCACCAGCAGACAAATCCAGAGCACGCGACGACATCCTTTTCGGTGTGTGAAGGTTTATCGAGGGCAGTATATAGGGGCGGGCTGAGAACGTTCGTACTGTTTTATGCGGCCCGCAGGCACGAGAGTTCGGGACACCTCTCGTTCCTCACGCTCCAGCGTGGTAACGCATTGGGTGACGCTCCGCGTCACGGATCTGCGCCGCAGCGCGCATTCAAGATCGGACGCGGAACGTCCGGAACTGCATGCCCACGCGGAGCGCGGGCACGAGATTCAACTGGGCGCTCAGTTAGCGACAGGTCAGTCCAGCGCCTTCCAGATATCCCCGGCGTACTCACGAATGGTGCGGTCCGAAGAGAACCAGCCCATGCGCGCGGTGTTGAGTACCGCCGAGCGCCACCATTCCTTGGAGTCGTGCCAGCGCTCTTCGACCTTGGCCTGGGCTGCCCAGTACGAATCGAAGTCGGCACAGACCAGGAAGCGGTCATACGCCAGCAACTGATCGACCAGCCCGACATAACGGTTCGGATCATCCGGCGAGAACACCCCGCCACGAATCGCCTGCAATACATCATTCAGGCGTCCCGAAGCCGCCACGTCGGCATGCGCGCTGAAGTCGCCTGCCTGCTTGCGGGCTTCGACCTGTTGCGAGGTCATGCCGAAGATGAACATGTGTTCCAGCCCGACCTGCTCGCTCATTTCCACGTTGGCACCGTCCAGCGTGCCGATGGTCAGCGCGCCGTTGAGGCCGAACTTCATGTTGCTGGTGCCGGAAGCTTCCAGGCCGGCAGTGGATATCTGCTCGGAAAGGTCGGCTGCCGGGATGATGCTTTCTGCCAGGCTGACGTTGTAGTTGGGCATGAACACCACTTTTAGCAGGCCACGCACCGTCGGGTCGCTGTTCACGGTCCGCGCGATGTCGTTGGTCAGCTTGATGATCAGCTTGGCCGAGTGATAACTGGCGGCCGCCTTGCCTGCGAAGATCTTCACGCGCGGCACCCAATCCGTACCCGGCTCGGCACGAATGGCCTGATACAGCGCCACGGTGTGGAACAGGTTCAGCAACTGGCGCTTGTATTCGTGGATACGCTTGACCTGAACGTCGAACATCGCCGCCGGATTGACTGCAATACCCAAACGTTCGTGAATGATCGCTGCCAATGCACGCTTGCTGTGCAGGCGCTGATCGGCCATCTGCCTGCGAAACGACGATTTTTCGGCGAACGGTTCAAGTTCCTTCAGGCGCGTCTCGGCGTTATCCAGCACATCTTCACCCAGTGCCTCGACGAGCATTTCGGTGAGCTTCGGATTGGCCTGGAACAGCCAGCGGCGGAAAGTAATGCCGTTGGTCTTGTTGTTGATCCGGTCCGGATAGATCTTGTGCAGCTCGGCAAAAACGGTCTTGCGCATCAACTGGGTGTGCAACGCCGAAACACCGTTGACGCTGTGCGAGCCAAGGAACGCCAGGTTGCCCATGCGCACGCGGCGGCCGTTGTCTTCTTCGATCAGCGACACCGCACGCAGTACGTTGACGTCCTCGACCCCTTTGGCACGCAGCGTATCGATATGTTGCGCATTGATCAGGTAGATGATCTGCATGTGGCGCGGCAACATCCGCTCCATCAGGCCGACTGACCAGGTCTCCAGCGCTTCCGGCAGCAGCGTGTGGTTGGTGTAGCCGAGGGTGCCGACGGTGATTTTCCAGGCGGTGTCCCACGCAATGTTGTGGTTATCGATCAACTGACGCATCAGTTCGGCCACGGCGATCGAAGGGTGCGTATCGTTCATCTGGATCGCAGCGTGATCGGCCAGATCGGTCAACGTCGCGTGCTGGTTCAGGTGGCGACGCAGCAAATCCTGCAGCGATGCCGAAACAAAGAAGTATTCCTGACGCAGGCGCAGTTCCTGGCCTGCTTCGGTCGCGTCATTGGGGTAGAGCACCCGGGAAATACTTTCGGCGCGCACCACTTCGGCGACCGCACCAAAGTGGTCACCCGCGTTGAAGCGCTCCAGGTGCAGATCTTCGACGGCGCGGGCACGCCACAGGCGCAAGGTGTTGACGCTCTTGCCGCGCCAGCCCACAACCGGGGTGTCGTAGGCGATGGCCCGGACGGTTTCGCCCGGACGCCAGGCATGGCGTGACTCACCGGATTCCGACGTGATGGTGTCGACGCTGCCGCCGAAGCCGATGGAGTACACCACCTCAGGGCGTTCGAATTCCCAGGGGTTGCCGAAGTCCAGCCAGTTTTCAGTCTGCTCCTGCTGCCAGCCATCGACGATGCCCTGACGGAACAGGCCGTGCTCATAACGAATGCCATAACCGTGAGCGGCAACGCCGAGGGTCGACATGCTTTCCATGAAGCAGGCGGCCAGACGCCCCAGGCCGCCGTTACCCAAGGCTGCATCCGGCTCCAGCAAGCGGATGCGCTCGATGTCCACGCCCAGCTCGGTCAGTGCTTCACGAGCGATTTCCAGTAACCCGAGGTTGCTCAGGCTGTCGTACAACAGCCGCCCGATCAGGAATTCCAGCGACAGGTAGTAAACCCGTTTCTGCACCTTGCGGTAGATCTGTCGCGTGTGGTCCATCCAGTGCTCGACCATGTGGTCGCGCGCGGCAAGGGCGGTCGCTTCAAACCAGTCATGCTCAAACGCATGGTCGGGGTCCTTGCCCACCGAATAGGTGAGTTTGGCGAGCACAGCGGCGCGAAAAGCAGCCACATCAGCGTCACGAACAAGTGGTTCCTGAGACATCGATACAACCTCAAGTAGTCTGACGAATGGGATATGGGATTCTTAGACTGTAGGCGTGTCGTCAGTTATTTCCTGTAAATAGAGAAATAAATCGGCTTACGACTCACGCTTCGACCCAGCCTGACTGTTCTGGTTCGCGAACCTGGCAAATTGGCAAAACGCTTGCATTGATTGTTCCATGTTAATCAATGACGTGCAGCATGCTGATTCTTCGTTTCGGGTTTATGATGCCCGACAGCAGGACATCAGAAGCCTCTTAACCGGACTTATGGAGCACTTATGCAGACTTTGTACCCGCAGATCAAACCCTACGCCCGTCACGATCTGGCCGTGGAACAACCGCATGTGCTCTACGTCGACGAAAGCGGCTCGCCTGAAGGTCTGCCGGTGGTGTTTATCCATGGTGGTCCGGGTTCCGGGTGCGATGCAAACAGCCGCTGCTATTTCGATCCGAATCTATACCGCATTGTCACCTTCGACCAGCGCGGTTGCGGTCGCTCGACGCCGCACGCCAGCCTGGAAAATAACACCACCTGGAAGCTGGTCGAAGACCTTGAGGCGATCCGCAAGCATCTGGGCATCGAAAAGTGGGTGCTGTTCGGCGGTTCGTGGGGTTCGACCCTGGCGCTGGCTTACGCCCAGACCCATCCTGATCGCGTGCATGCGCTGATCCTGCGCGGCGTATTCCTCGCCCGTCAGCAGGAAATCGACTGGTTCTATCAGGCCGGTGCCAGTCGCCTGTTCCCGGATTACTGGCAGGATTACCTCGCGCCGATCCCGCTCGATGAGCGCAACGATATCCTCACAGCCTTCCACAAGCGTCTCACCGGCCCGGATCAGATCGCCCAGATGCATGCCGCCAAAGCCTGGTCCACGTGGGAAGGCCGCTGCGCAACCTTGCGTCCCAACCCTCAGGTCGTCGACCGCTTTACCGACCCGCACCGTGCGCTGTCCATCGCGCGCATTGAATGCCACTACTTTATGAACAAGGCGTTTCTGGAAGAGAACCAGCTGATTCGCGACATGCCGAAAATCGCGCACCTGCCGGCCATCATTGTCCATGGCCGCTACGACGTGATCTGCCCGCTGGATAACGCGTGGGAGTTGCACCAGAACTGGCCGGGCAGCGAGCTGCAGGTGATTCGCGACGCAGGCCATTCGGCGTCCGAAACGGGTATTGCCGATGCGCTGGTGCGTGCTGCGGCGCAGGTTGCGCAGAGCCTGCTTGATCTGCCACCTGAAGAAGCCTGACAGCGTCCTTATGTTCTTGCCGGGGTGTGGAACGTCTTTATGAAAGGTTTGTTGCAGCGTGTGCGCAGTGCGCGCGTCGAGGTCGGTACAGAGGTGGTCGGCGCGATTGATCAGGGCATTCTGGTACTGGTCGGAATAGAGCCTCAAGACACTCGGGCCAGTGCCGATAAGTTGCTGCACAAGCTGCTCAATTATCGGGTGTTCAGTGATGCCGACGGCAAAATGAACCTGTCGTTGCGTGAAGTGCAGGGCGGACTGCTGCTGGTTTCGCAGTTCACGCTGGCCGCAGACACCAAAAGCGGCATGCGTCCGAGCTTCTCGAAAGCGGCTGCGCCGGCATGGGGTGCCGAGCTGTTCGATTACCTGCTGAGCCAGGCCAGGATCGCGCATCCGGTTGTTGCGGCGGGCCAATTTGGTGCAGATATGCAGGTGCACCTGATAAACGATGGCCCGGTCACATTTTTGCTGGACACGTAAGCTACGATTTCATCTGCTTTTTTTGCCTAATTTAAAAATCGTGCGGAAGATAAATACTTTGTCATACCTGATGCGTTGTAACGCGAGCTACTGGATAATCGCGCGTTATGGGGATCGGCACTGGTTGGTCCATTTGGTATGACACAAGCGGTTCTGACGTCGGTTGGGGAATCATTAAGCCCATTCGGAGTCGGAACAATGCTCGCCAACCTGGCATTCAATAGCTGGCCGTTGGTTTTTTCATCTGTTTTCGGCGAGGGTTGCTCGTGATTGTTAGTCCCTGTGATGCTCCAAAGACACCCGTCAAGCGGTTGCGTAGTGCGCTTCTGGCAAGCTCTGCCCTTGTCTGCCTGTTCAGTGCAGGCCAGCTCTGGGCGTTCAGTCTTGATGATGTAACGGCGAAGGCCAAAGAAATGGCCGGGCAGAAGTTCGAGGCTCCGAAGAGTAATCTTCCGAACGAACTGCGCGAAATGAAGTTCGCCGACTATCAGAAGATCCGCTTCCGTGACGACAAGGCCGAATGGGCGGGCGACAAGACGCCGTTCAAAGTGTCTTTCTACCACCAGGGCATGCACTTCGATACGCCGGTCAAGATCAACGAAGTGACCGCGACCAGCGTTGACGAAATCAAATACGATGCGAGTCGTTTCGATTTCGGTGACCTGAAGATCGACCCGAAATCCACCGAGAAACTGGGTTATGCCGGTTTCCGTGTCCTGTATCCGATCAACAAGGATGACAAACAGGACGAAATCATGACCATGCTGGGCGCGAGCTACTTCCGCGTGATCGGCAAGGGTCAGGTCTATGGTTTGTCCGCGCGCGGCCTGGCCATCGACACGGCATTGCCGTCCGGCGAAGAGTTCCCGCGCTTCAAGGAATTCTGGATCGAGAAGCCAGGCCCGGATGATAACCATCTGGTGATCTTCGCTCTGCTCGACTCGCCACGTGCCACTGGCGCTTACCAGTTGACCCTGCGTCCTGGCACCAACACGCTGGTCGACGTCAAATCGCGCATGTTCCTGCGTGACAAGGTCACCAAGCTGGGTGTTGCGCCACTGACCAGCATGTTCCTGTTCGGTGCCAACCAGCCTTCGCGTGTGCCTAACTTCCGCCGCGAGCTGCATGACTCCAGCGGTCTGTCGATTCAGGCAGCCAATGGCCAATGGTTGTGGCGTCCGCTGAACAACCCTAAACACCTGTCCGTCAGCAGCTTCTCGGTCGAGAACCCGCGTGGTTTCGGTCTGCTGCAACGCGGCCGCGATTTCAGCCAGTACGAAGACCTTGATGATCGTTACGACAAGCGCCCAAGCGCCTGGATCGAGCCTAAAGGTGACTGGGGCAAAGGTACCGTCGATCTGGTCGAGATTCCGACTGCCGACGAAACCAACGACAACATCGTAGCGTTCTGGAAGCCTGACACTCTGCCTGCTCCGGGCGAGGAAATGAGCTTCGATTACCGTCTGCACTGGACCATGCAGGAAAGCTCGATTCACTCGCCGGACCTGGGCTGGGTCAAGCAGACTCAACGCTCCATCGGTGACGTGCGCCAGTCCAACCTGGTGCGTCAGCCTGACGGCAGCCTGGCGTTCCTGGTCGACTTCGTTGGCCCGGTACTGGCTGCCTTGCCGGAAGACAAGACCATCCGTAGCCAGGTCACCACTGACGACAACGTCGAGCTGGTCGAAAACAACCTGCGCTATAACCCGGTTACCAAAGGCTATCGCCTGACCCTGCGTGTCAAGGTCAAGGATGCTGGCAAGCCGACCGAGATGAGTGCTTACCTGTTGCGTGAAATTCCTGCCGAACCGGGCAAGGAACCTGCGCTGCTCGTTGCTGATAAAGCCGACGAGAAGAAGGCTGCCGCCAAGGAAGCTGCCAAGCCGGCAGTCGCCAAAGAGTCCGCCAACGACCAGGTAGAAGTTGCCAAGGCCGACGCGCCGAAGCCTGAAGCCGCCAAGTCCGAGACCGCCAAACCTGAAGCTGGCAAGGCTGATGCCTCCAAGGCCGATGCTGCCAAAGCTGACGTTGCCAAGGCTGATGCAGCCAAAGCCGCTGTAGCCAAGGACAAGGACGGTAAAGAGATCCAGCAGCCTGAAACCGAGGCCGCACCCACCCATCCAGAACCGGCCAAGACGTTGCAAGTCATGACCGAGACCTGGAGTTATCAGTTGCCGAGCGATGAGTAATTCTCTACCGGTGCCAGTGTCTCTGAACGAGTACCTGGCGCATTTACCGATGAGCGACGCGCAGCGGGCAGAACTTGCCGGCTGCAAGACCTTCGCCGAGCTGCATGAACGCCTTTCGGCCCAGCCGGCCATCGATCAGGCCGAGGCCGCTCAGGCTTCGGTGGGTCGTCGCCTGTTGCTGTCAACGGCAGACGAGTTGCAGGACGCCGAGATGCTCGACGTCGATGCGAGCGGCCGTCTGCGCCTCAAGGCTACGCCGCCGATTCACCGGACCAAGGTTGTGCCAGAGCCATGGCGCACCAACATTCTGGTGCGCGGCTGGCGTCGCCTGACCGGCAAGAAAAACCCGCCCAAGCCGGATCACAGCGATCTGCCTCGGGATTTGCCAAAGGCTCGCTGGCGTACCGTCGGCTCGATCCGTCGTTACATCCTGCTGATCCTTATGCTGGGTCAGACGATTGTGGCCGGTTCGTACATGAAAGGCATTCTGCCGTATCAGGGCTGGTCGCTGGTTTCGCTGGACGAAATCACCCGCCAGACCTTCGTGCAGACCGCTTTGCAGGTGCTGCCGTATGCCTTGCAGACCAGCATCCTGTTGCTGTTCGGGATTCTGTTCTGCTGGGTGTCGGCCGGTTTCTGGACGGCGCTGATGGGCTTTCTGGAACTGCTTACCGGACGTGACAAATATCGCATCTCCGGTGCCAGCGCTGGCAACGAGCCGATCGAGAAGGGCGCACGTACCGCGCTGGTCATGCCGATCTGTAACGAAGACGTACCGCGGGTTTTCGCCGGTTTGCGCGCTACGTTCGAATCGGTAGCGGCCACGGGTGACCTGGACCGTTTCGATTTCTTTGTGCTCAGCGACACCAACGAAACCGACATCGCCGTTGCCGAGCAACAGGCCTGGCTGGACGTATGCCGCGAGACCAAAGGCTTCGGGCGGATTTTCTATCGCCGCCGTCGCCGTCGCGTCAAACGTAAAAGCGGCAACCTCGACGACTTCTGCCGTCGCTGGGGCAGCGAGTATCGCTACATGGTCGTGCTGGATGCCGACAGCGTCATGAGCGGTGAATGTCTGACCAGCCTGGTTCGTCTGATGGAAGCCACGCCAGACGCCGGTATCATCCAGACTGCGCCACGTGCGTCGGGCATGGACACGCTGTATGCCCGCATGCAGCAGTTCGCGACCCGCGTCTATGGTCCGCTGTTCACTGCCGGTCTGCACTTCTGGCAGCTGGGTGAATCCCACTACTGGGGCCACAATGCGATCATCCGCATGAAGCCGTTCATCGAGCACTGCGCCCTGGCGCCGTTGCCCGGTAAAGGTGCGTTCGCCGGTGCGATCCTGTCCCACGACTTCGTTGAAGCTGCGCTGATGCGCCGTGCCGGCTGGGGCGTGTGGATTGCCTATGATCTGCCGGGCAGCTATGAAGAACTGCCACCGAACCTGCTGGACGAACTCAAGCGTGACCGTCGCTGGTGCCACGGTAACCTGATGAACTTCCGGCTGTTCCTGGTCAAGGGCATGCACCCGGTTCACCGCGCCGTGTTCCTGACCGGCGTGATGTCGTACCTGTCAGCGCCGTTGTGGTTCTTCTTCCTCGTGTTGTCCACAGCCCTGCTGGCGGTGAACACCCTGATGGAGCCGACCTACTTCCTGGAACCTCGTCAGTTGTATCCGTTGTGGCCACAATGGCACCCGGAGCGCGCTGTTGCGCTGTTCTCGACCACCATCGTTCTGTTGTTCCTGCCTAAACTGCTCAGCGTCATTCTGATCTGGGCGAAAGGTGCGAAGGGCTTCGGCGGCAAGTTCAAGGTCACCGTATCGATGCTGCTGGAAATGCTGTTCTCGGTGCTGCTGGCTCCGGTGCGCATGCTGTTCCACACTCGCTTCGTACTGGCGGCCTTCCTCGGCTGGGCCGCGACCTGGAACTCGCCGCAACGTGACGACGACTCCACGCCGTGGCTCGAAGCGGTCAAGCGTCATGGTCCGCAGACCTTGCTGGGCGCGTGCTGGGCACTGCTGGTGTTCTGGCTGAACCCGAGCTTCCTGTGGTGGTTGGCGCCGATCGTGGTGTCGTTGATGCTGTCGATTCCGGTGTCGGTGATTTCCAGCCGTACCGGTCTGGGCCTCAAGGCGCGTGACGAGAAATTCTTCCTGATCCCTGAAGAGTTCGAGCCACCGCAAGAACTGATCTCCACCGATCAGTACACCCACGAGAACCGTTGGCACGCCCTGAAACACGGCTTCATTCGGGCGGTGGTCGATCCTCGCCAGAACGCACTGGCGTGCGCCCTGGCAACCTCGCGTCACCGCCAGGCTCAGCCGATCGAAGTGGTGCGTATGGAACGCGTTGATCATGCGCTCAAGGTGGGGCCGGCGAAACTCGACAATCAGGAACGCCTGATGCTGTTGAGCGACCCGGTTGCCCTTGGCCGCTTGCACGAGCGTGTCTGGAGCGAAGGCCACGAAGAGTGGCTAGCCGCCTGGAGAGCTTCCATCGAAGCTGATCCACACGCGCCATTGCTGCCGTTGCAGCCTGTCGACAAAGCCTCGGAGCCGGTGTTGGTCTAAAACCACCCGGCGACGAAAAAGCCCCTGAAGCATAGTGCTTCAGGGGCTTTTTATTGGGCGCTGTCCCAAGAGCGGACGCAGAGCGTCCAGAACGGCATGGCGACGCGGAGCGTCGCACGATAGTTGAGGTTATCGTTCCTCACGCTCCAGCGTGGGAATGCCTGTCGTGACGCTCTGCGTCACCCATCCGCGCCTAGCGCACGTACCTGTCAGCTCACCCGGAATTTCCCCATCAGCCCTTGCAGATGGACGCCCAGCCTCGCCAGTTCAACGCTGGAGGCGGCTGTCTGTTCGCTGGCTGCGGCGGTCTGTTCGGAGATGTCGCGCACGCGGATGACGTTGCGGTTGATCTGTTCGGCGACCATGCTCTGTTCCTCGCTGGCGGTGGCGATCTGTTCGTTCATGTGCTGGATGGTCGCCACCGTACGGGTGATCTGCTCCAGCGAGCTGCCGGCGCGGCGGCTGAGTTCTACCGTGTTGTCGGTCAGGCTGCGGCTGCTGTCCAGCGTGCAGGCAACCTGCTGGGTGCCAGTCTGTAAGGCAGCGATCAAATCTTCGATTTCCTCTGTGGACTTCTGGGTTCGTTGTGCCAGGCCGCGTACCTCATCGGCGACCACGGCAAACCCGCGTCCGGCTTCGCCAGCCCGCGCCGCCTCGATGGCCGCATTCAGCGCCAGCAGGTTGGTTTGCTGGGAAACAGACTTGATCACGTCGAGAACACCGACAATCTTGCTGCTTTCCTGTTTGAGTTGGTTCATGGCCTGGGTCGAGCTGACCACCTCACGGGCAAGTTGCTCGATCTGGCCAATCGCCTGGCCCACGACCTCGTCGCCACTGCGCGCCTGTTGGTCAGCCTGAGCAGCCGCCTGAGAAGCATCCTGCGCACTGCGGGCCACTTCCTGCACGGTGGCTGCCATCTCGTTCATGGCCGTGGCCACCTGATCGGTCTCGTCTTTCTGACTGTTGACCCCTGAGCAGGTCTGCTCGGTGACTGCCGACAGCTGCTCGGCCGCGCTGGCGATTTGCGAAACACCTTCGCCAATACCACCGATCAACTCGCGCAGGCTGACGGTCATGGTCTGCATGCTTTGCTGCAACTGGCCCATTTCATCATGCCGTGTCACGTTCAGGTCCTGACTCAGATCGCCTTGAGCGATACGCGCAGCGGCAATCAGGCTCTGGCGCAACGGTGCGGTAATCTGCCGCGTCATGATCCAGGCCGCGAGCAGTCCGATCAACAAGGCCATTGCGGCAACGCTCATCAGCATGGCACTCGCGTTGTCTGCTTCGCTGTCACGCTGTGCGGTATGCAGGCGGGTCAGCGTGCTGACGGACTCCAGCAGCTTTTCACCAAGCTCGCGCATGCCCTCCTGTTCAGCTTCGGCTTTGAACTGGATCTGCTTGAACTCACCCAGTTGCTTGCGATATCCCTGCAGCGCCTCAGTGGCTGGCACCAGCCCCTCAAGTTTGTCTTCACTCTGATCCTGAGCAATTTGCTGAATCTCCTTGAGCGCTTCGTCGATAGAGGCGATAGCTGCAGTTTCATCTGCTTCTCGGGTGGTATAGGTGTAGGCCTGAACCTGATACCGGGCTGTCTGAATCTGCTCTCTGAGCTGCGAAATATTAGTGAACTCGTCCATTCGCTCGCTGCTGTCCTGCTCCTGGCTCACAGCCTTGAGCACCTCGGCTTCCACCCGGGCAATGGCTTTAAGCGCTTGTTCCGATCGCTGATTCAGTAGTCCGAGGACCTGATCGCGGGTCTGGCGATTGGCGCGGATAGAAATAAAAGACTTTTCCATGTCATTGACGAGCTGGCGTTGCGCGTTGAACAGTGCAATGGTCGTCTGCTCCTCGCTCAGCCTGTTCAATGAGTCGAGCAGCACTTTCATCTCGTCGAGCTTGTTCTTGACCAGCGCTGCACTCTCCGGGGTTTTTTCCACCCGATCCGTAATCCGCTCGGCACGCAGGTCTTTGGTCAGGCTGTTGAGCTGAGCAATTTCCGAGAGCGATTCGGAGCGGTCGATCATGGTGTACAGCCCGTGCCAGCCTGTCAGGGTGATGACCAGTGTCAACAGCAGCACCAGCCCGAACCCCAGTGACAGCTTGAATCTGACGTTCATGTTCTCAAGCGTGTGATTGATCAATCGAAACATTGCAACCTCCTGCAATAAGCCAACATAAGCAAGTCCCGAGCGAGTCTGGACATGCGTTGTGAGCGCATCGGCAGGGCAATGTGTCGCGTGACCTGAGAAGGTCGTAGGAGATTTCCGAGCAGAAAGCAGGGGTGACGGGCGTCACATTTTCAAGGGTATGAGCACCCCCGCACCCCCGGTGGAGCGCAGGAGCCGCTGCGTTTTATCAGACGGTGAAGCGACTCACCAATACCTGGAGATGATTACCCAGTCGCGCCAGCTCGACGCTGGATGCGGCTGTTTCTTCGCTGGCCGACGAGGTCTGTTCCGAGATGTCGCGCACATTGATGATGCTGCGGTTGATCTCTTCGGCGGTCGCGCTCTGCTGTTCAGCGGCCGCTGCGATCTGCTGGTTCATCGACTGGATCGCCGAGACGGTTTTAGTGATGTTCTCCAGCGACCCACCGGCGCGGCGCGTCAGTTCTACGCTGCTGGCACTCAGCTCGCGGCTGCTGTCCATGACGGTTGCCGCCTGCTGCGTGCCGCTTTGCAGACGAGCGATCAGGGCTTCGATCTCTTCGGTAGACTTCTGGGTGCGTTGCGCCAGGCTGCGCACTTCGTCGGCGACCACCGCAAAGCCGCGACCTGCCTCTCCGGCCCGGGCGGCTTCGATGGCGGCGTTCAGGGCCAGCAGGTTGGTCTGTTGGGCGACGGACTTGATGACGTCCAGCACGCTGCCGATCTGGTTGCTTTCCTGTTTCAGGGTGCCCATCGCATCGCTGGAATTGCCCACGGCAACGGCAAGACGTTCGATTTGCGCGATCGCCTCGTTGACCACTCGCTCGCCGTCCCGTGCCTGTTGATCAGCAGCTACCGCTGCTTCGGAGGCCTCTTCGGCGTTACGCGCAACTTCCTGAACGGTCGCGGTCATTTCGTGCATGGCCGTGGCCACCTGATCAGTCTCCACTTTCTGGCTGTTGACCCCGGCACTGGTCTGCTCGGTCACGGCTGACAGTTCTTCTGCGGCACTGGCGATCTGTGTCACGCCATCGCGAATCCCCCCGACCAGCTCACGCAGGTTGACCGTCATGCGCTGGATGGTGCTTTGCAGCCTGCCCAGCTCGTCCTTGCGATCAACCTGCAGGTTGCGACTCAGATCGCCCGAGGCGACTCGCTCTACCACTTCAAGGGTTTCATTGAGTGGCACGGTGATCTGACGGGTGATGACCCAGGCGGCCAGAATGCTCAACACCAGGGCCAGAGCGGTGGCAGCCGCGATCATCATCGCCGACTTGTCGCTTTCGATATCCCGGCTCTTGTTTTGCCTGGCGATCATGTCATTGCTGATAGCCAGCATGTCAGTGCCCAGCGTGGTCATCTTGTCCAGCGCGGCCTTGCTGGCCGCCTGAGCGTCACGGTATTGCCCTACGGCTTCACGATAACCCTTGAGGCCGACAACCGCTTGCTGCAGCAATGGCAGGTATTCAGAAGAAACGTCACCGGCCAGGGTATTGATCCCGGTAATCGCTTCATCAATGGCCTGATTGGCGTTCTTTTCAAAATCGGGACGGCCGCTGTAGGTGTAACCGCGAACCTGGAAGCGTGCCTGTTGAATCAGCTTGCTGACGCCAACAATGCCGTTGAAAGCGAGAATGTTGTCTGCCTTGAGCAGCTCGGCTTCGACCTTGTCTGCCTGATCCACCGCCTTGTCGGCGTTGGCGCCCATCTGGGTGCGGCTGGTCTCGCGCAGGCCAATGGCGTCGGTCATGTCCTTGAACGACCGGCGATACTCGTTCGTCGTCTCAATCTGGCGATCCAGAAGCTGGATGTTTTCAGCAGAGCGCAGCAGGCCTCTGGCGACCAGCAGGGCGGCGTCGAGTTGATCGAGGTTGGTTCTTACCGTGCCCGCGGTCTCTGCGTCGTACAGATCCTCATAGCGCATACGGTTGATGCGCAGTTGCAGTGTGAGCTCGTTGATCTCTGCAATGGCAGTCACGCGATCACCGCGGTCAATCAGCGCCTTGTTGCTGAACCAGCCGGTTGCCGAGATCATCAGGGTCATCAACAGCACCAGGCCAAAGCCTACTGCCAATTTCAGGCTGACACTCGCATTAGCGAGACTTCGAGATAACCCACGAGACATGACTGCTCCTTTGTCTATTATTCATTAATTCCATTTTCATCGGCTGCGCCCCAACTAACTGAAGCGGTTTAGTCGATGTAATAGAACTTAGAACAGACGGGCGAGCAGGGCCGTTACAGCCGTTTCGACACGCAGAATGCGTTCGCCCAGTTGCACGGGTTGCAACCCGGATTGACGCAACAAGTCGACTTCATACGGAATCCAGCCGCCTTCGGGGCCGATGGCGAGTGTGACCGGTCCTGTTACGGCGCGCGGGCAGGCAGGGAAATCGCCGGGATGACCAACCAGGCCCAGCGTATCGGCCGCCAGTTGCGGCAGGCGGTCTTCGACGAACGGTTTGAAGCGCTTTTCGATGACGATTTCGGGCAGCACGCTGTCGCGCGCCTGTTCCAGACCGAGAATCAACTGCTCGCGGATGGCAGCCGGTTCCAGAAAGGGCGTCTGCCAGAAGCTTTTCTCGACCCGATAGCTGTTCAGCAACACCACCCTGGGCACGCCCATAGTTGCAACGGTCTGAAAGACCCGGCGCAACATCTTGGGACGCGGCAGTGCGAGCAGCAAGGTCAGCGGCAGCTTTGCGGGCGGCTCGACGTCCAGTACAACACGCAGCTCGGCCTCATGGGTTTCAAGGCGCAGCAGTTCGGCACTGCCGAGCGGCCCGTTGATTCGGCCCACCCGCAAACTGTCGCCGACTTCGGCGCGATGCACCTCTTGCATGTGCTTGAGGCGACGATCGCGCAGGATAACCCGGTCGGCCGCAATGAAATCGGCTTCTTCAAGCAACAGCAGATTCACGGCGTGGTCGCGGGTGGCTGATCTGGCTTGTCGGTGTCTTGCGCTTGATCGTCCGGGTGTTCGCCGCGCTTCTTGATCATCGAACTGCACAGGATGCCCAGTTCGAACAGCAACCACATCGGTACCGCCAGCAGGGTCTGCGAGAAGATGTCCGGCGGGGTCAGAATCATGCCGATCACAAAGCAGCCAATGACCACATAAGGACGAATCTTCTTCAGGTACTTCACGTCGACGATGCCGATCCAGACCAGCAACACCACCGCCACCGGAATTTCGAAGGCCACGCCGAAGGCGAAGAACAACGTCATCACGAAGTCCAGATAACTGGCGATATCGGTCATCATCGACACGCCTTCCGGCGTCACGCTGGCGAAGAAGTGGAAGATGATCGGGAAGACCAGAAAGTAGGCGAATGCCATACCCGCGTAGAACAGGATGATGCTGGAGACCAGCAGCGGAATGGCCACACGCTTTTCGTGCTTGTACAGGCCCGGTGCAATGAACCCCCAGATCTGATGCAGGATCACCGGCATGGACAGGAACAGCGCAACCATCATGGTCAGCTTGAACGGCGTGATGAACGGCGAGGCCACGTCCGTGGCGATCATCGTTGCGCCTTCAGGCAGATAGACTCGCAGCGGTGCCGACACCAGCGTGTAGATCTTCTGCGTGAAGTAGAACAGGCCGGCAAAAATCAGGAACACTGCCGCAACACAACGCAACAGACGTGTACGCAGCTCGGTGAGGTGCGAGATCAGCGGCATCTGCTGATCGTTTTCCGGGATATCAGCGCTCATGGGGCTCGCGGTGGCAATGACGAATCGTGGACGGGAGGCGTCGGAGGCGGCACGGAAGCGTCAGTAGGCTTCGCGGTTTTTTCCAGCGACAGAGCGGTTTTCGGTACCGCAGGTTCTGCGGGACCGATCTCGTGATGGGCTGGGGCTGCGGGTTCCGCCTGCGCCGGTGCGGGTGCCGGGCTTACCGGTTCGTAAGGCGTTTCGGGGTGCTGATTCTGAGCGAACATTTTCCGCGCTTCGTCTTCCAGCGAAACAATATGCTCGTTGTGCAGCTGCCGACGAATTTCATCGGCACCGATTTCGCGTTCAACTTCCTGTTTGATCGCATTGAAGCTGCGCTTCAACCGACCGATCCATAAGCCTGCGGTGCGTGCGGCACCTGGCAGGCGCTCGGGACCCAGCACCAGCAAGGCAACCAGGCCGACAAGCAGCAGTTCAGAGAAGCTGATACCGAACATGGGCTTAAACCTGGTCTTTGCGAATCGGCTCGTCGACTTTATGCGCTTGCGCGTCGATGGTGTGCGGCTGGTTCAGAGGCGAGCCCTGAGGCGCAGGTTGTGCCTGCTGCGGTTGCGGAGCCGGTTGCTCTTCAGGTTTGTCATCGTCATGCATGGCCTTGCGAAAGCCTTTGATCGACTCACCGACATCACTGCCCAGGCCCTTGAGTTTCTTGGTCCCGAAAACCAGCACTACGACGATCAGGATGACGATCCAGTGTTTCCAGTCAAAAATACCCATGAAACAGTCCTCGTAGAAGATTTCAAGCTTGAAAGGGGGTAAGCGTTATTCTGCCGTGCGAGCGGCTTTTTCGGCGTGTCCGGACAGCCCGAAGCGGCGATCCAGCTCGTCGAGCACGGCCTGTGGATGCTGACCCAGTGCGGCCAGCATTACCATGCTGTGAAACCACAGGTCAGCCGTCTCGTAGATCACATCGCTGCAATCACCACTGACCGCAGCGTCCTTGGCGGCGATGATCGTTTCAATCGACTCTTCGCCCAGCTTCTCCAGAATCTTGTTCAGGCCCTTATGGTACAGGCTGGCCACGTAAGAGCTGTCGGCAGCTGCGTCCTTGCGTGACTCCAGCACCTCTGCCAGGCGGGACAACGTATCAGTCATGTTCAGTGGCCTGCAGGGTAAATAGCGTCAGGATCTTTCAAAACCGGGTCTACGGTTTTCCAGCCTGAATTGTCGTATATCCGGTAGAAGCAACTTTCGCGGCCGGTATGGCAGGCGATGCCACCGATCTGCTCGACCATCAGGATAATGACGTCGGCGTCACAGTCGAGGCGCAGTTCATGCAGCTTTTGCACATGGCCTGATTCTTCACCCTTGCGCCAGAGTTTGCCACGCGAACGCGACCAATAGATTGCACGATTTTCAGATGCCGTCAGGCTCAGCGCCTCGCGGTTCATCCAGGCCATCATCAGTACCCGACCGGTCTTGTGGTCCTGAGCGATTGCAGGCACCAGACCGTCGCTGTTCCAGTGAATCTCGTCCAGCCAGTCTTTCATATCTACTCCGGCAGCCGGACTTCAGGCCCGGCGGATTGAACAGTGTGCCAGCGCCATACGCTGCTGGCTATCGGCGAACGATCAGATACAACCCTGCGATCAGCATGATGGCGGCAGGCCAGGCCGTCAGCGTCAGCAGCTGCGTGGCGGCCTCGCTCATCACCCAGCCCTGGATCGCGCCGCCCACCAGCAGCGCGGCACCGATAAGCCGCAGGATCGGCTCGTCCTTGCGTTCGTGCCAGGGACGAGGCGGGTCCGAGGCGTGCGGGCGCGACATGCGTTCCAGCAGATCGCGGGTCATGCCTGCAATATGCGGCAGTTGCTCGACCTGTGATTGCAGGTTGCCCAGCAGGGTTTTCGGGCTGACCCGCTCACGCATCCAGCGCTCCAGATAGGGCTGCGCGGTGCTCCACAGGTCCAGCTCCGGGTACAGCTGACGACCCAGCCCTTCAATGTTGAGCAGGGTTTTCTGCAGCAGCACCAGCTGCGGCTGGACTTCCATGTTGAAACGACGCGCGGTCTGGAACAGGCGCATCAGCACCTGACCAAAGGAAATGTCCTTGAGCGGCTTTTCGAAGATCGGCTCGCAGACCGTGCGGATTGCTGCCTCGAATTCGTTGAGTTTGGTTTCTGCCGGGACCCAGCCCGAGTCGATATGCAGCTGCGCAACCCGACGATAATCCCGTTTGAAGAAGGCAAACAGGTTGCGCGCCAGATAATCCTGGTCTTCCGGGGTCAGGCTGCCGACGATGCCGCAGTCGATGGCGATGTATTTCGGGCTCCACGGGTTGACCGTGCTGACGAAAATGTTGCCGGGGTGCATGTCGGCGTGGAAGAAGCTGTCCCGGAAAATCTGCGTGAAGAAGATCTCCACACCGCGCTCGGCCAGCAGTTTCATGTCGGTGCGCTGATCGGCCAGCGCGGCCATGTCGGTCACCTGCAGGCCATAGATACGCTCCATGACCAGTACTTTCGGACGGCACCAGTCCCAGTAGACCTGCGGCACATAGAGCAGATCGGAACCTTCGAAGTTACGCCGCAGCTGACTGGAGTTGGCCGCTTCGCGCAGCAGGTCCAGCTCGTCGTAGATGGTCTTCTCGTAGTCCATCACCACCTGGACCGGGTGCAGCAGGCGTGCATCGGCGGATACGCGCTCGGCTATCCGGGCGAGAATGAACAGCCATGCGATGTCCTGGCCAATGATCGGCTTGAGCCCGGGCCGCACAACCTTGACCACCACCTCTTCACCGGTCTTCAGGCACGCCGCGTGCACCTGCGCCACCGACGCGGATGCCAGGGGTTTTTCGTCGAAACGGCTGAACACATCACAGATTCGGGCGCCCAGTTGTTCTTCGATCAGCTTGATCGCCAGTTGCTGATCGAACGGCGGGACACGGTCCTGGAGCAGCATCAGTTCGTCGGCGATGTCCTCGGGCAGCAGATCACGCCGGGTTGACAGCAGTTGCCCGAACTTGATGAAGATCGGCCCGAGGTCTTGTAACGCCAGGCGAAAGCGCACGCCACGGTTCAGCTCGGACTTGCGTCGCGGCAGCCAGCGCCAGGGCAGCACGAAGCGCACCGCGAGCATCCACCACGGCAGGGGCAGGGCGAACAACAGGTCATCGAGGCGATAGCGAATAACGACACGTTGAATGCGAAACAGACGGCGGACGGCAAGCAGCTTCATGCGTTATCGCTGGTATTAAGGGAGTGGGCGAGACGTGCAAAGCGCGCCTCAAGACGTTCCAGATCCAGTTTGATCTGATCGAGTTCGGCAAAACGTGCTTCGGCTTCGTGCTTGCCTACCAGTGTGCGCGATTCTTCGCTCAGATAGTCGGCCACATTCTGACTCAGGCTGGCGACGCTTTCACGCGTCCAGCGGCCGCTGTTGCGCAGTTGGCTGCTGAATACCTGGCTGGCAACCGGGCCCATCCACTTTGAAAGCTCGTGTTCCCAGTCAAGCTCAAGGTCCTGAAGGATGCCGACCAGCTCCAGCAGCACGCCGCTGTCACCGTCGAGTTCAACGTCAGGGCCATGCAGTATTGCGGTCTTGTCCTTGCTCAGGGCCAGGCGCAACAGGCTGGAAGCCGGCGCACGCAGTGTGCAATCGGCATCGGCCGCCCACTCAGGGGCCAGCAACAGACCTTCGTCGCTCGGCAGGATAAACAGTTTCAGGGACGGATCTCGGCAATCGACCGCAATGACGTGCCCGGACAGGCGCGCCATGCGCGGCAGCGCAGTGCTGTCGAGGCGCAACACCCGATTGATACCGTGCTCGATGCTGGCGAGCAGCCCCCGAAGCAACATCAGGGTTTGATACCGCGATGCAGGGCGACAATGCCGGAGGTCATGTTGTGGTAGGTCACCCGGTCAAAACCGGCTTCTACCATCATTGACTTGAGGGTCTCCTGGTTAGGGTGCATGCGGATCGACTCGGCCAGGTAGCGGTAGCTTTCCGCATCGTTGGTGACCAGTTTGCCCATCAATGGCATGAACGCGAACGAGTAGGCGTCGTAGGCCTTGGACATCAGCTTGCTGGTCGGCTTGGAGAATTCCAGCACCAGCAGGCGACCGCCTGGCTTGAGCACGCGCAGCATGGAGCGCAGTGCGTCTTCCTTGTGCGTCACGTTGCGCAGGCCGAAGGCGATGGTCACGCAGTCGAAATGGTTGTCCGGAAACGGCAGCTTTTCAGCGTCTGCCTGGACGAACTCGACATTGCCCGCCACCCCGAGGTCCAGCAGGCGGTCCCGCCCGACCTTGAGCATGGAGGCGTTGATGTCGGCCAGGACCACATGGCCGGTCGGGCCGACCAGTTTCGAGAATTTGCGGGTCAGGTCACCCGTGCCGCCGGCAATGTCCAGCACACGGTTGCCGCTGCGAACGCCTGAGAGCTCGATGGCAAAACGTTTCCACAGACGGTGCATGCCGCCAGACAGAAGATCGTTCATCAGGTCGTACTTGGCCGCAACCGAATGGAAAACCTCAGCGACTTTCTCTGCCTTCTGGCTTTCCGGCACATGTTTGTAACCGAAGTGAGTCGTAGGTTCGGCATCGCTGCCTTTGCGCTGATCGTTCATATCGCTTCACCGGAATAGAGTGCGGTCATTCTAATCGCCAAGGCCGGCTTTGTCTTGACAAGGCTCACCAGCAACGCTTTCTTGGATGCAGGCGGATGTATATAGTTGCGCCGCATTTCATCCGACGATCAAGGAACTCCCCCATGGCCAAGATAACCGTTGAACGCCCGCACACACTGGGCCTGGAAAAGGCGCGGACGAAGGCTGATCAGTTGGTCGAGAAACTGGCCGAAAAATATGGTCTGGCCCATGAGTGGGCGGGCGATACGGTAAAGCTTGAAGGCAAAGGCGCCAAAGGCCGGGTCGAGGTGGAGGAAGCGCTGATTCGCATCAACATCGAGCTGAACTTCATCCTCTCGGCGATGAGCGGTTCGATCAAGAGCGAAGTCGAGCGTGTGCTGGACAAGGCACTGGCGGCCTGAACCCGAATCCAGACTAGGGTGAGCATTCTAATTTTTCTCCGTAGCGTCAGGCCTATGCCCTTTGCAGGGGCGGTTCCTTCAACTTTCGAGCATGAGGTGCACCATGGCCAGAGCGAACACGAAGAAAAAAATCGAAGACGAACAGGCTTCCACACTCACTGACGTGCGGCTGTATGCGCGCAAGATCTGGCTGGCCGGCCTCGGGGCCTATGCCCGGGTCAATGAAGAAGGCTCGCAGTACGTCAGAGAGCTGATCAGGACGGGCGAAGAAACCGAGAAAGACGTCCGCAAAACCGTCGACGCTCAACGTCTTGCCGCCAACAGCGAGATCGATTCGATCAAGGGCGAAGTGTCTTACGCCAAGGGCCGCGTCGGGGCACAACTCGACAGAATCGAGAGTGCTTTTGACCGTCGCGTCGCAAAAGCCTTGAACCGGATCGGTATCCCGTCTAAACATGATGTAGACACGCTCTCTGCCAAGCTCGACGAGCTGACGGCATTGCTTGAACGTGTCGCGCCCCAAAAGCTCGAACGCTCCGGGCCACAACGGCTCAAACGTTCCGGGTCTGGACAATAAGGAGAGCAGGATGGCTGGCAAGAAGAAAATCGACAAAGAAGGCAGCTCATGGATTGGCGAGGTTGAGAAATACTCGCGGCAGATCTGGCTGGCGGGTCTGGGGGCTTATTCCAAAATAAGTAACGACGGCAACAAGCTTTTCGAGACGCTGGTAAAGGACGGCGAGAAGGCCGAGAAACTGACCAAGGTCGAAGCGCAGAAGCAGCTGGATGATGTCAAGGACACTGCCAAGACCGCCAAGTCCCGCGTCGGTGACGTGAAAGACCTCGCGCTGGGCAAGTGGAGTGAGCTGGAAGGGGCTTTCGACAAGCGCCTGAACAGCGCCATTTCACGTCTGGGCGTACCGAGCCGCAACGAAGTTCAGTCGCTGCACAGCAAGGTCGATCAGTTGACCCGGCAGATCGAGCTGTTGACCGGCGAGAAAGCCCGGCCTGTTGCTTCGCGCACCCCGGCGGCCAAACCCGCGCCCAAGACTGCGGCCAAACCGTTGGTCAAGGCGGCCGTCAAGCCCGTTGCCAAAGCGGCGGATAAAGCAGCCAATAAAACCGCAGCGGCCAAACCTGCCGTGAAGAAAGCAGCGGCCAAGCCGGTAGCGGCGGCCAACAAAGCCGCGACTGCGACCGCCAGCAAAGCCAAGGCAGCCGCCAAACCTGCGGCAGCGAAAAAGCCTGCAGCCAGAAAGCCGGCTGCCAAACCCGCCGCCAAGCCAGCTGCGTCGGCAACTCCGTCCACCACCTCCACTGCCGCACCCGCACCGTCGGCTGCACCGGAAACACCCGCCAGCCAGTCCTGATAACACGCAGTAACCACAAAGCCCGCCCTGCAAAACAGGCGGGCTTTGTGTTTTTCAGGCGCACACACTCAAGACCGGACGCAGAGCGTCCAGAACGGCATGGCGACGCGGAGCGTCGCACGATAGTTGAGGTTATCGTTCCTCACGCATGGGCACGATAACCGCACGCTTACCCGCCCAGATACTCCATCGCCAGTTGCTCGGCGGCGTATCTTGAGGTGGGCAGCAGGTGGGGGGTGACCAGCATCATGATCTGGTAGACCACCACGCGCACTTCACCCTCGCGGCCGAGGATGCGTTGGTAGTCCAGGGAGAACAGCAGGGTCATGCTGATCTGTTCCACCAGTTGCCCGAGCGCTCGGGTTTCGCTGACCAGTTGCCCCTGGGATTTCAGGCGCGCCAGCAGCGAGGCGAGGGTGCGTTTGAGCGAGTTGAGCAGGTTGCGGATACCCCGAGCCAGCCTGGGCAGCCGTCCTGCAAGATTGGACAGGTCCTGAAACAGAAACCGATAGTGCGACAGCCGCTCGACGATCAGATGCAGGAACATCCAGTAATCCTCGGCCTCAAGCCGGGCATCCGAGGGCGGGTCGAGGAGCGGCGCCAGCTCGGTTTGAAACCGCGCGAACAGCTCCAGAATCAATGGCTCCTTGCCATGAAAGTGGTAATACAGATTACCGGGGCTGATGCCCATTTCATTGGCGATTTCCAGCGTGGTCACGTTGGGCTCGCCCTGCTGGTTGAACAGCGTCAGTGCGCATTCGAGAATACGGTCGCGGGTCTTCATCCGGTCTTCTTGTTCGAGAGTCTGAAATCCGTGATCGGGCTCACGCCCGAGTCAGCGGTTTCTGGGTGGCATCGGCTGCGGGTGCACCACTGCGCGATGCCGTTCCTGCTGCAGAAAGCCCATGATGATCGGTGCCACCGCTTCCGCCCGGGTGATCAGGAACAAATGCCCGTCATCGATGATGTGCAGTTCGGCATTCGGTATCCGCCAGGCCAGCAGGCGCATATTGACCAGCGGGATCAGCGGGTCATCATCGCCAGCCAGCACCAGGGTCGGCTGACGAATCTTGTGCAGCCAGTGCACGCTGGTCCAGCCCATGCCCGCGAACAGTTGCCAGTAGTAACCCAGCTTGCCGGACGAGCGCACCTTGGCAGCATGGTTGGCCGCCAGATGGGGATCACGCCGAAACGCACCGCCGTAGATTTCCGGCGCAATACGAATCACATGGGACGGCTGGATATAGCGCCGCGGACTCGCCATCAGCCACAGCACGCGCGGTTTGCCCGGCACCATCGCCATACCTGCGGAAGTCGCCGCCAGCACCAGCTTCTTGCAGCGCTCGGGATAGTCATGGGCAAACTGCTGAGCCAGCGCACCGCCCCATGACACGCCAATCGCGTTGACCTGCCCGTAGTTCAGGTAATCGAGCATGCGTGCCGCCAGCTTCGCCAGGCCGGGAAACCGATAGGGACGTCTGGGCGTCGATGAGCCGCCAACGCCGGGCACATCGAAAGCAATGACTTCCAGGTCCGGGTCCAGCGCCTCGACAAACGGAAACACCAGTTCCAGGTTGGCCCCGATCCCGTTGAAAATCAGCAGCGGCGTCAGATGATTCTTGCCTGGGCGCACTGCTGTACGGAGCGTGTGCCCGTTCAGATCGATGGAGCGAAAAACAAACGGTTGCGGCATGCATGAAGCCCTGTAGGTTGAACCGCTGGGAACGCTGTCTGCGTCTGTCCGTGCCTAACGTTCGTGAACGTAGGTCCCAGGCGCTGCCTGGGCGGGCGGGAATGCCTTATTGCCGAGCGCCGTCGGTGCCTTTTTCAGCTTGCCCGAGCGCGTGGCCTGCCAGTCTTGCCAGTGCAGCCACCAGGAATCCGTGTGTTTGGTAGCGTTTTCCTGCCAGACCGCCGGGTCTTCAGGCAGCTCGTCATGGGTCATGTAACGCGATTTAGGGTTGCCCGGCGGGTTGAGAATGCTCTGGATATGTCCGCTGCTGGACAGCACGAATTCAGTCTTGCCGCCAAACAGCCGCGCCGATTTGTAACAGGAAGCCCATGGGGTGATGTGGTCGTTGGTGCCCGCCAGACAGAACACATCGGCGGTGACCTGCTTGAGGTCGATCGGCGTGCCGCAGACTTCCAGCGCATTGGCACGGATCAACGGGTTGTTCTTGAACATTTCGATCAGATCGCCATGAAAGGCGGCTGGCAGGCGGGTGGTGTCGTTGTTCCAGAACAGGATATCGAACACCGGCGGCTCGTTGCCCAGCAGGTAATTGTTGACCCAGTAATTCCAGATCAGGTCGTTGGGCCGCATCCAGGCGAACACCTTGGCCATGTCGCGCCCTTCCAGCACCCCCGCCTGATAGGAATGGCGCTTGGCGGACTCCAGCGTCTGCTCGTCGACGAACAGCGCCACTTCGGTGTCCAGCGTGGTGTCGAGCACGCTGACCAGCAGGGTCATGGCGTTGACTTTCTTCTCACCCAGCGCGGCGTAGTGACCCAGCAGCGCGGTACAGGTGATCCCACCCGAGCAGGCACCGAGCATGTTGATATCCTTGCTGCCGGTGATCGCCAGCACCACATCGACCGCTTCCTTGAGGGCCTCGATGTAGGTCGACAGCCCCCATTCACGTTGCGCCTTGGTCGGGTTGCGCCAACTGATGATGAAGGTCTGCACGTTACTGCGCAGGCAAAACCGCGCCAGACTCTTTTCCGGGCTCAGGTCAAAGACGTAGAACTTGTTGATTTGCGGCGGGATCACCAGCAGCGGGCGTTCGTGGACTTGTTCGGTGATCGGTGTGTACTGGATCAGCTCCAGCACCTCATTGCGAAATACCACCGCGCCTTCAGTGGTGCCCAGGTTCTTGCCGACCTCGAAGGCATCCATATTGACCTGACTTGGCATGCCACCGTTGTTCACCAGATCTTTGGCCAGGTTCGACAGGCCATCGAGCATGCTTTTGCCACCGGTGTCGAAAAAGCGCTTCACTGCAGCCGGGTTGACGGCGGAGTTGGTCGGTGACATGGCTTCAGTCATCAGGTTGATGACGAAGTGGGCACGGCTGATGTCCTGCGGGGTGAGGCTGCTGGCGCCGATCCACTCATGCAGTTCCTTGCGCCAGGCCAGGTAGGTCTGCAGATAGCGGCGATACAGGGGGTTCTGGCTCCAGGCCGGATCATTGAAGCGACGATCCTCCGGGGTCGGTTGCAAGGCCGATTTGCCGAACAGCACGTTTCTGAGTTCAGCGCCGAGGTGCGCAACGTGTTTGATGCTATGGACAGGTTGCTTGAAGGCCTGACGCAGCACCAGGCGTGCGGTGCTCAGCAAGTCCTTGCGCTGCAGACCTACGACCGGGTTAAGCCCAAGTGTGTGCTCGGAGGCCTGGCGTTGCAGGTCATCGTCTTTCGGGTTACTCATCTACGACGCTCCATTGTCTTGAGACGAACACTGACATTCCTTGCCTGTGAACCAGTGACACAGGCGTGTTAGCCGGTACTACTGCTCGTGTGACGTGCCGACAGGTTTCGCATCAATCCGACGCAGGAAACTTGCCACACCCATTGGTTACGCGAGATTTCAAAAAATCGCAAGCAGCGTCGGTCATTGAGCGCTGCCTGGATCAGAGCATCAGCTTGACGACATGCTCGGAAGGGTCGCGGGATTTGCCGGCGTTCTCAAGCGCTTGCACGTAGTCTTCCCACAGAGACTCCTGGCGTCTGGCCAGTTGGTACAGGTAATCCCAGGTAAACAGACCGCTGTCGTGACCGTCGTCGAAGGTCAGCTTCAGCGCGTATTGCCCCGCAGGTTCGACCTTGGTCAGTCCGACGCCCAACTTGCCGAATTGCAGAATCGGCTTGCCGTGCCCCTGAACCTCGGCAGACGGAGAATGCACGCGCAGAAACTCGGCGGGCAGGTGATATTCCTCATCCGGCGCATATTTCAGGGTCAGGGTTCTGGAGGCTTTGTGCAGCTGAATGGCAGTGGGGAGCATTGAAAGCAGCCTCAAGTTTTAAGCTTCAAGCTTCAAGCAGAAGCAAAAAAGCTGCAAGCGTGAACAACCGCTTGCAGCTTGCAACTGACAGCTTGCCGCTCTAGAGAATATAGCGCGACAGGTCTTCGTTTTCCGCCAGGTCGCCCAGGTGGCTGTTGACGTACTCGGCATCGATTTCGATCGGTGCGGCGTCCGGGCTGATGGCCAGGTCGCCTGCGCTGAACGAGACTTCTTCCAGCAGACGCTCAAGCAGCGTATGCAGACGGCGAGCGCCGATGTTTTCAGTCTTTTCGTTGACCTGCCAGGCGATCTCGGCAAGACGCTTGATGCCTTCCGGCTTGAACTCGATCTTCAAGCCTTCGGTTTTCAGCAGCTCGCGGTACTGCTCGGTGAGCGATGCGTGCGGCTCGCTGAGAATGCGTTCGAAATCCTGCGGCGACAGCGCCTTGAGTTCGACGCGGATCGGCAGGCGACCTTGCAGCTCGGGCACCAGATCACTCGGTTTGCTGAGGTGGAACGCGCCGGACGCGATGAACAGGATGTGGTCGGTCTTGACCATGCCCAACTTGGTATTCACGGTGCAGCCTTCGATCAGCGGCAGCAGATCGCGCTGTACACCTTCGCGGGACACATCGACGCCGCCTGAATTACCGCGTTTGGCGACTTTGTCGATCTCGTCGATGAACACGATACCGTGCTGCTCGACCGCTTCCAGCGCCTTGGCCTTCAGCTCTTCTTCGTTGACCAGACGGCCAGCCTCTTCTTCGCGCACCAGCTTGAGCGCATCCTTGACCTTGAGCTTGCGGCTCTTGGTCTTGCCCTTGCCCATGTTGGCAAACAGGCTCTGCAGCTGATTGGTCATCTCTTCCATGCCGGGCGGCGCGGAAATATCGACACCCACGGTCTCGCTGATCTCGAGTTCGATCTCCTTGTCATCCAGCTGGCCCTCGCGCAGGCGCTTGCGGAACAGTTGGCGAGTGTTGGAGTCGCTGCTCTGCGCCGGGTCTTCGTTGAAACCCACGCGGGCGGGCGGCAGCAGGGCGTCGAGGATGCGCTCTTCGGCAGCATCTTCAGCACGATGACGGACCTTGACGATTTCCTGCTCGCGCAGGAGCTTGATTGCGGCATCAGCCAGATCGCGGATGATCGACTCCACATCACGACCGACATAGCCGACTTCGGTGAATTTGGTCGCTTCGACCTTGATGAACGGCGCGTTGGCGAGCTTGGCCAGGCGACGGGCGATTTCGGTTTTGCCGACACCCGTCGGACCGATCATCAGAATGTTTTTCGGCGTCACTTCGACGCGCAGCTCTTCAGGCAACTGCATGCGGCGCCAGCGATTGCGCAGGGCAATGGCGACGGCGCGCTTGGCATCGTCCTGGCCGATGATATGGCGGTTGAGTTCGTGGACGATTTCGCGGGGAGTCATGGCCATGGTTATTCACGGTCCTCTGGCACGGAAAAGCCGATGGGGCCGCAACGCATGCGGCCCGGCAAGGGCTTAATCGGCGAGGTCCTGCTCCTCAATAGTGATGTTGTGGTTGGTGAACACGCAGATATCGCCAGCGATATGCAGAGAAGTTTCGGCGATTTCGCGTGCTGACAGATCGGTCTTGAGCAGCAGGGCGCGCGCGGCGGCCTGAGCAAACGCGCCGCCGGAGCCCATGGCAATCAGGCCATCCTCGGGTTCGACGACGTCACCGTTGCCGGTGATGATCAGCGAAGCGTCCTTGTTGGCGACTGCCAGCATGGCTTCAAGACGGCTCAATGAGCGATCGGTACGCCAGTCCTTGGCCAGCTCGACGGCTGCGCGAACCAGATGCCCCTGGTGTTTTTCCAGCTGGGCTTCAAAGCGCTCGAACAGCGTGAATGCATCGGCGGTGGCACCGGCAAATCCGGCGATCACTTCACCGTGATACAGGCGGCGCACCTTCTTGGCGTTGCCTTTCATGACGGTGTTGCCCAGGGAAACCTGGCCGTCGCCAGCCATGACGACTTTGCCGTGACGGCGCACTGATACGATGGTGGTCAAGGGGAGAGTCTCCACACAGCGGGGCGAAAATGCCCTGATGCAAACTCATATGGGGGTGGGGGCGGGGATTTCAACCTTGGGGGTGAAGACCGGGATGAGGTGGCGCAGCGCAGATTTGTGACGCGGAGCGTCACCCAAGGCGTTCCCACGCAGAGCGTGCGGAACGAGCGGTGTCAGGGAGAACACTTCTCGTGCCCATGCTCCGCGTGGGCATGCAGTTCTGGACGCTCCGCGTCCGATCTTGATCAGGCGGCCTGAAAGGCCCGGTTTCCCGGGCTCATCGGGTATTTCGTTACTTGAGCTTTTCGTCCGCCCGGAACATGTTGCGTATCCCGCGCACGGCCTGGCGGATGCGGTCCTGGTTTTCGATCAGCGCGAAACGCACGTGATCGTCGCCGTACTCACCAAAACCGACACCCGGTGAAACGCAGACTTTGGCTTCGGCCAGCAGCTTCTTGGCAAACTCCAGCGAGCCCAGGTGCGCGTAGGCCTCGGGAATCTTCGCCCAGACATACATCGACGCCTTGGGGTTCTCGACCATCCAGCCCAGTTCATGCAGGCCTTTGACCAGTACGTTGCGGCGCTGGCGATACTGCTCGGCGATGTCGAGTACGCATTGCTGATCGCCTTCCAGTGCGGCAATAGCAGCGACCTGCAACGGCGTGAACGTGCCGTAGTCGTGGTAGCTCTTGATGCGCCCCAGTGCGTTGACCAGCTCCGGGTTGCCGACCATGAAGCCGATTCGCCAGCCCGCCATGTTGTAGCTCTTGGACAGAGTGAAGAACTCGACCGCGATGTCCTTGGCCCCCGGAACCTGCATGATCGACGGGGCTTTCCAGCCGTCGTAGACGATGTCGGCATACGCCAGGTCATGCACCACCAGCACATCGTACTGTTTGGCCAGGGCCACCACGCGCTCGAAGAAATCCAGCTCCACACATTGCGCCGTCGGGTTCGACGGGAAGCCGAGAATCATCATTTTCGGCTTGGGAATCGAGCCGCGAATCGCCTTTTCCAGTTCGGCGAAGAAATCCACACCCGGCACCAGTGGCACCGACCGCACCTGGGCGCCGGCAATCACGGCACCGTAGATGTGGATCGGATAGCTGGGGTTGGGCACCAGCACCGTATCGCCCTGATCCAGCGTGGCCAGCATCAGGTGCGCCAGGCCTTCCTTGGAGCCGATGGTGACAATCGCTTCAGTTTCGGGGTCGATATCGACCTCATAGCGCTTCTTGTACCAGTTGGAAATCGCCCGGCGCAGGCGCGGAATGCCGCGTGAGGTGGAGTAACCGTGAGTGTCTTCGCGCTGGGCGACGGTGACCAGTTTTTCAACAATGTGCGGCGGCGTCGGCCCGTCGGGGTTGCCCATGCTCAAGTCGATAATGTCCTCACCGCGACGGCGAGCAGCCATTTTCAGCTCGGCGGTGATGTTGAACACATAAGGGGGGAGTCGATCTATGCGCGCAAAGCGGCGCGGCGAACCTTGGTCGGCCATGGTTATCTCGCAAACGTAAGCGCCCGGAACCGTCCGAGCGACGCGGCCACATGAGGCGGCCTGGCGAAGAAGATAAGTGCGCTGACAGCGTTTTGTCCACCGGGATTTGCAGCGCATGGCCGGTGGCGATATTCGGACCCCATCGAATGATCCCGGCGGTGTAGAATCGGCGCTATTCATCGCCAGTCATCCCCCGGCGGGTTTATGAGCTCAGGCCGAGTACACGGTGATCCCGTGGTGTTCGGTTTCTTCGCTGCCTGCGGTCACTGCCGCACGCCCGCGACGTCAATAGAAGCTCACTCCCTTCCTGATCAGCCTTAATGTTTGCCGGAGTGCTCCAATGCCTGATTACCGCTCGAAAACATCTACCCACGGCCGCAACATGGCCGGCGCCCGTGCCCTGTGGCGCGCTACGGGCATGAAAGACGAAGATTTCAAGAAACCGATCATTGCCATCGCCAACTCCTTCACCCAGTTCGTACCGGGCCACGTCCACCTCAAGGACATGGGCCAACTGGTCGCTCGTGAAGTCGAACGTGCCGGTGGCGTGGCCAAGGAATTCAACACCATTGCGGTCGATGACGGCATCGCCATGGGCCACGACGGCATGCTCTATTCGCTGCCGAGCCGCGAGATCATTGCCGACTCGGTCGAGTACATGGTCAACGCGCATTGCGCCGACGCCATCGTGTGCATTTCCAACTGCGACAAGATCACCCCTGGCATGCTGATGGCCGCGTTGCGCCTGAACATCCCGGTGGTCTTCGTCTCCGGCGGGCCGATGGAAGCGGGCAAGACCAAACTGGCCAGCCACGGTCTCGACCTGGTCGACGCCATGGTCATCGCCGCCGACTCGACGGCCAGCGACGAAAAAGTCGCCGAATACGAGCGCAGCGCCTGCCCGACATGCGGTTCCTGCTCGGGCATGTTCACCGCCAACTCGATGAACTGCCTGACCGAAGCGCTGGGCCTGGCATTGCCGGGCAACGGTTCGGCCCTCGCCACCCACAGCGACCGCGAGCAACTGTTCCTGCAGGCGGGTCGGACCATCGTTGACCTGTGCCGACAGTACTACAAGGAAAACGACGCGTCGGTGTTGCCGCGCAACATCGCCAACTTCAAGGCGTTCGAAAACGCCATGACGCTGGACATCGCCATGGGCGGCTCGACCAACACCATCCTGCACTTGCTGGCCGCCGCTCAGGAAGCCGAGATCGACTTCGACCTGCATCATATCGACCGTCTGTCGCGCAAAGTGCCACAGCTGTGCAAGGTTGCGCCGAACATCCAGAAGTACCACATGGAAGATGTACACCGCGCTGGCGGGATCTTCAGCATCCTCGGCGAGCTGGCCCGTGGCGGCCTGTTGCACACTGACCTGCCGACCGTACACAGCAAGACCATGGCCGAAGGCATCGCCAAATGGGACATCACCCAGACGGACGACGAAGCGGTGCACACCTTCTTCAAGGCAGGCCCGGCAGGCATCCCGACGCAGACCGCGTTCAGTCAGTCGACCCGCTGGGAAAACCTGGATGACGACCGTGAGAACGGCTGTATCCGCAGCGTCGAGCATGCCTATTCGCAGGAAGGTGGCCTGGCCGTGCTGTACGGCAACATCGCGCTGGATGGCTGCGTGGTGAAAACCGCAGGCGTCGACGAGTCGATCCACGTCTTTGAAGGCAACGCGAAGATCTTCGAAAGTCAGGACAGCGCCGTGCGCGGGATTCTCGCCGACGAAGTGAAGGCGGGCGACATCGTGATCATCCGTTACGAAGGCCCGAAAGGCGGTCCGGGCATGCAGGAAATGCTCTACCCGACCTCGTACCTCAAGTCCAAAGGGCTGGGCAAGGATTGCGCGCTGCTCACTGACGGCCGTTTTTCGGGCGGCACCTCGGGCCTGTCCATCGGCCATGCGTCGCCGGAAGCGGCGGCAGGCGGTGCGATTGGTCTGGTCCGCGATGGCGACAAGGTGCTGATCGACATTCCGAATCGCTCGATCAACCTGCTGATCGACGACGCCGAGATGGCCGAGCGGCGTGCCGAACAGGACAAGAAAGGCTGGAAGCCGGTCGAGTCGCGGCCACGTAAAGTGACCACTGCCCTCAAGGCCTACGCGCTGCTGGCGACCAGCGCCGACAAGGGCGCGGTACGTGACAAAGCGTTGCTGGACAAACTGGTGCCTTGATCTGCATCGCTGACAACAAAAAGCCCGGCAGAGATGCCGGGCTTTTTGCTGCGTTCGAACAAGCAGCGCTTACTTGCGGTCGGCAATCACGCCGATCAACACCAGCACCACCAACAGCACCGGGGCCAGGCTGTAATTGTTGAACTGGCTGAGGCCGCGCACTACCCATGGCGTGGCGTAGATCAGTGCCGCGCCGCTGCCAACCGCACAGAGCAGGGCGATGAGCGGGATGCGCAGGGCGCCGGTCATGCTGCTGATGCGTTGTTCGATCCAGCCTTTGATGTCCGAGCCGAACAGCACCAGCAGGCAGCCCACCAGGGCCAGTGCGATTTCCGAAAGATTGCTGCGACTCCAGCGCGAAACGGTGGCGAGCAAGTCGAGTACGAAATCCATGCAGGGTCCTTAGATCAGAAAGTATTGCAGCAAGTCATTGAGGAACAACTGGCCTTGTGGCGTGGCGACCAGGCGTGTCGGGTCATCATGCAGCAGGCCCTTGTGCTCGGCCTGTCGCCGGGCTTGGGCCAGTGAGTCGACGCTTAGACCCGTTCTTTCGCGAAATAACGCAGCCTCCACACCATTTGTCAGTCGCAGCGCGTTCATCAGGAATTCAAACGGCAATTCGTCCAGCGGCAGCAGCTTCGAGCCCGCTTGAAACGGCTTGTCCGGGTTCAGATAGTCCTTCGGCAGGCGGGTCTTCCACGTACGGATGATGCGCCCGTCCGGATGGCTCAGCTTGCCGTGTGCGCCCGCGCCGATGCCGATGAAATCACCGAACGCCCAGTAATTGAGATTATGTCGCGCCGGTTTCCCGGCTTGCGCATAAGCCGACACTTCGTACTGCGCGTACCCATGAGTGGCCAGCAACTGCTGTCCGGTTTCCTGAATATCCCAAAGAATGTCGTCTTCCGGCAAAACCGGCGGCTGATTCCAGAACACCGTGTTGGGTTCCAGTGTCAGTTGATACCAGGACAGATGGGTCGGCGCGAGGGCGATGGCCTGACGCAGATCGTCGAGCGCTTCGTCCTGGGATTGATCCGGCAGGCCGTGCATCAGGTCCAGGTTGAAGTTGTCGAACCCGGCCAGGCGCGCCATGTCGGCGGCGCGAATGGCTTCGTCGCCGTTGTGGATGCGGCCCAGCGCTTTGAGTTTGGACTCTTGAAAGCTCTGAATACCGATCGACAGCCGATTGATCCCCAGGCCGCGATAGGCGCTGAATTTCGCCTGTTCGAAGGTGCCAGGGTTGGCTTCCAGGGTGATCTCGATGTCGCTGGCAAAACGGATGCGCTGTTCGACACCTTGCAGCAGACGGCCCAGCGCATCGGCGCTGAACAGGCTCGGCGTGCCACCACCGAAGAAAATCGATTGCAGCTCGCGGCCGTAGACGTGCGGCAGGTCCAGATCCAGATCGGCGAGCAGGGCGTCGACGTATTCCTGCTCCGGCAGCACCGGGCTTGCGGTATGTGAATTGAAATCGCAGTACGGGCATTTGCGCACGCACCACGGAATGTGGATGTACAGCGACAGGGGCGGCAGGTGCGGCAGCGCAGGGCGTGGGCTCTCTGACGAGAAACCGCTCGCGCCGAGAAACAGCGGCTGCGCTGGCGAATCGTGGGTCATTGCAGGCCCAGGCGTTGCCGCAACAGGACCATGGCACGGGCGCGGTGGCTGAGCTGGTTTTTCTCGGTCGGGCCGAGTTCGGCACTGGAGCAGTCACGCTCAGGCACCCAGAACAGCGGATCGTAGCCAAAACCGTGTTCGCCGCTGGCGGCGTGCAGAATGCGCCCGTGCCACAGGCCTTCGCAGAGGATCGGCAGCGGGTCGTCAGCGTGGCGTACCAGCGCCAATACGCAGACGAATTGCGCGCCGCGTTGCTCGTCCGGCACGTCTTTCAGCGCCTCCAGCAGCTTGGCGTTATTGGCAGCGTCGCCCTTACCGTCGTCGTAACGAGCGGAATAAATGCCCGGCGCACCGCCGAGAAAGTCCACCGCCAGCCCCGAGTCGTCGGCCAGCGCAGGCAGACCAGACAGGCGCGCGGCGTTGCGTGCCTTGAGGATTGCATTCTCGACGAATGACAGGCCGGTTTCTTCCGGCTCCACCAGGCTGAACTCGCTGACCGAGCGCAGCGTCACGCTGCCGCCGAGCATGGCCTGGAGTTCTTTGAGTTTGCCGCCGTTGTGGCTGGCCAGTACGAGTTGAGTGAGGTTCATGGTTGGCCTGTCGTGGTACTTGAAAACGGTCGGTTAAACGGCAATCCTGTGGTCGGTCAGCCCGGGGCTGGTGACCCGGTAGATACCGATTTCGCCCAGCAGATTGGGCCATAGCTTGCTGGCCCAGCCGTGACGGTGCTGCTGATCGACCGCCAGCCTGTCGAGCACTTGCGCATCGCGCTCGCGGCACAGCTCTTCGAAGTCGCCGAATGTGCAGAAGTGAATGTTCGGCGTGTTGTACCAGGTATATGGCAGGAATTCGGAAACCGGCATGCGGCCCTTGCTCGCCAGATACCAGCGGCAACGCCAGTGGCCGAAGTTCGGGAAGGTGATGATGCACTGGCGACCGACGCGCAACATCTCGTCAAGGATTCGGTCCGGGTAATGCACCGCTTGTAGGGCCTGGGTCATGACCACCACGTCAAAGCTGTTGCTGGCAAAGTTGCCCAGCCCCTTGTCGAGGTCTTGCTCGATGACGTTGATGCCCTTGGCGACGCATTCGGCGATGTTGGCTGCGTCGTTTTCCAGCCCGTAGCCGGTAACCTGCTTATTGTCACGCAGCCAGGTCAGCAGTTCGCCGTCGCCGCAGCCCAGGTCGAGTACGCGGCTGCCTGCGGGGATCCATTCCTGGATGATTTCCAGATCGGCTCTCATGACATCCTCACAACGAAATTCGGTTCATGTAATTACCGAAAGCCTGCAAGTAGCGCGGAATCGGGATCAGGAAGGCGTCGTGCCCTTGGGGCGCGTCGATTTCCAGGTAGCAGACGTCCTTGCGGGCCGCCATCAGGGCGTCCACCAGTTCCCGCGAACGGGCTGGCGAAAAGCGCCAGTCGGTGGTGAACGACATCACGCAGAACTTCGCCGTCACGTGGGCGAATGTCTTGGCCAGGTCGTCGTTGAAGTTGGCGGCAGGGTCGAAGTAATCCAGCGCTTTGGTCATCAACAGGTAGGTATTGGCGTCGAAACGCCCGGAAAACTCCTCGCCTTGATAACGCAGGTAGCTTTCGACCTGAAACTCGACGCTGTGAAAATCGTAGTTGAGTTTTTCGCTTTTCAGGCCTCGGCCGAATTTCTCGCCCATCGAATCATCGGACAGGTAGGTGATGTGCCCGACCATCCGCGCCAGCATCAGGCCGCGCTTGGGAATCACGCCGCGCTCCTGGAACGAACCGCCGTGGAATTCCGGGTCGGTGAGAATCGCCTGCCGGGCCACTTCGTTGAAGGCGATGTTCTGCGCCGAGAGCTTGGGTGCCGAAGCGATTGCCAGACAGTGGCGCACGCGATCCGGGTAACTGATGGTCCATTGCAGCGCCTGCATGCCGCCCAGACTGCCGCCGATCACCGCTGCCCACGTGTCGATGCCCAGCAGATCGGCCAGCCGTGCCTGACTGTTGACCCAGTCTTCGACGGTCACGACCGGGAAGTTGGCCCCGAACGGCTTGCCGGTGTCCGGGTCGATGCTGCTTGGGCCGGTCGAGCCGTTGCAGCCGCCCAGATTATTGAGGCTGACGACGAAGAACTTATTGGTGTCGACCGGCTTGCCGGGGCCGATGCAACTGTCCCACCAGCCGGGTTTGCGGTCATCGGCGCTGTGAAAACCAGCGGCATGGTGATGCCCGGACAGCGCGTGACAGATCAGCACGGCATTGCTGCGTGCGGCGTTGAGCTGACCGTAGGTTTCGTAAATCAGGTCATAGGCTGGCAACGAACGACCGCAGGCCAGCGCCAGAGGCTCGCTGAAATGCGCCGTTTGCGGTGTGACCAGTCCGACAGAATCGTGGGGGAATACCGTGGGCATCGACCCTGCTCTCGCGTGAATGAGGCGTAAGTCTAAAGACCGCAGGGTGCAGCGGCAATAAGGGATGTTGTCAGGCGCAAATCAGCAGCAACCTCGGGACAGGACGCAGAGCGTCCAGAACGGCATGGCGACGCGGAGCGTCGCACGATAGTTGAGGTGATCGTTCCTCACGCTCCAGCGTGGGAATGCCGTGGGTGACGCTCCGCGTCACAGATCCGCGCCGCGCCGCCCGCTCAGGATTGGACGCAGAGCGTCCAGAAAGGCGTACCGACGCGGAGCGTCGGTACGATAGTCACGGAGTTCGCTTACATCAACAACCGCAGTACATCCGGCATGCCGCTCATGGCGGCGAGGTTGTTGATGACCAGCATGTCCAGCAGCTTGAGGACCAGGAACGCCAGGATCGGCGAGATATCCAGGCCGCCCAGGTTCGGGACGATCTTGCGGAACGGCGCCAAGGCGGGTTCGCAGATCTGGTTGACCAGTTCCGCGCCAGGGTTATGGCTGGCCGGGGCGACCCACGACAGGATTACGCTGATGATCAGGGCAAAGAAGAAGATCTTCAGGAACAGTGCCGTCACGCCAATGATGGACCAGAGCAGCAAGTGCAGCGGATCACCGGTGGTGCCGAACATCAGCAGCAAGGTCAGCGCCATCAGAATCATCTGCACGATGATCGCCAGCACCAGCGACGACATGTCCAGCCCGAACAGGCTGGGAATGATGCGCCGCAACGGCTTGAGCAGAGGCTGTGTGGCGCGCACGATGAACTGGCACAGCGGGTTGTAGAAGTTGGCCCGCACCAGTTGCAGCACGAAGCGCATCAGAACGATCAGCAGGTACAGACTGCCAAGCGTTTGCAGGACGTAAATTGCAGCGGTGTTCAATCCGATCATCAATCTGCTCCAGAAAAAACCTAAATTATTTGCCCAGTTGTTCAGCCAGTTCGGCTGCACGGTGATCGGCAGCCGTCAGCGCAGTTTCCACCAGTGTTTCAAAGCCGCCCGCCTGGAATGCCTTGATCGCAGCCTCGGTGGTCCCGCCCGGCGAGGCGACACGACGCCGCAGCTCGCCTGCGTCTACCTCGCTGCCAGTCGCGATCAGGGCCGAGCCCAGCGCGGTTTGCAGGGTCAGCTTTTTAGCGATGTCCTCCGGCAGACCCAGTTTCACGCCTGCCGCTGTCATCGCTTCCATCATCAAAAAGAAATACGCCGGACCACTGCCGGACACTGCCGTAACAGCGTCCATGTGTTTTTCCTGCTCAACCCAGACTGCGATGCCGACCGCAGCCAGCAACTGCTCGGCCTGCTCATGTTGCGCTGGCGTCACCTTGTCGGTCGCGTACAGCCCGCTGGCACCCTGACGCAGCAATGACGGTGTATTGGGCATGCAGCGCACGACAGGCCGCTCGCCCAGCCACTGGGTCAGGCTGGCGCAGGTAATACCGGCCGCAACCGAAACGATCAACTGATCAGGCCCAAGACTGGATTTCAGCGCCTGGCAGACGCTTTTCATCATTTGCGGCTTGACCGCCAGCACCACCACGTCAGCGTCTTTGACGGCGTCGGCATTGTCGGCAAATACTTTGATGCCGTGCTCGGTGGAAATCCGCTCGCGGGTTTCGGCACCTGGCGCACTGGCGCAGATCAGGGCCGCGTCCACACCTTGGGCGCGCAGGCCGCCGATCAGGCTGGCAGCCATGTTTCCGGCGCCGATGAAGGCGATACGAGTCTTGTTCATGACGGGGTTCCTGTGTGCAAATTCAGTGTGTGCAACGTTAGGGCTGCCCATAGTCGCGAGCGCCAAACAGGGCCGTGCCGATCCGCACCCAGGTTGCGCCTTGTGCGATGGCGGCCTCCAGATCGTGGCTCATGCCCATGGACAGTGTGTCGAGCGGCAGGCCCAGCTGCTCCTGCAAGGTACGCACGGCGGCAAACGAGGCGGCCTGCTCGACAGGATCATCCGTCGGCTCGGGAATCGCCATCAGCCCGCGCAGCTTCAGCCGCGGCAGGGCGTTGATGGCGGCGGCCAGATCCGCCAGGTCCTGAGGCGCGCAGCCCGACTTGCTGGCTTCACCGCTGACATTGACCTGAATGCAGATGTTCAGCGGCTCAAGCGCTTCGGGCCGCTGTTCGGACAGGCGTTGAGCGATTTTCAGGCGATCCACTGAATGCACCCAGGCGAAGTGTTCGGCGATAGCGCGCGTCTTGTTCGATTGAATGGGGCCGATGAAGTGCCAGCACAAGGGCAGGTCGCTCAGTTCGGCCTGTTTCGCGAGTGCTTCCTGTAAATAATTTTCGCCGAAGTCGCGCAGGCCTGCGGTGTAAGCTTCACGCAGGTCGCTGGCGGGCTTGGTTTTACTCACCGCCAGCAGGCCGACGGACGCCGGATCGCGGTCAGCCGCGAGGGCTGCGTCGCGAATTCGCTGTTCGAGCGTTGAAATGTTCGCTGCTATCGTGGACATTGATTTGCGCCAGTCAGGCTAAGGTCTGCGGCATTCTATGTGATTGAGGAGCTGTATGGATATTACCGAGCTGCTGGCCTTCAGTGCCAAACAGGGCGCGTCGGACTTGCACCTCTCTGCAGGTCTGCCGCCGATGATCCGTGTCGATGGTGATGTGCGGCGCATTAACCTGCCCCCGCTGGACGCGAAGGAGGTCAAGGCGCTGATTTACGACATCATGAACGACAAGCAGCGTCAGGATTTCGAAGAGCGTCTGGAAACCGACTTTTCCTTCGAAGTGCCGGGGGTGGCGCGCTTCCGGGTCAACGCATTCAACCAGAATCGCGGTGCGGGCGCGGTGTTCCGGACCATTCCCTCGAAAATCCTGAGCATGGAAGACTTGGGCATGGGCAGTGTGTTTCGGAAGATTACCGACGTAGCGCGCGGCCTGATTCTGGTCACCGGGCCGACCGGTTCAGGCAAGTCGACGACCCTTGCGGCCATGATCGACTACCTCAATTGCAACAAGCATCACCATATCCTGACCATCGAAGACCCGATCGAATTCGTCCACGAGTCCAAGAAGTGCCTGGTCAACCAGCGCGAGGTGCACCGCGACACACTGGGCTTCTCGGAAGCCCTGCGCTCGGCGTTGCGGGAGGACCCGGATGTGATTCTGGTCGGCGAGATGCGCGATCTGGAGACCATTCGTCTGGCCTTGACCGCTGCGGAAACCGGTCACCTGGTATTCGGCACGCTGCACACCACGTCGGCGGCAAAGACCATCGACCGGATCGTGGACGTGTTCCCGGCTCAGGAAAAGTCGATGATTCGCTCGATGCTCTCTGAATCACTGCATGCGGTGGTCTCGCAGGCGCTGCTCAAGAAAGTCGGCGGCGGACGCGTGGCCGCGCACGAAATCATGATGGGCACCCCGGCGATTCGTAACCTGATTCGCGAGGACAAGGTGGCGCAGATGTATTCGTCGATCCAGACCGGCGGCTCGGTTGGCATGCAGACGCTGGATATGTGTCTGGCTGATCTGGTCAAGAAGGGCCTGATCACCCGCGAAAGCGCACGCGAGCGAGCCAAGGTGCCGGATAACTTCTGACCGGAGCCGGGTGCGACGGTGGCCTGGCGCGAATGAAAAAAGGGGCCCTGAACGAATTCAGGGCCCCTTTTTGTCAGGCAGAGATCAGATCAGCGCTGGACGACGCGCATCTGTCCTGGCTGCTTGGGCAACACACGCTTGGCGATCTTGTAGTGGCTGTTCCAATACGGTTTGTTCAGCGTATCGACAGTAACCGCCTTGCCACGGCGCGGCGCATGAACGAACTTGTTGTCGCCCAGGTAAATGGCGACGTGGTTGATGTTGCGGCTCTTGATGTTGAAGAACAGCAGATCACCCGGTTTCAGGTCCTTGCGATCCACCGTCTGACCATGACCCTGGGCCATGGCGTTGGAGGTGCGCGGCAGGTCGACTTCACGGACGTCCGTGTAGGCGTACTTGACCAGACCGCTGCAATCGAGGCCTTTACCGGGCGTAGTGCCGCCCCAGCGATAAGGCGTTCCGACTGCCTGCAGGGCGCGTTTTACAACGGCACTGCCCTGTTTGGCCGGGACGGAAGCCTGCAAGGCCGCAGCCTTGTTGGCGTTCTTGCGGGAAAGCGGCTTCTGGACTGTGCGGGTGTTGCCAGTCTGGATTCGGGTGGTAGTGGCTTCCTGAGGTGCAGTGCGAGTCGCGAGTGCCGGTGAAGAGTGACTTTTGGCGGTGTAGCCCGTGAAGCTCGCAGGAAGTTGTTGCTCACGATTGGTGGCGTGGGCGGCCAGTGGCACAAATAGGCAAATGGTTAGCCATGTCTTGAAAAAAGGACGCATTCGGCAGGGCTCATAGTGGTCAGCGCGCAACTTTATAACAGCTTTTTTGAAAAATCTGACCCCATTTGTCGAGTGCGTCACACTGGCATCGTTACGTTTTATGCGACAGATTCTTTCCCTTTTTTCGCTAATCCCTTTAGCGACAAGGGCTTGGCGGCATAAAACCGCCTCGGTTGCCATACGTCGGAATGGCGAAACCAAGTCACAAATTTGTTATGTATTTTTTTCTATCAGCGCAGAGAGGGTAAAAATGAACGGCTATCGTTCTGACACACACAGCAAGGTCATGGGCTACCTGATGTGGATTTTCGGGTTTCTCGGGGCGCATCGTTTCTATTACGGCAAGCCGGTGACCGGGACCCTTTGGTTCTTCACGTTTGGCTTGTTTGGTATCGGCTGGCTGATCGACCTGTTCCTGATCCCGTCGATGGATCGCGAGGCTGACCTGCGCTTCACCCCCGGCTCGACCGATTACAGCGTGGCGTGGGTGCTGCTGACCTTCCTTGGCCTGTTTGGCGTACACCGCATGTACCAGGGCAAATGGATCACCGGTGTGATCTACCTGTTTACCGGCGGGTTGTTTCTGATCGGCATTCTGTATGACTTCTGGACGATGAATGACCAGATCTCGATGAAGAACGCCCAGCGCGGTTGATGGTTACAGAGCTATCGTTCCTCACGCTCCAGCGTGGGAATGCCTTGGGTGACGCTCCGCGTTACAGATCTGCGCCGCGCCATAGATTCAGGATCGGACGCAGAGCGTCCAGAACGGCATGCCGACGCAGAGCGTCGCACGATAATTGGAATTATCGTTCCTCACGCTCCAGCGTGGGAATGCCTGTCGTGACGCTCCGCGTCACAGATCTGCACTACGCCACAGATTCAGGATCGGACGCAGAGCGTCCAGAACGGCATGCCGACGTGGAGCGTCGCACGATAGCTGGGATTATCGTTCCTCACGCTTCAGCGTGGGAATGCCGTGGGTGACGCTCCGCGTCACAGATCTGCGCCGCGCCATAGATTCAGGATCGGACGCGGAGCGTCGCACGATAGTTGGGATTATCGTTCCTCACACTCTGGCGCGGGAACGATAGCTCAAGGCGGACTCAACGGCTGTAGCTGATCCGTCCATCCACCAGCGTGTAGCGCACCGAGCCCGGCAGGCAGTGGCCGATGAAGGGGCAGTTTTCGCCTTTTGACAGCCAGGTTTCTCCGGCAAGGGTCGACGCAGCGGGATCGAACAGCACGATGTCCGCTGGCGAGCCGGCGCTCAGTTTACCGGCTGGCAGACGCAGCGCGGCGGCGGGGCCGCTGCTCAGCCGGGCGAGCAGGGTTGGCAAGTCCAGCAGGCCGTCTTCGACCAGGGTCATGGCCAGTGGCAACAACAGCTCCACACTGCTGATGCCTGGCTCGGTGGCGCCGAACGGTGCCAGCTTGGCATCGCGCTCGTGCGGTTGGTGGTGGCTCGATATCGCCTGAATCACCCCCGACTTCACGGCCTCACGCAGACCATCGCGGTCAGCGCGGGTGCGCAGCGGCGGCTGAACGTGATACAGGCTGGAAAAGTCGATCAGCGCTTCATCGGTCAAAATCAATTGGTACAACGCGACATCCGCCGTCACCGGCAACCCGCGGCCCTGTGCCTGGGCGATCAATGCCGCGCCTCGCGCACTGGTCAACTGGCTGAAGTGCGCACGCACGCCGCTTTGCTCGACCAGCAGCAGATCACGCGCCAGCGCCACTGTCTCGGCGGTTTCAGGAATGCCTGCCAGGCCCAGAAAGCTGGCGGTCGGGCCTTCATGCGCCAGGCCACCTTCGGCCAGGTCACGGTCCTGAGAGTTGAAAATCACGGTCAGGTCGAAAGTGGCCGCGTACTCCAGTGCCCGGCACAGCGTACGGGTGTTGCTGAAGCTGCTCAGGCCGTTGCCGAATGCTACGCAGCCAGCGTCGCGCAGGGCGATCAGTTCTGCCAGCTGCTCGCCTTCCAGGCCCTTGCTCAGCGCACCGATCGGGAACACCTTGCTGAAACCGGCTTCACGGGCGCGGTCGAGGATCAGTTCGGCCACTGCCGACGTGTCGAGTACCGGTTTGGTACGTGGCGGGCAGCACACGCTGGTCACGCCGCCTGCGACGGCCGCACGGGTTTCGCTGGCGATGCTGCCTTTGCGGCTGTAGCCCGGCTCGCGCAGGGAGACATTGAGATCGACCAGCCCGGGGGCGGCCACCAGCCCGCTGGCGTCGATGGTTTGCACGGGCTCGAAACCAGTCGGTGCGGCACCGATCGCGGCAAGCTTGCCTGCCTCAATGTGCAGGTCGGTAATCTGATCCAGCCCGCTGACCGGGTCGATGACGCGAGCGCCGAGGATGCTGAGCTTCACTGGGCGTTCTCCTGCTCGAATTGTCGTTGGGCGTTTTGCCCGCTCATGGCCATGGACAGCACCGCCATGCGCACGGCGATGCCGTAGGTCACCTGATTGAGAATCACCGAATGCGCTCCGTCGGCCACCGCCGATTCAATTTCCACCCCGCGGTTGATCGGGCCGGGGTGCATGACAATCGCGTCCGGTTTTGCCACCGCCAGACGCGCAGTGGTCAGGCCGAACAGGCGATAGAACTCGCCTTCGCTGGGCAACAGGCCACCGGTCATGCGCTCGCGTTGCAGGCGCAGCATGATGACCACGTCGACGTCCTTCAACCCTTCGTTGAGGTCGGTGTAGACCTTGACGCCGTACTGCTCGACACCGATCGGCAGCAGGGTTTTCGGCCCGATCACGCGGATGTCCGGGCAGCCCAGTGCCTTGAGCGCGATCATGTTGGAGCGCGCCACGCGCGAATGCAGGATGTCGCCGACGATGGCCACCGACAGGTTCTCGAAGCCGCCCTTGTGGCGACGGATCGTCAGCATGTCGAGCATGCCCTGGGTCGGGTGGGCATGGCGGCCGTCACCGCCATTGATGATTGCCACGTCCGGGCATACGTGCTCGGCAATGAAGTGCGCTGCGCCCGAGTCTGCATGGCGCACGACGAACATGTCGGCGGCCATCGCCTCAAGGTTGCGCAGGGTGTCGAACAGCGTTTCGCCCTTGCTGGTGGACGAGGTCGAGACGTTCAGGGTAATCACGTCGGCCGACAGCCGCTGTGCCGCCAGTTCAAAGGTGGTCCGGGTGCGTGTCGAGTTTTCGAAGAACACGTTGCACACCGTCTTGCCGCGCAACAACGGGACCTTCTTCACCGCTCGGGCGCCGACTTCTAGGAACGAGTCTGCGGTGTCGAGGATTTCGGTGAGCAGCTCGCGGGGCAAGCCGTCCAGAGACAGAAAATGGCGCAGCTGGCCCTGATGGTTGAGCTGCAGCGGGCGCTTGGCGTCGAGAGGCGTCATCGCAATGGACTCTTAAAGGGCGGTGGAGAGGTCTTGAAGTTCGAGCGCCATCGGTTCGGGGCCGGACAGCTTGATACGTTCGTGGGGTGCCAGCGACAGGGTTGCGCCGACCACATTCGGGCGGATCGGCAGTTCCCCGGCGTCCAGGTCCAGCAGGCAGACCAGCGTGACGCTGGCCGGGCGTCCGTAATCGAACAGTTCGTTGAGCGCGGCGCGAATGGTGCGGCCGCTCATCAGCACGTCGTCGATCAGCACCAGGTGCTGTCCTTCGATCTCGAAAGGCAGTTCCGAAGGGCGCACCTGCGGGTGCAGGCCGTTCTGGCTGAAATCATCGCGGTAGAACGACACGTCCAGGGTGCCGAGCGGCGAGGGCGTGTCCAGCTCCTTGAGCAGTGCCTGGGCGACCCACACGCCACCGGTGCGAATACCAATGAAACGAGGCTCGCTGATGCCGCGCTTGCTCAGATGAGCGTTCAGGTCAGTGGCCATCTGACGAATCAGTTCGGCGGGATTGGGCAGGCTCATGGTTGCTCCTTTGAGGCTCGGGCAGCGTCCATCCATGGCGCATTGCTCAAGCGATAACGTCTGATCCGGATATCTCGAAGCGACAGGGCGTGTAAAAGTCACACATTCAACAGTTCGGGGTGCGCGTCCAGCCAGCCTTGCAGCAGCAGCGCAGCGGCGATGGCGTCCACCGGATTATCCCGGTAGCTGCCTTTCTGGCCGCCGCGTGCCATGCGCTCGCCTTTGGCTTCGAAGGTGGTCAGGCGTTCATCATGGGTGTAGACCGTTACACCAAAGCGTCCGTTGAGTTTGCGCGAAAACTTTTCGGCGCGGGCGCTCATGTCGCTGGGCGTGCCGTCCATGTTCAACGGCAGGCCGACCACGATGGCGTCAGGTTTCCATTCGCTAATCAGCGCCTGGACCTTGTCCCAGTCCGGCACGCCGTTCTGTGCCTTGAGCGTACACAGCTCGCGAGCCTGGCCGGTAATCGCCTGGCCGACCGCAACGCCGATCTGTTTGGTGCCGTAATCAATCCCGAGCAGCAAGCGTAGCGCGGCCATCAGGCGTGTCCTGCCTGGGTCGAGATAAGGCTGAGATTGACGCCGAGGCGTCTGGCGGCGGCATCGAGGCGCTGCTCGCTGTCGATGTCGAACAGGATGGCCGGGTCAAACGAACAGGTCAGCCAGGCGTTGTCGGCCATTTCGGCATCCAGTTGGCCTGCGTCCCATCCGGCGTAGCCAAGGGTGATCACATTTTGATCAGGCCCATAACCGTCAGCGATGGAAAACAGCACGTCCTGCGAGGTGGACAGCGAGATCCCGCCCGGCAGCGCGACTGTGGCCTGAAACATCTGGCCACTGGGGTGCAGGACAAAGCCGCGGTCGGTCTGCACCGGGCCGCCTGAATGAATGGCGATTTCCTGGCAGCGCTTGGGTGCCGGCAGCTCCGGTCGCAGTTGTTCAAGCACATCCGCCAGGGTCAGGCTTTGCGGGCGGTTGATCACCAGCCCCATGGCGCCATTGGCGTTGTGCTCGACAACGTAGGTCAAGGTCTGAGCAAAGTTCTCGTCATGCATGTGAGGCATGGCGATCAGGAACTGGTGCTTGAGATAACTCGGAGAGACTTTTTTCATGAGTCCTAGTGTGGCGTCGTGTTACTGGCCTGACAACTGGCACTTATACCTGTAAAGCATCCGTCGGCAAAAATGTCAGTTGCTGGAGAGTTTATCGCCGCGTGCAAATTTCCAGGTGCGAATGATCTCGAGCCGGTCGATGTCTGCCAGATCGCCGGTGAACGGTGCAAAAGGCGCAGCCAGACGCACGATTCGCTGCGCGGCCTGATCCAGCAGCGGTTGTCCCGAGGACTCCAGCACCAGCACTTCGTACAGCGAACCATCCCGATTGATCGACACAAGAAGTCGCAAATTGCCGTAGATCTGCTTGCGGCGTGCTTCTTCAGGATAGTTCAGGTTCCCGACCCGTTCGACCTTCTTGCGCCAGTCGTCCTTGTACCAGGCACCTTTGTCGCGCATGGTCGAGGCTGCGTTGAGGCGGTGGATCTTCGGCCGCTTGGCGTACGCCTGCTGCTCGTTCGAGAGTTCGGCTTCGAGGCTGGCAATTTCGTTGCTCAGTTCCGAGCTGTCAAACGTCGGCGCGGCCTTGGTCGCCGGATCTGGCTTGACCTCTTCGCGCTTGGCCACGGTTTTCTGCTGGCTGGGCGCGGTGGTCGCGACGGCGGTCTTAGGCGCTTCCTGCTTGACCACCGGCTTGCTGGCTGGCGGCGGAGTGACCTTGTTGACCTTGGTGTCCTGATAAGGCGCCAGTTCGGTGGTCTTCAGCGTTTCGGCCTTGTCCAGCGTGCCGCTGCCTTGCTGATCGTCCTGCGCCAGAAAGTCTGCCTGTTTAGGCTTCTCGTCGCTCTTGAAGGTAGCGAGGGTGATTTCCAGCGTCTGCGAGATATGTTCCGGTTTGACGTAGGTAAAACCCACGCCAAGGATTATCGCCAGGTGAATCAGCGCTGCAATCAACAGGGTAAAACCCAGGCGATCAGCGGGGCGCACACCCACGTTGGTGAGTTCGAGGGGGAGGTCGTTTCGGGCCATGGAGGTCATTGGCGGTTCAGCATCTCGTCAGCCTGCATGTCAAAATCCGTGTCGTGTCACAGGTGGCGCATGATAACGCAATGTGCGGTGCAGCCTGGTTGCGGATCGGACGAAGGGAATCGCCTTCGCCGTTGTACGGGCGTTACCCGTCGTCAACGGCGTCAGCAACCGATCAGCCTTTGCGCGCTTGCAGCTTCTTCTCGATCGCATCCATCAACAGGCTGCCAATATTGGTGCCGAAGGCGTTGTCGATTTCGCGGATGCAGGTCGGGCTGGTGACGTTGATTTCGGTCAGGTGCTCGCCGATCACGTCGAGGCCGACGAACAACAGGCCTTTTTCGCGCAGGGTCGGGCCGATCTGCTCGGCGATCCAGCGGTCCTTGTCGCTCAACGGGCGTGCTTCGCCACGACCACCAGCCGCCAGGTTGCCACGCGTCTCGCCCGCTGCCGGGATTCGCGCCAGACAGTACGGCACTGGTTCGCCATCGACCATCAGGATGCGCTTGTCGCCGTCCTTGATGGCCGGCAGGTAGCCCTGCGCCATGATCTGTTGCGTGCCATGGGCGGTCAGGGTTTCGAGGATCACCGACAGGTTTGGGTCACCCGCACGGTGGCGGAAGATCGATGCGCCGCCCATGCCGTCCAGCGGCTTGAGGATCACGTCACCCTGTTGCTCGGCGAATTCGCGAATGATGTCGGCGCGGCGGCTGACCAGCGTCGGCGGGGTACACTGCGGAAACAGCGTGGCAAACAGCTTTTCGTTACAGTCACGCAGGCTCTGCGGCTTGTTGACCACCAGCACGCCAGCGCGCTCGGCCTGTTCCAGCAGGTAGGTGGTGTAGACGAATTCCATGTCGAACGGCGGATCCTTGCGCATCAGGATCACGTCCAGATCATCAAGGCCTGCGTCGATTTCGGCTTCGAATTCGAACCATTTGGCCGGATCGGCGAACACCTTGAGTGGCTTCATGCGCCCGCGGGCCTGGCCGGCGTTCTGGTAAAGGTCTTTCTGTTCCATGTAGAACAGCGACCAGCCGCGTTCCTGTGCGGCAAGGAGCATGGCCAGCGAGCTATCCTTTTTATAGGAGATGCGCTCAATGGGGTCCATGACAATCCCTAGGCGAACGCTCATGGGCAATATCCTCTGATCGGTAAAGGCCGCGATGGCCGTAAAAATTGGCATCAGGGTGGCGCTCCGATTGCTCCCGGTCAAGGGGCAGGCCTGCCACGGTGCACTTTATGGATTGCGTCTGGAGAGTGTGCTAAAAAGGCTCGGCATCCGGTCTTCGGTCCCTGTGGATCATTGAACCGATACCGTCGGGCTCCCAGTGCCTCGCAGAATGCGCAAAAATTCGCTGCGGCGATGGAAGAGCAGCTTATGGAACAACACGCCTCCGCCTTGAAAGTCATGGTCATCGATGACTCGAAGACCATCCGCCGCACCGCCGAAACGCTGCTCAGAAACGCAGGTTGCGAAGTCATCACTGCGATAGACGGTTTCGACGCCCTGGCCAAGATCGCCGATAACCACCCGCGAATCATATTCGTCGATATCATGATGCCGCGTCTGGACGGTTATCAGACCTGCGCGCTGATCAAGAACAACCGGGCATTCAAGTCCACGCCGGTCATCATGCTGTCGTCGAAGGACGGGCTGTTCGACAAGGCCAAGGGGCGGATCGTCGGTTCCGACCAGTTTTTGACCAAGCCTTTCAACAAGGAAGAACTGCTCAGCGCGATCAAGGCTCATGTGCCTGGCTTCGTTGCAGCAGAACAACATCTATCGTGACGCCCGCGCCTTGTGTCGCGCGCTTGTAATCTGACGGGGAACACCCATGGCTCGAATATTGATCGTCGATGACTCGCCGACTGAAATGTACAAACTCACCGGCATGCTGGAAAAGCACGGTCATGAAGTGCTGAAAGCCGAAAACGGTGCTGACGGTGTGGCTCTGGCCCGTCAGGAAAAGCCCGATGCCGTACTGATGGACATCGTCATGCCGGGCCTCAACGGCTTTCAGGCCACGCGCCAGCTGACCAAGGATGCCGACACCAGCATGATCCCGGTGATCATGATCACCACCAAGGACCAGGAAACCGACAAGGTCTGGGGCAAACGCCAGGGCGCTCGGGATTACCTGACCAAGCCGGTGGATGAAGAAACCCTGATGAAAACCCTGAATGCGGTGCTGGCCGGCTGATTGCCGGGACTGCCATGGCCGAGCCTCGTACCGCCTTTGAACTGCTGCTGGACATGGATCGGCGCTGCCGTTCGCTGGCGGCGGGCCTGCCGCTGCAGGAAACCCATCAGCAAGACTGGGTCGGCATCGGTTTCCGCATGGGCGAACAGCGTTTTGTCGCACCTATCGGCGAAATCGCCGAAATTCTCCATGAACCCCGTTATGCCGCAATACCGGGCGTGAAACCCTGGGTTGTGGGCGTCGCGAACCTGCGTGGCCGACTGCTGCCGATCATGGATCTGTGCGGCTTCTTCGGTCATGAACTGGTGCCGGTCCGCAGGCAGCGGCGGGTCATGGTTGTCGAGCACAACGAAGTGTTCACCGGTCTGCTGGTGGACGAAGTGTTCGGCATGCAACGTTTCAGTCAGCCGAGCCTCATACCCCAGATACCACAAGACATGGAGCAGCGCATGGTGCCGTTCCTGCGCGGGCAATTCATTCGCGAGCAGGCCTGGCAGGTATTCAGCCCGTGGGCCGTCGTGCAGTCCGGGGATTTCATGGACCTGGCGTCCTAAAATGCGAGCCTGGTTTGTTTCACATCTGATTTGGATTTAGGCGGGGGCCTGATTGATGGGTAGTACAGGCAGGTCACTGGAAGGTGCGCGAAGCAGAACGCAGATTATTCTGCTGTTCGTCGCGCTCATCGTCTTCATCATGCTGTTGTTCGCCAACTTCGCGTACCTCAACACGCAGTCGAACTACGACAAGCAATACATCGGGCATGCCGGCGAATTGCGCGTGCTGTCCCAGCGCATTGCGAAAAACGCCACTGAAGCGGCGGCGGGCAAAACCCCGGCGTTCAAGTTGCTGGCCGACGCACGCAACGATTTCGACGTGCGCTGGGGTTACCTGAAAAAAGGCGACCCTGCCACCGGATTGCCGGCCGCACCGGATCTGATCCGTGACGAGCTGCGCACCGTTCAGAAAGACTGGGAAGGGCTGCGCAAGAGCACCGACGTGATCCTGGCGAGCGAGCAGACGGTCTTGTCGCTGCACCAGGTGGCCGCCACGCTGGCGGAAACCATCCCGCAATTGCAGGCCGAGTACGAGAAAGTGGTCGAGATCCTCCTGCAAAGCCGTGCGCCCGCCGCGCAGGTGGTGGTTGCCCAGCGTCAGGCGCTGCTGGCCGAACGTATTCTGGGCTCGGTGAATACCGTGCTGGCCGGTGATGAAACGGCGGTTCAGGCTGCCGACGCGTTTGGCCGCGACGCCAGTCAGTTCGGCCGTGTGCTGAACGGCATGCTGGAAGGCAACGCAACGCTGCGCATCTCGCAGGTCGAAGATCGCGACGCCCGGGCACGACTGGCGGAAATTGCCGAACTGTTCGAGTTCGTGTCCGGTTCGGTGGACGAGATTCTTGAAACCTCGCCCGAGCTGTATCAGGTGCGCGAGGCGTCCGGCAACATTTTCAACACGTCGCAAACCCTGCTCGATGAAACCTCGGTACTTGCCAACAGCCTGGAAAACCTGGCCAAGCGCCGCACCATGAACACCGTCGGCGGTTATGTACTGGGTCTGCTGGCGCTGATGTCGATCATCCTGATCGGTCTGGTGATGGTCCGGGAGACCAATCGGCAGTTGCGCGAAACCGCACAGAAGAGCGAGCGCAATCAGAACGCGATCATGCGCCTGCTGGACGAGATCGAAAGCCTTGCAGATGGCGACCTGACCGTGACCGCCTCGGTGACCGAGGACTTTACCGGCGCGATTGCCGATTCCATCAATTACTCCATCGACCGGCTGCGCGAACTGGTGGTGACCATCAACCTTACGGCCGAGCAGGTCGCGTCTGCGGTCACCGACACCCAGGCCACGGCCATGCAGCTGTCTGCGGCGTCCGAGCATCAGGCGTTGCAGATCAGCGCGGCGTCGACTGCCGTCAATGACATGGCAGCGTCCATTGATCAGGTCTCGGCCAACGCGTCGGAGTCCTCGGCGGTGGCAGAGCGCTCGGTGGCGATTGCCAACAAGGGCAACGAAGTGGTGCATAACACCATTCATGGCATGGACAACATTCGCGAGCAGATTCAGGACACCTCCAAGCGCATTAAACGGCTGGGCGAGTCTTCGCAGGAAATTGGCGATATTGTCAGTCTGATTGACGACATTGCCGACCAGACTAATATCCTGGCGCTTAATGCGGCGATTCAGGCCTCCATGGCCGGTGATGCCGGGCGAGGCTTTGCGGTGGTGGCCGACGAAGTGCAGCGGCTGGCCGAGCGTTCGTCGTCCGCAACCAAACAGATCGAAACCCTGGTGCGCGCCATCCAGAACGACACCAACGAGGCGGTTATCTCGATGGAGCAGACCACCAGCGAGGTGGTGCGCGGCGCGCGGCTGGCGCAGGATGCCGGTGTGGCACTCGGCGAAATCGAAGGGGTTTCCAGAGTGCTGGCCGAGCTGATCGAAAGCATCACCGACGCCGCCCATCAACAGGCCGAGTCTGCCGGGCAGATTTCCCAGACCATGACCGTGATTCAGCAGACCACCTCGCAGACCACCTCGGGCACTGCGGCGACGGCCGAGAGCATCGGCAACCTGGCGAAAATGGCCAGTGAAATGCGTCGCTCGGTATCGGGCTTCACCCTGCCGCCATCGAAGAAGATCGGATGATGTTCAAGAAATGAACAATCTTGATGGGATAACAGGCGGAAACCGTCATGGCTGATCGTCACGATTACGTGGCCCTTGAATGGCTCAAGGGCGAGATCGCCGAGACGCTTCGTCAGGCACGCCAGGCGCTCGACGCCTTCATAGAAGACCCGACCAACCGTGCGGCGATGGCCGACTGCCTGGACCTGGTGCATCAGGTTCACGGCAGCCTGCAAATGATCGAATTCTACGGTGCCGCGCTGCTGGCCGAGGAAATCGAGCAACTGGCGCTGGCCGTGCAGCAGAATCGCGTGAGTCATCCGGTAGAGTCCGAACAGCTGTTGATTCAGGCCATGAGCCAGCTGCCGGTTTATCTGGAGCGCATACATTCCGCGCGTCGCGACCTGCCACTGGTGGTCTTGCCGCTGCTCAATGACCTGCGCAGTGCACGGGGCGAAAGCCTGCTTTCGGAAACCAGCCTGTTTGCCCCGCAACTGGTCAGTGTCCCGCCGCTCGATGATGACGAACTGGCGCGCCGCAATACGCCAGAACTGCCAAACCTGTTACGCAAACTGCGCCAGACCTTGCAGGCCGCACTGGCCGGCCTGATGCGCGAGCAGGGCGTGCAGACCCAGCTCGGTTACATGGCCAAGGTGTTTGCCCGGCTGGAGCAACTGTGTGAAGACGCGCCGCTTGGCCCGCTCTGGCGCATCGCCACGGCGTTGGTCGAAACCATGCTCAATGGCAACTTCACCAACAGCCCGGCGCTGCGCAGCCTGTTGAAGGATGCCGACAAGGAACTCAAGCGTCTGACTGAACAGGGCGTCACCGGCATCAACCAGCCGGCGCCTGAAGAATTGCTGAAAAGCCTGCTGTTCTACATCGCCAAATCCGACAGCGTGGCGCCGAAGATGCTCGATCTCAAGGATCAGTACGCGCTGGCGGATGCCTTGCCCGGCAACGATGTGGTCGATGAAGAGCGCGCGCGGATGGCCGGGCCTGACCGTGATGCCATGCGCTCGGTGATCGTGGCCTTGTGCGAAGGGCTGGTGCGGGTCAAGGAGCGGCTCGACGTGTTCGTGCGCGGCGACCGCCAGCACGTCAGTGAACTCAATGCCTTGCTGCCACCGCTGCGGCAGATTGCCGACACCCTGGCGGTGCTGGGTTTTGGCCAGCCACGCAAGGTGATCATCGATCAACTGAGTGTCGTGCTGGGGCTGGCGCAGGGGCAGCGTGAGCCCAGCGATGCCGCGCTGATGGATGTGGCGGGGGCCTTGCTGTACGTCGAGTCGACCCTCGCGGGCATGGCGGGCAGCAGCGAGCCGTCCAGCCGCGAAGAAAGCCGTTTGCCGACCACCGACCTGACGCAGATCCATCAACTGGTGATTCGCGAAGCGCGCACTGTGTTGCAGCAGGCCAAGGACGTGATCGTCGATTACATCGACGGTGAGTGGGACCGGCAACGGCTCGATCCGCTCTGTGCCCTGCTGGTGCAGGTGCGCGGTGCGCTGGCGATGATCCCGCTGGCGCGTGCGGCCAGCCTGCTGGCGGCCTGCAATGAATACATCCAGGAACACCTGCTGATCGACGACACCCGGCCTGGCTGGGTGCAACTCGATTGCCTGGCCGACACCATTACCGGGATCGAGTATTACCTGGAGCGCATGCTCGAAGACCACGAGACGCCGGGTGATCAGATTCTCGACATGGCACAGCAAAGCCTGGCGCGTCTGGGCTATTCGCCCGCAGCAGACACCCTTGACGTGCCACTGCTCGACGAAATCATCACCCAGGACGAACTGCTCGAACTGGACGACCGCAAGGCGCTGGTCAGCCCGACGCAAACCATTGCTCAAGTCCTTGCCAGCCCGGTGTCTGCGGTCAATCCGCCGGCCCGTAACGTACCGACCAGCCTGCTGCCGCCCTCGGCCGGGGAAGAGGCAGTCGACGACGAGTTGCGCGATGTCTTTCTCGAAGAGGCAGACGAAGTGCTCGATGCGCTGCGTGAGTACCTGCCGCGCTGGTTTGCCTCGCTGAGCAGCGGTGGCCATTGGGACAGTACGGCGCTGACCGAAGTACGCCGGGCGTTCCATACGCTCAAGGGCAGCGGGCGGATGGTGCGCGCGCTGATCCTCAGCGAACTCGCCTGGTCAGTCGAAAACCTGCTTAACCGGGTGCTGGAAGGCAGCGTGCTGCCGGGCCTTGAAGTGCAACAACTGATGCACGAGGTGCTGGCGCTGCTGCCCTCCGTCATCCGTGATTTCGCCGAGAATGCGCAGCGCCAGCGCAACGATGTCGACCTGCTGGCGGCCCGTGCCCACGCGCTGGCCAATGGTCTTGAGCCGCCCTCACTGGCCACGCCCGACGATCACGCGTCAGGCGAAACACTTGATCCGCAATTACTGGAGATTTTCCGTCAGGAAGCGCAGGGCCATCTGGGCACCTTGAGCCGTTTCCTCGAGACGGCCGAGCACGTGAACTCACCGTCGATCAGCGACAGCCTGCTGCGCGCCCTGCATACGCTCAAAGGCAGCGCGCACATGGCCGGGGTGTTGCCGATTGCCGAACTGGCCAGCCCGCTTGATCAACTGGTGCGTGAGTACAAGGCCAACCTGATCGACATCGGCGCGCCAGAACTGGACCTGCTACGCAGCGCCGAACCGCTGTTTCGCCTCGGCCTGGAGCAACTGGACACAACCCCGCTGGCAGAAATACCCGGCGCGGCCGGACTGATCGAGGCTGCCCATGCACTGCTCGACGACCGGCTCGCGGCGGTGCTGCGCGAGTCAGACAACGGGCTGCGCATCAAGCGCAACCCCCAGCTGATTGCCAGCTTTCTGGCCGAAGGCATGGACATCGTCCTCGACGCCGAAAACCTGTTGCGGCGCTGGCGTCAGCACCCCGGTGAACGTCAGGAGTTGAGCGCACTGCTCGATGAGCTGACGACGCTCGGGCATGGCGCGCATCTGGCCGATCTGCCTCAGGTGGATGAGCTGTGCGAGGCCTTGCTCGACCTGTATGGCGCTGTCGAGGAAGGCAGTCTGGCGGTCAGTGAACGGTTTTTCGATGAGGCGGAGCACGCCCACGAAGCCTTGATCAACATGCTTGATCAGGTGGCGGCCGGTCAGGATGTCGAGCCCCGCCCGGAATGCGTCCGTGCCTTGCATGAGTTGCTGGCCCAGGCGCTGGACCCGTCGGCAACCGGCCTGATCAAGAGCGACGGTCAGCATACCTTGAGCGTTACAGAACTCAACGCGGCGACCGAGCAACTGGCCAGAGAAGAAGTGCAGCCCGAGGCCTCCAGCCTTGACGACGAGATCGTCGAGATCTTTCTGGAAGAGGCCGTTGATATCCTCGATAGCGCCGGACAGGCCCTGCAACGCTGGTTGGCTGACCCGGAAAACCCGGCACCGTTGAGCTCGCTGCAACGTGATCTGCACACCCTCAAAGGCGGGGCGCGGATGGCTGAGGTGGCCGAGGTCGGCGACCTCGCGCATGAACTGGAGAACCTTTACGAGGGCCTGATCGACCGGCGTTTCAGTTTTTCTCCCGAGCTGGCGGAATTACTGCATGAGAGCCATGACCACCTGGCAATCCTGCTGGAGCAGCTGTATCGGCATGAAGCGCTCAGCGATCCTTCGGCGTTGATCGAGGCGCTGGGCCACTGTCGTAACGCTGGGCATGCAAAGCCTGAGGTGCCAGTACCTTCCGAGGCGAGTGACGAGCCGCCCGAGCACGACACCGAGCTGCGTGAAATCTTCCTCGAAGAAGGTTTCGACATCATCGAGAGCTCCGGTGCCGCGCTGGTCCGCTGGCAGGCCGATCCGCACAACCTGCTGGAAGTCGAGAACCTGCTGCGCGACCTGCACACCCTCAAGGGCGGCGCGCGCATGGTCGAAATCGCGCCCATCGGCGATCTCGCGCACGAGCTGGAAACACTCTACGAAGGGCTGTCCACGGGCAGCATGCAGCCTGACTCATTGATGATCGGCCTGTTGCAGAGCGGTCATGACGTACTGGCCGACATGCTTGATGCCGTGCGCACTGACAAGCCGATGCCCGATGCCACGTTGCTGATCGACAAGATCCGCGCCCTGGCCAGTCTTGAGCCGGGTGCCAGAGTGGCGGTTGCTGCCACACTGGAAAGCGCTGCGGAACCTGTGGTGGCGGTCGCACCGGTGGCTGACGTCGACGCCGAGCGCGGCGGCCCGGAAATGGTCAAGGTGCCCGCCGAGCAGCTGGAAAATCTGGTCAACCTGGCGGGCGAGACGTCGATCTTCCGTGGGCGAATCGAACAGCAGATGCTGGATGCGCAGGTCGCGCTGGTGGAGATGGAAACCACCATCGAACGGATGCGCGATCAATTGCGGCGCCTTGATATGGAAACCCAAGGGCGGATTCTCAGCCGCGAACAGGTCCAGGCCGAGCGCCTGGGTTATGAAGAATTCGACCCGCTGGAAATGGACCGCCATTCCCAGCTGCAACAATTGTCGCGCGCGCTGTTCGAGTCCGCGTCCGACCTGATGGACCTCAAGGAAACCCTCGGCGCGCGCGCCCGCGACGCAGAAACCCTGTTGTCACAACAAGCCAGGGTCAACACCCAGTTGCAGGAAGGCCTGATGCGCACGCGCATGGTGCCGTTCGAGCGGCTGGTGCCGCGCTTGCGTCGTGTGGTGCGCCAGGTGGCTTCGGAGCTGCACAAGAAAGTCCATTTCGAGGTCGGCAATGCCGAGGGGGAAATGGACCGCAATGTGCTGGAACGCATGGTCGCGCCGCTGGAGCACATGCTGCGCAACGCCGTCGATCACGGCCTTGAAAGCACTGAAAAGCGTGTTGCCGCTGGCAAAGCGGAGCAGGGCCGGATCAGTCTGGAACTGATGTACGAGGGCGGTGATATCGTGATCGAGCTGAGCGATGACGGCTCGGGCGTCGATCTGGCGGCGGTGCGCCGCAAGGCTATCAAGCGCGGCATGATTGACCCGGACGCCGACCTGTCCGATCACGAAGTACTGCCCTTCATCCTTCAGGCAGGTTTTTCCACCAGCGAGATCATCACCCAGATTTCCGGACGCGGGGTCGGGATGGACGTGGTGCACGCCGAGGTCAAGCAGCTGGGCGGCTCGATGGTCATTGACTCGGTACCCGGCAAAGGCACGCGCTTCCGTATCCGGCTGCCGATCTCGGTGTCGGTCAACCGTGCGCTGATGGTGACCTGCGGCGAAGAACAGTATGCGGTGCCGCTCAATACCGTCGATGGCATTGTGCGGGTGATGGCCAACGAACTGGATGCCTATTACCAGACCATTCCGCCGCGTTATCAATATGGCGGGCGCAGCTACGAGTTGCGCTATCTTGGCGAACTGCTGGGCAACAGCCCGCCGAGGCTGGTCGGCCAGTTGCAGCCGCTGCCGGTGTTGCTGGTGCATTTGCAGGATCAGTGGGTCGCGGTGCAGGTTGATGCGCTGGCCGGTTCGCGAGAAATCGTGGTCAAGAGCCTTGGCGCGCAGTTTTCCGGCGTGCAGGGTATCTCCGGCGCGACCATTCTGGGCGACGGCCGTGTGGTGCTGATTCTGGACCTCATGGCGCAGATTCGTACCTTGCAGGGCCTGCCGTTCCGAGGGCTGACGCCTGTCTCGTACAGCGAAGTCGAGCACGCCCGGCCGCTGCTGGTGATGGTCGTGGACGATTCGGTGACCGTGCGCAAAGTCACCAGCCGCTTGCTCGAACGGCACGGCATGCACGTGCTGACCGCCAAGGACGGGATAGATGCCATGAGCTTATTGCAGGAACACACCCCCGACATCATGTTGCTGGACATCGAAATGCCGCGCATGGACGGTTTTGAAGTCGCCAGTCAGATTCGCCAGGATGAAGAACTCAAAGGTCTGCCCATCATCATGATCACCTCCCGCTCCGGCCAGAAACACCGCGACAGGGCCATGGCGCTGGGTGTCAACGAGTACCTGAGCAAGCCTTATCAGGAAACCGTGTTGCTGGAGAGCATTGCCTACTGGAGTCAGGTCCATGTCTGAAGGAACGTTCCAGACCAGCCGCCTCACCAGCCTGACCGGGCTGTTGTTGCCGCTGAGCGACCGCCATCTGCTGGTGCCGAACGTCGCGGTTGCCGAGTTGATCGACTATCAGGATTGCAGCGCCGGTCCGGACGCCCCCGAATGGTACCTGGGGCCGATCAGCTGGCGCGAACTGACCTTGCCGCTGCTCAGCTTCGAAGCCGCCTGCGGAGGACGCACACGGGTCGGAGGCCGGGCCCGAATCGTGGTGCTCAATGCGCTGGGCGGACGCAACGAGGTCCGCTTCCTGGCGCTGCTGACCCAAGGCATCCCGCGTTCCTGCAAGGTGGATAGCCAGCTGAGCTACGTCGACGTGCCACTGGCCGAACTGGAACTCGCTGCCGTACAGATCGGCGAAACCGTCGCCCGCATCCCCGACCTGGAAGGGCTGGAACAGTGGTGGGTGGACACGGGGCTTGTGCTCTAGCGTTGATTTCCGGACACCTCTCGACCGGACGCGGAGGGTCGCACGATTGATGAGGTTATCGCGCCGGCTTGGGAATGCCCTGAGTGACGCTCCGCGTCACAAATCTGCGCCGAGCTGCACATTCAAGAGCGGACGCAGAGCGTCCAGAACGGCATACCCACGCGGAGCATGGGCACGATAGTGTTCTTTCGGAAGCCTATCGTTCCTCACGCTCCAGCGTGGGAATGCCTTGTGTGACGCTACGCGTCACAATTCTGCGCCGCGCTGCACATTCAAGAGCGGACGCAGAGCGTCCAGAACGGCATACCCACGCGGAGCATGGGCACGATAGTGTTCTACGCCTATCGTTCCTCACGCTCCATGGGCACGATAGGTGTGTCGCCCTCACGACGAGCAACTGATCTCCAGGTGCTTGCCCCAGTCCGGTGGGCGCTGGGCATAGCCTTGCATGTCGGGTTGTTCGGTAAAGGGGTTGCAGAGCACCTGATGCAGGCGGCGGACTTCTGCGTAGTCGCCTTTTTCAGCCGCTTCGATGGCGTTCTGCGCCAGGTAGTTACGCAGGATGTACAGTGGATTGACCGCGTGCATGCGGGTCTGACGGTCCTGCTCGGTACCGTTGTCTTCGCGGGCGATACGCGCCAGATACGTTTCGGCCCAGCCATCGAAACCCTTGATATCGACGAAGTCGTCACGCAGCGCACGCAGCGCTTCGGCGGCCGGTTGATCACCCAGGCGGCGGAAGAACAAGGTGTAATCCACCGCGCTGCTCTGCATCAATTGCAGTAACCGGCTGACCAGTTTGTCATCCTGCTCCTCGGCAACCGTAAGGCCCAGGCGACGGCGCATCAGGTCCAGGTAGTGCGCTTGATACAGCGGCAAAAACAGGCCAATTGTCTCGCGCAGCGCTTCCACACTGATGAAGGGCGTCAAGGCCTGTGCCAGCGCGCTGAGGTTCCATTGCGCAATGGGCACTTGATTGCTGAAGGAGTAACGGCCCTCGTGATCGGAGTGATTGCAGATGAAGTGCTCATCGAAATCATCCAGAAACGCAAACGGACCGAAATCGAAGGTAATGCCCAGAATCGACATGTTGTCGGTATTCATCACCCCGTGACAGAAACCATAGGCCTGCCACTTGGCGATCAACTCGGCATTACGTTCGACGATCTCGCGAAACATCGCCAGGTAGGGTTCCGGCTGTTCCTGACACTGCGGGTAATGCATCGTCAGCACATGCTCGGCCAGCGTCTTCAACTGCTCCGGCTGCTTGGTGTAGAACAGGTATTCAAGGCTGCCGAAACGCACATGGCTCTGCGCCAGACGCAGCACCATGGCGGCATATTCCTGGGTTTCGCGCCATACCGGCGTGCTGGAACTGACCACACAACCCGCACGGCTGCTGGGAATGCCCAGCGCATGCAATGCTTCGGACGCCAGAAATTCCCTGATCGAAGACCTCAGCACAGCCCGCCCATCGCCCATTCGCGAATACGGCGTTCGGCCAGCGCCCTTCAGGTGCAGATCCCAATGCTCGCCCGCGTCGTTGTAGACCTCGCCCAGCAGCAGACCACGGCCATCGCCCAGACGCGGATTATAGGAACCGAACTGATGGCCGGAATAAACCATTGCCCGTGGTTCCGCCTCTGACCAGAGCTTGTGGCCGCTGAAAATCTCCGCGAACAGCGGCAGGTCAGCCTGTTCCGGGGCCAGGTCCAGCAATGCCAGCGCTGACGTGCTGGCGACCACCAGCCGCGGCGCATCGATAGGCTCTGGCAAGACATGGGTGGAAAACGCATCGCCCAGGCGGGCAAAGCGATTGTCGAAAATGAGTTCGTCGAGTGCTTTCACAGCGTGTCGCCTCCAGAGGAGAGTTTCAGGCGTGCAACGGAACGGCGGCCTGTGTGGCTCGTCGGGCGGGTTTCAGCGCTCAGAACCCGTAGACCCGGACCATCAGTGGTAGTTCTGGCGATCAGGTGTCAGGCCTGACTGCCGGTTCGGCTGCGCTGGAAAGCGGCCAGAATCGTCCGTTCCGATTGCACCAGATAGTCTTCCAGCATCCGCGTCGCCTCGTCGGTCTGGCCGGCGTCAAGACAGCCGAGAACAGCGGCGTTCATGTCCAGATAAGGCGAGTGAAGCAGTTCGGGGTTGTTCAGCAGCCCGAACGCGAGGCGCAATTCTGCCGAAATCTGCCCGTAAAACGTGACCAGTCGCGGGCTGTCCGCCAACTCGACGATTGCCTTGTGGAACATCATGTTGGCCGTGCCGACCGCCACCCAGTCGCGGGCTTCGCGGGCCTTGATACCGGCGTCGACCGCCGCGCGCATGCGCCGCACGCCAGGGTGTTGCGGGTAGCCCTGGGCAATGGCTGTGCATTCGATAAAGCGGCGCACACGGTAGATGTCGATGATCGACGCCATATCCGGTTCGGCCACCGTCACGCCACGGTTGGGCTCATGCTTGAGCAAGCCCTCGCGGGTCAGGACTCTGAACGCCTCTCTCAAGGTGTTGCGGGAAACCTGCAGGCTGTCCGCCAGCGCCGCTTCCGACAGCCGTTGCCCGGGGACCAGTTCGCCTTCCACGAGCATTCTGCGCAGTTCCTGGGTGAGGGATTCTCCACGCGTACGGGGCAGGGAGAGAGGGGCGTCATTCATAAAGGATCCAGTAAGGGAAAAGCGGCTTTGATATTCCACGAGAGCTTGATGGCTGGCAAGGAGGATGGCCGGTATGTGCTTCATCGGGTAGCACATATGAGCGCAAGGGTAACAATGTGGTGCATTTGGAAGGGCGATAGATATTACATTGTTCAACAATATTATCGTTATACATCTACAGCTTGGCAGCGTTGACTGAGCCTTGGCATGGTGATTGCTGAGGCAGAGTATCCCTCATCTCAGGAATGCCGCTGTGACACAGACTGCCAATGAGTTCACCAAGGCGCGCCGCGCCTCATTGATTGCCGCGATCTTCATGATGGCGACCTCTGCCATCGGCCCGGGCTTTCTGACCCAGACCGCCACCTTTACCGCCACGCTCGGGGCGGCCTTTGCCTTCGGCATTCTGGCGTCGATCCTGATCGACTTCGTGGTGCAACTGAATGTCTGGCGTATCGTCACGCTGACCAAAATGCGTGCGGCGGATCTGGCCAACGTGGCGATTCCGGGCAGCGGTTATCTGCTGGCGGTGCTGGTGATTTTCGGCGGGCTGGTGTTCAGCCTGGGCAACATTGCCGGTGCAGGCCTGGGCCTGAATGCGCTGACAGGCCTCGACCCCAAGTGGGGTGGTGCCTTGAGTGCGCTGATCGCCATTGCGATCTTTTCCTCGCATCGAGCAGGCATCGCGATGGACCGCATCATGATGGTGCTGGGCACCTTGAAAGTCGGTCTGATCCTGTTTGCCGCCTTTGCCTCGCATCCGCCGCTGGGTGAAGCGTTGCGCCAGACGATCCTGCCGGACATGGTCGATTTCGCCGCCATCACGACTATCGTCGGCGGCACGGTGGGTGGCTACATCACCTATGCCGGTGCTCATCGCCTGCTGGATCGCGGCACCGTTGGGGTCGAAAATATCGATGTGGTGTCCAAGGCGGCGCTGACCGGTATTCTGGTCACCGGGGTTGTCCGTTACATATTGTTTCTCGCGATTCTCGGCGTGGTCGCCAGTGGCGTTGTCATCGACGTATCGGGCAAGGGCGCAAACCCTGCGGCCCAGGCGTTTACGGCGGCGGCTGGCAACTTTGGCCTGATCATGTTCGGCCTGGTGCTGTGGGCTGCCGGTATCAGCAGCGTGATCGGCGCGTCCTATACGTCGATGTCGTTCATTACGGTGTTTTCGAAACGCATCACCGAGCGAGCGCGCAATCTGGCGACGGTCGGTTTTATTCTGATCACCGTGGTCGTATACGTCATGCTCGGCAAACCGCCTGCCGCACTGTTGATATTTGCCGGTGGCTTCAACGGCTTGATCCTGCCGCTCGGCCTGAGCATTTTCATGTACGTCGGCTGGCGCCGGTCCGACATGATGGACGGCTACCACTATCCTCGCTGGCTATTGGTGCTGGGCGTGCTGACGTGCCTGTTGTCGTGGTACATGGCGTTCAAGTCAGTCGGTCCCATCTTTGCCTTTATCAATGCAGCCTGATCCGGAGAGCAAGAAATGCCTGCGATAGACCTGAACAGCGATCTCGGCGAAAGCTTCGGCGCCTGGAGCATGGGTGATGACGAAGCGATTCTCGATGTGGTCAGCAGCGCCAACGTGGCCTGCGGCTTTCATGCCGGTGATCCGGCGGGAATCCTGCGCACCCTTGAAGCCGCTGCCGCACGCGGCGTGTCGATCGGTGCCCACGTGGCGTACCCGGACCTTGTCGGCTTCGGCCGTCGCAACATGGACATCCCGACTGATCAGTTGATGGCCGACGTCATCTATCAGATCGGCGCACTGCAAGGCCTGGCCCGCAGCGCCGGGACGTCGGTGAGTTACGTCAAGCCCCACGGCGCGCTGTACAACACCATTGCTGGCGAACCGCGTCAGGCGGCGGCGGTCATTCAGGCATTGTTGCGCGTCGATCCGGCCTTGAAGCTGGTGTGCCTGGCCAATTCGCCACTGCTCGATTGGGCGCGTGAAGCGGGATTGTCTTGCGTGGCCGAAGCCTTCGCCGACCGTGCCTACACCGCTGAGGGCACGCTGGTGTCCCGTTCGCGGCCCGGTGCCGTGCTGCACGACGCCGAGCTGATCGCCGAGCGCATGCTGCGGCTGGTGCGCGACGGGGTTATCGAGGCCGAAGACGGACGCGAGATCAGCCTGCAAGCTGATTCGATCTGCGTACATGGCGACAGCCCCGGCGCGGTGAACATCGCACGCATCCTGAAAAACCGCCTGCACGACGCAGGCGTCACCGTCCGCGCATTCAGTCGAGGCTGATCATGAACAGCACACTGCAACATGCCCGTCAGGCAGCCATTGAAGCCCGCGCTCGTTACCGCAAAGGGTTGGTCTCGCCGACTGCTGGCCAGGCCCCTGGTCTGACCCAGTGCAACATGATCACGCTGCCACGTGACTGGGCTTACGACTTTCTGCTGTTCGCCCAGCGCAACCCGCAGGCCTGCCCGGTGCTGGATGTGACCGAGCCCGGCAGTTACACCACGCTGCTGGCCGAGCAGGCCGACTTGCGTACCGACCTGCCGTTGTATCGGGTCTGGCGCGATGGCCAACTGGCTGAAGAAGTCAGCGACGCACGCGAAGTCTGGGCGCAGCACGGCGATCTGGTCAGTTTTCTGATCGGTTGCAGCTTCACTTTCGAAACCGACCTGATGAACGCCGGGATCGATGTACGGCACATCAGCGAAGGCTGCAACGTGCCCATGTACCGCAGCAATCGGATCTGTCGGCCTGCCGGTCGTCTTCAGGGCGAAATGGTGGTGTCGATGCGGCCGATTGCAGCAGACCGGGTCGCGGAAGCAGCGCGGATCACCGGCCGGTATCCTGGCGTGCACGGCGCGCCGGTGCATGTCGGCGAGCCTGAATTGCTCGGCATCAAGGACCTTGCGCGTCCGGACTTCGGCGATGCGGTGACCATCAAACCCGGCGAGATCCCGGTGTTCTGGGCTTGCGGTGTCACGCCACAAGCGGTGGTCATGGCCTCCCGCGTGCCGTTTGCGATTTCTCATGCGCCGGGCCACATGTTCATTACCGATATCCCGGACAGCTACTACCACGTATAGGAGAGGCTCATGCGTTTCTACCCGGCCAACCTGGATGCGCTCCTGGTTGAACTGTCGAATCTGGACGAGACCCTGGCCCTGTTCGAATCGCTGCAGCAGGTGCCCATCGCTGGCGTGGAGGAAATCGTTCCGGCTGCGCGGACCCTGCTGGTGCATTTTCGCCCCGCAGCGATTGGCTTCGACGCCTTGGCAACGCAGATAGCGTCACGCGACATTCGCGGTCAGGCGCGCGAGCCCGGCAAGCTGATCGAAATTCCGGTCCACTACAACGGCGAAGACTTGGCCGACGTCGCCCGCGAGCTGGATATCAGTGTCGAAGAGGTAATCAAACGCCACACCGGCAGCGACTACAACGTGGCGTTCTGCGGCTTCGCGCCCGGCTTTGCGTACCTGAGCGGTGGTGCCGGTTTCGTGGTCCCGCGGCGCAGCACGCCACGCACTCGCATTCCGGCGGGGGCGGTGGCGCTGGCCGGTGGGTTCAGCGGGATTTATCCACAGGCCAGCCCCGGCGGCTGGCAGATCATCGGTGTCACCGAATCGAGAATGTGGGATTTGCAGCGCGACGAACCCGCCTTGCTGCAGCCCGGATATCGCGTGCGTTTCGTTGATGCCGGTCCGCTGCCTGCCACCCGCGTGTCGGTGGCTGCGCCTGCTCGTCAGCAGGCTTCGACGCTCACCGAGGATTATCTGGACATCACTGCGCCGGGCCTGCAAACCCTGTTTCAGGACCTGGGCCGTCCCGGTCAGGCCGGGCAGGGCGTTTCGGCCTCCGGCGCGCTGGACCGTGGTGCGTTGCGTGCGGCTAATCGCGCAGTCGGCAATGACCCGGCCAGCGCTTGCCTGGAAATTCTCATGGGTGGCCTGACGTTTACCTGTCAGGGGCAAGCCGTTGTCGCGGTGACTGGCGCTCAGGTCCCGGTCGAGGTGCTGACCGCCGACGGCCAACGGCTACAGCCGCCGCTTTACGCGCCTTTTTCGCTGCAGACCGGCGATCAGGTCAGCGTCGGTTCACCGACTGCCGGGCTGCGCAGTTATCTGGCGGTTCGCGGTGGTTTCGTTCAGGAGCCGGTGCTCGGCAGCCTGTCGACGGACACGCTGGCCCAGGTCGGGCCCCCAGCGCTGGCGGCCGGTGACCGGCTGGGCTTCAGGCGCAGGACCGGCGGCCCTGCTGTGTCAGTGGCCGAGCAACCGGCCTTCGACATGCCGCGTGCCGATCAGGTCATCACGCTGGACGTAGTCATGGGCCCGCGCAGCGACTGGTTCACCGCCGAGGCGCAGCAATTGCTGGCGCAACAGACCTGGTTGGTAACGCCGCAATCGAACCGCATCGGTATCCGTCTGGCGGGCGAGCAGTCGCTGGAGCGCGCCGTCAGTGGTGAGCTGCCCAGCGAAGGCACCACGGTCGGCGCCATTCAGGTGCCACCAAGCGGCCAGCCGGTGCTGTTTCTGGCCGATCATCCGTTGACCGGCGGCTACCCGGTCATCGGCGCTGTCGCCACCTACCACCTCGACAAGGCCGGGCAGATTCCGGTCAATGCGCGCATTCGCTTCAACCCGCTGGGTGCCTTCGAGCCAGTGCATCCCGCCACTTCAGACGAGACCAATAACCGATGAAAAAGGTTCTGATTGCCAACCGTGGCGAAATTGCCGTCCGTATTGCCCGTGCCTGCCGTGACTATGGCGTCGCTTCGGTGGCGGTGTATGCCGATGCTGATATCGATGCGCTGCATGTGCGCCAGGCCGATGAAGCGTACGGCTTGCAGGGCGAACGCCCGACCGACACCTACCTGAACATCGAGAAACTGCTGGCGGTGGCGGCCCGTGCGGGGGCCGACGCGGTCCATCCAGGCTACGGCTTCCTCTCGGAACGCGCCGAATTCGCTCGCGCGGTGATCGACGCCGGCCTGACCTGGATCGGCCCCGATCCTGCGACCATCGACGCACTGGGCGACAAGGTTCAGGCCCGACGTATCGCGCTCAAAGTCGGCGCGCCGCTGGTGGCCGGTACTGAAAACCCGGTAAACGACGCCTCCGAAGTGGTCGCCTTTGCCGAGCAGCACGGCCTGCCGATTGCCATCAAAGCGGCGTTCGGCGGTGGTGGCCGTGGTTTGAAGGTCGCCTGGAAACTCGATGAAGTTGCCGAGCTGTACGAGTCTGCGGTGCGCGAAGCCGTTTCGGCGTTTGGCCGTGGCGAGTGCTTCGTCGAGCGCTTTCTGGACCGCCCACGGCATATCGAAGCGCAGATCATTGCTGACCGTCATGGCCGGGTGGTCGTTGTAGGTACGCGCGACTGCTCACTGCAACGTCGCAACCAGAAGCTGATCGAAGAGGCTCCGGCGCCCTACCTGAACGACGACTTGCGCCAGCGCATCCACGAGTCAGCCCGTGCGGTCTGCGCCGAAGCCGGTTATGTCGGTGCCGGAACCGTGGAGTTCCTGCTCAGTGGCGATGGCACGCTGTCGTTTCTGGAGGTCAACACGCGCTTGCAGGTTGAGCACCCGGTCACTGAAGAAACCAGCGGTATCGATCTGGTCATCGAACAATTGCGCGTCGCCGACGGTCTGCCGCTGTCGTTCGACGGCACGCCTGTACCTCGCGGCCACAGCTTCGAATTCCGCATCAACGCCGAGGATGCAGGCAACGGCTTTCTGCCGACGCCGGGCAGCATCGACGTCTTCCAGCCACCCTCCGGGCCGGGCGTGCGTCTGGACACCGGCGTGACTGAAGGCTCACGGGTATCACCGAATTTCGATTCGATGATCGCCAAGCTGATCGTCACCGGCGCAACCCGTGAACAGGCCATCAGCCGCGCCCGTCGCGCCCTGGCCGAATTCAAGGTGGAGGGCGTCGCCACCGTGCTGCCGTTCCATCGGGAGGTCATGGACCATGCCGACTTTACCGCTGCCGACACCTTCGCGGTACACACCCGCTGGATCGAAACCGACTTTGCCGAACAGGTCACCATTGCACAGCGCAACACTGCGCCGGTCGACCCTGGCGTGCTGCGCACCTTCGTCGAAATCGACGGCAAACGCCACGAGTTGGGCCTGCCTGCTGCGCTGCTGCGTGGCATGAGCCTGAACTCGCCAGCACCGGCTGACGCCAGCCAGCCCGCTGCCGAGGCCCCGGACCCGCACGCCGTGCTGACGCCGGTTGCCGGTAATCTGCACGCCTGGGCGGTCGAGGAGGGCGCAACGGTGGAGAAAGGTCAGGTGATCGCGATCATGGAAGCGATGAAGATGGAAACTTCAATTCTGGCGCCGTGTGCCGGGCAGTTGAAGGTAGGCAAGGAGCCTGGCGGCTACTTCGAAGCCAAGTCAGTAATCGGGCGCATAGAGGGCTGATTCAGCGATGTTCACGCGCAACCGGGTTATTGCCCGGTTGCGCGTATGCGCGGGAAAGAACTGATTCAATCCAGGCGTAACTCAGGCGGCTCTGGCGCATCCTTGGTTGCCGGGGCGACTTTGGTGTCCACCGGTTGCAGGGTGGTTTTTCCGGTAGGAGCGTCGCCTTTTTCGGCTGGTTCGGCGGGGACCAGTTTGTATTCCAGGCCCTGAGTGTTCTTGAGGTAGATCTCCATCTGGCGGAACGAGATGTTGATGTGCTGCCTCTTGAACTCGCGGTTGATGAAGCGGTTGATCTCGTCCAGCACCGGGTTGCGGTCGCCCAGGTCGCGTACGTGCATGCGCAGTTCGTGGTCGAGGGTGCTTTCGCCGAAATTCAGGAAGTAGACGATCGGCTCTGGTTCTTTGAGCACCCGAGGGTTTTCCCGCGCGGCTTGCAGCAGCAATGAACGCACCAGATCCAGATCAGAGCCGTAGTCCACGCCCAGCTTGAGCGTCACGCGGGTGACTGTGTCGGTCAGTGACCAGTTGATCAACTGGCCGGTGATGAAGGTCTTGTTCGGGACGATGATGTCCTTGCGGTCGAAGTCGGTGATGGTCGTGGCACGAATGCGGATCTTGCTGACCGTACCCGACAGGGCGCCGATGGTGATGGTGTCGCCGATCCGTACCGGGCGTTCGAACAGGATCATGATGCCGGAAATGAAGTTGGCGAAGATCTCCTGCATGCCGAACCCCAGGCCGACCGACAGCGCCGCGACCAGCCACTGCAATTTGTCCCAGCTCACGCCCAGCGTCGACAGCGTGGTCACGAACCCGATGCCGGCGATGGTGTAGGACAGCAACGTGGTCGTCGCGTAGGCACTGCCTTGCGCCAGGTTCATGCGTGACAGCACCAGCACTTCCAGCAGGCCGGGCAGGTTGCCCGCCAGCACGAAGGTGGTGACGATGATCACGCCGGCGCCGAGGAAGTCGCTCAGGCTGATCGGCACCATGCTCATGTTGGCGCCGGTGCCGCTGGTGTATTCGTAGAGAATGATGTTGTCGAGGTAGGCGAACACTGTGATCAGCTCGGCCCAGACCAGGTACAGCGCGCCGACAAAACCGGCCAGCAAGGCCAGTCGAATCAGGCGTAGCGACTGCTGGTTAACCTGCTCGATGTCCAGCTTCGGTTCTTCGACCGGAATATCGCTGTCGCCGCTTTCTCGCGCTGCCTGACGCTTGGCCAGTGCGCGCTGGTAGGCCAGCCGCCGTGCCGCAACGCCGAGGCCACGGACGAAGGTCGCTTCGACCATCAGCCAGATCATCATCAGGTACAGGGTGTCGATCAGCCGGTCGCTGAGCTTGAGTGCGGTGTAGTAATAGCCGAAGCACACCGCCAGAAACAGCGCGACGGGCAATGCCGTGAACGCCACGCCGATGGCCTTGCGGAACAGTGAAGCGTTGTGGTGCGTCGGGCTTGAGATCAACAGGCGGCCCAGCAGCCAGGTCATCAGCGCGTAACAGGTCAGTACCACGCCGATACCCAGCACATCGTCGGCCAGCGCCGCAGGCTGGTGTTCGGCAACCGCGACCACCGCCACCAGCGCCAGTACCACCAGGCCCAGACGACGAATCCAGCCACGCAGGAATTCGACCTGCGCCGTTTCCCAGCGGAAGTGCAATTGCGCGACGCCTTGCGGGGCCAGCACGCGATACGCGGTGTAGAACACTAGCCAGGCCAGGGCGATCTGCAGCAAGGCCTCGCCCAGATTGGCGTTTTGCCCACGGGCGTCGATTTGCAGGGCATAGCCGCACAGGGCCAGCCCCAGTGCAACCGGCATCGCCAGCAGCACGTTGATCAGCAGGGCCAGCGGCGTTTTCCACTGGCTGTCACGTTTGAAGTGGCCAATGTCGGCATGCAGCCGGTTGAGCTTCTGGTACAGCGCCTTGCGCCTCCAGGTCAGCACACCGATCAGCAACAGCAGAGGCAGAAACAGCAGCGGGCGCTGGGTCAGACCGTCCGACAGTTCGCTGAGGCTGGATGTCCAGGGCAGGGTCGCAATCTGTTTTTCCAGGCGCGGCCAGATGTTCTGGAACCACTCCAGATCCAGCGGCTTGTTGCTGGGGATCCAGAACATCTGCTCGTCCAGCGTGGAGCGCAGGCTGAGCGCGGTGCTGGTCAGCTGTTTCTGGTTCAGTTGCAGGGTGATGGATTCGTTGAGCAGCGCGCTCAGTTCGCGGTTCAGACGTTCCAGCAGGTCGCTGCGGGTGATCGCCAGGTCCAGCAGCGTTCTGCGCAGTTGCGGCGTGACGTTTTCGGGCGGTTGAGTGGCGAGCAGACGATCAACGTACGCGTTCGGGGTGCTCATCTGCTCGCGCTTCTGATTGATGTCGAACTGGTACAGGCGGATGTTGGCGATTTCGTCAGCCAGGCCTTTGTCCAGCTCCAGATGCGGCAGGGACTGTTTCTGTTTGTAGAGGATTTTCGACAGCAGCAGGCTGCCGCTCAGGACATTGATCTGCTCGCTCAAGGCCTGATCAGTCTGGGTCAGGTTGTCGAGCTGCTGTTTGGTCTTGAGGTTCTGTTGGGTCAGTTCGTTGAGGCGATCGGTGCCACGCAGCAGGTAGTCGGAGAGCTTGAGGTTTTCAGCACTTTCGGTCGCCAGCAGGCTGCTGCCACCGGACTTCTGCGCTTCAAGTGACAGCTCGGCCACGGTTTTCTGCGACTGGGCGCGGCGCTTGTCGTTGATCAGGGTTTGCAGGTCCTGAATTTCCTGCTCCTGACGAGCGACTTTTTCGGTCAGCAGGTCATGCTGGCTGCCGCCGAGGTCCTGCAACTGGCTGTTGCCCGCCAGTTCCTGACGACGTAACAGGTTCAAGGCGTTGATCGACGCCAGTTCGGCATTGAGCAGGTTGCGTTGATCTGCGGTCAGCGTCTTGCCGTTATCCTTGCCGTTCTTGAGGATGTTGTTGATCTGCTGGATACGCGTCTGGTTGGCACTGATTTCAGCCTGCGCTCGCTCCGGTCGGGTCTGGGCGGTGATGGTCAGGCTGTTGGCGTCGTTGAGTTCTTTCTGCAGGTCGCTTTGCTGGGTGCTGCGCTGGCTGAGCAACTGCTCAAGCTGCGGTACGTCCAGGCCACCATAACGCTGCGCGACCGGAACGATCTTGCTTTCCTTCAGGCGGGCCAGCTCGCGCTGGTTCTCTGTGGTCTGTTTCGGGGCTTCATTGAGCTGCTGTTTGAGTGCCTTGAGCTTCTGCTCGCTGTCGTCCTTGCTGGCCAGGAAACCGAGCGTTTGCTCGAGCACCTGCTGCAATGCCTTCTGATCGGCATCCGATAGCTTGCGGTCGGCGATCTTGTCGAGGCTTTGCTGGACAGCCTGAGCGGTTGGCGGGTCGGCGGCCAGCGCCGGAAATGTAGACAGGCAGAGCGCAAACAGTGCGGCAGCACAAATGGAACGCAGGGAAAACATAGACACCGGTCGCATGATGGTACGTGTGGATTGGCAGTTTAAAGGAACAGTCCGGGGCCCGGGCGGGTTCCTTCGGGGAATTTGACGCCGACTTTCTGGATCTTGTTCCCGTCCATCACGGCAACCGTCCAAATAGTTCCATTCCATTCAATCTGGTCGCCTACCACCGGCTCGCCACGGTTCTTCTGCACAATAAACTGACTGAGCGGCATATTCGGGTCGATACCGTCGAGTTTCAGGCCATACAGCGCCGCGACTTCACCCAGCCGAGCGTCGCCTTCGAGCACGAAGTCGCCGAAGAAACGCAGGTCCTGACCACGCTGCGGGGCTTGGCTGAACAGTTTGCCCAGCGCCGGAAGGTCATGCTCATGGCCGATGACACACAGCAGGTCGCCGACTTCCAGGGTCGTACTGCCGGACGGGTGAAGCAGTTGCTGGCCGCGGAACAAGGCCGCGATGCGGGTGCCTTCCGGCATTTTCAATTCGCGCAGTGCCGCGCCGATGCACCACTTTTCGGCACCCAGACGGTACACGAACAGTTCCCACTCGCTGGTCACGTGAACTTCCAGTGCGGCCCGGGAAATGGGCGCCGGATCAGGCGGAACCGTGACCTTGAGCAGCTTGGCCATCCACGGCAGGCTGGTGCCTTGCAGCAGCAACGAGACCAGCACGATGAAGAACGCCAGGTTGAAGTACAGCTGGGCATGCGGCAGCCCGGCCATCAGCGGGAACACCGCGAGAATGATCGGCACCGCGCCGCGCAGGCCGACCCAGGCGATAAACGCCTTCTCGCGACCATGGAATGCTTTGAACGGCAGCAGACCGACCATCACCGACAACGGGCGTGCGACCAGAATCATCCACAGCGCCAGACCCAACGCCGGTATCGCAATCGGCAGCAGGTCGTGCGGCGTGACCAGCAGGCCCAGCACCAGGAACATGCCGATCTGCGCCAGCCAGGCCATGCCGTCGAGCATGTGCAGGATGCCATGGCGGCTGCGAATCGGCCGGTTGCCGAGCACCAGGCCGCACAGATACACCGCCAGGAAGCCGCTGCCGTGAATGGCGTTGGTCAGCGCGAAGATCGCCAGACCACCGGCAATCACCAGAATCGGATACAGGCCAGCGGCCAGGTTGATGCGGTTGACCAGTTGCAACAGAATCCAGCCGCCGCCCAGACCGATGAAGCTGCCGATGCCGAATTCCTGAATCAGATGCCCCAGCAGGCCCCAATGCAGGCCGGTCTGGCCGCTGGCGATCATGCCGATCAGGGTCACGGTGAGAAACACCGCCATGGGGTCGTTGCTGCCCGATTCGATTTCCAGGCTGGCAGTCACCCGCTCATTGAGGCCTTTGCCGCCGAGCAGGGAAAACACCGCTGCGGCGTCTGTCGAGCCGACGATCGCGCCGATCAACAGCCCCTGAATGATGCTCAGATTGAACAACCAGGCGGCCATCATGCCGGTCAGCACGGTGGTGATGAGGACGCCGACCGTCGCCAGCGACAAGGCTGGCCATAGCGCGACCCGAAAACTGGACACCCGCGTGCGCAGGCCGCCGTCGAGCAGAATCACCGCCAATGCCAGGTTGCCGACCAGATAAGCCGCTGCGTAGTTGTCGAAGATGATGCCGCCGCCATCCACACCCGCCACCATTCCGACAGCGAGGATGATGACCAGAATCGGAATGCCGAGGCGCGACGAAAGAGAACTGACCAGGATGCTTGCGGCTACCAGCAACGCGCCGATCAGGAACAGGCTGTTGATGGTGGTGGCGTCCAAAGGCGGTACTCCGTAGAAAACTGAATTGAAGCGGGAAGGGCGAAAGCTGACCATGCAGTCCGCGTGCCAAGCGATTTAACCTGTTGAATTGCTTGGCTGTCAAAGAGCAATTTCGAGCGATTGACGCAGGCCGGCGCTCTCGGGCTCACGATTGGTTGCAATCCAGCGGCTGACACATACCTATATACCGCAGACTTGTCCTTCATGGGCCCTAGTGTCGGGGCTCCAACCATCAAGAAGGTTTTTCATCATGGACGATGAATTTGCAGCGCATTACAACTTCGACGATTTCGACGATGACGACAGGGATGGCGATGATGACTCTGACGCAGAGTTCTGGGCGCGGGTGCGTGAAGACTTTTCGGTCAGCGATCACTTCCGGCTTCACCCGATCAACCTGCAGTCACCTGCCGCCCTTGCTGCGCGGGATGTGGCACAGGAGTGCCAGTCAAGGTGGGGTGTCGAGATCGATCCGGACGACACCCTGATCGCCACGCTGTATATCGAAGACCCGAAGCTCTATCCCGCTCCTCACCGTGCCAATGTCGCTCACTCGATGACGCTGACCGAGGCGCTGCTGCGCAACTGGCAGCAAAAGGGCAATGGCGACTGGTTTGATCACCTCGGGCATTTGCAGCCCCATCATGAGGACGGTCTCGACTCTCAGGTCGTGGATGAAACACTGCCGCCCTATGACTGCGTCGCTTATGAAGCGGTGTATCGGAAATCCGATCCGCAGCACTACGATTCGACGACCCAGCTTCGCCTGACGGCCGAGGCGTTCAAACAGTACATCTGGGATCACAACCTGCAAGCCGGTTATCTCGCTTATCTGAACCAGTTCTGGCAGGCGCACGCCGACGACTACAACCTGATGCTCAAGGCCGGTCTGTTCAGGGCGGCCTGGCTGCAAGCGGAGGAAAACACGCTCAAGGCCGAGCACAAGGACATGGTACTGGAGGCGCTCGGGCTGCCCGCTGATCAGGGTTGGAAACAGCTGAGTTTCGACGCTTTTGTTGCCGCCCCGATTTCCACTCGCGTGACGATTTCCGAATTGCACGTGCATGGCTATAGCGCGGTCGACATCATGGTCATCCGCAGTGCCGATTCGCCGACCGTCCTGCTCTATATCCCCGGCAACTCGTCACCCATTCATGCGTTCGCCAACGCCGACGCACTCAAGGACTGGGTCGCGCTGATGTGCAAGGATCCGGGCAAACGCCGGTCTTTAGAGGGGCATTTCAATGCCGCGGATGACGTCGATGGCTTTTTCTACAGTGGCGTTGCCACCGCCCTCAGAGGTTTCGCTGTCTACCCGAAACTACTGGACGCCGCGACCGGCGCGTGGAACCCGCGCAAACTGGTGCAGTTCGGCGAGCCGCTGCAGCCCTGGCCGTTCTCGCACTTCAAGGATCGGGTCAAGGCGAAGTCTGAAGCTGACGCGCTGCAAAAAATACGCAGCCATGGCGATTACTGGAAAGAGGAAGCCAGCAGCGGTTTGAGTGAGTGTGTGTCTGTCCTGGGCGGCGTTGCCATCGTCTTTCCCGAACTGATTCCGGTCATCGCGGGGCTGTCCCTTGCACTGGTCGGACTGGGCGTCGACGCGGCGGTCAATGGCCGCACGCTGGACGAGCGCCAGGCGGGGCTTGGGCGGATTGCCTTCGGGGTATTGAACGCGTTGCCGATCCTTGCCGAGGAGGGCGCTGCGGTGGAGGCTGGCGCCGAAACCGGGCTGATTGACGAGACGGGAGACGGTTACGAAGTTTCTGGCCCAACCACCCCGATCGACCCTGCTGTCGAGGTCGAGCCGATTCCGGTGTTCAGGGAAGAGCCGCCGGCCTTGCGTTCGCTCGATGCCAAAATGCGCCGCCTGTTGCGCGCGCTCGAAGTGACTCAAAATCTGCCAGGACTGGCGTCGGGGGAAGTGGCGGGCCTTTATCCGCTGCAAGGCAAAAGTTACATCGAACTGCATGATCAGGCTTTTCGGGTCGAGTGGGTGCCACAGGAAAAACAGTACCGGATTCGCTCTGATGCCGATCCGCGTGTCTGGGGACCCTACGTGAAGACTATCGACACCGGCTATTGGGATCTGGACCTCAAGCTCGGTTTGCGTGGCGGGGAGAGCTTCGATGGTTCGCAGTTGCCGCCGGCCAGCGAGGCGGAGAGCGCCGTGGTGGCGGTCATACCTGATGAGCCGGCGATCAAGGTTCAGCGCTGGGGACCCAAAGTGCAGGTCGAGTTGCCTCTGGATCAGATCATGGTCGAAGAAGTCCTGAGCCAGGCAAAAGGGACGGTCGTAGAGAAGTACTTCATTCAGATTGGAGGGATCAGGAGGAACGTCTATTACGATGCCGATATTCCGTGCTGGCGAACTGATCCGTCCTCAAGCGGCGTTGTCTGGCTGGACCGTAACGGGGTCTGGAACAGCGGGTCGGCAGATGCATTCAGGAAGGTAGAGGCAAAACTGCCACAGAGCCGCCGCTTCGAAATCTATTCCTTCCCTCGTGTGCCCAGGTTACCTGCAGATGCCGAGCCCGTCAGCCGTGTGGTTCATCACATATGGCTGGGCGAACGCATGCCGGGCGATAATCTGCTGCAAAAGATGCTGGACAACATGCGCACCAGCCCGGACTTGCGCTTTGAACTGCATATCGATATCAACCATCCGACGGCGCATCAGCAGTTGGTGGATTACTTCAGCGCACATCCGCAGATGCAGATTTCCAGACTCAAGGAAGACGCGTTCTTTGCCGATTTCCTGAGTGGCGAAAATGGCGAGGCGTTCAACTATTTCATGCACTCGGACAATCGTAATTATGCGGCTGCGTCGGACATTCTGCGTTATCGGCTGATCAACGAATACGGCGGTATTTATCTTGATTGCGATGACACCATTGACGTCCCTTTCGCAGGCACGCCATTGAAAGCAGGTCCCAATGATGTATTGCTGGGAAGGCGTCTGGATGCGCCGCAATTAAGTTACAGCGGGCCGGGTAACAGCCATTTCGCCAGCCATCCGGACAACCCGGTCCTGAAGAGGATCCTGAAAGAAATAAACACGCGTTTCCAAAATGAAAAGCAGGCCAATAAGGCGTTTTTCAGTACGCGCAGACCCTTCATCGACCGCAGCAGCGAAGCCTTGCGCAGCGCCTCGAGAGACAGAATGACACCCTACATGACGCGCATTTCGGACCTGACCGGCCCCAAGCTCATGTCAGACGTCTTGAGAAAGCTGCGGCCTGACTATTTCGATCTGCTGGAGCGCTCCTATCTGCCGGTTGATGAAGTCCTGTCCGCGTTATATATCGATCACCTGAACCAAGCCGTGGACTTTTACTTCCCGTTCAAAGCCAGGGCGAAGATAACGCCTGGCTCTGAAAACGGCTGGTAGCCGTCACCGTCTGCTGATGGCTTTAAGACGTGGCGCTGTAAATAGTTAGTGCCACGAACGGTGCGGTGAGTGATTACGTACATGACTTCTCAATACAGGAAGACGTCATGACATCCCCCTCTCTGGACATACCTGAAACCGATCAGAAACTGCTGCGCGAGCGCGCGCGGCAGTTTGTTCTCGATTATCCCGATCTGCACGATCTGGCCTGTGATGCGGCCAGCAAGATCATTCTTCAGCACACCCACAGGGCGTTCAATCCTGAAAAGGTGTACTGGCATCGTTTCGGTTCCGCCAGCAGCAGTTCGCGCACGTTCACCGGTTGGCAGCATTCCGGGAAACCGCTGCAGTCGATGACGTTGATCGAACTGCTCATGCAGCACTTCAGTGCCCACGATCAGGAAGCCAGTGACGAGCTTTCTCTGTACGGCGGTTTCTATACCGATGGCCCGGATCATGGCTTTTTTGACGAGCGTAATGAGGTGCCGATGTTGCCGCAGGCTGTGCTTGCAGACATGTGGACGCTCGACTTCAGTGCGCTGTACTCGCGCCGTATGGAGCGTTTCTGGAACACGCACAGTGAAAACTTCTGCATTCTTGCCAAGGCGCGCTATCTGGTTGCAGCCGGGAATTGCCTGCGCAAGGGTCAACTGTCGCCAGAGGATTTCAAACAGGTCACTCGCATCGTGACTGCTGATCCATTGCTGGCACCAACGCTGAAGTCCCTGCGGGAATCGCCTCCGGCAACGTCTGGTCTTGCAGTGCATACGCTGGATATAAACGGCATCGCGGCCCATGACATTCTGCGTATTGTCATCGCTGACGGGCGGGAGGTGATTTACCTGCCCGATGCCGAACAGCCTTTTCAGGTATTCGATAACGAACGCGCTTTGTACTCCTGGCTCAAGGGTCAGTTCATGAACGAGCAGACCAATAAGGCCATAACGACCCATTTCCTGCGGGGGGAAGCGTCCCGAGAAAAAGACAGCGCCAGGTTTTTTCGCGGGGTGAGCGATGTGCTCGCCCAAGACTGGCGTGTCGACGTTCGGCTTATCAATCAATGTCAGGCACCTGTTGTGGGTGATCCCTTTGTCTACCTGCGTGACATCGCTCGTCAGGTCATGGCCGCCGACGCGGGTCAGTTGCTGAACTCCAATGCCGACCTGCGCAAGCAGATGTGGATCGGTTATCTGAGTGCGTTTCTGCAGGTTTTTGGCGGACTTGCGCCACTGGGCTGGCCAATCGCTTTGACGCTGGTTGGCGCAAGCCTTGCCAATACCGGTCTGAACATCGATCAGGCGGTCAATGGCAAAACTCCGGCGCAACGCAAGGCTGGCGTGTTGGGGGCGATTCTCAACACGCTTTATCTGCTTTTCAATCTGCCGCTATTGATGTCGATACGTGCTACGTCCCAACCATTACGGGTGGCGCAAGAGGACGTTGCGTTGATCCCCGGCGAAGTCATGGAGGGCGACAACCCGCTTACTGACCCGCTGAATAACCTGGAAGGAAATCTGCTGCTGGACACGCTTACGCCTTCAGCCGACGAGGGCAGGTTGCGTGGCATTTATACGCTGGGCAATGGCGAAACCTGGATCAAGCTCGCGCAATTGCCGTACCGCGTGATGTTCAGTGAGCAACAGCAGTGCTGGTTAGTCGTCAATCCTGATAATCCGTTTGCATTCATCGGCAGCAAGCCGGTCCGGCTGAACGCCGAAGGGCAGTGGACGCTGGTAGAGTCGCCCGGCTTGCAGGGCGGCTCTCCCATGGATGTGCAGGGGCCGTCCGGCAGCTCATCTGGCGCGGCGGGCACACCTTATGTGACGGTGCGTTCCACGTTCTGGGACCGGTATCTGCAAACTGATATTTTCAATGAGCAGCACTTTGCAGAAACCGCTCTGGCCCGGCAGAAAGAGGTCATGGACATCTGGCAGCCAGCTCCGGATGACGTGCTGGAGTCCGACTCTTCACCGGATGGCGACGAAGTGTACAGGGACCCCTGGCAGGGTAAACATCGGGTTTTCAAACTCGGTGAGGACGACTATCACGGAGCCAATATCACGCTCTACACCCAGGATGATTCGGAATTCAACCGGTTCCTGCGCACAGGTGAGCGTAAGGGCAGAAACCAGATCAGAGCGATAGAGCGGCTGGCCGATGACATCAATGTGGTGGGGTACAACAATGATGTCGAGTTGTACCGAGGCGGCAGTGGTGATCGAGGGACTTCGGGTGCCGTGTTCCGCGGCGGGCAGATCAAGGTCGGGGATGTGCTGGTCAATACCGATGTCACTTCGTTCAGCGAAAACCCTTATGTGGTGGGTACTTTCGCCAGCAGTCGGGCCGGTGCGCCGGCCAGCGCCATGCTTGGGCCGGTCACGTTCGATGACACCTCGGTGGTTTTCGTTTTGCCCAAAGGGCGTTATCTGAGGGCTACGCCGATTGCGCCATTCTCGGCCTCACCCGAGGAGGCCGAATCGATCTTTCTGCCCGGATGTTACTTCCAGATCGACAGCATCGAAGAAGTGAGCGGCGAGTTTTATCGCATCATGAAAGTCCAGATACAGGAGGTTGACCGTCCCATTCAGGCGCGGGCGCTTTATGATCTGCGTACAGGCGAGCCGTTCAGTCGAGAGCAATACGCGCTTAAACTGGGGACAGATGCCAAGGTACTGGTCGACCGATTCTTTCCACAGGACCCACTGGCTGACCTGTTCAGTTCTCACTGATCAATAACCCGCCAGGTTGTCATCAGAACCAGTCATCGCGCATTGCCAGGCACGTGTCATCACGGTTTTCCAGAATCGTCAGTTCGTGATGGCAGCCCGGTATTTCCCAGGTCAGGAAGTACCGGGCAGCTTGCAATTTGCCGTTGTAAAAATCGCTGTCGGCCGGATTGCCTTTGCTCAGACCCTGTTCGGCTCGAATGGCCTGCTCCAGCCAGCGCCAGCCGATGAGGGTGTGCCCGAATACCTTGAGGTACAGCGCCGAGTTGGCGAGCGTGCTGCTGATTCTGCCTTGCGCCAGGTCAGTCAATAGCCCGAGGGTGACAGCCTGCAAGCGCGTGACCAGTTGCTCCAGTGGCTGGCGCAGTTCATCCAGTGATTCATGCACCAGCGCTTGCTCGCATGTGCCGGAGATCAGGCGCAGCAGTTGCTTGAGGCCTGTACCGCCATTCTGCGCCAGTTTACGCCCCAGCAGGTCCAGGGACTGAATACCTTGTGTGCCCTCATGGATCGGGTTGAGACGGTTGTCCCGGTAATACTGCTCGACCGGGTACTCGCGGGTATAGCCGTGGCCACCGAGGACTTGAATCGCCAGCTCGTTGGCTTTCAGGCAGAACTCCGAGGGCCAGGACTTGACGATGGGGGTCAGCAGGTCGAGTAACTCGTGGGCCTGTTTGCGGACATCTTCGGTTTCGCCGGTCTGCGTATCATCGAACAGCCGTGAGGCGTACAGGCAGAGGTCGAACGCGCCTTCCACGTAGGCTTTCTGGGTCAGTAACATGCGTCGCACGTCAGCGTGCTGGATGATCGGCACCGGCTTGCTTTCCGGGCTTTTGCTGTCTGGCAGGCGTCCCTGAGGCCGGTCGCGTGCGTACTCCAGCGAGTAAAGGTAACCCGAGTAACCCAGCATTGTGGCGCCAAGGCCCACGCCGATGCGCGCTTCGTTCATCATCTGGAACATGTAACTCAGACCCTGGTGCGGCTTGCCCACCAGATAGCCGACGCACTCACCGTTATCGCCAAAGTTAAGCGCCGTGGACGTGGTGCCTTTCCAGCCCATCTTGTGAAACAGCCCGGCCAGCAGCACATCGTTGCGCTTGCCGAGGCTGCCGTCCTGATTGACCAGGAACTTGGGCACGATGAACAGCGAGATGCCTTTGACCCCGCCGGGCGCATCCGGCAGTTTTGCCAGGACCATGTGCACAATGTTTTCCGACAGCGAATGATCGCCCCCGGAAATGAAGATTTTGTTGCCGCGCAGCCGATAGGTGCCGTCGGATGCAGGTTCGGCGCGCGTGCGAATATCCGACAGCGACGAGCCAGCCTGCGGCTCGGTCAGCGCCATGGTGCCGAAAAAACGGCCCTCGATCATCGGTTGCAGAAAGCGCTGCTTCTGTTCGTCGTTGCCGAAGCTCTCGATCAGATTGGCGGCACCCATCGTCAGAAACGGGTACGACGTAGTCCCGACATTGGCCGCCTGGAAATGTGCAAAACAGGCTTGCGACAGCAAGGTAGGCAACTGCATGCCGCCTGCCTCGAAATCACGCGACGCATTGAGAAAGCCAGCCTCAAGAAACGCATCGACTGCCGGCTTGACCTCCGGAATCAGAATGGCCTCGCCGTTCTCATAGCGCGGTTCATTCTCGTCGGCCTTGCGGTTGTGTGGCGCGAAGTACTTTTGCGCAATGGCTCGCGCCGTCCCCAGCGCTGCATCGAAGGTTTCCCGCGAGTGCTCGGCAAACCGTTCACGCCGGATCAGCCCCTCGGCGTCCAGCACTTCATACAGCTCGAAAGCCAGATTTCGGGAACTGAGCAGCGACTCGGACATGATGGCGTACCTATTCTTGGAATGGATCGAGTCTAGGTCGGGTTGCGTGGGGAGGGTAGCAAGATTGATTCGCGTGATGGGTGTTCTTTCGGACGCTTATCGTTCCTCACGCTCCGCGTCACAATTCTGCGCCGCGTCGCGTGCTCGAAATTAACGCAGAGCGTCCAGAACGGCATGCCGATGCGGAGCGTCGCACGATAGTTGAGGTTATCGTTCCGTACGCTCCCGCAAGGGAATGCCTTTCGTGGCGCTCTGCGTTATTGGCTAAAGCACGGCATCAGCCAATCGTCATCAAGCTCGCATTGCCACCCGCCGCTGCGGTGTTGACGCTCAAGGCACGTTCGATCACCAGGCGCTCCAGCGGGATGTTGGTTTCACCGTGGGACAGGCCGTTGACGCCGACGATTGCGCCACTGCGCTGGGCGATCTGCTGGCAGATGGCGCGCAGCTGGTCGGAGTCGCCGTGGTGCAGGACGGCGTCGATGGCGACTTCGTCCTTGCTCCAGTCCGGGATCAGTTTGATGCGGGCCTGCACGTCCTTCGGCAAACGGGCGCGCAGCGGTTTGCTGACGTCGCTTTCCGGCCAGATGGCCGAGCCGCCGACTGCCAGCACTGCTGCCAGTTGAATCAGCAGGTCGTTCTCGTCGTCAGCCAGGCACAGCACGTGTTCGCGCGGCAGGATGGCGTAGCTGTTGCGCTCGCCGGTGGGGCCGGCCAGTTGACGGGTGATGCCGCTTTGCGATTGCTCGGCGTACTGACTGCACAAGGCCTCCAGTTCCGACTGCTGATTGCTGGCGGCCCAGGTTTTCAGCGCGTGCAACGGTTTGCTCAATACATCACGCAGACGAGTATCCGGCGCAGACAGCGCGTCGCTGCGCACGAACGATTTCTCGATGGCGTCCTGCGGGCGGGTCGACAGCAGGCGATACAGGTACAGTGGGCCGCCGGCTTTAGGGCCGGTGCCGGACAAGCCCTCGCCACCAAACGGTTGAACACCGACCACGGCACCGACAATGTTGCGGTTCACGTAGACATTACCGGCGTTGACGTTATCGACGACCTTGGCGATGGTCTCGTCGATGCGGGTATGCACACCAAGGGTCAGGCCGTAGCCGGAGGCATTGATCTGCGCGAGCAACTGGTCCAGCTCCTTGCGCTTGTAACGCACCACGTGCAGTACCGGACCAAAGATTTCGCGTTGCAGCTCGTCGAAACTTTCCAGTTCGATCAGCGTTGGCATTACATAGGTGCCGCGCTTGAGTTCGGCGCTGTCGGCGATGGCAACCTGATAGACCATGCGGCCCTTGTCGCGCATGGCCTGGATGTGTTTTTCGATACCGGCCTTGGCTTCGGCATCGATCACCGGCCCGATGTCCACCGACAGGCGCTCAGGGTTGCCAAGACGGTTTTCAGCCATCGCGCCCTTGAGCATTTCGATGACGCGATCAGCAGAATCCTCCTGCAGGCACAGCACGCGCAATGCCGAGCAACGTTGGCCGGCGCTGTCGAACGCCGAAGACACCACGTCGATGACCACCTGTTCGGTCAGCGCCGAAGAGTCAACGATCATTGCATTTTGACCACCGGTTTCGGCGATCAGCGGAATGGGCCGGCCCTGCGAGTCAAGGCGGCCGGCTACGTTGCGTTGCAGCAGACGGGCGACTTCGGTGGAGCCGGTGAACATGACGCCTTTGACGCGTTCATCGCCCACCAGCCCGGCACCTACGGTTTCGCCACGGCCCGGCAGCAGTTGCAGCACGCCTTCCGGAATGCCGGCTTCAAGCAACAGGCGGACAGCCTGGGCAGCAATCAATGGGGTTTGTTCGGCAGGTTTGGCCAGCACCGGATTACCGGCGGCCAGCGCAGCAGCGACCTGACCGCTGAAGATCGCCAGCGGGAAGTTCCACGGGCTGATGCACACCACCGGCCCCAGTGGGCGGTGGCCGTCGTTGGTAAAGTCGTTGCGGGCCTGCACCGCGTAGTAGCGCAGGAAGTCCACGGCTTCACGCACTTCGGCGATGGCGTTGGCAAACGTCTTGCCCGCTTCGCGGACCAACAAGCCCATCAACGGTTGAATCTCGGCTTCCATCAGGTCGGCAGCGCGCTCCAGAATCGCGGCGCGCTCGGCAGGCGGTGTAGCCTGCCAGATCGGGCCAGCGCTCAGGGCGCACTGAATAGCGTTGTCGACGTCTTGCAGGGAGGCTTCTTGCACATGACCTACCACGTCACGTGAATCCGAGGGGTTCAACGCAGCGCTCAGGCTGCCAGCCCCGGTCGGACAGCCAAGCATTGGCGCGGCTTTCCAGTCGTTGTGCGCGGTCGCCAGCAGCGCCGAAGAAAGCGAAGCCAGACGATGCTCGTTGGCCATGTCGATGCCGCTGGAGTTGGCGCGCTCGGCACCGTACAGGTCACGCGGCAGTGGAATGCGCGGGTGCGGCAGACCAAACCCGCCTTCCTGGGTGGCCATGCGTTCGATCTGGCTGACCGGATCGGCCACCAGTTCCTGTATGGAAATCGAGTGATCGGCAATGCGGTTGACGAATGAGGTGTTGGCGCCGTTTTCCAGCAGGCGACGCACCAGATAAGCCAGCAGGGTTTCGTGAGTACCGACCGGCGCGTACACGCGGCACGGACGATTCAGCTTGCCGTCGGCGACTTTGCCTACAACCTGCTCATAAAGCGGTTCGCCCATGCCGTGCAGGCACTGGAATTCGTACTGGCCGGGGTAATAGTTCTGACCGGCAATCTGGTAGATGGCCGCCAGGGTATGGGCGTTGTGCGTGGCAAATTGTGGATAGATGACTTCCGGTGCCGCCAGCAGCTTGCGGGCGCAGGCGATGTAGGACACGTCGGTGTACACCTTGCGGGTGTAGACCGGATAACCTTCCAGGCCTTCGACCTGAGCGCGCTTGATCTCGCTGTCCCAATACGCGCCTTTGACCAGACGAATCATCAGGCGATGGCGACTGCGGCGTGCCAGGTCGATCACGTAGTCAATCACATACGGGCAGCGCTTCTGATACGCCTGGATCACGAAGCCGATGCCGTTCCAGCCAGTCAGCTGCGGCTCGAAGCACAGCCGTTCGAGCAGATCCAGCGACAGCTCCAGACGGTCGGCTTCTTCGGCATCAATGTTCAGGCCAATGTCGTACTGCTTGGCCAGCAGCGTAAGCGACAGCAGGCGTGGGTACAGTTCTTCCATCACGCGTTCGTACTGGGCGCGGCTGTAGCGCGGATGCAGTGCCGACAGCTTGATGGAAATGCCCGGGCCTTCGTAGATGCCGCGGCCATGGGACGCTTTGCCGATCGAGTGGATGGCCTGCTCGTAGGACGCCAGATATTTCTGCGCGTCATGTTCGGTCAGCGCGGCTTCACCCAGCATGTCGTAGGAATAGCGAAAACCTTTGGCCTCAAAGCGACTGGCGTTGGCCAGTGCTTCACCGATGGTTTCGCCGGTGACAAACTGCTCGCCCATCAGACGCATGGCCATGTCGACGCCCTTGCGGATCATCGGCTCGCCGCTTCTGCCGATAATGCGGCTCAGCGAAGAGGTCAGGCCTGCTTCATTGTGCGTGGCGACCAGTTTGCCGGTCAGCAGCAGACCCCAGGTTGCCGCATTGACGAACAGCGACGGGCTATTGCCCAGGTGTGGCTGCCAGTTACCGTTGCTGATCTTGTCGCGGATCAATGCGTCGCGCGTGCCCTTGTCCGGGATGCGCAGCAGCGCTTCGGCCAGACACATCAGGGCGACCCCTTCCTGGGACGACAGCGAAAACTCCTGCAGCAGGCCCTGAACGATACCGGCGCGGCCACCTGCACTTTTCTGGTTACGCAGCTTTTCGGCAATCGATGCCGCCATCTTGTTGGTGGCTTCCGCAACCGGCGCGGTCAGGCGCGCCTGCTCCAGCAGCATCGGCACGACTTCCGGCTCCGGACGACGGTAGGCGGACGTGATCGCTGCGCGCAACACGGATTGAGGCTGAATGCTTTCGGCAAAATCCAGAAAGCATTGCAGCCCTGCGTCTTCTGCCAGTTCACCCCGGTCGTCACTGTCTTTGGCAGCCGAACCATTGAGTTCCAGCAGGGTTGCACCACTCTCCAGCTTTTCCAGGTAATTGAAGATCGCCTGCTTGATCAACCAGTGCGGCGTGCGGTCGATGGATTGGGCGGCGGCTTTCAATCGCTCGCGGGTCGGGTCGTCGAGCTTGACGCCCAGAGTGGTGGTGGCCATGTCTTGTCCTCGTTATAGCCACTCGAAGGTGGCATCGGCTTTGACGCAGATTAGCTGTGGTTCGGGGTGGGGTGCAACCGAGTGCAACCCTGTTTGGAGAATATTTTGTGACATTTGCGCCGAGTGACACGCGAAAGTCTAAGGGCGCTCACTGCTGGTGCGTCTTTTTTTGCGAGTCGGGCCAAAAGCGCCCTAAAATGGGGCGAAAAAGCGTTCGCACGTGGTTTTTTGTAACAGGTGCAACTTGTTCGATGAAATGGGTTGCACCTTCTCGGGTTTGTTTCATAGGATCCGTCCCCTCGGTGCAACCGTGACTGTCATCCTTTCAGGAAGCAGTCAGCGCGGCGTCGGGTGCACAGCTCCGGGAACACTGAAGCCGGTGGTCCCTTGCGCATCAGGTGCCAACATAAAAACAATGCCAAGGCAGAACTTATGAGTGTCAGCAACCCTACCTTGATCACGTTCGTGATCTACATCGCAGCAATGGTACTGATCGGTCTGATGGCCTATCGCTCCACCAATAACCTGTCGGATTACATTCTCGGTGGTCGCAGCCTGGGCAGTGTGGTGACTGCGCTCTCGGCCGGTGCCTCGGACATGAGCGGCTGGCTGCTGATGGGCTTGCCGGGGGCGATCTACATGTCCGGCCTGTCGGAAAGCTGGATCGCCATCGGGCTGATCATCGGTGCCTACCTGAACTGGCTGTTTGTCGCCGGCCGTCTGCGCGTGCAGACCGAGCACAACGGTGACGCCCTGACCCTGCCGGACTACTTCAGCAGCCGTTTCGAAGACAGCAGCGGTGTGCTGCGCATCATTTCGGCGATCGTGATTCTGGTGTTCTTCACAATCTATTGCGCCTCGGGCATCGTTGCCGGCGCGCGCCTGTTTGAAAGCACCTTCGGCATGTCCTACGAAACTGCCCTGTGGGCCGGCGCCGCAGCAACCATTGCCTACACCTTCGTCGGCGGCTTCCTGGCCGTCAGCTGGACAGACACCGTGCAGGCCACGCTGATGATCTTCGCCCTGATCCTGACGCCGATCATCGTCCTGCTGGCGACCGGTGGTGTCGATGCCACGTTCCTGGCGATCGAGGCGAAAGATCCGACCAGCTTCGACATGTTCAAGAACACCACCTTCATCGGCATCATTTCCCTGCTCGGCTGGGGTCTGGGCTATTTCGGTCAGCCGCATATTCTGGCGCGCTTCATGGCGGCGGATTCGGTCAAGTCGATTGCCAGCGCCCGTCGCATCTCCATGGCCTGGATGATTCTGTGCCTGGCCGGCACGGTGGCAGTGGGCTTCTTCGGCATTGCCTATTTCTCCGCACACCCGGATGTCGCCGGGCCGGTGGCTGAAAACCCGGAGCGGGTCTTCATCGAACTGGCCAAGCTGTTGTTCAACCCGTGGATTGCAGGCGTGCTGCTCTCGGCGATTCTGGCTGCGGTCATGAGTACGTTGAGCTGTCAGTTGCTGGTGTGTTCCAGTGCGCTGACCGAAGACTTCTATAAAGCTTACCTGCGCAAAAACGCTTCGCAGGTCGAGTTGGTCTGGGTCGGTCGTGCCATGGTGTTGTTGATCGCAATCATCGCCATTCTGCTCGCTGCCAACCCCGAAAACCGCGTGCTGGGTCTGGTGAGCTACGCCTGGGCCGGCTTCGGTGCAGCGTTCGGCCCTGTGGTGCTGATCTCGGTGCTGTGGAAAGGCATGACGCGCAACGGCGCATTGGCGGGGGTGATTGTCGGTGCTGCCACCGTGGTGCTCTGGAAGCAGTTCAGCACAATGGGCCTGTATGAAATCATTCCCGGTTTCATTCTGGCCAGTATCGCCATCGTGGTGTTCAGTCGGATCGGCAAACCGGCGTCGGCTTCGATGCAGGCTCGCTTCCTCGCGGCTGAGCAGGACTTCAAGGCCAATCGCTGATAGCACTGCGCTAATATGAAAACGGCCCGCCTTCCAGTGAAGAGCGGGCCGTTTTTGTTTGTGCTGGAGCTGTGGGGCACTCAGCTTTATTTATTGTGATCGATGTCGAGGTTGTAGAACGTAGCCTTGCCGCCTTCCGAGGTATAGCCCGTGTTGTCCTGGGTATATACGCCCGCCTTGAAATACAGCGGCTTGTCGCTCCAGGTCTTGCTGATGCGTTTGCTCCAGTCGGTGTCGTTGACACTGACCCTCAAGTTGCCGCCCTTGGTCAGGTTAATGACGTACTTGAATGTCTCGTTCAACTTCACGCCTTTGACGATCGTGTAGACCTTGCTGTCGTCGTCATCGTAGCGGTTGCGAACTTTCGCAACGATATCGCCTGCCTTGGTGTCTTCATCATATTGATATTCGACTTTCAGGAGCGGTTCGGTACTTTCATAGGCATGGATCTGCCCGATCACGATCTTGCCTGAAGACGGCACCTGATCAACTTCCAGTTTGGCGTTCAGGTAATTGTCTGCATCGGTGTATAGCCAGTTATGCAGTGATCCGTCCGGCCAGGTTTCTCGTAGTTCTGTGCGCGAGTATTTGGCGTTTTCCGTCTTGGTGCCTGTGACGGGAGACCAGAACACAATGGCTTTGGACGTAGACGTGAAATATTTCCCGTCATAACCCTTGACCAGTTGAGAGGTTTCGATGGTCTTGGGCGGGGAGTCCATCGGGATGCTTAGATTCCAATATCCAAGATCAATCATTAGCGGTCCTTCCGTACATGTTTTTGCCAGCGGGAGAGATCGCTGATGTGTTGCTAGAGTTTTCGCTGCTTTTATACGGCGTGTAGGACAATTTGTTAACGGAAAATTGTCGAACGAATGACGTCAAAGTGCTGTCACTTTTCCTGCAGGGCAGAGTTTTAAAGGTCTGCAGGGAATGACCGTTAGTCGGTTAGATAGAACTTTTGCGCTGGGGAAGAGGGGCCTTGCTTCTGCTTTTGGCGAGACGGGGCTAGAGTTGGAACCAAAGTATGACGGTCATCCTGAGACTCAGGCGTCATGCCCACACAGAGAAGCAGCATGGAACGCGTGCCACCCCAGCCAGATGATGGCTCTTCAGTTTTACTTGTTGTAGATGATTACCCGGAAAATCTGGTAACGATGTGCGCTGTCCTGCAAAGAACAGACTGGCGCATCGTGACGGCCAGTTCAGGCATCGAAGCGCTGACCGTACTTCTCGAGCAGGAAGTGGATCTGGTTTTGCTGGATGTACAGATGCCGGGCATGGACGGCTTTGAAGTTGCACGTCTGATGCGCGGCAGTCAGCGTACCCGGCTGACGCCGATTATCTTTCTGACCGCCAACGAGCAGACCCAGGACGCTGTACAGAAAGGTTATGCGAACGGTGCAACGGATTACCTGTTCAAACCCTTCGACCCCAACGTCCTCAAGCCCAAGGTACAGACGCTGCTGGAGCAGCAGCGCAATCGTCGTGCGCTGCAACAGCTTTCGCACGAACTGGAGTCGGCGCGCACGTTCAATGCATCGGTGCTGGCCAACGTTGCCGAAGGCATTCTGGTGGTTGATGAGTCAGGGATCATCAGTTTTGCCAACCCCGCTATCTGCCAGCTGCTGAACGCATCGGTCGATCAACTGTGCGGAACCCAGGTGCTGGACTACATCATCGAACCGCACGTCGGGGAATGGACGGAGTCGGGCTTCTACAAGCATTACCGCAAGGCCGATACCTATCGGGTACATGATGCTGTGTTGCGCACCGCGCAGGGCTCGCAGCTACCGGTTGCGCTGTCCTGTGCGGCGCTGCCTGCCGAACAGAAGGCCATGGTGCTGACCGTGCTCGATATGTCGGTGGTCCGCGATCTTTATCAGCAGCTGGAAAAGCAGGCCGTCACCGATGCCCTGACCGGGCTGCTCAACCGCCGTGGGTTGTACCAGGCGGTTGAAGGCATGCTGTTGCGCAATGAGCAGGCGGACAAATATCTGGTCGTGCTGTTCATGGACCTGGATGGCTTCAAGCAAATCAATGATTCACTCGGCCACGATGCTGGTGATCAGGTGTTGCTGTGGGTCGCTCAACAGTTCAAGGAGTGCATGCGGCCCTATGATGTTCTGGCGCGTGTCGGGGGGGACGAGTTTACGGTGGTGATCGATGGCCTCGACTATCCGGAACAAGCGGCCAAAATCGCCGAAAAACTGATTGAACGGGTATCCAGCAAGCGCCAGATCGACGGTGTAGATATCGCCCTGGGTGCCAGCGTGGGGATCGCCACTTACCCGGACTGCGGTTCGAACCTGGACGGTTTGCTGCGTGCGGCAGACATCGCCATGTACGAGGCCAAGCGGGCCGGTCGCAAGCAATACCGGTTCTACGACCAGAACATGAATGGACGCGCGCGCTCGCGACTGATGCTGGAAGAGAGCGTGCGCACGGCTATCGACGGCAAGGATTTTTCGGTGGTCTATCAGCCGCAGATTCATGTGGCCGACGGTCGCTTGCGCGGTTTCGAGGCCCTGCTGCGCTGGCAGCATCCTGCGGTAGGCGAGGTGCCTCCCGCGCTGTTCATCCCCTTGCTCGAAGAGACGCGGCTGATCAACCGGCTGGGTAGCTGGATATTCGATCAGGGCGCCGAACAGCGTCAGGCGTGGAGCCGCGTGTTTGCCTCGGATGTGGTGGTCAGCGTCTGCGTCAGCCCCACGCAGTTCTGCATGCCCAACCTGGCGTCGGAACTCAAGCGTGCCATGGATCGCTTTGAGCTGGAGCCCGGCCAGCTGGAGGTGGAAATCACCGAAAGCTCGCTGGTCAACAACCTCTCGCACAGCCATAAGCAGCTGGCGTTGCTGCATGACGTTGGCGTACGCATCGCGCTGGACGACTTCGGAACGGGTGATTGCTCGCTGTCGCATCTGCGTAATCTGCAGCTGGATACGCTCAAGCTCGACCGGCGTTTTGTGGCCAACATCGTCGGCTCCAGGCGCGAGTCTGCGCTGGCCAGCAGCATCATCGACCTGTGTCGTAATCTGGACATGCTGGTGATTGCCGAGGGTGTCGAAACCCACGAGCAACATCAATGGCTGGCCGATAACGGCTGCCAGGTCATGCAGGGGTTTCTGATCGCCCATCCGATGGTTGCCGAGGACGCTCTGGGTTTTCCGGGGTACTTTGAGGTGTCGGCTTTGAAGCGCAATGTATTGTTGTAGAATGGCGCCTTTCTGAACAGTGTCAGGCCCTATGACCGCATCCAGCCGTGCCCCGCTGAAATACCTGCAAGCCTACCCGCAGGCGTTGCAGGATCAGGTGCAGCAATTGATCGATCAGGGGCGACTGGCAGACTACCTGGAACAGCGCTATCCGGCTCGGCATCAGATCCAGAGCGACAAGGCGCTGTATGCCTACGCTCTGGCCCTGAAGCAGGACCATCTGCGCAACGCACCCACGATCAGAAAAGTCCTGTTCGATAACCGTCTGGACCTCACCCACCGTGCGCTCGGGCTGCACACCAAGATATCCAGGGTGCAGGGCGGCAAGCTCAAGGCCAGTAACGAGATTCGCGTAGCAGCCTTGTTCAAGGACGCGCCACCGGAGTTTCTGAAAATGATCGTCGTCCATGAGCTGGCGCATTTTCGGGAGTCTGATCACAACAAGGCGTTTTACCAGCTGTGTGAGCACATGCTGCCTGGCTATCATCAGCTGGAATTCGACCTGCGCGTTTATTTGACTTATAGCGAGCTGCAAGCTTCAAGCGGCAAGCTTTAAGCCAGAAGCCAGAAGCCAGAAGCTTTGCTTCATGTATTTAGCTTGAAGCTTGAAGCTGCCTTTCCCAAGCTCTTTACGTAAACCCGGGAAATACGGTGTTCTGTAAAGTACGCCGTCGATTACTCACGCCTCATGTCAATTTCAATCAACTTCTCGTCTATGAACCGAAGATATTGATAGGAGCCGCCATTAGGGCCGTAAACAAATACAGTTATAGTCGCCGCGTTAAGTCTGGGAACTCCGTTGGGGCGCCTGGCGGGACCCTCGCTGCTCTTTCTTGATGGAGGGCCGCATTTGGCCAGAACCGTCGACTTTGAGTCGCCCTCACTGATGAGCGCCGTGCCACACCTCATGGTCGCATTGGCGGGACTGATAAACGCAGTGACAATAATACCTGCGCTCAAAAGGAGTATATGTTTAATCAGCATTAGTATTCGCTCCTTTGGGTTGGCGCACACACGGTGCGCCAATTTACACTATCAGCCAGCAGCTCTGACGATATCCAGATAATTTTCAACGCTATAATTGGTCACGCCCACAGATGTGACAACAATTGATGTCGTGGGTTGAGCCACTTCGATACCTCGAACGACGACATTTCCCTGAGCCTCTGTGTCGGTTATTTGAGATCCGTTATAAGATAACACCATGTTAGTTTGGGCTGAAGATTGTATGATTGGCAATATATAAGAGAGGGGCGGATACTGCATGGTATTCACAGAGATGGTATGTGAAGTATTGGCAGCTGTTACGACTTGCTGAAGCTTGTCGCCGTTGACAGGGTCAACCGATAGCTGCCGGCCATTAAAGTCAAGAGTCAATTTTTTACCCCCATTGAGCGTTAAGATATCGAGTAGGTCGGTGGTCATCAGTACTTGAGATGTTGTCACCGTGATCGAGGTGTTGGGGCCTGCGGAAGCGATAAAGCTTTTAAGGTTAGGGACTGTGAAGTCGGGGGCGTCAAAGGTAATGGCAAATTTTTTGGCTCCAGCCGAGGCTAGTATCTGAGACATCGCATCGGCGTTAATGAATCGAGAGTTGAAGAGTGAGATATTTGAGTTTTCACCAATCTTACCAATCGTTTCTATGATGCTGGTGGGGCTTGATAATGAGCCGTCTAGAGAAATATTATAGGCTTTACTTCCAATGGCTTCTAATATAATGGTGATTGCTTCATCTACCAGTGAGTTTAGAGAAGTCAATGTGAGGGGAGTGTTAGGGTTGCTAAGTGTATTTATTAGTGGCGGAGCGGTGGTTTGATTAACAGCTCCCCCATTAATGGTTATGGGGTAAGGCTTCGCGCCGATTGTAGCCACAATTTGATCTACGCTCGTAACCGGATAATTGTTCATCTCGTCTATGGAGATTACGGTGTTCGCTCCTGTCGCTGTATTGATCATCTCAATGAGTCCAGGTGCAGAGATTGACCTGCCAGAGACTTGGAGCGAAAGTTTCTTTGTGTTCGCAGTGGCTATCAAAGGCAGTATATTTGCGGGAGGTAAAGCATTTGCGTCGGACAGTGAAATTGTAGAGTTAAGGCCTGTGGCGTTAAATATAGTTTGAAATTGGTTGAAGGAGATTGACGTCCCCACACACTGCATATTTACATTCATTGATCTATCCTTAGTAAACTAAATGAAAATTCAGCGTAATAATTTCAAAAAGAACTGTCAACCACATCAAGAGTTTTGCTCGTCAATAGTAACGAAATCCTAATATCCGGGCGCTAATGTCAAGCAATACGATTTTCTGTAAAACACGCCGTCATTAAAGTCAGGAGGCCAAGATGGCGACGCGGTATGAGCTTCCCGACGCCGCCTGGGATCTGGTTGCAGATATCTTCACCAAAACCCTGCGCACCGGGCGCCCTCGGGCCGATGGTCGCATGATGCTTAACAGTATCCTCTGGGTGCTTTGCTCTGGCGCAGCCTAGCGAGATATGCCCGAGCAATTCGGTCCTTGGTCAACGATTTATCAACGTTTCCGAAAAATGCCGCGCTTGTTTGATTGCCCCAAATATCGGCAGTGCAACATCCAACGTCATCGAGCGCATATTCGGCTGGCTGAAGGAGATTTGACGCATCGTGACGCGCTTCGACGATCTCGCAACAAGTTTTGCAGCGATTTTCTCATTGGTCTGTGCCAGGCCGTGCTTGCGACAATACTTTTGATACTGAGCCTAAGGATACCCAAGCACCGCTTTGATGCCAGTCAGGTTGCGGGCGATCCAAACCTTGTCGATGGCGCCCCAGTTACGAATGTAGTAACTGCCAGCGTGATTGCGAGCGCCTTCCTGTTGTTCGAATTCGCACTCGATGTCCAGGTCGGAGAGCGCGCTGATAGTGTCCTGCGCAGTGCGGCGCGGCATGCCGGTCACTGCGGTCAGTTCGGGTACGCTGCAGGCGAGCTTTGAATCAATCAGATACGCCACGTAAAGCCGGCGATAGAAACTGCTCTTGGTCTTGCTGACTTCCATCGACGAATCCTTTTCAATGCATTCAACTTGCAGCTTGCAGCTTACCGCTGCTTCTAATCCAAATCGCGACGCATGCCGATGTGGGGGATGTCGTCTTCGAGGTAGATCTCGCCAATCGGGTCGAAACCGTAACGACTGTAATAACCCTGCAGGTGGGCCTGAGCCGAGAGGTAGATCGGCTGATCAGGCCATCGGCGTTCGGCGTTCTCCAGGGCCTGGACCATCAGTTCGTGGCCAATGCCTCTGCTGCGAATCGAAGGGGCAGTCACAACGCGGCCGATGGTCACGTCGCCGCCTTGCTGGATCGGATCAAGCAGGCGAAGGTAAGCCACCAGCTTGTCTCCCTGCCAGGCCATCAGATGACAGGTATCGCCTGTCAGGTCCTGTCCGTCGACGTCCAGGTAGACACATTGCTGCTCGACCACAAACACCTCGGCACGCAGTTGCAGCACGGCGTAGAGTTGCTGAATACTCAGTTCGGTGTGATGTTTGCAGATCCATTCGATAGACATGTTGCAGACTCGCAGGGAAACCAGAAGCGAAGTCTAAACGTATCCTGCGCCATTCCCAATAAACACCGTGAAGATCGGCATGCAGCGCCACAGAACGTGTTCCTCCCGCCTGTTGTCTATTGAGTGCTTCAGGCCTTCAACAAAAATGTATAAGCACTCTCATGAGTGACGGTTTTGCTGCCGATAGGTTGGAATCGGGCATGCCGCCCTTTCAGGAACCTGAGCATGTCGCAGAGGCTTCGAGCGGTTGGGTTGCTGGTCTTTTTGCTGATGGCGTCCGCCAGCGCAGCGGAGAAACTGCGGCTTGTCGCTGACCCCTGGCCGCCCTTCACCGATGCACTGCTGCTCAATGGCGGGCTCGCGACTGACATCGTCAACACGGCCCTGCGCCGCGCCGGATACACGACGGTTTACGAGCAGGTGCCGTGGGCACGGGCGCTGCTGGGGCTGAGCGAAGGGCGTCACGATGTGCTGATCAATGCATGGTTCAGCGAAGATCGCACGCGGATCGGCGAGTTTTCTGCGGAATACCTGCTTAATCGGATTCGCTTCATCAAGCGCAAGGAATCGGTGATCAGCCTCTTGTCCCATGAAAAATTGCATCACTACATGATCGCCGTGGTGCGTGGTTACGCCTATTCACCGGCGTTCGATAGCGACACGTTGCTCAAGAAGGTCCCGGTGCAGAATTTCTCCACCGCCGTGCGCATGCTGGCTGCGGCTCGCGTCGACCTCGCACTGGAAGACGAATACGTCGCGCGTTACAACCTGTCGCTGGAGTCTGACGAGGTTCGCAACCGGGTCGAATTCATGCCGGGGTCATTGAGCGAGAACAGCCTGCATATTCTGGTCAGCCTGAAAAACCCGCTCCACGCAAAGATCGTCGCCGATTTCGATCATGAAATCGCCGCCATGAAAGCCGACGGCACTTACGAAGAATTGCTCAGGCTGCACGGTCTGCAACAGTCTCCGGAGCTTTGATCAGGTGTGCGGCCAGGGTCCGTAGCGGTGCCAGTTGACGACAGATCAGCGCCAGTTGCGCCTGCACCAGACGCTGACTCTCATCCATTTCTTCCGGCAATTGTTCCAGCTCTGCGGCCAGGGCTTCTTCCGCATCGCTGTGCACGGCAACCGGTTGCTTCTCGGCCAGGCTCTGGGCGATCTCGTCGATGCTGGCGGCCAGTGTCGCACCGGCGCCATCGATCAGGTGCTCGTGGACGTCACTCGGCAGCTGCGTGTCGCGGTGGGCGCCAAGGCCTGACAGATAGCTCAACAGCGTGTGCGACAGCACCAGGAAGCGAAAGCCGACGTCGGCTTCCTTGCGGAAATGGCCGGGCTCCATGAGCATGTTGGCCAGCGTGGTGGACAGCGCGGCATCGGCGTTGTGGGCGTTGCGCCGGGCCAGTCGATAGGCCAGGTCATCACTCTTGCCCTTGGCATACTGCTGCATGATCTGGCGCAGATAGATGCTGTTGCAGGTCAGCGTGTTGGCCAGCACTTTGTTGAGACGTCGTCCCTGCCAGTCAGGCAGGAACAGGAACACCGCGAGGCCGGCGATCAGGCTGCCCAACAGTGTGTCGAACAGGCGCGGCAGAAACAGGCCGTAACCGTCGCCGACCTGATTGAAGCAGAACAGCACCATCACGGTGATCGCGGCGGTCGACAGGGTGTAGCGCGTGGTGCGGTTGACGAAGAACACCACCCCGGCGAGTACCGCGCACATCGATTGCAGAATCGGGCTGGTGACCAGATCGAACAGCACCCAGCCGACGGTCAGGCCAATCGCGGTGCCGATGATCCGCTGCCCGAGCTTGCGCCGGGTCGCGCCATAGCTGGGCTGGCAGACAAACACCGTGGTCAGGATGATCCAGTAGCCTTGCGACGGGTGAATCAGGTGCACCATCGCGTAACCGATGGTCAGCGCCAGCGGCAGCCGCAAGGCATGGCGAAACAGCAGCGAGGTCGGGGTCATCTGCAGGCGCAGGCGCGTCCAGACATCCTTGAGGTTGCGCGGCGAGCGGTCCAGCAGGCTGCTGTCAGTGGCATCGGCGACAGCGTCCGGGTTGCTGGCATCGCTGATCAGCCGGTCCAGCGTGCCGAGGTTGGTCGCCAGTGCGCGCAGTGAACGCAGCAAGCCGCGCCACGCCGGGTTGCTCTGGATGCGCAGGTGCTCAAGCGACGCGTGCAGGTCTTCCATGGCTTCTGCGAAGCTCGGGTCATACACGAACGGCTGACGCAGCTGGATGGACTCTGAGAGCGCCTGACAGGCAACGCCTTGCTGACGCAGCAGGCGCTGACAACGGAACAGCACATCACTGTGGAAAAACGCTTCGGCCAGCGAGTTGTACGGGTAGTGCGACGAGCTGGCGCGCTCGTGAATGTCCTGAGCGATGAAATACAGCTTCAGGTAGCGACTGACCTTCGAGCCGGGACGACCGCTGCCGACGCGGTGCAGGATGATTTCCTTGGTCGAGTTCAGCGCCGCGACCACGCGACCGTTCTGCTGCGCCAGCTCCAGGCGGCGAGCTTCCACGTTGAGGTTGCGAATGGGCTCGAACAGCGTCGATTTCAGTTTCAGGTACTGCCCCAGCTCGCGAAACAGCCGCGCCAGCGCCTGCTGCACGGGCTGATTGGAAAACAGCATCTGCCACAGCACCGACAGCAGGCCGTACCACGCGGCTCCGGCGACCAGCAGCATCGGCTCATGCCAGAAGTCGGTCACCTGACCGCCGCGCTGGTCGACCCCGATCATGGTGTACACCGACAGAATCAGCGTGCCATAGGCAATCGCGCCATAGCGTTCGCCCAGCGCGCCGAGCATGGTCAGGCAAAAGCTGGCCAGCGCCAGTGAGCAGACGAACAGCCAGGGGTAGGGGAATAACAGTTCGACAGCGAGGGCGGCGATGCTGAAACACACCAGTGTCACGGCCAGCGCATTGAGCCTGCCCTGCCAGCTGTCGTCTGTTTCTGCCAGCGCGCAGGCGATGATTCCGAGAAACAGCGGAATCAGCAGGGCCATCTCGTTTTGGTACCAGCACAGCAGCATGCTGCCGGTCAGGGCGATGAAGACACGAACGCTATAGCTGAATTTATCCAGCGCCCACAATCGACGGAATGTATGACGGAGAGATTTCGATGCCATGGATAAGCTGACGGCCCTGTTCGCAATTGATCGATCGTGCAGGAGGATATGTACAGCCCAAATGGCTGGCTGTACATCCGCCTTGCCAAATTTATACGATTCGCAGTGTTGCGATGTTAGTTCAAACGGTCAGGTCAGACGTACTGCGCGGCTGCGTAGGCCGATGCCCAGGCCCACTGGAAATTGAAACCGCCCAGGTGGCCGCTCACGTCCAGCACTTCGCCGACGAAATAGAGCCCGGGTGACTTCAGCGACTCCATGGTCTTGGAAGACACTTCGCGAGTATCAATGCCGCCCAGTGTCACCTCGGCCGTGCGGTAGCCTTCGGTGCCTGCGGGGACCACTTGCCAGCTCGCCAGTTTCTCAGCGATCTCGGCCAGCTCGGCGTGGGTGTACTGCTTCATGGGTTTTGACGCGAACCAGTGTTCGGCGATCAGGTTGGCCATCTTTTTGGTGAAGAGTTCGCCCAGCAGGGTTTTCAGCTCGCTGTTGGGGCGCTCGGCTTGTTGCTGCGAGAGCCACGCGGGTACATCGTGATCAGGCAGCAGATTGATGTCGACGGTGTCGCCGGGCTGCCAGAACGAGGAAATCTGCAAGATGGCCGGGCCACTGAGGCCGCGGTGGGTAAACAAAATATTTTCCCGGAAGCTGTTGTCGTTGCAGCTCACCAGGCTGTCCACCGAAGTGCCGGACAGCTCGGTGCATAAATCCTTGAGCTGATCGGTGATGGTGAACGGCACCAGCCCGGCGCGGGTGGGCAGCAGGCTGTGGCCGAATTGCTTGCCGACCTGATAGCCGAAACCGGTCGCGCCGAGCGTCGGGATAGACAGCCCGCCGGTGGCAATCACCAGCGATTCGCAGTTCAACGGGCCCAGCGTGGTGTGCAGGCTATAACCGGATTCGGTCTTTTCGATCTGCTGCACCGAGGTGTCCATGTGCAGGCTGACACCGGCCTGACGGCATTCTTCCAGGAGCATTTCCAGAATGTCGCTGGACTTGTTGTCGCAGAACAGCTGACCGAGCTTCTTCTCGTGATACGGCACACCGTGTTTGGCGACCATCGCGATGAAGTCCCACTGGGTGTAACGGGCCAGTGCCGATTTGCAGAAATGCGGGTTCTGCGACAGGAAATTGGCCGGTTCGGTGTACATATTGGTGAAATTACAGCGCCCGCCACCGGACATGAGGATCTTCTTGCCAGGTTTGTTGGCATGATCGATCAACATCACCCTGCGCCCGCGAGCGGCTGCGGTGAATGCACACATCAAACCTGCGGCGCCAGCGCCAATGATTACAACGTCAGTAACGGGCACAGCGTGTTTCCTCGATCGGTAGGTCACGATCGTTCCCATGCTCCGCGTGGGAATGCCTCTCGTGACGCTCTGCGTCACATACCTGCGCCGCACCACATATTCAAAATCGGACGCAGAGCGTCCAGAACTGCGTCCCCACGCGGAGCGTGGGGACGATGATCCAGCTAACGACTATTTCAGAGGATCCGCACACGCAGCGACTTGCCTTTGATCTTGCCATTGTTCAGGCGCTCCAGCGCCTGTTTGGCCATGCTGCGTTCGACGGCGACATAGGCCTGGAAGTCGAAGATCGCAATTTTGCCAACCTGGGTGCCCGGAATACCGGCTTCACCGGTCAATGCGCCAAGAATGTCGCCAGGGCGCAGTTTGTCTTTACGGCCTGAACCGATGCACAGGGTGGTCATGGCCGGCAGCAGTTTGCCGCCTTCCTTGATGCTCAGGTTGTCGTATTGCTGCCAGTTCAACGGGGCTTTCTGCAATTCTTCGATGGCGCGGGCGCGCTGGCTTTCCGACGGTGCCACGAGGCTGACCGCGATGCCTTTCTCGCCTGCGCGACCAGTACGGCCGACACGGTGAATGTGGATTTCCGAGTCACGCGCCAGCTCGACGTTGATCACCATGTCCAGCGCATCGATGTCCAGGCCGCGTGCGGCCACGTCGGTAGCGACCAGGACCGAGGTGCTGCGGTTGGCGAACATGGCCAGCACCTGATCACGGTCACGCTGCTCCAGATCGCCATGCAGGCCGACCGCAGACATGCCTTTGGCGGTCAGGTGATCGACCACTTCCTGAACCTGCTGCTTGGTGAAGCAGAACGCCACGCAGGATGTCGGGCGGAAATGGCCGAGTACCTTGACCACCGCTTCCAGACGCTGCTCCGGGGAGATCTCGTAGAAAATCTGCTCGATCTGGCTGTCGGCATGCAGCGCTTCGACCTTCACCGTCTGTGGGTCGCGCATGAACTTGGAAGACAGCTGCTTGATGCCGACCGGGTAGGTAGCCGAGAACAGCAGGGTCTGACGGCGCTGCGGGGTCTGCTCGATGATGTCGGCGATGGAGTCGTAGAAACCCATGTCCAGCATGCGGTCGGCTTCATCGAGAATCAGTGTGTTCAAGCCGTCCAGCACCAGTGAACCCTTGCGCAAGTGCTGCTGAATGCGGCCAGGCGTGCCGACGATGATGTGCGCGCCGTGCTCCAGCGAACCGATCTGCGGGCCGAAAGACACGCCGCCGCAGAGGGTCAGCACCTTGATGTTGTCTTCCGAGCGGGCCAGGCGACGGATTTCCTTGGCCACCTGATCGGCCAGCTCGCGGGTCGGGCACATGACCAGGGCCTGGCAACCGAAGAAGCGCGGGTTGATCGGGTTGAGCAGGCCGATACCGAACGCTGCGGTCTTGCCGCTGCCGGTCTTGGCCTGGGCAATCAGGTCCATGCCCTTGAGGATCACCGGCAGGCTCTGCGCCTGAATCGGCGTCATTTCGGCATAACCAAGCGACTCCAGGTTAGCCAGCATGGCAGCGGACAGAGGCAGAGAATTGAAAGCGGTGTTAGTCACGACGGTGGACCTGCAAAACAAAAATGTCGCGCAGTGTATCACCCGCCAGCCAGACCTCACACTGACGATAAGGTCGAGATCGAACGCAGAGCCTCCGGAACTGCATGCCGACGCAGAGCGTCGCACGATCGTCGAGATGATCGTTCCTCACGCTCCAGCCTGGGAATGCCGTTCGTGACGCTCTGCATCAACCCTTTGCGCCGCGCCACGATATCCAAGGCAAAAAAATCCCCGCTGGAGGGCGGGGTTGAGGTTCGAGCGTGGCAGCTCGCAAACGTGTACGGCAAGGCCCGCCGTGTGGCGGGCCTGCTGGCTTACAGCAGGATTGTGCGGATATCCGCCAGCAATTCGCTCAAGCGCTTGGTGAAGCGGGCAGCCGCTGCGCCGTTGATCACGCGGTGATCGTAGGACAGCGACAGGGGCAGCATCAGTTTCGGCTGGAAGGCTTTGCCGTCCCAGACGGGCTGGATGGTTGCCTTGGAAACACCGAGGATCGCCACTTCCGGCGCGTTGACGATCGGCGTGAAGCCGGTGCCGCCAATGTGACCCAGGCTGGAAATGGTGAAGCACGCGCCCTGCATGTCGTTCGCCGTCAGCTTCTTGTTGCGCGCCTTTTCCGCCAGTGCGGCGGCTTCGGCGGCCAGTTGCAACAGGCTCTTCTGGTCGACGTCGCGGATGACCGGGACCAACAGGCCGTCCGGGGTGTCTACGGCAAAGCCGATGTGCACGTACTTCTTGCGGATCACAGCCTTGCCGCTCGGCGCCAGCGAAGCGTTGAAGTCCGGCAGTTCCTTGAGCAGGTGCGCGCAAGACTTGAGCAGCAGCGGCAGCACGGTCAGCTTGACGCCGGCCTTCTCGGCAGCGCCTTTCTGCGCGACGCGGAAAGCTTCCAGGTCGGTAATGTCGGCCTGGTCGAATTGCGTGACGTGCGGGATGTTCAGCCAGCTGCGGTGCAGGCCCGAGGCGCCCAGTTGCATCAGGCGAGTCATCGGCACTTCTTCGATTTCGCCGAAACGGCTGAAATCGACTTCCGGGATCGGCGGGATGCCCGAGCCGCCGCTTGCGCCACCGGCTGGAGCGTCCTTGGCCTTCTGCATCATGGCCTTGACGTAAACCTGAACGTCTTCTTTCAGTACTCGACCGTGCGGGCCTGTGGCACTGACAGCGCTCAGTTCGACGCCGAATTCGCGGGCCAGCTGACGAACCGCCGGGCCAGCATGAACCTTGGCGCCGTCTTTGGCCGGTGCGGCCGGAGCAGGTGCCGCTTCGGTCTTCGCTGCCGGAGCAGGAGCCGGAGCAGCCGCTTCAGCCTTGGCCGGAGCGGCTGCCGGTGCGCTGGCGGCCGGGGCCGGGGCAGCAGCAGGTGCAGCGCCTTCGACTTTCAGCTTCAGAATCAGGTCGCCGGTGCCGACTTCCTGATCCAGTTTGACTTCAATGCTTTCCACAACGCCTGCGGCAGGAGACGGGATCTCCATGCTGGCCTTGTCGGATTCCAGTGTGATCAGCGACTGGTCAGCCTGAATGGAGTCACCGACCTTGACCATCAGCTCGATGATCTTGGCCTTGCCCGACGAACCGATGTCCGGCACGTGGATGTCCTGAACCGAAGCGCTGGCAGCCGGAGCAGGAGCAGCCGGTGCAGCTTCAGCCGGTTTCTCGGCAGCCGCCGGTGCAGGCGCAGCAGCAGGTTCGGCAGCCGGCGCCGGAGCAGCAGCGGCTTCGCCTTCCACTTCAAGCTCAAACAGCTCGTCGCCTTCTTTCAGGCGATCGCCCAGCTTGACCTTCATGGCCTTGATGACGCCAGCCTTGGGAGCAGGGATTTCCATGCTCGCCTTGTCCGACTCAAGGGTCAGGACGCTCTGGTCGGCTTCGATACGATCGCCAACCTTGACCATCAATTCAATGACTTCACCTTCACCGTTACCGATGTCGGGTACGCGAATTAACTCACTCACTATGTCTCTCCTTGGGAGAACCTGTTCACTCACGAATACGCTGGTTCAGTTACAACGAAACAGCCTTGGATGCTCATTTACGCTGAGTAAATTCCGCATCCTCGGCTGTTTACGCTCTGATCAGCGCTCTTGAAGCAGACTCTTAGCAGTCCAGTGGATTGCGTTTTTCAGGATCGATGCCGAACTTGACGATGGCTTCCGCCACGACTTTAGGTTCGATATCGCCACGATCAGCCAAGGCTTCCAGGGCTGCCAGCACCACGAAGTGGCGATCGACTTCAAAGAAGTGACGCAGCTTCTTGCGGCTGTCGCTACGGCCGAAACCGTCGGTGCCCAGGACTTTGTATTCCTTGGTCGGAACCCACTGACGAATCTGGTCAGCGAACAGTTTCATGTAGTCGGTAGAGGCAATGACCGGGCCTTTGCGACCGTTGAGGCACTGCTCAACATAGCTCAGTTCCGGCTTCTGGCCAGGGTGCAGGCGGTTGTTGCGCTCTACAGCCAGGCCGTCGCGGCGCAGTTCGTTGAAGCTGGTAACGCTCCACACGTCAGCACCGATGTTGAACTCGTCACGGAGAATCTTCGCCGCTTCGCGAACTTCACGCAGGATGGTGCCCGAGCCCAGCAACTGGACGTGGTGCGCCGCTTCCTTGGTGTCTTCTTCGAGCAGGTACATGCCCTTGACGATGCCTTCTTCCACACCGGCCGGCATGGCTGGCTGGGCGTAGGACTCGTTCATCACGGTCAGGTAGTAGAAAACGTCCTGCTGCTCTTCGAACATCCGGCGCATGCCGTCCTGGATGATCACTGCCAGTTCGTAACCGTAAGTCGGGTCGAAGGTGCGGCAGTTCGGGATGGTCGACGCCAGGATGTGGCTGTGACCGTCTTCGTGCTGCAGGCCTTCGCCGTTCAGCGTGGTCCGGCCGGCGGTGCCGCCGATCAGGAAGCCACGGGTACGGCTGTCGCCAGCGGCCCATGCCAGGTCGCCGATACGCTGGAAACCGAACATCGAGTAGAAGATGTAGAACGGAATCATCGGCTGGTTGTGGCTGGAATACGACGTACCGGCAGCGATGAAGGAGGACATGGCGCCCGCTTCGTTGATGCCTTCTTCGAGAATCTGGCCTTTCTTGTCTTCGCGATAGAACATCACTTGTTCTTTATCGACTGGCTCGTAGAGCTGGCCGACCGACGAGTAGATGCCCAGCTGGCGGAACATGCCTTCCATACCGAAGGTACGGGCTTCGTCCGGGATGATCGGCACGATGCGCTGACCGATTTCCTTGTCCTTGACCAGTTGCGTCAGGATGCGCACGAAAGCCATGGTGGTGGAGATTTCGCGGTCGCCCGAGCCATCAAGGATGGCCTTGAGGGTCTCGAGTGGCGGGGTCGGCAGGCTGAAGCTCTGCGCGCGACGCTGCGGTACGAAGCCGCCCAGCGCAGCACGACGCTCGCTCAGGTAACGGGCTTCGGCGCTGCCTTCTTCCGGCTTGTAGAACGGCAGGGATTCCAGCTCGGCGTCCTTGATCGGGATGTCGAAACGGTCACGGAAGTGACGCAGGCTGTCGACATCGACCTTCTTGGTGTTGTGCGCAGTGTTTTTCGCTTCGCCAGCGCCGGTGCCATAACCTTTGATGGTCTTGGCCAGCACCACGGTCGGTTGACCCTTGTGGTTGACGGCTTCGTGGTACGCCGCGTAGACCTTGTACGGGTCGTGGCCGCCACGGTTGAGCTTCCAGATCTCGTCGTCGGACAGATCGGCAACCATTGCTTTGAGTTCAGGCGAATTGAAGAAGTGCTCGCGAACGAACGCGCCGTCCTTGGCCTTGTAGTTCTGGTATTCGCCGTCGATGACTTCGTCCATACGACGTTGCAGGATACCGTCGACGTCCTTGGCCAGCAGCGGGTCCCAGAAACGGCCCCAGATGACTTTGGTGACGTTCCATTGCGCGCCACGGAACACGCCTTCCAGTTCCTGGATGATCTTGGCGTTGCCGCGAACCGGGCCGTCGAGGCGCTGCAGGTTGCAGTTGACGACGAAGATCAGGTTGTCGAGCTTCTCGCGACCGGCCAGGGCGATGGCGCCCAGGGATTCCGGCTCGTCGGTCTCGCCGTCACCCAGGAAGCACCAGACTTTCTGCTTGCCTTCCGGGATGTAACCGCGGTGCTCCAGGTACTTCATGAAGCGCGCCTGGTAGATCGCCTGGATCGGGCCAAGGCCCATCGATACAGTCGGGAACTGCCAGAAGTCTTTCATCAGCCACGGGTGTGGGTAAGACGACAGGCCGTTGCCGTCGACTTCCTGACGGAAGTTGTTCATTTGCTCTTCGGTGATGCGGCCTTCCATGAATGCACGGGCGTAAACGCCTGGCGATGCGTGACCCTGGAAGTAGATCAGGTCGCCGCCGTGTTCGTCGGTCGGGGCCTGGAAGAAATAGTTGAAGCCGATGTCGTACAGCGTGGCACTGGAGGCGAAGCTGGAGATGTGGCCGCCCAGATCCGGGTCGCCGATGTTGGTTTTGACAACCATGGCCAATGCGTTCCAGCGCACCAGCGAGCGAATGCGGCGTTCCATGAACAGGTCGCCAGGCATGCGTGCTTCGTGGGTGACAGGAATCGTGTTGCGGTATGGCGTGGTGATGGCGTACGGCAGCTGCGAACCACTACGGGTGGCCAGCTCGCCCATACGGGTCATCAGGTAGTGAGCACGGTCTTCGCCTTCTTTGTCGAGAACCGATTCCAGGGCGTCCAGCCATTCCTGGGTTTCGACGGGATCGAGGTCTTGCATGGCTTGCTCCAGGGCGGAAAGGCTTCCAGAATCGGTTGCCTGAGTTTGCGACTGGCCTTGTGGGCAGACGACATAAATTCTTGGATTACCGGAAGGTGGGATCCGGCGGCGTGTAGTTTTACTACAAATCGACGCCGATTTCAGCCCTCCAGGTAACGTACCCAGTAGTAAAACTACAGAGAAGCGACTTAATCGCTCCTGTTGTGTTGTAACTTAAAACGTTACTGTTGATCGCTATTGAATATCTTGCCGGTAAAAAGCGGATTTTTATGCTTCTAATTTGATTTTTCCAGCAATTTATAACCTTTGTTCGACAAGCGGTGCTGGCAGACGCGTCTCGCATTCACGACGAGCGGCCGTTTGCACGCCGATCAAGGATAGACCATGAGCCTACCTTCACTGACCGAATTTCCGGCCATTCTGCTGCCATTGGTGAACCGCGCCCGACAATCCTTCTGCACTGCACTGGCTGCTGTGTCGGACGAAGCTCTGGCGTCTTTCGAGGCCTGGCCCGAGGCGCGCCGCAAGGCATTCGACCGGGTCTGCGCCGCCAGTGATTTTGTGACCGAACAGATCTGTCGCGACCCGCAGATGCTGCTGCAACTGGCTGATGCGGGCGCGCTTGAGCGTAGCTTCTCTGCCGGTGAACTGCGCGGGCAAATGGCCGAAGCGCTGCAGAACGCCGCCAGCGAAGACGAGTTGGGGCGTAATCTACGTCGACAGCGAGCGCGCCAGCAAGTCCGGATTATCTGGCGCGACCTGACGCGTCAGGCCGACCTGATCGAGACCTGCCGTGATCTCTCGGAAATGGCCGATGCGTCGATCGATCTGGCCTATCAATGGTTGTATCCACGGCATTGCCAGCAGTTCGGCACGCCGACCGGTCGCCATTCGGGGCAGCCGCAGCACATGGTCATCCTTGGCATGGGCAAGCTTGGCGCGGTCGAGCTGAACCTGTCGTCGGACATTGACCTGATCTTCGCTTACCCGGAGGGCGGCGAGACAGAAGGCACCAAGCGCGCACTGGATAACCAGGAGTTCTTCATTCGCCTGGGTCAGCGGCTGATCAAGGCGCTGGACCCGGTCACCGTCGACGGTTTCGTGTTTCGCGTCGACATGCGCCTGCGGCCCTACGGTTCATCCGGGGCACTGGTGCTCAGTTTCAATGCGCTGGAGCAGTATTACCAGGATCAGGGCCGCGACTGGGAACGCTACGCGATGATCAAGGCGCGGGTGGTCGGCGGAGATCAGGCAGCCGGTGCCGAATTGCTGGAGATGCTGCGCCCGTTCGTGTATCGCCGTTACCTGGACTTCTCCGCCATCGAAGCGCTGCGCACCATGAAGCAGTTGATTCAGCAGGAAGTGAAACGCAAGGGCATGGCGGCCAACATCAAGCTGGGTGCCGGTGGTATCCGCGAAGTGGAATTTATTGCTCAGGCCTTCCAGTTGATTCACGGCGGCCGCGACCTGAGCCTGCAACAGCGTCCGCTGTTCAAAGTGCTCAAGACGCTTGAAGGGCAGGGCTATCTACCTTCGGCGGTAACCGAGGAGCTGCGCGAGGGCTATGAGTTTCTGCGTTACACCGAGCATGCGATTCAGGCCATTGCCGACCGTCAGACGCAAATGCTGCCGGATAACGAGCAGGATCAGGCGCGTATTGCGCTGATCATGGGCTTTGCCGACTGGGCCAGCTTTCACGAGCGGCTGATGTACTGGCGCGGCAGGGTGTCCTGGCACTTCCGTCAGGTCATCGCTGACCCTGACGCTGATCCCGACGACCAGCAAGACGACAACAGCGAAGTGGTAGTCGGCGGCGAGTGGCTGCCGCTGTGGGAAGAGTCGCAGAACGAGCAGGCCGCTGGCCAGCAGTTGCAGCAGGCCGGTTTCGTCAATGCCGACAAGGCGCTCAAAGGCCTGGCCAGTTTGCGCAGCAGCCCGAGCCTGCGCTCGATGCAGCGGCTCAGCCGCGAGCGCCTGGACGCTTTTATTCCAAGGCTGCTGGCACAGGCGGTAGAGCATGAAAAGCCCGATCTGGTGCTGGAGCGCGTGCTGCCGCTGGTGGAGGCGGTCGCCCGGCGCTCGGCGTATCTGGTGCTGCTGACCGAAAATCCGGATGCATTGCGGCAACTGCTGACCCTGTGCGCGGCGAGTCCGTGGATCGCGGAGCAGATCGCGCGTTTTCCGCTGTTGCTCGATGAACTGCTCAATGAAGGTCGCCTGTTCAATCCGCCCTTGGCGCCGGAACTGGCCGCTGAACTGCGTGAGCGGCTGATCCGTATTCCCGAGGATGATCTTGAGCAGCAAATGGAAGCGCTGCGGCATTTCAAGCTGGCCCACAGCCTGCGCGTGGCGGCTTCGGAAATTTCCGGCAGCCTGCCGTTGATGAAAGTCAGTGATTACCTGACCTGGCTGGCTGAAGCGATTCTGGATCAGGTGCTGGCGCTGGCCTGGCGTTACAGCGTGGCCCGTCATGGCACGCCACTGCGCCCGGACGGAACATTGTGCGATCCGGGGTTCGTGATCGTCGGTTACGGCAAGGTCGGTGGCATCGAACTGGGGCACGGTTCCGATCTGGACCTGGTGTTCATTCATGACGGTGATCTGCAGGCCGAAACCGACGGTGCCAAGCCCATCGACAGTGCGCAGTTCTTCACCCGACTGGGGCAGCGGGTGATTCACTTGCTGACCACGCAGACCAACTCCGGTCAGTTGTATGACGTCGATATGCGCTTGCGGCCGTCCGGCGCCTCCGGGCTGCTGGTCAGCTCGCTTGGCGCGTTTGCCCGCTATCAGGCCAATGAGGCCTGGACCTGGGAGCATCAGGCACTGGTGCGCGCGAGGGTGCTGACCGGCAGCCCGGATGTGGGCCGCGAATTCGAGAAAGTGCGCGCCGCTGTTCTGGGTCGCGAGCGCGATCTGGACACGTTGCGTGCCGAAGTCAGCGAGATGCGCGCCAAGATGCGCGATAACCTAGGCACCCGGCTGACAGCAGCGGGCAGGGCGGCCAATGCCTTCGAAGCCGCGATGCCGTTCGACCTCAAGCAGGATGCCGGAGGTATCGTCGATATCGAATTTATGGTGCAATACGCCGCCTTGGCGTGGTCGAGAGCGCATCCCGCGCTGCTGCAATACACCGATAACATCCGGATTCTCGAAGGGCTGGAGGGCGCCGGGCTGCTGCCCGACGCGGATGCCAGCCTGTTGCGCGAGGCCTATAAAGCCTATCGCTCGGCGGCGCACCGTCAGGCCTTGCAGAAGCAGGCCGGCGTGGTCAGCGGCGATCAGTTTCATGCCCAGCGGCGTGAAGTGATGCGGATCTGGACGCAGATGGGGTTGAGCTGAGCCTCAAGGGCAACGCTCTGTGACAGTGCAACACTCTATAAAGCTATGACAGGGAGGCGACAGATTGTGTGGGAACGTCACGCAGTCTGATCGGCCTCCCTGATCGTTTCTGGTCGTTTTTGGATGGAACATGAAAATTCTGATCGTTGGGCCTAGCTGGGTCGGTGACATGGTGATGGCACAAACGCTGTTCCAGTGTCTGAAACAGCGTCATCCCGAGTGCGAAATCGACGTGCTGGCCCCTGAGTGGAGTCGTCCGATCCTGGAGCGCATGCCAGAGGTGCGCGCTGCGCTCAGTTTTCCGCTCGGCCATGGCGCCCTCGAGCTGGCGACCCGTCGCCGGATCGGCAAGTCACTGGCTGGCCAGTACGATCAGGCAATCCTGCTGCCCAACTCGCTGAAATCGGCGCTGGTGCCGTTTTTCGCCGGTGTCCCGAAACGCACCGGCTGGCGCGGCGAGTTCCGCTACGGCCTGCTCAACGACGTGCGCAGCCTCGACAAACAGCGTTATCCGCTGATGATCGAGCGTTTCATGGCGCTGGCCTTCGACAAGGGCGCTGAGTTGCCGCGTCCTTATCCCACGCCGAGCCTGCGTATTGACCCAACGACTCGCGACGCCGCATTGAGCAAGTTTGGCCTGACCCTCGACCGTCCCGTGCTGGCGCTGTGCCCCGGTGCCGAGTTCGGCGAGTCCAAGCGCTGGCCGGCCGAGCATTACGCGCAGGTGGCTGAAGCCAGCATTCGTGAAGGCTGGCAGGTCTGGCTGTTCGGTTCGAAGAAGGACCATCCGGTGGGTGAAAGCATTCGTCAGGAGCTGATTCCCGGCTTGCGTGAGGAGTCTGTCAACCTCAGTGGCGAAACCTCGCTTGCCGAAGCGATTGATCTGCTGTCCTGTGCCGACGCTGTGGTGTCCAACGATTCCGGCCTGATGCATGTGGCCGCAGCGCTCAACCGGCCCCTGGTGGCGGTGTACGGTTCCACCTCGCCGGGCTTCACACCGCCGCTGGCCGATGCAGTCGAAGTGGTCCGGCTGGGCCTTGAATGCAGCCCGTGCTTTGACCGCACCTGTCGTTTCGGCCATTACAACTGCATGCGTCTGCTTGAGCCGGACGCCGTGATCCAGGCATTGACCCGCCTGAACATCACACCGGTGGAGGTGGCCTGATCTTGCGGGTACTGCTGATCAAGACTTCCTCGCTGGGCGATGTGATCCATGCCTTGCCCGCGCTGACCGATGCGGCACGGGCGCTGCCCGGCATCCGCTTCGACTGGGTGGTGGAAGAAGGTTTTGCCGAAATTCCTGCCTGGCACCCGGCGGTCGACAGGGTGATCCCGGTGGCGATCCGCCGCTGGCGCAAGAACCTCTGGCAGACCTTCCGCTCTGGCGAATGGCGGCGCTTCAAGGATCGGCTGCGCGAGCAGCGTTATGATCTGGTGATTGACGCTCAGGGCCTGTTCAAGAGTGCCTGGCTGACGCGCTACATCGACGCGCCGGTGGCCGGTCTGGACCGTGACTCGGCGCGCGAGCCGGTTGCCAGCCGTTTTTATGACCGGGCCTTGCCGGTGGCGCGCGGGCAGCATGCTGTCGAACGGCTGCGCCAGTTGTTCGCTCAGGCGCTGGGCTATCCGTTGCCCGTCGGCATGGGTGATTACGGGCTCAAGCCCCTGGCTGCACTCGACGGTGCGCCGCAAGCGCCTTTTGTACTGTTTCTGCACGGCACGACCTGGGACACCAAACACTGGCCCGAGGTCTATTGGCGACAACTGGCCGAATTGATGGCCGCGCGCGGTTTTCAGGTGCAGTTGCCATGGGGCAACCCGACAGAGAAGGCGCGTGCCGAGCGCATCGCCGAGGGGCTGGACAGTGCTCATGTGCTGCCGAAGCTGAATCTGGCAGGCGTGGCGCGGGTATTGGCCAGTGCGCAGGCCTGTGTCGCGGTCGATACCGGCATCGGGCACCTGGCCGCAGCGCTGGACGTACCGACCATTTCCCTGTTCGGCCCGACCAATCCGGGGCTGACCGGGGCTTACGGCACGTCGCAGGTGCATCTGGCCAGCGACTATCCGGGCTGTGCGCCTTGCCTGCAAAAGAAATGCACGTACCAACCGACCGCCGACGATGAGCGCCGGTTTGACCTGAAACGCGAGTGGCCGATGTGCTTCACTCGTTTGAATCCCGAGCGAGTGGCGAGCCAACTGGGCGCGCTGTTGCTGGCAAAGGAACCTGGCTGATGCAACTGGCTTTCGTACTCTACAAATATTTCCCGTTTGGCGGCCTGCAACGCGACTTCATGCGCATCGCGCTGGAGTGTCAGCAGCGTGGCCATCAGATTCGCGTCTATACGCTGATCTGGGAAGGCGAGGTGCCGCCCGGCTTCGAAGTGCTGGTCGCGCCGGTCAAGGCGTTCTTCAACCATCGGCGCAACGAGAAACTCACTGCCTGGATGGAGGCCGATCTGGCCCAGCGCCCCGTCGACCGTCTGATCGGCTTCAACAAAATGCCGGGGCTGGACGTGTATTACGCCGCCGACGGTTGTTTCGAAGACAAGGCGCAGAACCTGCGCAGCCCGCTGTATCGCAAGTGGGGCCGCTATCGCCATTTTGCCGATTACGAACGAGCGGTGTTCGCCAAAGAATCGAACACTCAGGTGTTGATGATTTCCGAAGTGCAGCAGCCGTTATTCATCAAGCATTACGGCACGCCGCTGTCGCGGTTCCACCTGCTGCCGCCGGGCATTTCCCAGGATCGCCGCGCACCGCCTGACGCACCGCAGATTCGTGCTGATTTTCGCAAGGAATTCGGTCTGGCTGACGGTGACCTGTTATTGGTGCAGATCGGCTCCGGTTTCAAGACAAAGGGCGTCGATCGCAGCCTGAAAGCGCTGGCGACGCTGCCTGCCGAACTCAAGAAGCGCGCGCGCCTGTTTGTAATCGGACAGGATGACCCCAAGGTATTCCAGCTGCAGAGCGCCACGCTCGGACTGGGCGATCAGGTGACGTTCATGAAAGGGCGCAGCGATATTCCGCGTTTCCTGATCGGTGCCGACCTGCTGATTCACCCGGCCTACAACGAAAACACCGGCACCGTGCTGCTCGAAGCACTGGTGGCCGGTTTGCCGGTGCTGGTCAGCGCGGTCTGCGGATATGCGCATTACATTGCCGAAGCCGACTGCGGTCGGGTGCTTGACGAACCGTTCGATCAGGCTCAGCTCAATCGCTATCTGGCCAGCATGCTTCAGGACGCCGCCGCGCGCAGTGCCTGGAGTCGCAACGGCCTGGCCTTCGCTGACACGGCGGACCTTTACAGCATGCCGCAACACGCTGCGGATGTAATTCTGGCGGAGCACGACTGATGAAGCTGTTCCTTGCTGAACCGTTCAAGAGCCTGTGGGCCGGGCGCGATGCCTTCGCCGAGGTAGAAGGCCTGAGCGGTGAGGTTTATCGCGAGCTGGAAGGGCGCCGCACGCTGCGCACTGAAGTCGACGGGCGCGGTTACTTCGTCAAGATCCATCGCGGCATCGGCTGGGGCGAGATCGCCAAGAACCTTGCCACCGCCAAGCTGCCGGTGCTCGGCGCGGGCAAGGAGTGGGACGCCATCGAGCGCCTCCACGAAGTCGGCGTGCCGACCATGACCGCCGTGGCTTACGGCGAACGCGGCAGCAATCCTGCCGCGCAGCATTCCTTCATCGTGACTGAAGAACTGGCACCGACCACCAGCCTTGAGGACGTCAGCCTCAACTGGCGCACCGAGCCGCCCGAGCCGCGTTTGAAAAGAGCGTTCATTGCCGAGGTCGCGCGACTGGTCGGGATGATGCACCGGGCCGGCGTCAATCACCGCGACTGTTACATCTGTCATTTCCTGTTGCACACCGACAGACCGGTGACCGCCGACGATTTCAGGCTGTCGGTCATCGACCTGCACCGTGCCCAGACCCGACGGGCGATCACGCCACGCTGGCGCAACAAGGACCTGGCCGCGCTGTATTTCTCGGCGCTGGACATTGGCCTGACCCGACGCGACAAGTTGCGTTTTCTCAAGGATTACTTCCAGAAGCCGTTGCGGGAAATACTGCTCAAGGAAGCGTCGCTGCTGACCTGGCTGGATAAAAAAGCCGACAAGCTGTATCAACGTAAAGTGCGATATGGAGATGCGCTCTGATGGCAGGCTGGAAGCTCGAACCCGAGTACGCGTTCCTTGAGCGCGACTTTGGCAGCCTGGACGCGGTATTTGCCCTGGAAGGCCAGCGCCTGACCCGCGACCCGCTGTCCGAAGTCATCCGCGTCGAGCGCTCCGGGGTCAATTATTACGTCAAGCGTTACGTGAGTGCCGGCAAGGGCTTGCGTCGTTACATGGGCAGGCCTCGGGTCAAGTCCGAGTGGCAGAACCTCAAACGTTTCGCCAAATGGGGCATTCCCACGGCCGAGGTGGTGGCCTGGGGGCTGGAGCGCAATGGCGCGGCCTATGATCGCGGTGCGTTGATCACCCGGGAGCTGCCAAATACCAACGATCTGTCGGTGCTGGCCAAGCGCAACGATCCGTTGCTGGCCGACAGGCACTGGGTAGACGGCATCAGTCGCCAGCTGGCTGCTTATACGCGCATCATGCACGACAGGCATTTCACGCATAACGATCTGAAATGGCGAAACCTGCTGGTCGATAACGTGGGCAAGCTGTTTTTCATCGACTGCCCCAACGGGGCCTTCTGGTGGAGTTTCCTGCTGCGCTACCGGATCACCAAGGACCTCGCGTGCCTGGACAAGGTGGCCAAGTATCATCTGTCAGCCACCCAGCGCCTGCGCTTCTATTTGCAGTACCGCCAACGGGCGCGTTTGAACGCCTCGGACAAAAAACGTATTCGACATATCGTCAGCTTTTTCGAGGGCCGTGAATGAGCGTATTTATTGCCAGTGCCGATCGGGCGCTGCTGGAGCGCCACGGCCTGGTCGATTTTGAAGCGCTATGGAATCTTCAGCTGGATGCCGTCGACGAGCCCAATACCGGGCGCGGCGGCTGGAGCAGCGTGTTCCGCCTGGATCTGGACGACAGGAGCTTTTACCTGAAGCGTCAGAGCAATTACCTGACCCACACGCTGCACTACCCGCTGGGCGAGCCCTCGTTCTGCCGGGAGTTTCGTAATATCCGCCGTTACCAGAAGCTCGGTATCCCGGCATTGCAGGCTGCCTTTTACGGCGAGCGGCGTATCAATGGCGAGCGCCAGGCGATTCTGATGACCCGTGCGCTCGATGGCTGGACTGAATTGTATGCGCTGTTGCTGGAGTGGTCCGACCTGCCGGCCACCGAGCGCAGCGCAATCCTTCAGGCCTGCGGCCGGCTGGCGCGCACCTTGCACAAGGCCGGGCAGATGCACGGGTGCTTCTACCCCAAACACATCTTTCTTCAGGCTCAAGGTGATGTTTATAACGCGCAATTGATCGATCTGGAAAAGACCCGCCCGGTGCTGTTTGGCAAGCGCGATCTGATCAAGGATCTGGAGCCTCTGCTGCGTCGCTGCCATATGTGGAGTGACGACGAACAGCGTGAATTTCTGGCTGCCTACCTGCAGGCCGCCCCCGACAGCCCTCAGGTCGGTGCCTGGAGCGTGTTGCTGGGTAGACGCGGCCTGCATAAACGTATCGTCCAACACCGTGACCAGAATGAGATCCACTGATGCGCTTGTCTGAACTCAAGAACGCCGGACGCACCCCCGAGTTACCGATGAGTCTTACCCTGGCGGATGCTGCCGGCACCGCCGAACTGCAATTGTTGACCCTGCTGCGGGTACTTCCAGGACAGCGTTACGTCGGTGCTGGCGTATGGCGCGGCCGCTCGGTGCTGGCCAAACTGCTGGTCGGCGACAAGGCTGCCCGGCACTTTCAGCGTGAGCTGGCTGGTGTGCGTTTGCTGGCCGGGCAAGGCCTGAAGACCCCGCTGTTACTGGCCGATGGCTTGCAGGAAGGCGAGGGTGGCTGGTTGTTGTTCGAATTTCTGGCGCCAGCCCCCAGCCTGGGTGATGCCTGGGCTGACGTGCAGGACCTGCCGCCGCTGGCCGATGAGCAGCAGGCGGTACTCGGTGAGGCGCTGACGGCCATCGCGCTGCAGCACGCAAAAGGCTTGTGGCAGGAAGATCTGCACCTGGACAACCTGCTGCGCCATAACGGGCAGCTGTACCTGATCGACGGTGCCGGCATTCGAGCCGAACAGGCCGGGCAGCCGTTGTCGCGGCAGAAAGTACTGGAAAACCTTGGCGTGTTCTTTGCGCAGTTGCCCAGGGCTTTCGAGCCGTACACCGAAGAGCTGCTGGTGCATTATCTGCTGAGCAACGCCGAGCATGGCTTGCCGATGGAAGCGTTGCAAAAGCAGATCGACAAGGTCCGTAGCTGGCGACTCAGGGACTTCATGAGCAAGACGGTGCGCGATTGCAGTCTGTTCAGCGTCAAGGACAGCGCTTCAGTGTTTCGTGCGATTCGCCGTGACGAAGAGGCAACCCTGCTGCCGGTGCTGGAGCAGGCCGATGCCTTGCTCGACAAGGGCCATCTGTACAAGACCGGTGGCGCTGCAAGCGTAGGCCGGGTTGACGTCAATGGCCGCACGCTGGTCATCAAGCGCTACAACATCAAGAATTTCACGCACTGGCTCAAGCGTTTCTGGCGTCCCAGTCGTGCCTGGCATTCCTGGCGCGAAAGCAATCGGCTGAGGTTTCTTGGTATCGCCACGCCGAAACCGCTGGCAGTGCAGGAACAGCGTTTCCTGGGCCTGCGCAGCAAGGCGTGGCTGGTGACCGAATTTCTCGATGGCCCGGACATCATCGAACGGTTCGCACCTTATGTGCAAAGCGGCGATGCCCCGGAGACCGAGTTGCTGGCGCTGGATCAACTGTTCGCACAATTGATCCGGGAACGCATCAGCCATGGCGATCTCAAGGGCCATAACCTGTTCTGGCACAAGGACCGCTGGGCGCTGATCGATCTGGATGCCATGCAGCAGCACGGCTCGCAATCGTCATTCGCCTCGGCTTATGCCCGCGACCGGGCGCGCTTCATGCGCAACTGGCCGACCGACAGTGCGCTGCACCAGTTGCTGGAGCAGCGCCTGCCGCACATCACGCCGGTCTGAGCCTGCGCGTCAGCCTATCCGCTTGAGGCCCATCGTCTCCAGCGCCGCCACCAGTGCGTCCATATCGTCAAAAGGCATGAGGTGGACGCGCGGCCAGCGGACACGTTCCACATACAGTTTGCCCTCGCCGTTGACCAGCACCGGCGTGCGGTAAATCCATGTATCGCGGGCGCGATGAACGACGGTCTGCAAATTGCCTTCGCCTTCCTCCACCAGAAACATCCCTGGCTTCGCGAGGCGCTGTTCGAGAGTCAGCGGTTTAGGGGGGCGGACGACATTGACGGGGGGCGGCACTTCAATTTCGACCCGGTAATCGCTTTTGATCTGTACCTTGGCGGTCGCTATGCCTCCCGAAACAAGCTCGCCTGGATCCTCAATGACGCCCCTCGATAGCCCCGGCGCTACATCGACGACCCGCAGGCCGATCCCGCCCTCCAGTTCGGCAATGCCGGGCACGACGCCCTGATAGGTATTGGCATGGCTATTGCCAACCAGTGCGATCCACTTATGTGAACCCATGACCTCCTGATGCCTGCGCAGGGTGCGCGACGCAAAGTAGTTCATCATTTGCTGGCGGGTAATGGCTTCTTCCCTGGCGATACCTTTGAGGTGGTAACTGCTTGCGCAGTCGATGGCCCGCACTTCCATACCCTGCTGTCGCGCCTTGATGACCAGTTGCTCGAAGGTATAAACCTTGTCCGGGTCGGTGTGATGCCCCCGGTCCAGCGCTTTCAGGTCGTGAAGCAGGGTCTTGCTCATCTGCCCGGTTTCGAAAAAACGATCCAGATCTGCCTGGTGCAAATCGGTCAGCAGGTGCTCCATGTACAGCGTCTTGACGTTTTGCTGTGACAGCAATGGCAAGTTGTCGATGATGAGCTTTTTGCTGGCGACGGAAAAATGCGATTCGCCGATCACAACCCCGTCAGTCTGCTCGTACAGCTTTTCAAGCAGTTCGGACGTGCTTGTCTGCGGCGCGATTTCGGGTAACGCCGGACGAGGCGGCAGCTGTGCTGCGCTGATCGTTACGGCGTCCTGTTGCAGCCGCTTGCGGCGCAGGGCGAAGATGTCGCGAACGGTTTCGAATTCCGGATCGCCGAAAAAGTACTGCATATCGAGGCCCCTCTTTTCGAAGTTGGCCAGCGTATGAAAGGTCGTTCTGGTCTCCAGCGGCATCTCGTAGATTGCATCGATCAAGGATTGCTGAATCGCTGTCACAGGGCTGTCGACGCTCCAGTCTTCCGGCTCGACGCGCAGCCAGGCATCGTTTTCGGCCCGGACAAAGCCATACTGGCCTGCCCATTGTTCGCCGTCGGCAACAGGCGATGAGCCCCTCAGCTCGCGGATCAGTATCTCATCCAGAGGCGTGGCGGAAGGCAGCGGGACGGCCGTCAGTGTCGGGTCGGCAAACGCTATGCTGAAGTCGCAGTTAATCGGCGATTGTCCATCCACTGCCACGCCGGCACCTTGCCTGATGCGGGTCGGGCGTCCCGCCGGGAGGTCCTTGATGTGTACGCTGACCACGCCGTGCATGTCGGCGATGCCGGGTATCTGATCATGTGTCGTGGCAAGTTTCTGGTCGAGCAGTGCTATCCAGCGCTTTGAGGAGGCGCCTGCGATGTCGTTGCTGATGAGCGTATGCCCGAAGAAGTTGCTCATCTTGATGGCGGCGGCCGGGTCATCCGCAGCGGTCAGCACCGGATGGCCGAGAAACGGATAGCTGATCGACGAGCTGAACGGGCGCACCTCGATCCCGTAGCGATGGGCTGCCTTGATCAAGTGGTAGTAATCGTACTCGGTGCTTGAATTGTTCAAGGCCCCGCGATTGGTATCGCGCAGGTAGTACTTGAGCTCTTTAGAGCCCGTGCGGCTTTTTTTGCCCAGCTTTCGATATTTGGCCAGCCTGGACAGGTGTTTGTCGGTCAGCAGGTGTTCGATGTACAGCACCTCGACGCGCTGTTCTGCAAGCAAGGGCATGTTGAGCAGGAGCAGACGTTTGCTGGCTACCGATTTCGGTGCCTCGCTGAAGACCAGCCCGTTGCTGTGAGTAAAGACGTGTTCGATCAGCGTCTCGACGCTGCCGGGCAGCTCATAAGTCGGCAGTGGCGGTTTGGGTGGCAAGGAAAATCGGGCAAAAAAAGCCTGGGCGTCCTGATAGAGTTTTTCTCGAAGCGTTGTAAAGGTTCGCCGCACTTCTGTGAAATAGGTCTCGAAATAGGCTTCCATCCCCGAGCCGGTCGGATCAAAGGGTTCCTTGCTGATGACAATGTCCAGGTGCGCGCGCATGGTGCTCGGCATCTCGTAGCCACTTAACGTGTCGGTCGAGGTTCCGGCTGCCTGTTCAGGCAGGGGTTGATAGCTTTCCGGGCCGTCCAGACCGCCGCCACGCAGGCGCTGGCGGTCGATGACCAACCACTGCCCCTGCTCATCCAGACGAACTGGCTGGTTACCGAAGAACGCGAATGGATTGGCTGGATCAATGATTTGCCAGCAGCGTAGATGGGTGTCGTACCGGACCTGAAAGGTTTGCCCGGAAAGCTCGATGTAGTGTCTGCCGTTGACCAGGCACACGCCTTTGGCATGACCGTCTGCGATCCGCGGCAGGTTATCCAGCGAAATGTCGACGGCCAGATCGGTGCGCAGGGCTGAAGGCGCGCGCGGCACAGGGGCCGGTGTCGGGAGCAGTGGCTGCCAGGCACCACCGGCTTCTCGTGCGGCGAACTGGCCGGTTGCAATCGGCGGCGCTGAAGCGACGTGCGGCGCATGGAAAACCGCAGCATGGCCGTTGGCGTTGGGCTTGCCGAGCAGAAAGACCTGTTCTTGCAGCTCGACCGGGTACAGGTCTTCGTAGCGCGTCAGGGAAGACTGGCGCTGGAACGAGCGCAGCACGGGTACTGATTCTCGGCCTTGCTCAAGGTTGTGCAGCACGCCGCCAAAGCCTTTCAGGCCGCTCAGCAGATCGCCGCCTGCGCCGATCCCGTTGAACAGTGCCGACACGATGTAAGCCGTGGCGCGGTCCTGGTCGCCTTCGCTCAGTGCGGCAAGTGCCTGACCGCTGTCGTGCAAGGACAGCAGGCTGCCAACTGCAAAGCTTGCGGGAGGGAAGGGCAGGGTCAGCGCGGTGGCGATGATCTCGACACTGACCCAGATCAGACGGGACAGCATGTCATTGCGGCCGGTGGTGGTCTCTTCCACGTCCCGCAGCCTGCGCTCGAGTGGCCGGTTGTAACAGGTGTCGGCAACGTCGGAAATGAACGCTTTGGGAATGACCGGCGGCTTGTTGGCATTGCCTTGCTGCATATCGCGCAGGAAAAACGACAGGGTCCGGCGCGCCTTGATCCGGCAGCGATCCTTGTAGTAATCGATCATGCCTTCGGTGTTCAGCGAGCTGACGAAGTCGCTGAACAGACGGAACTCGATGCCGTCAGGGGCCTGCGGTGTGTAAAGCAATGCAGCGTGGCGAATCTGCATCGGCAGAACCACCAGGCAGCCCTGCACGGTCTCAACGTGGGTAAGCAGCGGGCTCGGAATAACCAGTTGATCGATGTCGGTCAGCCCTGAAGCAATCAGTGGTTTGTCGATATGCAACTGCAAGGGATAGAGCGGGTATTGCTCGCGAGCGGCCGGACTGTTCAGGTGTGCATTGTCCAGCGATTGTTTCAGCCAGGTATAGTGCGCCGCTTCGGTATGGCCTTTCAGAAGGCTGCGCAATGCGGCTGCCTTCATCTGGAGCTGAGTGATCAGCACGCTGGCCTGACGTCGGTCGGCGTAACCGGCGTTTTCAGTATTCAGCAAGGTGTTCCTGATCAGCGCAATGTAATCGTCTGCCAGCCATTGACCGCGTACCGAGCCTGCCACTGCCGCGGGTGACAGCGCGCTCAGGTCCACTCCCTCCGGGCCGCTGAAGGTTGCCTGTGTTGCAGCAGAGGTGCGTATAGGGTCGATGCTGTCGTTGTAGCCGTTGAGCAGCATGTCGGTGTAGGTCAGCGTTTCGCGCTCGCTGGTGATCACAACCAGATCCGGGTTCACCGTGCCAGCCGGTACATTCAGCAGCTTGCCGAGCTGCTGGCTGGCGCGCTGATGAACGTAGTCCTTGAACGGCTGGACCTGGGTGTGGGGCTGGGCCTGGTAGTTGCCGAGTGCGCCTCCGACAGCCTCTTCGAGTGCCAGCAGTTCGCGGCGCTGTTCACGACTGGCGCGCAGATACCAGTCCGGGGTATGGCTGGCTTGCTCGGAAAGCATCACCCGGGTCTGTTCGTCGGTAAAGCCGCGCAACGCCACCTCACAGTCGGGGTGATCAATGAATTGCAGGAAATCTTTTGCCGGCTGGGGCTTCTGACTGAGGGCCGTCAGTTGTTGCGCGAGTTCAGGGCGGGCAGCGACTTCCACCTGACCGAGCAGCCAGGCACTCATCGCAGGCGACGCACTCCAGCCGACCACCTCGTGGAGCAGGTGGGTTTCAGTGTCGAAGGCTTTGAAATGCTGGCCCGGAGCGTCCAGCGCGACCATGATCAGCCGCTCGGTCCGACCCTGCGCGCCTTGCTTGCGAAATACCAGCAGCCTGGCCATCACGTTACGTCCGTTCAGGCGTACCTGTTGCACGCGCAGTGCCGGGGCTGGCGTGTTCTGTGCCGGGGTTGCCGATGCTGCAACAATGGCGAAATCCTCGGGACGAATATGCCCTTGCATCTTCGCTGCCCAGGCCAGCGCGCTGAGGCGGGTTCGCGCCAGCAAGCGCAACAGATGCCTGTTGTGTTCTTTCTGGTAGGCCGTTCGCTGAAAATCGCCAAAGTTCGCGCGCAGCTCCAGCTCGTTGATCAGGCTGGCGAGGTACGTCGGGGTTAGCGTCGAGTAAGCCGCTGGCAGAGGTGCGTCGTCCAGACGGATGACGGTCTTGTCGAGGAACTCCGAGCCTGCGACCTCGTCATTCGGATGCAGGCCGTAGAGCGCCAGTTGCACCAGCGAGCGGCTCACGCGGTAGGTCTTGCTGGTCGATGGCAGCGTGCGCAGTGTGTCGATGGTTATGGCCTGCGGGTCCAGATCGTGGCCCAGATCATCGGCCAGCCGCATGCGCAGATGCGCTTCGGCGAATTGCTCGGGTGATGCCGCGCTGCCCAGCACGCTGAGCATGGCAGCACGCGCTTCATCATAGCGGCGCAGGTACCCGGCATAGGTCTGCAGGTCGGCCATGCTGGCAATCTTCAACCAGTCCGGCAGGCCCCGGTGGTACTGGCGTTGCCGGTAGCTGAGCTCGCGCAGCTCAAGCACGGCGGCGGGGCCGAACATGCCCCGCATGTCGATGGCTTCCTGAATCAGTACCTGACGCTGCGCCTGGTCCTCTATGTCGGCGCGTTCGCAGGCGTAGCGGACGTCGTTGCGCTGCTTGTTCAGCTGGCGATCCAGCGCATGCCTGAACGGGGCGCTGTTGACGGGTTGTAATTGCACGTCGGCTGCAGTGAAGGGGGCAAGGTACAGGTCGGCGTCCTCCCTGATGGCAGCCAGTCGCTCCTGTTGCTGGCGGTCGACCGTGTTCAGGAGCCCGCTTTGCAGCGTCGGCGAGTTGAGCCAGCGCGCCACGGTTTCGCACATGAGGGCCTGGCTGGCGAAAGCAATGAGGCCAAGGCCGGGCAGAGCCAGTAGCGTACGGTCCTGTGCTTGGGATATCACCAGCGCGCCGGCCATTTCAAACTGCTCGTCATCATGCAGTTGCACGCTCAGGGAGTGATAAGTGAGCGCGGGGTCTTGTGGCTCTGCCGATGCGGCGGGCAGGCAGGCCAGGTAGCCGCTTTCCAGATCGCGCTCGTGAATCCTGACGCTGGCCTCATCACGCAATGCGCGCTGCAAGGCGGGCACAAGCCGGTCCCGGCGGCTCTCAGCGGTTTCGCCGGGGTCAGCCCAGAAGTCGTCGATCTGTTGCAGCAGGCTGGAAATCTCCAGCTCTCGCTCGGCCGGGTCGACTCCGCCGATAGCCGTCAGCAGGGATTCGCCGGGGCTGGGCAGTGCTTGCAGTTCGCCAGCCAGCGCGATACGCAGCTCGTCGAGCCTGTGCAGGGCTGCCGAGGCAGCGGGCCAGGTGTCGGCCGGCGCCAACGGTACGGGGGTGAGAACGACAGGGGACAGTGTTTGTGTCATGAGAGGTTTCCCATTGCGCTAGGGGCGCTGAGGTGTTGAGCGGCGGCCTTCGGGCCAGCGGTTAATGGGCCTCAATTAATCAGACGCAGCGGGCGGCACGTCATAGATAGTTATCGAACACACTGAAAGAGACGTTTCTTACAGTGTCTGACGAGCGCCTTGTGGGGACATTTCAGGCCGTCGAGCCAATCCTCGGCCATTACGTTATAATCCCGCCCTTTAGCTGCCCTCAGCCCGCTGTGCGGGGGCACACCTTTTCTCGGGCGCGATGCGCCTGTGTGCAGACAAAGAGGCTAGACCCAGTGGCATTGACGATCCTTGGCCTGTCCGGCGCCCTTAGCCATGATCCTTCCGCAGCGCTTTACATCGACGGCAAGCTGATAGCCGCCGCCGAAGAAGAGCGCTTCGTTCGCGACAAGCACGCAAAGAACCGCATGCCCTACGAGTCGGCGAAGTTCTGTCTGGAGCAGGCAGGCATCAAGCCATCGGATGTCGATGTGGTCGCGATTCCGTTCGCCCCGATCAGCCTGTTCGGCAAGGCGCGCTGGCACTATGCCAAGCGCTACTGGTACGCCCCGGATCGCGCCCTCGACGCGCTGCTGATGGGCAACCGCCGTTACAAACGCTATCGCAACAAGATTGTCTGGTGCCTTGAACAGCTGGGCTTCGATCCGAAAAAGATCAAGATCGAGCCGGTCGAGCATCACCTGGCCCACGCCTCCAGCGCGTACCACTGCTCCGGTTTCACCGAGAAAACCGCGATCATGGGCATCGACGGCAAGGGTGAGTACGCCACGACCTTCTTCGGCTATGGCGAAAACGGCAAGATCCACAAGATCAAGGAATTCTTCGATCCGGACTCGCTCGGCGGCCTGTACGGCGCGATCACCGAATTCCTCGGTTTCGAGATGCTCGACGGCGAATTCAAAGTGATGGGCATGGCGCCGTATGGCGACGCCAGCAAGTACGATTTTTCGCGTCTGGCAACGTTCGAGAATGGCGAGCTGATCATCAATACCGAACTGGCCAATGTCATTGGCCTGCGTCGTTATAAAGAAAACGGCAAGGGCTTCTATTTCTCGCCGAAGCTGATCGAATGGCTCGGTCCGAAACGCGTCGGCGATGTAGCCGACGAGCCGTACATTCATTACGCCGCCAGCATGCAGGCGCTGTTCGAAAAACTCGCGTTGCAGATGATGGACCACTACCTGGGCGACATCCTCAAGGAAACCGGCAAGATCGCCTTCGCCGGTGGCTGTGCGCTGAACGTCAAGCTCAACCAGCGCATCATCGCCCGTCCGGAAGTCAAGGAACTGTTCGTGCAGCCGGCGTCCGGCGATGCCGGTACGGCGGTCGGCGCTGCGGCTTATGTGTCGCATGCCCGTGGTGTACCGGTCGAGAAGATGGAGCACGTCTATCTCGGCCCGGCGTACAGCAACGAAGATGTGATCGCAGCCTGTGCCCGTCATCCGAGCAAGCCGGTCTGGCGCCAGATCGACAATACGCCGCAGCGGATTGCCGAGATCATGGTCAAGGGCAACCCGGTTGCCTGGTTCCAGGGCCGTATGGAGTTCGGTCCGCGCGCGCTCGGCGGTCGTTCGATCATCGGTTGTCCAAGCGTCACCGGGGTGGCTGACCGCATCAACCATCAGATCAAGTTCCGCGAGCGTTGGAGGCCTTTCTGCCCGTCGATGCTCGACACTGTTGCGCCGCAGATGATCAAGATCGATCACCCGGCGCCGTTCATGACGTTCACCTTCGAAGTCGCCGAAGAGTGGAAGACCCGCGTGCCGGAAGTCGTCCACGAAGACGGCACTTCGCGTGCCCAGGTGCTCAAGCGCGAGTACAACCCGCGCTACTACGACATGATGAAGGCGCTGGAAAACCTGACCGGCAACGGCGTGTCGCTGAACACCTCGCTGAACCGCCGTGGCGAACCGATGATCTGCTCGCCGACCGATGCCCTGAACATGTTCTTCGGCTCGGACCTGGAGTACCTGATCATGGAAGACATCCTCGTCGTCAAAGAGGGTGTGGACGGGCTGAGCCTTGACTGAGGTGCTGATCAGCGTCGTCATTCCGGCTTACAATTACGCCAGCACTTTGCCCCGCGCGGTCAATTCGGTGCTGGCGCAACTGGATCAGACCCGTGCCGAGCTCTGGGTGATCGACGATGGCTCGACCGATGCGACGCCGCAGGTACTGGAGCAGTTGCAGGCCGATAACCTGGGGCGTTTCAAGGTACTGCGCAAGCCCAATGGCGGACTGTCCTCGGTGCGCAATCGCGGCATCGCGGAGGCGCAGGGTCAGTTTCTGGTGTTCCTGGATGCCGATGACGAAATGGCCCCTGATGCGTTGCAGGCGTTGCTGCACCATATTGCCAGCCACCCCGACAGTCGTCTGATCATCGGTGGGCATTGGTCGGCATTCGACGATGGCCGCCGTTCTCTGCATACCCCCAAACCGCTGCCGGCCGATGCAGAGCAGCGTGTGCGCGGTTACCTGCTGGACAAGACCGTGTCGCTGTCGAACGGTGCCTGTGCCATGCATCGCGATGTGTTCAAGCCAGGGCTGTACCCGGAGCAGTTGCGTAACGCCGAAGACATTCCGGTGTTTGCCCAGGTGCTGGCGCGTTTTCCGTGCAGCGTGGTTGAAACGCCGCTGGCGATTATCCACAAGCATGCCGACAGCATGCGGCATGACCTCAAACAGAGCCTGGCTTCCGGGCTGAACGTGGTCGACGAAGTCTTCTCGCCCGAGCGCATGCCTGCCGAGCTGCAAAGCCTGCGTCAGTCTTATCTGGCCCAGCGCTGCCTGTCGCTGTTCCGTGATTGCTACAGTGCCGGTGATTACGCCAACGCGAAGATGTTTTATGCCAGGGCATTGCGCGCAGACTGGCGCTCACTCGCACGCTGGTCGTATACCCGCAAGGCTGCGCGGTTGCTGTTCAAGTGAGGGGCCTGGTCCGTTGAGCAAGTTGTCTGTTCTGGAAGAAGCGTGCCCGGCTGAAGGCAGTTGGGCGCTTCGGGCTCGTCAACTGGATCGCTATCGCTGGAAGATGCTGCGCGAGCGTCACGGGCTGCCAGGCAGCTGTCTGCGCATGGCGCGCGATGCGCTGGTGGATTTCGCGGTCGGTGTGCGGGCCCGGCTCTGTCTCGGTTTTTCCAGTAGCGGTGCGCTTGCCGATACGCTGCCATGCGACACGCTGCTGCTGCATTCGGCACCTAAATCCATGGCCTTGCAACGCAAGAACATCCTGATTGATGCCGTGCGCGCGCGTGGCTGGAATCTGCAGGAAGCTGCACTGCTGTCACCGTCTCTTGCTTGCGCCAAGGGTCAGTTGCTGGCTCCGGAGCAAGCAGTTCCGTTGCGCTATCTGGCCTATGCCGCCCACGCGCAATGGTTGGTGGCCCGCTATAACCCGCGTGTGCTGATCAACGAGCGCAACGGCAGTTATCACACCCCTTTCCTGCGTCTTGCTCTGGCGGCGCGCAATGCCCGGCTGCTGCACCTGGCGCACGCTACCACCCTCGAGTCGTCGCGCCGTCTGGGCATGAACGATTACGACTATTACGGTGTTTTCGGGCACAGCTCGCTGGTGGCGTTGCAGGAGCGACCGTTGCGCTTCGGCCAATCGACCGTGGTGCTGCTCGGCTCTTACCTGGCCGACGAAACCTACGATTTGCCGGTCGCCGACCCTGCTATCAAAACCCTGCTGGTGCTGGGTGTCGGGCCTGATCGCGAGAAGGAACCCGGCTACCTGCGCACCTATGAATTGCTGCGTGACTGGGCGCAACAACACCCGGATTACCGCATGCTGTTCAAGCGTCATCCGCGCAGCCGCGCACAGTTCTGGAGCGACTCGGCTGCCCGGCTGGACACTATCCGGTTGCTGGATACCGACTGCACGCTGGCCGAGGCCTTTGCGCAAGCCAGCGTAGTGATCAATATCATGTCCAACGCGGGCATCGAGTCGGGCCTCGCCGGGCGGCCGGTGATTCACGTCAATGCCGGCGACGATGTGGACATCTTCTCCCATGCGCTGTTTTTCGGTACTCAGGTGCGCGATGGCGAAGAGTTTTCCCGGCAGTTGCAGGCGCTTGAGCTGGATTACCAGCAGCACGTCGAACAGGCGCGGCGCTTTGCGGATTATCACCTGGTGTATGGCTCTCAGGGGCTGGCCAGAACCACGCAACTGATCGACGATCTGTTGCGCGGCCAGAGCCCTGAACATGACTTCGAAACCTTCGAACTGCCTGCCGCAGGCTGAACGCTAGCGGGTCAGGTTCACGCCTTGAGCGCCAGCGCCATGTCCGCTTCATTGCAGGCGCGCTGGTGGCTCAGGTAGTGCTCCATAAACTGGCGGTCCTGCAACAACCACTCACGGTCCGCGCGATAACGCAGCATGTGGCTGAAATTGCGCAAGCGCAGGCCTTTGCGCAGCGGCCTTGAATACAGGCGCAGATCAGCGATGTCGATAAGGCCCAGCGTGCCGTTCGGGGTGAGCACCACATTGCCCAGATGGGCGGAGCGAAAGTAGATGCCTTTTTCGTGCAGCCGGGCGATGAATTCGCCCAGTGCTGCGCGAAGAGTGTCCCGAGGCTCATCAAGCAATTGTCGCAAAGTGTGACCGGGCAGTGGGTCGTAGTGAACGGCGTCGCGTTCGATACCCGGAATGCGATAGACCTGCAGAACCTTGGGGCAGTCTATGCCACGCGCATGCAGCGCCTGGCAGTTATCGGCGAAGCGCTGGGCATAAGGTGCCCAGATAGCGGAGCTCAGCAAGCGTTTGCGGCGGAACAGCTTGAGCATCGTCCCGTTGGACAGGCGCAGAACCTTGTCTCCGTTACGGTCTGATTCAAGCACCTCGGCACCTTCACGCAGGTCGAGGTAGGCAGTATGGTCGAGCTTTTGCATCAAGGTTCCAGTGCGGGGCTGACGAGTGTGCGACCGGCATGTTACCGCAGTGCGCGTGCCGCAAAAAATCGTTGTGCTACAATCGCGCCAAATTTTTTAGATGCGCACCGCCGCGTTGCGACAGGGCCGTCCCCCGCTGGTCATATTTTCATACCGTTTTCGCCGAACCACGCCGCACTGTTTTTCATGTTGAAGCTGTCCTTCTGGTCACGAAACAACGCAGTGTCAGGCCTTCGGATTCACAGGGCTGTTGCGTGTGGTCACGTGCGCGCCGGCGGGTGGATGCATCCTTTTCGGACTCATCACGATGACAATGCTGTTCCTATCGATGGCCCGACACCAGGGCCTCTATTTCAACCGTCTGCTCAACGAGACCGACTTGCGTGGGCGGGTGGTCACATCACTCAACATGCCGTGGCCACGTGCATCCCGGATGGTGGTCACGCTTTCGCGCATCGACTTCGACGCGCTGGTCGACGAGAAATGCGAAGAGCGCCGGATCAAGAACAAGAGCGCCGGCTACCTGTATCGCCGGTTACTGCGCCTTGAACTGACCTGGGCAGCCCTGCGCATCCAGGCCTTGCTCGACCGCGAGCGCCCGGATGCGGTGGGCGTGTGGAACGGCGCTCATCGCTACTGCCGCCTGCTGATCGCGCTGGCCCCTCCCGAATGCAAGACCTTCTTTTTCGAAAACGGTCTGCTGCCCAACACGACGACCGTAGACCCGAAGGGCGTGAATTACCTTAATTCCATGCCTCGCGATCCGGCTTTTTACCTCGATTATCCGTACCCCGTGACCGAGCGACCGTCTGCTGCAGTGCTTGTCCCGCGCAAGCCGCGCAGTCGTGGGCCGGCACCGATCAAGCTGCCCGAGCGGTTCATCTTCATCCCGTTTCAGGATGATCGAGACACTCAGGTGCGACTGTTCTCGCCGTGGGTCAGGAACATGCGCGACATGTTTGCCGTGGGTGAGCGTCTGGCGGCAGAAACCGGCATGACGGTGATCTTCAAGGAGCATCCGTCGAGTCGCGAGAGCTATCCCGATCTGCACAAACGCGCATCGAAAAACGTGCTGTTTGCCAACGGTAACGTCACGCAACAGCTGATCGAGGCCAGCCAGTTCGTGGTGACGCTGAATTCGACGGTGGGTCTGGAGAGCTTGCTGCTGGGCAAGCCTGTCATGACGCTGGGCAAAGCCTTTTACAACATCGAAGGGCTGGTCTGCCATGCCGAAGATGCTGACCAGGCCGTCGCGCATGCCCGTGCATTCCCTGACTGGTCGCTCGATGAGCGCTTGCGGCGCAACTTTCTGCATTACCTGTCCGAGCACTACTGCATCAAGGGTGACTGGAAGTCGGCCGACAGGTCGCAACTGCGACGGGTCGCCAATCGCTTGTTGGGCAAGCCGAGATGTTGAGCGCTCTGTCGACAATGACGTGTGCGTCTTTTCCTCATTATCTTCAAGCCACGTTCAAGGTGCCCGAGTGTATTCTCCCGGGAGTCTGATGGCGGCAGGTCCTGCCATCCCCATAACGCAGGACCGCCGGTTGCACACAGTCGTTTGTGCGCTGCCAGTCTTGTAACGGGTTCACTGGTACAATCACCGTTTTATACGCACGAGGCGCGCCGAATGGCCAATTCCAACCAGCAATCGAGCATGAAGATATACCTGAGGTTGCTGAAATACGTGCTCCCTTACTGGGGCGCTTTCGCTATCAGTATTGTGGGTTTCGTATTGTTCGCCTCCAGCCAGCCGATGCTGGCCGACATGCTCAAGCACTTTCTGGATGCCTTGCAAAAGCCTGATGACACCAAGTTTCTCGGCTTTTCACTGGTGCTCGGTGTGCCGCTGCTGGTTGTGCTGATCGCCGTTTATCAGGGTATTGGCTCGTTCCTGGGCAACTACTACCTGGCCAAGGTCGCACGCGGTGTGGTCCATGACCTGCGTTGCGCGCTGTTCGATAACCTGCTGACGCTGCCCAACCGCTATTTCGACAACCACAACTCCGGCCATCTGATCTCGCGTATCACCTATAACGTGACCATGGTCACCGGTGCGGCCACGGATGCGATCAAAGTGGTGATCCGTGAGGGTCTCACGGTGGTCTTCCTGTTCGGTTATCTGCTGTACAGCAACTGGAAAATGACCCTGGTATTGCTGGCGATTCTGCCGTTCATTGCGGTGCTGGTGAGCAGCGCAAGCAAGAAATTCCGCAAGCAGAGCAAGAAGATTCAGGTGGCGATGGGCGATGTGACGCACGTTGCCTCGGAAACCATTCAGGGCTACCGCGTAGTCCGCAGTTTTGGCGGCGAGACTTACGAAACCGAGCGTTTCCACAAGGCCAGCGCCGATAACATGAACCGCAGCCTGGGCATGACGCGTACCCAGTCCATCTACACCCCGGTCCTGCAACTGGTCATCTACATCGGCATGGCGGTGCTGATGTACCTGGTTCTGTATCTGCGTGGCGATGCATCGGCGGGCGAACTGATTGCCTACATCACTGCTGCGGGTCTGCTGCCCAAGCCTATCCGTCAGTTGTCCGAAGTCAGCGCCACTATCCAGAAAGGCCTGGCGGGTGCGGAAAGCATCTTTGAACAGCTGGATGAAGCGCCGGAAATCGATACCGGCACCCAGACCCGAGAGCGGGTCAGCGGTCGTCTTGAAGTGCGTAATCTGAGCTTCCAGTATCCCGGCACCGAGAAGCTGGTGCTCGACGACATTTCCTTTACGGCCGAATCGGGCCAGATGGTCGCGCTGGTCGGCCGTTCAGGCAGTGGCAAGTCGACCCTGGCAAACCTGATTCCGCGGTTCTATCACCACGACAAGGGTCAGATATTGCTCGACGGCATCGACGTCGAAGACTACAAACTGGTCAATCTGCGTCGGCATATCGCGCTGGTCACCCAGCAGGTCACGCTGTTCAACGACACAGTCACCAACAACATTGCCTACGGTGATCTGGCCGGTGCGCCGATCGAAGATGTACGCAAGGCGTCTGAAGATGCCTACGCAGCCGAGTTCGTCGAGCAGATGCCGCAGGGCTACGAGACGCTGGTCGGTGAAAACGGCGTGCTGCTTTCCGGCGGTCAGCGCCAGCGTCTGGCGATTGCCCGGGCGCTGCTCAAGAACGCCCCGTTGCTCATTCTCGACGAAGCCACCTCGGCGCTCGATACCGAGTCCGAGCGTCATATCCAGTCTGCTCTGGATCAGGTCATGAAAGGCCGCACGACGCTGGTGATCGCGCATCGCCTGTCGACCATCGAGAAGGCTGACCTGATTCTGCTGATGGACAAGGGCCGGATTGTCGAGCGTGGCACCCACGATGAGCTGCTTGCCCTCAATGGTCTGTATGCACGTTTGCACGAGAAGGACTTCATCGAGGTAACAGGCGAGGTCGTGACGGCGGCGGAGTCCGACGTTTGATTCTGAGTTACTGGCGATCCTGGCGTGAGCGGGGCTGGACCCCGATTGATGCAAACGCTTACGCCGAAGCCTGGCACAGGCTGGGCGGCAGCGTGGCGACTCACCCTGATGTAGTGGGGCGGCTGTCGGCGCTGGCGGCGATTCCGGTGCAGTATCTGGGCTGGTTCGCGGACGGTCTGTTGTTGGCAGCCATGCCCGTCTGGGGGCGTCATCTGGCGCTGTCCAAAGATGTCCTCAAGCGAGAAGGCAAGCGTGGCCTGTTCGATCTGGGCAACGCAGAAATCATACTGCCTGTCGCCGAAGGTACAACCATAAGCCTGCGCCACAAGGTGCGCTATGTGTCCGAGCTCAATGTCGGCAACATCGCCGGTCTGCGCGAGCAGTCCGAAGGGCTGGCCATGGCGCGTGAACCCGAGGCCTACAGCAAGAAGTTTCGGTACAACCAGCGCCGCGAGCAGCGTCTGCTGGAAGAAGCGGGTGGCAGTATCCGGGCCATGCCTGAGCTGAGTGCCAGCGAGCAGGCGACCATTTATGCCGACCTGTTCCAGCGTCGCTGGAATTTCGAGGTGCCGGGCAAGGCGCACCTGGCCGAGGTGTTCAGCCTACTGCGCGAGTTCATGACCGGCTCGCTGATCTACCTGAACGACGAGCCTGTTGCCATCCAGATTCTCTACCGGGTAGAAGCCCCCAAATGGGTCAGCCTGGAATACGTCAACGGCGGGGTCGACCCGCAGAATCGCGAATTCAGCCCCGGCAGCGTACTCAGTTTCGTCAATACGCAGACGGCCTGGGAGCAGGCTCGTGCGACTGGCAAACCGCTACGCTACTCGTTCGGCCGCGCCGACCGGGAATACAAGGATCGCTGGTGCCACCGGGTCCCGGTCTACCAGATTTGAGCGAGATCACGCCGTCATGAGTGGACGCAAGCAACAGCTGCTTAAACGTCACCGCCAGCGCAAGCGGGTGATACTGATCTGTGCGGTGCTGGCTGCTGTGCTGTTCGGGCTATTCGTTGCCTGGTGGCCGCTGCCGCTTTTCCTGCTGCTCGGCTGGTTCGCCCACGAGGCGTGGTTCGCCGACCACCTGTTTTATGCACCCTCCGACGACTACCGCTATGACTTCCCCGAAGGCACGCCTCACTGCCCGGCTACGCTGGAAAACGGCAAGCTGACGATTGTGGGGGATGTGCTTGCGACTCAGACGCTGGTCCTCAAGGTGCGGATCAAGAGCCACTGGCTGGGGCGTTTTCTCGATCCACAGGTGTGGATTGGCGATGATCGCCAGGACATGGAGCGGGGCGTCGACGGCGAGCGCTTTCTCAATCTTTCGGGGCAAGGTCAGGCGCTGCTGGCCGGGCGGCTCACGCTGCGCGGACGCTTTTGCAGCCTGGCTGCGCAAGCCACTGTGTATGCACTGGATAATCCCGACTTCGCCGCACAGCGCCTGCTGATTGTCGCGCCACACGCCGACGATGCGGAGCTGGCAGCCTTCGGCCTTTACAGCCGCGCACCCGACGTGGCGATCGTGACGCTCACTCAGGGTGAAATCGAAGCCGACCATTATCGCGACATGGGCCTCAACGCTGCCGAGGCCGCGCGCCTCAAAGGCCGTCTGCGCAGTTGGGACAGCCTGGCTGTGCCGCTGTGGGGCGGGGTGGCGCAACAGCACTGTTTCCAGCTGGGGTATTTTTGCCTGAGGCTGAGCGAGATGGCCCGCAACCCGCAACAGGCTTTTGGTTCTCGTGAGTCTGGAGAAACCGACATCCGCGCAGTGCGTCGGCATAACAGCCTGAGCCTGCCAGGCGATGCCGATGGCCAGCCGCACTGGAACAATCTGGTGGCCGACCTGGCCCGGCTGCTGGAGCATCAGCGCCCGGAAGTGGTGCTGACGCCGCATCCGGAGCTTGATCCGCATGACGATCATGTCTCCAGTACCCGCGCCCTGATGGAAGCTATCGAGCTCAGTGCCTGGCGGCCACGGACATTACTGCTTTACGCCAACCACCTCCACGATAACGATCGCTGGCCCATGGGGCCTGCGGATTATGGTATCGCCTTGCCGCCCACTATCGAGCCGCTACCGGCCGACGGGCTGTGGAGCCCTTCGCTGGATGCCGCTGCCCGCATGGACAAGGCAATGGCGTTAGGCATGCAACACGACTTGCAGGGGCGTCCACCGCTGAAGCGCCGCATCCGCCGAATGATCCAGCGACTGCTGGCCGGTCGGCGCTGGCCTCGTACTGGCGAGGATGAGTTTTTCCGCAAGGCCGTGCGTCGACACGAGATTTTCTGGGTGCGGCCACTGCAGGCTGTGCCGCCCGATGACATCCGCTGAGCCGGTTGGCGCATCGCTGATGCGCGCTTTCTCTATGTTATTATTGCCGCCGCTTTTATCGCTCCCGGAGTTTTCATGAAGCTATCCATGCCGCGCTTTGATCAGGCCCCTGTCCTGGTGGTTGGCGATGTCATGCTCGACCGATACTGGCATGGTGGTACCTCGCGTATTTCCCCTGAAGCGCCAGTGCCGGTGGTCAAGGTCGATCAGATCGAGGATCGCCCCGGTGGCGCGGCCAACGTGGCCTTGAACATCGCGGCCCTGGGTGCTCCCGCATCGCTGGTCGGCGTTACGGGCGACGACGAGGCTGCAGAAAGCCTGTCCAACAGCCTGAAAGCGGCGGGTGTACTGGCGCGCTTCCAGCGCATTGCCAATCAGCCGACCATCGTCAAGTTGCGCGTCATGAGTCGCCATCAGCAGTTGCTGCGTATCGATTTCGAAGAGCCGTTCAACACCGACCCGCTGGCCCTTAGTGCAGAGGTTTACAGCTTGCTGGATGGCATCAAGGTGCTGGTCCTGTCGGATTACGGCAAGGGCGCGCTGAAGAACCATCAGGCCCTGATTCAGGCCGCCCGCAAGCGCGGCATCCCGGTGCTCGCCGACCCCAAGGGCAAGGACTTCGCGATCTATCGCGGTGCCAGCCTGATCACGCCAAACCTCAGCGAATTCGAAGCCATCGTCGGGCATTGTGAAGACGAGGCGCAACTGGTCACCAAAGGTGCGCAGTTGATGCAGGAGCTTGATCTGGGCGCACTGCTGGTGACCCGTGGCGAGCATGGCATGACCCTGCTGCGCCCTGATCAGCAGGCGCTGCACCTGCCAGCCCGTGCGCGTGAAGTGTTCGATGTGACCGGTGCTGGCGATACAGTCATTTCCACACTGGCGGCAGCGATTGCGGCGGGTGAGGAACTGCCGCACGCCGTGGCCCTGGCCAATCTGGCGGCAGGCATCGTGGTCGGCAAGCTGGGTACAGCCGCGATCAGCGCCCCGGAACTGCGTCGCGCCATCCAGCGCGAAGAAGGCTCAGAGCGCGGTGTGCTGGGCCTGGAGCAATTGCTGCTGGCCGTCGACGATGCGCGTGCGCACCAGGAAAAGATCGTTTTCACCAACGGCTGCTTCGACATTCTGCATGCCGGGCACGTGACCTATCTGGAACAGGCGCGTGCGCTGGGTGATCGTCTGATTGTTGCGGTCAACGACGACGCCTCGGTCAGCCGACTGAAAGGGCCGGGTCGTCCGATCAACAGCGTCGACCGGCGCATGGCGGTACTGGCCGGGCTGGGCGCGGTGGACTGGGTGATCAGCTTCCCTGAAGGCACACCGGAAAACCTGCTCGCTCACGTCAAACCGGACGTGCTGGTCAAAGGCGGTGATTACGGGGTCGAGCAGGTCGTCGGTGCCGATATCGTCCAAACTTACGGTGGCGAAGTGCAGGTGCTGGGGCTGGTTGAAAACAGCTCGACCACGGCTATCGTCGAGAAAATCCGGAGTCAGTAGCTGGGGAGCAGCTGCAAGCCTCAAGCTTCTAGCTTCTAGCTTCTAGCTTCTAGCTTCTAGCTTCTAGCTTCTAGCTTCTAGCTTCTAGCTTCTAGCTTCTAGCTTCTAGCTTCTAGCTTGAGGCTTGCAGCTTGCAGCTTGCAGCTTGCAGCTTGCAGCTCAAAGCTTGCCACTAATAGCCTGTATCAGCTCCCGGGCTTTGCCGGTCAGGCGTTTGAGGCCGGTCTTTTTCGGTGGCGGGGTCATGCCCTGCTGACGCAGCCAGTCCTTCCAGCGAATGCGTTCTTCGCGCACCACCCAGCCATCCTGCGCGGCAAAACTCTCTGCCAGATACAGCCCTCGGGTCGGGGCCGGGATCAGCTTGTCGCGCTTGAGCGTGTACAGCTCGGGCAGCGGCGCTCCGTTTTCCAGCGGCATCAGGTACAGGTCAGGCTTGCTGCGATTGAGGCGGGCGACCAGTTCGTCGTTTTCCAGCGCCTCATCGACGTGAAACAGGCTGACCGGGCGCGCCTCTTTGGGAATTTCCAGGCGCATGTCGTAGATCAATTGCAGCGAGGCGGTGGGCAGATGCACATAGGCCCTGGGCCGTTCCAGTAGCGTCAGGGTGCCGCTGCGCACTGGTCGCGCCGCACCGGACAACGGGCTCAGGCGAAAGGGCATGGCTTCGCGGTAATGCAGCGCTGCGGCATAGGGCGCAGGCAGCCAGGTGTCCTTGAAGCGCCCGCTGAGCCAGCCTTGGGGCGTTTCGATCAGGCACTCCTCGGCCACTTCCTGAATTGCGGTGTGCAGCGGCAGGCTCAGCTCATGGGCCGGAACGTAGCCGGAGATCAGCTTGAGCACCACGTCGCCACGGTCCTGACGCCGCTGGCGGACCAGCACCCAGTAGTCGCGGTTCTGCCAGCTGACGGTCAGGCGCACCGACACACCCAGGTTGGCCAGTTCGGTGGCGAAGCGCTCGGTGTCCGGCACGTCGATTTTGCGCCGCCGCTGCAAGGTCTGAGCGAAGTTCATCGGCATGCCGACGCTCTGGTAGGTCAGGTTTTCCGGGGTCGCTTCGACGAACAGTGGCAGGGTCTTGAAGTTGCTGGGGTTCTTGCGGATCAGTGTTCGCGGCATAACGGCTCCTTCTTGCGTTGGGGTCGGCCGCCTCAATCAGGCTTGGCGACAAATCACGGCAGCGGCAGTTGCAACGTTGTGCGCCAGGTGCATGGGGTTGATGGTCCCGACAATAGCACTGGCAACCCCCGGATGTTCAAACAGCAGCTGGAAGCTGGCCTGTACCGGGTCCATGCCCGGCGTCAGGCAGACATGACCACTGGCCAGTGCTTTCTTGACCAGGATGCCTTTGCCATGCGCGGCAGCGTAGTCCAGAACCGGTTTTTCATCCTGCTTGTCGAGGTTGTAAGTGACCATTGCACAGTCCCCTTCGCGCAATGCCAGCAGGCCGCCTTCGACGGTCTTGCCGGAAAAACCGAAGCCGCGGATCTTGCCTTCGCGCTTGAGATCAGCAAGCGTCTGGTACACCTCTGCGTCGTTGAGAATCGCCAGATCGTTGCCGTCCGAATGCACCAGGACCAGATCCAGAAAGTCAGTTTCAAGACGTTTCAGGCTGCGCTCCACCGAGCGGCGTGTGTGTTCAGCGCTGAAGTCATGGCTTGACTGACCGTTGTCGAATTCTTCGCCCACCTTGCTGACGATTACCCAGTCCTGACGCTGTCCACGCAGCAGCGGACCGAGGCGTTCTTCGCTGGTGCCATACGCCGGAGCGGTGTCGATCAGGTTGATGCCCATGTCACGGGCCATGCGCAGCAGCATCTGCGCCTGCTGGTCATCGGGGATCTTGAAGCCGCTGGGGTATTTGACGCCCACGTCGCGGCCCAGTTTGACGGTGCCCAGCCCCAGCGGCGAGACGCTCAGGCCGGTGCTGCCGAACGGGCGGTGCAGGTCATGCAGGGTTTTCAGGCTCATGGCAGCAGTTCATCCCATACAGGTATGGCCATTGGTGGCCTTGGCACATCCACCAGCGGTGCTTGCGGTGTCGGATGGATACCGTCTCTCGACAGCTGGGACAAGACCCGATCGGCGAAGTCCGGTGCCAGTGCGAGCTTGGTCGGCCAGCCGATCATCAGGCGATGCTGGCTGTCGAGAAAGGCGTTGTCCGGGCGCACCAGTCCCGATTGTGCAGGCTCGGCGCGATCCACCCGCAGCGTCGCCCACTGCGCCTGGCTCAGATCGACCCACGGCAGCAGGGCTTCGAGTTCTTTGCGAGCAACGGCAATCTGCGCGCTCGGCTCGCGTGCCACGCCATCGGCTTCGGCCAGGTCGCCGCCCAGGTACCACACGCACTGGCCATCAGCCGCAGGATGCGTGGTGACCGTGATGCGCGGCTTGGGCCCGCCGCCCAGGCAGTGGGCGAACAGCGGTTTGAGGGTCGGCCCCTTGACCAGCACCATGTGCAGCGGGCGGCGCTGCATTTGCGGTTGCGCCACGCCCAGTGCGTTCAACAGCTCGGCATTGCCCCCCCCCGCGCTGAGCACGATACGCTGGGCATGAATATCGCGACCGTCGACGCGCAGGCCGATCAGCTCATCAGCTTCGTACAGCGGCTCGATTTTCTGCCCGGCCAACAGGCTGTCGCCCGCGAGTTCTGCGAGTCGTTCGATCAGGCTTGGCACGTCGACCACCAGTTCCGCCAGTCGATAGACCTTGCCCTTGAATTTCGGGTTTTGCAGAGCGGGCGGCAGTTGCTCGCCCTTGACCTGATCCACGCGACCGCGCACCGCCTTGCTGGCGAAAAAGCTGGTCAGGTTGCCCGCAATGGTGCCCGGCGACCACAGGTAATGGGCCTCGGACAGCAGGCGTACGCCAGACAGATCCAGTTCGCCCTTGCCGTCAAGCGCTTCACGCCAGCGGCGCGGCATGTCGGCAATGGCTTCCGAGGCGCCAGACAGCGCGCCGTGCAGTGCGTACTTGGCGCCACCGTGAATGATCCCCTGCGACTTGAGGCTCTGCCCGCCACCCAGGCTGGCGCTTTCTACCAGCACTGTCGAGAACCCTTGACGACGCAACCGGGCATTGAGCCAGAGACCGGCTACGCCAGCCCCGACAATCAGGACGTCAGTGGAAATAACCGATGGCATGAGCACCTCAGTGAGCAAAAAGTACGAGCATTATAAGGGATCAGGTTTTCAATGCCCGGCGGTTTTCGAGAACAACTGGATGACCGCCACCCCTGCGACAATCATCCCCATGCCCAACAGCGCGGGCAGATCGAGTTTCTGGCCGTAGATAAAGAACGCTGCGATGCTGACCATGACGATGCCCATCCCCGACCAGATGGCATAAGTGATACCGACCGGAATCGTGCGCATCACCAGGATCAGCATCCAGAACGCAATCGCGTAGCCGGTGATCAGCAGTATCAAGGGCAGGGGGGTACTGAATCCCTTGACCGCTTTCATGGAGGTGGTGGCGATGACTTCCGCGCAAACGGCGATGGCCAATAGGTAGTAAGCGTTCATGGTGCATTCCTTTTCGTCAGGCTGCGCATTCTAGCGACTTGTGATGGCGGGCTGATAAACTCCGCGCCCATGAATAGAACCCTTTATACCGTGCTGTTTCATCTCGGCCTGCCGCTGGTCGCACTGCGCCTGTGGCTGCGTGCGCGCAAGGCCCCGGCGTATCGCCAGCGTATCGGCGAACGCTTCGCCAGAGGCCTGCCGGCCATGCAGCACGGCGGCGTCTGGGTACACGCGGTGTCGGTCGGCGAAAGCATTGCAGCCGCGCCGATGATTCGTGCGCTGCTGGCGCAATACCCGCAGTTACCGATCACTGTGACTTGCATGACGCCCACAGGTTCGGAGCGAATCAAGGCGCTGTTCGCCAGCGAGCCGCGCATTCAGCATTGCTACCTGCCGTATGACCTGCCGTGGGCCGCTGGGCGTTTTCTCGATCATGTGCAGCCGCGTCTGGGCATCATCATGGAGACTGAACTGTGGCCCAACCATATTCATCAGTGTGCCAGGCGCGGGATTCCCGTGGTGCTGGCCAATGCGCGGTTGTCGGAGCGTTCGGCGCGCGGCTACGCGCGTTTTGCCAGGCTGACCCGGCCGATGCTGTCGGCAATGGCCTGGTTTGCGGTGCAGACTGAAGCCGAAGCGCAGCGCTTTCGTGATCTGGGTGCGCGTCCCGAGTGCGTTACGGTGACGGGTTCGATCAAGTTCGACCTGAGCATCGACCCGCAACTGCTGGAGCGCGCTGCGCAGTTGCGTGAGCAATGGCAGGCGACACAGCGTCCGGTATGGATCGCCGCCAGCACCCATGCTGGCGAGGACGAAAGCGTTCTTTCAGCCCATCGCACGCTACTGACGAGCCATCCCGATGCGCTGCTGATTCTGGTGCCGCGTCATCCCGAGCGCTTCGACAGCGTGCATGCACTGTGTCAGCAGCAAGGCTTTGCGACAGTTCGGCGCTCTACTGCGCAACCTGTCACGCCAGACGCCTCGGTGCTGCTGGGCGATACCATGGGCGAATTGCTGTTTCTCTATGCGCTGGCCGATATCGCCTTCGTGGGGGGCAGCCTGGTGCCGAATGGTGGACATAACCTGCTGGAACCTGCGGCATTGGCCAAGCCGATACTGAGCGGCCCGCACCTGTTCAACTTTCTTGAGATTGCCGCAAAGCTGCGCAATGCCGGTGCCCTGGAAGAAGTCAGTGACGCGACCACACTCGCCGCTGTCGTGCAGCGCCTGATCGACCAGCCGGAACTGGCCCGCGGCATGGCCGAGGCTGGGCTTGCGGTGATGAAAGCCAATCAAGGTGCGCTGCAGCGCTTGCTGGACGGGATAGGGCGGTTGATAGCCCGGCGCTGAATCGGGGAGGACGCAGAGCGTCCAGAACTGCATACCGACGCAGAGCGTCGGCACGATAGTTGAGATTCTCGTTCCTCACGCCTGTGCAGACGCCTATCGTTCCTCACGCTCCAGTGCGGGAATGCCTTGGGTGACGCTCCGCGTCACACATCTGGCCCGCGCTGCATGACTAAAAGCATCCAGAACGGCCAGCAACCTCAGCGTTGCGCCGGCCGCTCGAAATTCTTCTGCGCCGCCGTCGCCAGGTCGGGTGGCAGGAAGTCCTTGTCCGGGTTGTAGTCAGGCTTGAGGTAGCGCGACAGGTCCTGCAGGTCGCCGGGGTTCAGGGTGCCTGCTGCCTGTTTGAGGCGCAGGTTGTCGAGGATGTAGTCATAGCGCGTGTTGTTGTAATCACGCACCGAAGCGTACAGCTGGCGCTGCGCATCCAGTACGTCGACGATGTTGCGCGTACCGACCTGATAGCCGATTTCCGTGGCTTCCAGCGCGCTCTGGTTGGAAATGATCGACTGCTTGCGCGCCTGGACCTGCTCCACATCAGTGTTCACAGCACGGTGCAGGTTGCGGGTGTTTTCCACCACCTGACGGCGCAGGCTTTCACGACGCTGCTCGCTCTGGCTCAACCGCGAATAAGCCTCGCGTACCTGCGAGCTGGTCAAACCGCCGCTATAGATCGGGATATTCAACTGCACGCCAATGCTGCGCTGCTCGACATCGCCGCCGTAATTGCGGCCGGTGTAGTTGGGGTTGCTGAAACCGAGGGCGTCGTTGTCGCCACGCTGATAGGTGGCCACGGCGTCCAGTGTCGGTGCGTGCCCGGCCTTGCGCTGACGCAAGGTTTCTTCGGCGGCGCTGACCGCGTAGTTACTGGCCAGCAGATTGAGGTTCTGCTGCGCGGCGGTGTCGACCCAGGCTTTGGCGTCATTGGGTGTTGGCGCGAGCACCGGCAACGTGTGCACGATGCCTTCGATGGAGTTGTATTCACGATTGGTCAGCGTCACCAGTGCCTGAAAGGCATCGTCCACCTGACGCTTGGCAAGCAGCCGGCCGGCGCGGGAGGTGTCATAGCTGGCCTGGGCTTGCAGCACATCGGTCTTGTCCGACAGGCCGACATCGAAGCGCTCATTTGCCTGATCCAGCTGGCGTTTGAATGCCGCTTCCTCTGCCTTGGTCGACGCCAGGTTGTCCTGCGCACGCAACACGTTGAAATAGCTTTGCGCCGATTGCAGGATCAGGTTCTGTTCAGTGGCCGACAGCTCCAGCGCCGCCTGTTCGTTACTCGCTTCGGCAGCCTGCAACTGGAACCAGCGGTCGGCGCGGAAGATCGGCTGGCTCAGTGTGGCTTGATAGACATTGCCGCTGCGCGTGGCCACGGCTCGGGGCTGGTCGATGCTGGTGCGCGTGTTGCTGTTCTGCACGCTCCCGGAAATATTCGGCAGCAGACCGGCACGCGCTTGCGGCACGACTTCCTTGCGGGCGTCGTAATCGGCGCGCGAGGCGGCGAGGTCGGCGTTGTTGTCAACCGCTTGCTGGTAAACATTCAGCAGGCCGGTCTGGGTAGGCATTGGCAAGTCGGCTGCCCAGGTCAGCCCGCTGGACGCAAACGAAACGGCCACAACCAACGAAAGTTTGCGCAACATGAGGCATTCCCTGTTCATGAAGAAAGTAATCACAGTTTGAAAAAAACCGGGCTAGCGAGTGTAGAGCCAGACGCTTTTGGCAACAATCGTCGATTCACGCCATTTATCGAGGTCTGTGCAAATAGGCTGGCATTGCGACCGCGCCCCGTCATAGACTGACCGCGTTCTTGTCGGGGTGCCTTGCTATGAGGCTGAGATCGGTTAAACCGGATCCCGTTGAACCTGATCAGGTTAGCGCCTGCGTAGGGAACAAGATTTCTCGTCTCCCGGCGAGTCCTCTTGAGTTTCGTCCGGGGTCGATTGTTCAAATAATGAACAGTTCCGCCTCCTTTCGATACTCAGCACCAGCACTGGTGCATCCGTCCGTCATGATCAGGTCACTCCGACAATAAATCCGCAACCGGATGTCTGGAGAGCCCGTGATGAGTACAACACTAAAAAACACAGCCCATTTGAGCGAGTCGGCGCAGGTCGATTCCGGATCGGTACAGCCCTTTACCCGTTCGCAGAAAATCTACGTTCAGGGCTCGCGCCCGGACATTCGCGTGCCGATGCGCGAAATCACTCTGGATGTCACACCGACCGACTTTGGCGGCGAAATCAACGCCCCGGTCACGGTTTATGACACCTCCGGCCCCTATACCGACCCCAACGTGATCATCGACGTGCGCAAAGGTCTGGCTGACGTACGCTCGCCGTGGATCGATTCGCGCAATGACACCGAACGCCTGCCTGGCCTGACCTCCAATTTTGGCCAGCAACGCTTGAGCGACGCCGAACTGACCGCGCTGCGTTTTGCCCATGTGCGCAACCCGCGCCGCGCCAAGGCAGGTGCCAACGTCAGCCAGATGCACTATGCGCGTCAGGGCATCATCACCGCCGAGATGGAATACGTCGCCATCCGCGAGAACATGAAGCTTCAGGAAGCCCGCGCCGCCGGTCTGCTGACCCAGCAACATGCCGGGCACAGCTTTGGTGCCAGCGTCCCGAAGGAAATCACCGCCGAGTTCGTGCGCGAAGAGATCGCCCGTGGCCGCGCCATCATCCCGGCCAACATCAATCACGTCGAGCTGGAGCCGATGATCATCGGCCGTAACTTCCTGGTGAAGATCAACGGCAATATCGGCAATAGCGCGCTGGGTTCTTCGATTGAAGAAGAAGTCGCCAAGCTGACCTGGGGCATTCGCTGGGGTTCGGACACGGTCATGGACTTGTCCACTGGCAAGCACATTCACGAAACCCGCGAATGGATCATCCGCAACTCGCCGGTGCCGATCGGCACCGTGCCGATCTATCAGGCGCTGGAAAAAGTCGGTGGCGCGGCCGAGGACCTGACCTGGGAACTGTTCCGCGACACGCTGATCGAGCAGGCCGAGCAGGGTGTCGATTACTTCACCATCCACGCCGGCGTGCTGCTGCGTTACGTGCCGCTGACCGCCAAGCGTGTGACCGGAATTGTCAGCCGTGGCGGTTCGATCATGGCCAAGTGGTGCTTGGCGCATCACCAGGAAAACTTCCTGTACACCCATTTCGAAGACATCTGCGAAATCATGAAAGCCTACGACGTCAGCTTCTCGCTGGGTGATGGCTTGCGTCCGGGCTCGATTGCCGACGCCAACGATGCGGCACAATTCGGTGAACTGGAAACCCTCGGCGAACTGACCAAAATCGCCTGGAAGCACGACGTGCAGACCATGATCGAAGGCCCCGGCCATGTGCCGATGCAGTTGATCAAGGAGAACATGGACAAGCAGCTGGAATGCTGCGACGAAGCGCCGTTCTACACCCTGGGCCCGCTGACCACCGATATTGCGCCAGGTTACGACCACATCACGTCGGGCATCGGCGCGGCAATGATCGGCTGGTTCGGCTGCGCCATGCTGTGCTACGTCACCCCCAAGGAACACCTGGGGCTGCCGAACAAGGATGACGTGAAGACCGGGATCATCACCTACAAGATCGCGGCCCACGCGGCGGATCTGGCCAAAGGGCATCCGGGTGCGCAGATCCGCGACAATGCGCTGAGCAAGGCGCGCTTCGAGTTTCGCTGGGAAGACCAGTTCAACCTCGGCCTGGACCCAGACACCGCACGCTCGTACCACGACGAGACCCTGCCCAAGGACTCGGCCAAGGTCGCGCACTTCTGTTCCATGTGCGGGCCGAAATTCTGCTCGATGAAAATCACCCAGGAAGTACGTGAATACGCGGCCAACCAGCGGATTGAAGCTGTGGACGTCGACGTCGCCAAAGGCCTCGCCGAACAGGCCGAACGCTTCAAGCAGGAGGGTAGTCAGCTGTACAAGAAGGTGTAGAGCATGACTCTCCTTATCTGGCGCGGCACAGATTTGTGACGCGGAGCGTCACCCAAGGCGTTCCCACGCTGGAGCGTGAGGAACGATAGTCCGTAACTATCGTACCCATGCTCCGCGCTCACGGTTATACACAAGCCTTGAGATGACTATCGTGCCAACGCTCCGCGTTGGCATGCCGTTCTGGACGCTCTGCGTCCGACTTTGGGCGTGCAGCGCCGCCGTAATCAGTTCATCAACGCTCCACATGAGACATACACGTGAACACACCCGGCACCTATTCTCCCGACACGCCCGTCCCCGCCAGCCAGCGGGTGTTCGGCGGGCGGGATCTGTTTTCCCTGTGGTTTTCCCTCGGCATCGGCCTGATGGTGTTGCAGACCGGGGCCTTGCTGGCGCCGGGGCTGGGCATGTCGGGTGCGATGCTGGCGATTTTTCTCGGCACGCTGCTGGGCGTTTTGCTGCTCGCCAGTGTCGCCGTGATCGGCAGCGACACCGGTTTGTCGTCCATGGCAGCGCTCAAGCTCAGCCTGGGCAGCAAGGGCGCGTCGTTGCCTGCGCTGTTGAACCTGCTGCAACTGATCGGCTGGGGCTCGTTCGAGATCATCGTCATGCGCGATGCCGCCAGCCTGTTGGGCGCCCGGGCTTTTGCAGACGGCAGCCCATGGGCCAGTCCGCTGCTCTGGACGCTGTTTTTCGGTGCCCTGGCGACCTTGCTGGCGGTCAGCGGTCCGCTGACCTTCGTGCGCCGTTTCTTGCGCAAATGGGGTGTGTGGATTTTGCTGGCGGCCTGCTCATGGCTGACCTGGAACCTGCTTGCCAAGGCTGATTTGGCCGCGTTGTGGGCGACAACCGGCGACGGTTCGATGCCGTTTGCTTCCGGTTTCGACATTGCCATCGCCATGCCGCTGTCCTGGTTGCCATTGATCGCCGACTACTCGCGCTTCGGCCAGCGCGCCAAACGTGTCTTCGGCGGCACCGCAGTCGGCTTTTTCATCGGCAACTTCTGGCTGATGAGCCTCGGCGTTGCCTACACCCTGGCGTTCGCGCCGAGTGGTGAAGTCAACGCCTTGCTGTTAGCGCTGGCGGGTGCAGGCCTAGGCATTCCGCTGTTGCTGATCCTGCTGGATGAAACCGAGAACGCGTTCGCGGATATCCACTCGGCGGCGGTTTCCAGCGCGCTGTTGACGCGCATCAAGGTTGAGCATCTGGCGTTGATGATTGGCGTGATCTGCACCTTGATCGCCTGTCTCGCACCATTGGCGCAGTACCAGAACTTCTTGCTGCTGATCGGCTCGGTGTTTGCGCCGCTGTTCGGCGTGGTGCTGGTCGACCATTTCATTCTGCGTCGGCGCAGTGGTCTGGTCGCGGAGGGCGGTTTTCGCTGGATGAGTCTGCTGGCGTGGCTGGGTGGCATCAGCACCTATCACCTGCTGGCCAATCTCTATCCCGAGGTGGGCGCAACACTGCCAGCGCTTATCGTCGCTGGCGTGTTGCAGCTGTTCATCGACGGAGCGATCAACCGCGACCGGGGAACAGTTCCGACTTGAGGATGCCATTGAGCTGCGGATAAGGAATCTTCAGCTCGATATGGCCCATCGCGTAAGGCGCGATGGTTTCCACCGGATACTTGAGAATCACGGCACCGTAAGTCAGGGCGATATGCGGTGTGCGCTTGAAAGGCCAGGTCTTGATGAATTCGCTGTCTTCGTTCAGCTTGGCCGAGACCAGCCAGCTCTGGTGAGCCAGTTGGGCTTTCTGCCAGAACTCGCTTTCCTTGCCCGGAATGATCATGTCGGCCAGGGTCAGGACTTTCTGCTGCTGACGCGAATAGTTGATGAACGCACGGCCGGGATTGCCGTGAGCGCCACCGTTATCCAGATAACTGGACAGCTCGACAACCACGATACCGTCATGCTGTTCGCGTACCTTGGCTTGCAGGTAACTGGCGTTGCGGCCCTGGGCCTGGCTCAGGAACTGCTCCTGATAGGCTTTGACGGATGGCGGTGCCGACGCGCTGGTTTCACCGACCGTCAATTGCAGCAGGGTCTTCTGGACGATGGCGTCCAGGCGCGGCTCATCGGGGAAATGCACGGTATCGACGTTCACCAACGGGCAGTCAGCGCTGGTGCAGCCCGGCTTGATCAGCTCGGAGGCATCGCGCTGGACTTGCAGCGGTGTGCGCATGTTGGGCGTGAAGAGGCTTTGGCAGGCGCCGAGCAACAGGGCCAGGCAAGCCAGTGAAGTGATCCTCAATAACGACATGTTGATCCTTGGCAGTGTCAAAAAAGGCGGTTGCGTTGTGCGTGTGCAGGCTGGTTGGACTGTAAACAACGACTTCGGTTCGCTAGATGGCAGATTAGAATTGTTTTATGTTGCGGCCGTCTACCCTGCGTGTTCAAGGGGGCTGCATCCGACCGTCGATGCGCGTTAGGATGGACCGATGTCCAAAATGGCGGCAAGCGAGAATTCCATGACCCAGAACACACGAACTGCACCTACAGCGTTTGAAACCATCAGCCGTGAAAACTGCTTCAAGGGCTTCTATAAGCTGGACAAGCTGCATGTGCGCCATGAGCTGTTCGCAGGTGGCATGAGCAAGGAAATCAGTCGCGAACTGTTCGTTCGTCACGATGCCGTCTGCGTGCTTCCTTATGACGCCAAACGCGATGAAGTGGTGCTGATCGAGCAGTTCCGCGTCGGTGCCATGAAGAAGACCGACAACCCATGGTTGATCGAACTGGTCGCCGGTCTTATCGACAAGGACGAGCTGCCGGAAGAAGTTGCTCATCGCGAGGCAGAAGAGGAAGCTGGACTGGTGTTCGACGCGCTGTGGCCGATCACCAAATATTTTCCTTCGCCGGGCGGCAGTGACGAGTTCGTTCACCTGTACATGGGGCGCTGCAGCAGTGAAGGGGCCGGTGGATTACATGGCCTTGAGGCGGAAGGCGAAGACATCCGCGTGACGGTCTGGTCCTTCGACGACGCGATACAGGCGATGAAAGACGGAAGAATCAAGAACGCTTCAACCATCATTGCCTTGCAATGGCTGGCGTTGAACCGCGCTGAAATAAGGGGGTTATGGTCGTGAATCTATTGCGCGAACGCTACCGTGTCGATCTTGCCGGGCTACAGGCTGCGTGTGAGGCCAACTACGCGCGCCTGATGCGCCTGTTGCCCGACATGCGCAACGAACAGCGCTCGCGCCGCGTCGCCGTCACCCAGGGCGACCAGATGCTGGGCGTCCTGGCCGTCGAAGTGCTGCTCGACTGCCCGTACACCACCACCCTGCAAGTCCGCCAGGAACACAGCCTGCCGTGGCTGCCGGTGCCCGTGCTTGAAGTGCAGGTCTATCACGATGCGCGCATGGCTGAAGTCATCGGTGCCGAACATGCACGGCGCTTTCGCGGTATCTATCCCTACCCCAACGCCGAAATGCACCAGCCAGACGAAAAAGCCCAGCTCAACCTGTTCCTGGGCGAATGGCTGAGCCACTGCCTGGCGTGTGGGCATGAGTTTGAAGCGGTGCGTTAACTCCCCCTTTTTTCAGTTGTTATCTCGCGACGCCTTCGTCGCTTCGCTCTGAGTTTTTCTCCCGCTGCTTGGTGAAAAGTCGTATCAGCTGACAGTGAGTAAGCTTCGATCGTGTAGGTCGTTTCTGAAAATGTCGCAGCACCTTGGATTTGCCGCTGCATGCCTTACATTCGGCCTGAATTGATTTGCAGGTATGACGAATGAGCCACTTAAGCATCCCCACTGAATGTCTGTCGGATTGTTTCCTGCTCCGCAAGGTGGCGGTAAATGACTGACTGGCGTCCGTTAGCGTGCATCTCGGGCATTACGTTCGGTCTTTTCCTCTATCTCGGCTTGATCACCTTGCTGGGCAGCGCTCTGCGTTGGGAACATTCCCTGTATGCGGCCATGATCGGCGCGGTGATCGGTGTTTTGTCTCTGAGGGTTATGCCGTGGACCGTTCATCTGGCCGGGTTGGGAGGAATGATTCTCGGCATTGTTTCAGTGCTTTTGCTGGCAGGCTATATCTGGCCCGGCATGCCTTATGAATACGCTCTAAGCTATCTGCTGAGTGCAGGACTGGCGGGGATGGTGCTGGCGGGTCTTATTGCTTCCATTGCGCTCAAGCGTCGAGCGAATCAGCAAATGTGACCAAATGCTCACCCGCGACCACATTCCCGGTTTACCCGCTCGTTGCCACATCACATAATCGCGCTGAATCCTCCCTGGGAGACACCCTTGCCGAGCGCAGCCCCTTCATCGTCAGTTTTGCTGGTGCAGTTATCCGACAGCCACCTGTTCGCCGAGGCGGACGGGGCATTGCTGGGCATGAGCACCCGCGCCAGTCTGGAAAAAGTCGTTGATCGGGTGCTGGCCGAGCAGCCGCAGGTGGATCTGGTGGTGGCCAGCGGGGATATTTCCCAGGATGGCAGCGTCGAGTCGTATGAGGCGTTTCGCCGGACGAGTGCGCGGATTCATGCGCCAGTGCGCTGGTTTGCCGGTAATCACGACGAATTGCCGCAAATGGAGTATGTCGCGCAGCGTCTCGGGCTGCTGGACCCGATTGTCGATGTTGGCCAGTGGCGCGTCACGCTGCTCGATTCGGCGGTGCCCGGCTCGGTGCCGGGTTTTCTGGCCGCGCAGCAATTGCAGTTGCTGGAACAATCGTTGAGTGAAGCGCCTGACCGCCATCATCTGGTCTGTCTGCACCATCATCCGGTGGCCATTGGCTGCGAATGGATGGCGCCCATCGGTCTGCGCAATGCCGATGCATTGTTTGCGGCGCTGGATCGATTTGCGCAGGTCAAGGCTGTGCTGTGGGGGCATGTGCATCAGGAGTATGACCAGATGCGTAATGGCGTGCGCCTGCTGGCGTCGCCGTCGACCTGCATTCAGTTCGCACCGGGCAGCGCGGATTTCAAGGTAGACACCTCGGCGCCGGGCTATCGCTGGTTGCGGCTGCACGACGATGGAGGGCTGGAAACCGGGGTATCCAGGGTCACCGGTATGCTGTTTGAGGTCGACGAGAGTGGCACTGGCTATTAAATGAGCCGTTCGACACGTTTGCGGTGAGGTGTTGTAGCCTGAGTCCCTGTAAACTGCACGGCTTTGCACCGCACTCGGGAGCGACAGCGTGATCAGCGACACACCTGCATTGCTGTATATCCATGGCCTGAACAGTTCGGCCCAGTCAGTAAAGGCCCGTCAACTGATTGCGCTGATGACCTCGTTGGTGCTGGCCGACCGGCTACAGGTTCCTGAGCTGCATCACCATCCGCGTCAGGCCATGCTTCAGCTTGAGTCCGCCATTGTCGAGCTGGGGCGGCCATTACTGGTCGGCAGCTCCCTCGGCGGCTACTATGCGACTCATTTGGCGCAGCGCCACGGTCTCAAGGCTGTGCTGATCAACCCGGCGGTCAATCCGCATCAACTGTTCGACGGGTTTCTCGGCATGCAGCAGAATCTGTATACCGGCGAGCAATGGCAACTGACCGAAGACCACATTCGCGCACTGGCCGAGCTGGAAGTACCCGCTCCGCAAGACCCGCAGCAGTTTCAGGTGTGGTTGCAGACCGGAGACGAAACGCTCGATTACCGGCGCGCCGAGACGTTTTACCGGGCCTGTGCCTTGCGCATCCAGGCGGGCGGCGACCATAGCTTTCAGGGTTTTGCCGAGCGCTTGCCTGCGCTGTTGGGTTTTGCCGGTTTTGCACCCGGCCTGCTGCAAACGATCAAGTGATCGATGCCCGGTCACATGAATGCAAGAACATTGAATCCCGAAATTCCATGAAAGATTGATAACGAGAACCCATGGCCAATCCCAGCGCTAGCTCTTATAACGCAGACGCCATCGAAGTCCTCTCGGGCCTCGATCCGGTTCGCAAACGTCCGGGCATGTACACCGACACCTCGCGGCCCAATCACCTGGCCCAGGAAGTCATCGACAACAGCGTCGACGAAGCCCTGGCCGGTCATGCGCGTTCGGTTCAGGTCATCCTGCACGCCGACAACTCTCTGGAAGTGTCCGACGACGGTCGTGGCATGCCGGTGGACATTCACCCGGAAGAGGGGGTGTCCGGTGTCGAGCTGATCCTCACCAAGCTGCACGCGGGCGGCAAGTTTTCCAACAAGAACTACCAATTCTCCGGCGGCCTGCACGGCGTGGGCATTTCCGTGGTCAACGCGCTGTCCACCCAGGTCCGGGTGCGGGTCAAGCGTGACGGCAACGAATACGAGATGACCTTCGCCGATGGCTATAAGGCCACCGAGCTGGCCATCATTGGCACCGTCGGCAAACGCAACACCGGCACCAGCGTGTATTTCGCGCCCGATCCAAAGTATTTCGATACCCCCAAGTTCTCGGTCAGCCGTCTCAAGCACGTGCTCAAGGCCAAGGCCGTGCTGTGCCCCGGCCTGCTGGTCAGCTTTGAAGACAAAGCCTCGGGCGAGAAAGTCGAGTGGCATTACGAAGACGGCCTGCGCTCTTACCTGCAGGACTCGGTGAGCGACTTTCTGCGTCTGCCGGACGAACCGTTCTGCGGCAGTTTTGCCGGTAACAAGGAAGCGGTCGACTGGGCATTGCTGTGGCTGCCCGAAGGGGGCGACAGTGTGCAGGAAAGCTACGTCAACCTGATCCCGACTGCGCAGGGCGGCACCCACGTCAATGGCTTGCGCCAAGGCTTGCTGGATGCGATGCGCGAGTTCTGCGAGTTCCGCAATCTGCTGCCGCGTGGAGTGAAGCTTGCGCCGGAAGACGTCTGGGAACGCATCGCCTTCGTCCTGTCGATGAAAATGCAGGAACCGCAGTTCTCGGGGCAGACCAAAGAGCGTCTGTCGTCCCGTGAAGCGGCGGCGTTTGTCTCGGGAGTGGTCAAGGACGCGTTCAGCCTGTGGCTCAACACCCATTCCGAACTGGGCCTGCAACTGGCTGATCTGGCGATCAACAACGCCGGTCGTCGCCTGAAGGCCAGCAAGAAGGTCGAACGCAAGCGCATTACCCAAGGGCCGGCGTTGCCAGGCAAGCTGGCTGATTGTGCGGGTCAGGACCCGGCGCGTTCCGAGCTGTTTCTGGTCGAAGGTGATTCTGCCGGTGGTTCGGCCAAGCAGGCGCGTGACAAGGAATTCCAGGCCATCCTGCCGCTGCGCGGCAAGATTCTAAACACCTGGGAAGTGGACGGCGGCGAAGTGCTTGCCAGTCAGGAAGTGCATAACATTGCCGTTGCCATTGGGGTCGATCCGGGCGCGGCCGATATCAGCCAGTTGCGCTACGGCAAAATCTGCATCCTCGCCGACGCCGACTCGGACGGTCTGCACATCGCCACCTTGCTGTGCGCGCTGTTCGTCCAGCACTTCCGCCCGCTGGTGGATGCTGGCCATGTGTACGTCGCCATGCCGCCGTTGTACCGCATCGACCTAGGCAAGGAAATCTACTACGCGCTCGATGAAAGCGAGCGCGACGGAATTCTTGACCGGCTGGTGGCGGAAAAGAAACGTGGCAAGCCGCAGGTCACCCGATTCAAGGGCCTGGGTGAAATGAACCCGCCGCAACTGCGCGAGACCACCATGGACCCGAACACCCGGCGTCTGGTGCAGCTCACCCTGGATGATTACGCAGCCACTGCGGAAATGATGGACATGCTGCTGGCCAAGAAGCGCGCCGGTGATCGCAAATCCTGGCTTGAGTCGAAGGGCAACCTCGCCGAGGTTCTGACTTGATGCGAGCCTGGCTCGCAACGCTGGTCTTTACTGTTCTGGCGTCTACAGGCGTGGCGGTTTTCGCCGCGCCGATCGAGGGCCTGAAGCTGCAATCCGAGCATCCGGTGGAGGGCATGGTCGGCGGCAATCTGTCCGGGCTGGCCATGTGCAATGGTCGGCTATGGACGGTTTCCGACCGCGACGACAACCTGCTTTACAGTCTTGATGTGTCGGAAAACACCTGGAAGGCCGAGCCACACGCCATCGAGGCTCCGGCACCGCAGAGTGACCTGCCGCTGAATCTGCGCTCGATGGCGGGCCTGTCAGCGGTGGTGCGTGGTGGCAACCTGGATTTCGAAGGTGTCAGTTGTGACGCTGCCGGTAATCGCTACCTGATCAGCGAAGCCTACGGCACGGTTCTCAAGGTTCCGGTCAGTGGCCCGCCTTCGTGGTTGCCGCTGCCTAAAGAGCTGATCGAGCAGGCGCGTGCGCAAGGCATGTTGCAACACTTCAACGCGATTTTCGAAGGCATCGCCGTGAATGCCGCAGGTGACCGCATCTGGCTGGCTGCCGAGCGCGAGAAACGCGGCTTGCTGGTGGTCAGGCGTGACCAGAATCGCTGGAACTGCGGGCAAAGCTGTGTGCTGCTGTCTGAATCCGGTCTGGACACGTTGCCGGCAGAGCAGGGCAGCAAAAAGGTGTCCACGGATTTTTCTGATCTGTCGCTGTACAACGGCAAGCTGTTCACGCTGGAACGTGCGGTGTATCGCATCTGTCGGCGTGACCTGCAGACCGGGCAGGTTGAACGTTGCTGGTCGTTCGCCAAAGAGGCCATGCTGCCTTCGCGCCGTTACGATCAACCTTATGGCCTGACGGAAGCGCTGGTGGTGGATGAGAGCGGTGCCTGGATTGGCATCGACAATAACTTCGGTGCGCGTGCCGACGGTGAAAAACGCCCGATTGTCTGGCGTTTTGCTGCGCCGAAAGCGGGCTGGAGCGAGGGTCAGTGAGTCAGCCAGCACATCAGCCGCAGCCCGGCAGGCGCGCTGGCAAGGTACTGATGCTCGTGGCCTGGGCGGCCGGTCTGTTTCTGGCGACGCGCTTTTTCGGCAGTTGGGAAGACAAGCAGCAGAACCCTAACGCAGTAGTCACCTCGCAACACGGTGACGGCTATATAGAAGTGCAACTGGCAGGCAATCGTCAGGGGCACTTTGTCAGTACCGGTCAGATCAATGGCCGGACGGTGGAACTCATGATCGACACCGGGGCGACCGACGTCGCCATTCCCGGTGAGATGGCCGACAGCCTTGGCCTGAAGCGCGGCCTGCCGGTCACGGTCAGCACCGCCAACGGCAATAGCCAGGGCTTTCGTACCACGCTGGACCGCCTGCAGCTGGGCGATATTGTTTTAAGCAACGTGCGTGCGCTGGTAGCACCTGGTCTGGAAGGCGAACAGGTGCTGCTCGGCATGAGCGCAATGAAACAACTCGAATTCACACAGCGCGGCGGCAACTTGCTGCTGCGCCAGTCAACGAAATAATGAGGCCCGCATGAGCGACTCCCTTGACCTCAGCCTGGATGGCGTAGAACGCCGATCACTGGCGGACTTCACCGAACAGGCCTACCTCAACTACTCCATGTACGTGATCATGGACCGTGCCTTGCCGCACATCGGCGACGGCCTGAAGCCGGTACAGCGGCGCATCATCTATGCGATGAGCGAGCTGGGCCTGGGCGCTGACGCCAAGCACAAGAAGTCGGCGCGTACTGTCGGTGACGTGCTCGGCAAATTTCATCCGCACGGCGACTCGGCCTGCTATGAAGCCATGGTGCTGATGGCTCAGCCGTTCAGCTATCGCTACACGCTGGTGGACGGGCAGGGCAACTGGGGTGCGCCGGATGATCCCAAGTCCTTCGCCGCCATGCGTTACACCGAGGCGCGTCTGTCGCGCTATTCCGAAGTGCTGCTCAGCGAGCTGGGCCAGGGCACCGCAGACTGGGTGCCGAACTTTGACGGCACACTCGACGAACCGGCGGTTTTGCCTGCGCGGTTGCCGAATATTCTGCTCAATGGCACCACCGGCATTGCCGTGGGCATGGCCACTGACGTTCCGCCGCACAACCTGCGCGAAGTCGCCAGCGCTTGCGTGCGTTTGCTGGACGACCCGAAGGCGACGATCCCCGAGCTGTGCGAGCACATTCTCGGGCCGGATTATCCTACCGAAGCGGAAATCATCACCCCGCGCGCCGACCTGCTGAAAATCTACGAAACCGGTCGTGGTTCGGTGCGTATGCGGGCGGTTTACCGGATCGAGGACGGTGACATTATCGTCACGTCGCTGCCGCATCAGGTGTCCGGTGCCAAGGTGCTGGAGCAGATCGCCGCGCAGATGCAGGCCAAAAAGCTGCCGATGGTTGCCGACCTGCGTGACGAGTCGGACCACGAAAACCCTTGCCGTATCGTGATCATCCCGCGCTCCAACCGGGTTGAGCTGGATGAACTGATGCAGCATCTGTTCGCCACCACCGAGCTGGAATCCAGCTACCGGGTGAACATCAACATCATCGGTCTGGACGGCAAGCCGCAACTCAAGAACCTCAAGACGCTGCTCAGCGAATGGCTGACGTTCCGTATCGGTACGGTGCGTCGTCGTCTGCAATTCCGTCTGGACAAGGTCGAGCATCGCCTGCACCTGTTGGACGGTTTGCTCACGGCGTACCTGAACCTGGATGAAGTGATCCATATCATCCGTACCGCCGAGCATCCCAAGGCCGAGCTGATTGCGCGCTTTGACCTGAGCGAAATCCAGGCCGATTACATTCTCGACACCCGTCTGCGTCAGTTGGCGCGTCTGGAAGAGATGAAGCTGCGCAGCGAGCAGGATGCTTTGCGCAAGGAGCAAGCCAAACTGCAAGCCTTGTTGGGCAGTGAGGCCAAGCTGCGCAAGCTGGTTCGCGCCGAACTGATCGCCGACGCTGAAACCTACGGCGACGACCGCCGTTCGCCTATCGTCGCCAGGGCTGAGGCCAAGGCACTGTCTGAAAACGAGCTGATGCCGACCGAGCCGGTCACTGTGGTGCTCTCGGAAAAAGGCTGGGTGCGTTGCGCCAAAGGTCATGACATCGACGCTACGGGGCTTTCCTACAAGGCGGGGGATGGTTTCAAAACCTCATCCATTGGCCGTTCCAATCAGTTTGCGGTGTTTATCGACTCGACCGGGCGCAGCTACTCGGTGCCTGCACACACCTTGCCGTCGGCACGGGGGCAGGGCGAGCCGTTGACTGGCAAGCTGCAACCGCCACCGGGCGCGACGTTCGAGTGCGTACTGATGCCGGAAGACGACGCGCTGTACGTGATCGCGTCTGACGCCGGTTACGGTTTCGTGGTCAAAGGCGAAGATTTGCAGGCCAAGAACAAGGCGGGTAAAGCGCTGCTGAGCTTGCCGGCTGGCGCCAAGGTGATTCTGCCGCGCTCCGTGCCTGACCGTGAGCAGAACTGGCTGGCGGCGGTGACCACCGAAGGTCGCCTGCTGGTCTTCAAGATAAGCGATCTGCCGCAATTGGGCAAAGGCAAGGGCAACAAGATCATTGGTATTCCGGGCGAGCGGGTTGCCAGTCGCGAAGAATATGTAACTGATCTGGCTGTTATCGCGCAGGGCGCTACGCTTGTGCTTCAGGCGGGCAAACGAACGCTTTCGCTCAAACCTGAGGATCTCGAACATTACAAGGGTGAGCGGGGCAGACGGGGTAATAAGCTGCCAAGGGGCTTCCAGCGCGTCGACGCGTTATTGGTGGAAAATAGCTGAAAACGTTGATCTGGCACCAGTGTTCTTCGTTTTGCCATGAAGTACGATGCATAATCGCTGGAGTCACGATGCATATTCACGGATGATATGAGGTCTTGGGGTGCATGCGTGGCTCTGTGCCTGCATGGGTCTTGAAAGCACTTATACCGTGGCCAGTCTCTGGACGGCCACTTGGATGGGATGATGAATTTTTTACGTTTTCCCCTGATCTTGCTGATGACTGGCGTTCTGGGTCTGGCTGGTTGCAGTTCGCGCCAGCCGACCGCGCTTTATCAGCTCGATAGCGGTGAGCCGGGTCAGCCGAAACAGAGTAGCGGTCTGGCAGTATTGCTGGGTCCTGTTTCGGTGGCCGACTATCTGCAACGCGAAACCCTTCTGCAACGCCAGCCCGATGGCACCTTGACCGTATCGCCCGACGGGCGCTGGGCGGGCAATCTGTCGTCGGATATCGACCAGTTGCTGTTGCGGCAACTGGCCTGGAAACTGGACAGCCAGCGCGTCGTGATGGCGCCTGCGGTTGCCAATTTCACCCCGGATGTTCAGGTTGTATTGTCGATCACACGACTGGACTCCGGCGCCAGACAGCCTGCCGTTCTGGATGCGCAATGGCGCCTTCTGGACCGCAAGGGCCATGTGCGCGATAGCCGGCTGGTGCACCTTGAACAGGTCCATTCCGGTAGCTCGGCCGATCAGGTCAAGGCGCAAGGTATGCTCTTGCAGCGCCTGGTCGATCAGGTCAGCACGGCAATCAAACCGATTGCCTGGCAGCCACTGGATGAGCCGAAGAAAGCCCCGGTCGCGAAGGCCAAAGAGCCCGACAAGCCAAGAATGCCGCTGGCGTCCCCTATACGGACCGATCTTGAAGTGTTCCGCTTCTAGGTCTGCCATCAGGATCTGCCACAACAAAAAGCCCGCAGCGATGCGGGCTTTTTGTTGGCTGGGCGAATGGCCCTCTTTAAGAATGGCCTTCGTGATGTTCCGGGTCAGAGGTCTGCGGTGCAACGCGCATTCAGGGTCTGGCGCGGAGCATGGGCACGAGAAGCCTGGTCCATCAGACCTTGTTGATGAACCCGGAATACGTGCCTTATCAGGCTTCTGCCCGCAGGGCGTAGGAGCGGACTTGTCCGCGAAGAGGGCGGTATATTCAATGCATTTTCCGGTGTTGAAATACCGTCTTCGCAAACAAGTTCGCTCCTACGGCCTATGGCCAGAATCAAAAGCGGACTTGTGTATAACGCTGAGCGCGGGCACGAGAAGCTTTGTCCATCAGACCTTGTTGATGAACCCTGAGTACGTGCCTTATCAGGCTTCTGCCCGCAGGGCGTAGGAGCGGACTTGTCCGCGAAGAGGGGGGTATATTCAATGCATTTTCTGGTGTTGGAATACCGTTTTCGCGAACAAGTTCGCTCCTACGGCCTATGGCCAGAATCAAAAGCGGACTGTGTATAACGCTGAGCGCGGAGCATGGGCACTATAGGTATTCTTTCGGACACCTATCGTTCCTCACGCTCCAGCGTGGGAATGCCGTGGGTGACGCTCCGCGTCACAGGTCTGCGGTGCAACGCGCATTCAGGATCTGACGCAGAGCATGGGCACGAGAAGCCTGGTCTATCAGACCTTGTTGGTCTCATGCATGCGCGACAGCTGCCGTTCGAGCATTGACGGGTAGGGCTCCATCAGGCGTTCCACGCAGCAGGCGCCTTCGGGGCTGGCGATGGGGCGGATGCGCGCGCGTTGGCGGATCAGCGGATCATCGTTGATGCGCCGCTCTACCAGCAGCAGGTTGCGACTGTGCTGTGACAGTGCCAATGCATCCTGAGCGGTCTCGGTCAGCAGCAGATCGATCTGACTCAGATCGCTCAGGTTTTCACCCAGCGTCAGGCCCAGTTGCAGTTGCAAGGTGATGCCGCTGTCTGCGACTTCAATCTGCAAGGCATGACTCAGTGCCCGCAGCAGCTCGCCGCAGCAAATCGCATTGGTCAGGTAGTCTTCGCCGCTTTCGTGGCTGTGGAACAGCATCAGGGTGCTGCCGTCATTCAGGGTGTGCAGCTCGCCTTCGTACAGGGAAGCCGCCTGATCGAGGCAGTCGCGATAACGTTGCAGCAGTTCGGTCAGACGGGCACGCGGCAGGCGGCGCAACTGGTCCTGCGCGCCAAGCTGTACGGCCAGCACGGCGCTGTCGTGGGGCTCGCTCTGAACAGCAGCAGAAGCGGCAGCGGGGCGCGCGGCCGGTGTGCTGCTTGACGTGTCACGCAGGTCCGCGAACGGATCTTCCTCGTCTTCTTCATCTTCTTCGGCAACGATGCGACGCTGCACGGGCGGCGCTGGCAGGCGAGGCTTCGGCTCGCTGGCGGCGGGTGTGCGTACCGAAACCGTTGGCGCAGGCTTTTCTTCCGGCTCCAGATACGGGTCATCATCCTGTTCGTCGTATTCGGCTTCAGGCTCGGGCAGCGGCTCTGGCTCGGGTGGCGCGAACGAGGTGCGCAACTGACGGGCAAGGTCGCCGATCTCATCCTGACGGTCAGTGGCCGGGGTGTACGGGTCGATGTTGCGCAGCCAGATGCGCATCTGCATCAGCGGCGTAGAGATATGCCGCCCCAGGCGCAGGCTCAGGGCCAGCGCGAGTGCCAGCAGGATACCGGCCAGAATGCCCATGCTTTGCAGGCTGATGGTCATCGGCTGCTGGAACTGCGACATGTCGAGGCTGATGCGCAGATGACCCGCCATCGTGTCCTGGAAGGTTATCTTGATTTCATACAGCCCCTGCGCCTCACCCAGAATCCCGTTTTTCGGGCGCTGGCCGGCTTCCGCAAGAATACGGTTGTCCACGCTATAGATAGCGGCGTGCGCCACCAGCGGGTTCTTGACCAGATTGCCCAGAAGCACGTTGAGACTGAGGATGTCGTTGGACACCAACAGCTCGGTGGCCGAGGTGGCGGTCTGGGTCGTCAGGGCCTGCCCCAGCGCATCAGCCTGTTCATGCATGGCCTGCTTGAACTGCAGCCCCATGACACCGGCGTAGATCACCAGCGCCAAGGCGACCAGGATCACGTTATGGCTGGCAATGCGCAAAGCGATCGGTATCCGGCGATGACGCAGGGCACGAAAGATGAGCAGGAAGAAATTATCGGTTTTAACGGGCGTGGGCCGGTTCACAGAGCACGGCTCTTTCGGTGAAGTTGTCGCGCAGTATAACGAGCGACCCAGTAGCGGCAAAGCGCTGCCTGTGCCCGATGGTCACTGAATGTGGTTAGAATGCGTTTTTTTTCACTGCGGGGGTGCGCCTTGCGCGAAATCGTCCTGATTAACATCACTGGTGTCGACCGTCCCGGTCTCACCGCAGCCATCACCGGCGTCCTCGCCCAGGGTGGCGTGAACATTCTCGATATTGGTCAGGCGGTGATCCACGACACCCTGTCGTTCGGCATCCTGGTTGAAATTCCGGATACCGTCGAAGGCTCGTCTGTGCTCAAGGATATTCTGTTCACGGCCTACAAGCTGGATCAGCAGGTGCGCTTCACGGCGGTGTCCGAAGAAGATTATCAGCTGTGGGTCGACGGCCAGGGCAAGGCGCGGCATATCGTGACGTTGCTGACCCGCAAAGTCACTGCCGAGCAATTGCAGTGCGTCAGCGCCATTACCGCGAAATACGGGCTGAACATCGATCAGATCGACCGTCTTTCCGGGCGCATGCCACTCGATACGCCGGTCGACAAAGGCAAGGGCTGCATCGAGTTCACCGTGCGCGGCGAGCCTGCCGACCCTAAAGCCATGCAGGCCGAGTTTCTTGCCGTGGCGCAGGATCTGAACGTCGATATCGCTTTTCAGCAGGATTCACTGTTCCGTCGCAACCGCCGCCTGGCAGTGTTCGATATGGACTCGACCCTGATCGAAGCGGAAGTGATCGACGAACTGGCCAAGGCCGCAGGCGTCGGCGAGCAGGTTTCCGAGATCACCGAGCGGGCGATGCGCGGCGAGCTGGATTTCAGCGCAAGCTTCAAGGAGCGTCTGGCGCTGCTCAAGGGGCTGGACGTCAGCGTGCTGGATGAAATCGGTGCCTCGCTAAGGCTTACCGAAGGCGCTGAAACACTGTTCGCCGAACTCAAGCGCCTGGGCTACAAGACCGCGATTCTGTCGGGTGGCTTCACCTACTTTGCCAAACAGCTGCAAGCGAAACTGGGCATCGACTATGTATTCGCCAACGAGCTGGAAGTGGTCGACGGCAAGGTGACCGGCGTTGCCGTCGAGCCCATCGTCAATGCTCAGCGTAAAGCCGACCTGCTGCGCGAACTTGCGCACAAGGAAGGCCTGAGCCTTGAGCAGACCATCGCGGTCGGCGACGGGGCCAATGATCTGCCGATGCTGGCAATTGCCGGGCTGGGCGTGGCATTCCGCGCCAAGCCGCTGGTCAAGCAATCTGCCAGACAGGCGATTTCGACGTTGGGGCTGGACGGTGTGCTGTATTTGCTGGGTTTCCGCGACCGTGAGGCGCAGCACTGAGTCTGGCGTGGTACGTCGTCGTGATTCGCCAATGGATTGCGGCGGCTACAGCGAGCCCCACAAGGAATCGAACTCCTGCCCCGGCTGCACTTTTTCGGTCTCGGCCGCTTTCGGTGCGTCGTACATCTGATACTCGAACTGGTTGTAACTGGCGCTGCTGATGCGCCGGTTGTTCAGTGAGGCCCGGCGTTCCTCGCCACTGACGTTGATCATCACCTTGCTGCCTTCCTGAAACGGCAGGCGCGGCGCGAGCACGGTCGGCGGTTTGTCCATGGCGCGTACTTCCGGCAGCATCAAGGTACGCAAGTACTGGCTGTTCTGTTGCTCTCGGATCAACTGCATGCCGCATGGCTGGGCAAAAGGCGCGATCAATTCGATGCCCATCTGCGTACCGCCGCTGCGTACCTGGCGAACCCAGCGCACAATGGCCACGCTCCAGCCCTGGCCGGCATCGTCCTGAATACCCACCAGTTCGCCCGCCTGCAATTGTTGTGGCACATCCTTCTGCCACGCCAGGCAATAACCACCGGGGCTGTGGTTGACGATGTTCAGGTCAAACGTCGGGAATGTGTGCTGACCGTTGGAAAGCGAGTCAGTGTCGCCGTCGATTTTCGGGTATTCGATCTCTTCATACGGCAGCAGGACCGATGAGGTATTGCCGCGCTGTGTGTCGAAGGCCGAAGACCAGGGATCATCCTCGGAGTCGTTGGCCATCTTGAGCGAAAAACTCGCCACACTGGTCGCGTTCTGCAACTGTAGCAGCTGGCTGAACGATTTCTGACCGGCAACGTAATAATGCAGAGCGCTCATGCCGATGCACAGTTTCAGCGTGCCTTGCCCGGCGGTGCGCTGGAAGACGCGTTCGGCCACATCGCCCCAGGCCGCTGCCAGATGTTGCAGCAAGTCGGTATTGATGCCGGTCGGTATCAGCAGCCTGGACGGTGAGCGTTGATCATCCGGCAGGGCCAGATACTGATTGATTGCTTCCGCCAGCGCAGCGGTATTGATGCCGAGCAGTCCGTGCATCTTCTCATCAGTGAACAGCGTGCTGTACAACGGCGGCTTGTCAGCAGTGGCGTCCAGCGCAAACAGGCTGCTTTCTTCAGCAGGCGATTGCAGCTTGACCAGCGGGCTCCAGGCTTCGAGCGCGTCGGCCAGCTTGCCGATATTCAATTGGCGCATCTGATTGCAGCGCGAGCAGCCCATCAGCAGGGCAATCACATAGGTTTGTTCGACGCTCAGGGCTTTGGTGTGGTGCGCCAGAGGCTCGTCGATCATTGCGTAATGCAGCCCGTAATGACGGGCGATCTGATAGAGCTGGTGAATCTCGAGCCAGAGCCCTTCCTGCACCGGGCAATAGAGCTGGTTGGCGCGAATCAGCGGCCCGTTGAGGCCATGCAGCGCGCGTTGCAGTGCGGTGCCGAGCAGGCCGCTCTGATCCTTGCTGTAACGCGCTGCGACCTGCTGAATGATCTGCTTGTAGCCAGTCGCCAAGTGGTTTTGCAGGGCCTGGCAAAGATTGGCAACCTTGCGCGGCCGCTCGTCGAGCACGATGGCCTGGTTGAGAAAGTGACGCTCAAGGTGCTTGCAGACGAAATACACCTCGGGGCGTAGCAGTTCAAGCAGTTGCAAACGGTTGTCGCTGGGGGTGACCAACTGGTTCAGTTCGGTCAGGCCTTGATACAGCTGGCGCGCCATTTCCCCGAGATTTGCCTTGGGCAGTCTGGAGATCCAGCGTTTCAGGTCGCGTGGAGTGGCTTCACAGAACGTCAGGCTCGACTGCGTTGGCGTGGGGGCACGCAACAACAGAGGGAGGCTAAAATTACTCATGTGAAAGGCAGACTCCAACGACTCACTGGAACGGGCGACGGCATTAATTGGGTGGCTGACACCATCGTCCTACAGAGATGTGTCCAGCATACGCCATGAACGTGCGAAGTATCCTACAACGTCAAATGAGTGACTCTACCAGCATCGGTGAAACCGCGCAGTAAGTGTGGCTTTATGCCAGCTTCGCTCCGGTTTGACGCCGCATGGGTGCTGCCGTTCAGGCAGGACCCATGTATTTTCAGCTTCAGGCAGCTATCGGCTATCAGGCGTGTTTCGGAACCGCCAACGCCTGCCCCATCTGCACGCTGGAGCCAGCCTTCAGTTGCTCGACCCATTGCACCTGGTTCGGCCCGAACAGCACGATGGCGGTAGAGCCCAGCTTGAAGCGACCCATCTCTGCGCCTTTCTCCAGATGGATCGGCGCACGTGCCGCTTCGTCGTAACGGAAAGTCTTCAGTTCACGCTTGGGCGGCGTGACCAGCCCGGCCCAGACTGTTTCGACCGACGCCACGATCATTGCACCCACCAGCACTACGGCCATTGGCCCGCGCTCGGTATCGAACAGGCAAACCACGCGTTCGTTACGGGCGAACAGCTCCGGTACGTTTTCAGCGGTGGTCTGGTTGACCGAAAAGATGCGACCCGGCACGTAGACCATTTCACGCAGCGTACCGGCGAGCGGCATGTGCACGCGGTGGTAATCTTTCGGCGACAGGTAGACCGTGGCGAACTCGCCGCCCATGAACGGCGCAGAAAGCTTCGGGTCGCCGCCCAGCAATTCAAGGACGCTGAAGCTATGACCCTTGGCCTGGAAGATCCGGCCATGCTCGATCGGGCCCAGTTGACTGACTGCCCCGTCGGCGGGCGACAGAATCGCGCCGGGGGTGGTGTCCAGCGGACGCGCGTCGGGTTTCAGGGCGCGGGTGAAAAAGGCGTTGAAGTGCTCGTAGGAGGTCAGGTCTTCGACCAGCGCCTGCGACATGTCCACCTGATAGCGGCGGGCGAACCAGGCGGTAAATGCGTTCTTGAACCAGCGCACGCGGCACTCGGCGACACAGCCAGCCAGTCGGGACAGCAAGTGGTGCGGCAACAGGTACTGACTGAGAATAAACAGACGGTCTTTCATTGAGGGTCCTGAAGAGGTTCCTGAAGATTTTTGAGAGGTCCGGCCTGGCTCGGTAGCGCGAACGGGGTCGGCAGCTTCGACTGGCGGAACGGGCCGGGCCGGTTCGACGGGCTCGACGGGCGCTGAAACCGCTGCGGGTCCTTCCACCGGGGTTTCCGGATGATTGCCCCATTCGCCCCACGAGCCGGCGTACGCCTTGACCCTTGGATAACCCAGCGCTTTCGCCACCAGATAGGTGAAGCCAGAGCGGTGGTGGGTCTGGCAATGGGTGATCACTTCCTTGTCGGGAGTGATGCCCAGGTCGCGCAGAATTTCTGGCATGTCCTGACGAATGCGCAGGTTGCGCGCCTTGTCCATGCCCTCGGTCCATTCGAAGTTGACGGCACCGGGGATGTGCCCGCCTTTGGCTGCAACCACTTTTTCGCCTGAGTACTCGGTCGGGCCGCGCGCGTCCCAGATCGCCAGGTCGGCTGCGCCCAGGCGGCTTTGCAGGTATTCACGGGTGGCGGTCGGTTCGTCGTGCAGCGTCAGCGTTACCGGGCCGCCCGCAACCGGCGGCACCTCGGTGCTCAGCGGCAACGATTCGGCTTCCCAGGCCAGCACGCCGCCGTCCAGATAGTGGTAGCGCGTATGGCCAATGACATCCAGCAGCCAGATGAAGCGCCCGGCCCAGCCGCCGCCTTCGTCATCGTAGACCACGTAGACCGCATCGGGGTTGTGCCCCAGCTCGCCGAACAACTGCTCAAGCCCGGCATGCTCCGGCAGCAGGCCGGGCGCAGGGGGTGTGCCCAGTTGCGTGCGTTTCGGATCGACAAAGCGGGCGCCGCGAATATGCCCGGCTTCGTAGCGAGCGCTGCTGGTCAGATCCACGAGGATCAGTTCAGGAGCGTCAAGGCGCTGAAGCAGATCGTTGGGTTCGATGACCAGCGACAAGCCAGTGAATTCGGACATTTGCAGCCTCCGGGGGAAAGAAAGAGGCGAATTGTACGCCAGGCCTCACGCTTTGCGATGACTAAAGATACCAAGTGCCCGTTCAATACATTGCGCGGTTTTTCCGAATGCCTGAACGGAAATTTCCGACAAGACACCGCCACCCTGGTCCGCGACGACCAGCAGCATGACCTTGCCGTTATTGCTCAGCGAGCGAATCAGCCAGTTCTGGCCGCTGAACAGTGTCTTGAGCGGCGCGGGCAGCAAAGCCGAAAACTGTGCGTTGTTGGCCGGCGTCATACGCAGCTGGGTCGGCTGGGTCAGCAGGCGTTGCAGCACGGTGCTTTCCTTGACGAACAGCTGCAAGGTGGCGGCGTCCTGGGGCAGACCGGCAAGCTGATTGACCCGTAGCACCGATGAGGTCTTGTCGAGCATCAGCAGCATGACCCGTTGCATGCCGCACGCCATGAACGCATCACGAGCCGAGGTGGTCAGGTGCATGGCGTTGATGAACGGGCTCGGCTCCTGCAACAGCTCGGCGCACTGCTTGCGCCATAATTGCAGGGCGTCGGCCGATGGCGGTGGTGTGGGTTCGTTATCGCGCCGGACGCGACGCGCATCCCACGGCCAGATCAGCGATTCGGCCGGGTGCCACAGATCGTTTTCCGCATGAATGCGCGCGCTGCTGGCCGCGTTCTGGTGCGCCTGTTGTTGCACTTCGCTCAGCGGTTGTTGCAGATAAAGGCTGGTCAGTCGCTCCCAGCGCAGGCAGTGCGGGCTGTTCCAGGCCTGTTGTGCCGCCAGCGCCAGGCCGTTGCCCAGCAACACGGTATTGGCGGGCTGATTCAGCCAGCGGCGCAGGTTGGGGTCAGCGTCCATCAGCTGTTGCTGTTCCAGCGGGCTGCGGCTTTCACGGGCGATGCGCAGCGTCTTGGCCAGCTCGCGTCGTTCATTGATCAGCAGCTTGTAGCCGCGGGTCACCCAGACCGGCAGACGCCAGAACTCGGCCAGCGCCAGGCACAAGTCCAGCAGGTTGACGCCAAATAGCTCTTTTTCCACCGCGTCGCTGGAGTGTCCCTTGTGGATAACCCTTACTTCCAGCTCTTCCAGCAATTTTGGATAGGCCAGCGCCATGGGCCAGAGCGGCGCGAGGAACAGCAGGCTGCCCAGATGAATATCCTGCCAGAGCCGCGCAAGCCGGCTGGCAAAAAGCCCGTTGGCCTGTTGAGTGGCGTGCTGGCTGACCAGGATCAGCTGGCGATAGGCGGCGGGGATTTCTGCGGGTGGTTTGGCTGGCAGGCGACCCAGCAGGGTTTCAGTGCGCGCCAGCCCCAAGCGATTGATGGCGATTTCTAGGCTTTCGGCCTGCTCGGTCATCCCGTGGGTGTGATGGTTGGCTTCGCGCATCACACTCAGCACCAGTGCAGGACTTTCCTGCATCATTTCGGCGATTTCACGCAGCGAACGGCGGCTGTCATTGAGCGCTGAACGAACGTGAGCATGATTGACGGCAGGAACCGGCAACGCGATACCGTCGAGTTGTTTGACCCAGGCATCAAGCGTTTTTGGAGCCAGGTGATGTGGTGCGCTTTCTGTCGGCATTCGGTGGCCTGTGCGACTGATTATCTGGGCTGGAGGACTGCCAGTGTGCAGGGCGGCCCGGCCATTTTCACCCTTTGATTGACAGGGCAAAACGGTTTTTCACAAGAACCGGCTATAGTCTGGCCCAGATGGGCCGATAAGGAGAAGAAGAGATTCAAGAACTTCCGCACTGTCCCTGAACCCGACTCAGTAAAGTATTTTCTCCTATGGCTAAAATCATCGGCATCATTGTCGTCATCGCGAGCGTCCTCGGCGGATATGTTCTGTCCCATGGCAAGATCATGGCGCTGTTCCAGCCCTACGAGGTCTTGATTATCGGCGGTGCTGCACTGGGCGCGTTCCTCCAGGCCAACCCTGGCTACATGTTCATGCACGTGTTCAAGAAGTCGCTGAAGATGTTCGGTACGCGCTTCACGCATGCCTATTACCTCGAAGTGCTGGGGCTGGTCTACGAAATCCTCAACAAGAGCCGCCGTGAGGGCATGATGGCGATTGAAGGGGATATCGAAGACGCTGCTTCCAGCCCGATCTTCGCCAAATACCCGGGTGTGCTGAAAGATGAGCGCATGACGGCGTACATCTGTGACTACCTGCGCATCATGTCGTCCGGCAACATGGCTCCCCATGAGCTGGAAGGGCTGTTCGACATGGAGCTGCTGAGCATGAAAGAAGATCTCGAGCACCCATCCCACGCCATTACCGGTATCGCCGACGGTATGCCAGGCTTCGGTATCGTGGCGGCGGTACTGGGTATCGTGGTGACCATGGCGTCGCTGGGTTCGGGCGACAAGGCTGCGATCGGTATGCACGTAGGTGCGGCGCTGGTCGGTACGTTCTTCGGTATTCTCGCGGCTTACGGTTTCTTCGGGCCGCTGGCCACCAGCCTTGCGCACGACGCCAAGGAAGAAATGAACGTTTACGAAAGCATCAAGGCGTCACTGGTGGCTTCTGCCTCGGGCATGCCGCCTTCGCTGGCTGTCGAATTCGGCCGCAAGGTTCTGTATCCGCTGCATCGCCCCAGCTTCAGTGAGCTGGAACAAGCGGTTCGCGGTCGCTAAGTCATGGAAAATAATCAGCCGATAATCATCAAGCGCGTCAAGCGCTTCGGTGGCGGACACCACGGTGGCGCCTGGAAAATCGCTTTCGCTGACTTCGCGACAGCCATGATGGCGTTCTTCCTGGTGCTGTGGCTGATGTCGTCCGCTACCCCTGAGCAGTTGCTGGCCGTTGCAGGGTACTTCAAGGACCCTGTGGGCTTTTCGGACAGTGGTTCGCCGTACGTGATCGACCTGGGTGGTTCGCCGGAAATGTCGCCCAACCAGACCCTCAACCCCGAGGTCAAGACCACGCCGTCGCCGGATACCGTGCCTATCGAGGCGGAGACGTCGGAGGCCAAGGCTGAGGCGGTCGAGCAGGAGCGTCTGGAGATGCTGTTGCAGGAACTGCAGAACAAGGTCGAGGAAAACCCGCAGCTGCAGAAATTCAAGGACCAGATTCTGTTCGAGATCACTCAGGACGGCTTGCGTATCCAGATCATGGATGCCGAAAACCGGCCAATGTTCGACTCGGGCAGTGCCCGCCTCAAGCCTTATTTCGAAGACATTCTGCTGGCACTGGCTGACACCATCAAAAGCGTGCCGAACAAGATCAGCATCAGCGGTCACACCGATGCAACGCCTTTCGTGGGCAGTGGCGGGTTCGGCAACTGGGAGCTGTCGGCCAACCGCGCCAATGCTGCTCGTCGCGCGCTGGTTGCCGGGACGTATCCGGATTCACAGGTGGCAAGGGTGGTGGGCTATGCCTCGTCGGCGCTCTACGACCACCAGAACCCTACCAATCCGGTCAACCGTCGCATCGATATCGTGGTCTTGACCAAAAAGGCTCAGCATCGTATCGAAGGCGATCAGAACTCCGGCGGTGCGCCACCCGCCAATCCAGCGGCACCAGCAACTCCGGCACCAGCGCCAGCGGCACCTGCTGCTCCGGGAGCTTCGAGTGCTACGCCGCCCGATCCGCAGGCCTACGCTCAGCCTCACGAGCTTCGGCAAAAGCTGAACATCTTCGACGACGGTAAGTTGCGTATCGAGCCCGCTCAGAACTAAGCAGCAACACCTACGAAAACGCCGCGATCATCGCGGCGTTTTTGTGTGCGGCTTTCAGTCTGCGGTGTTCAGTAACTTTCTTGCGGCAGGCTGGCAATGATCGAGCGGTAGCTGTTCATGCGCTGCTGTTGCACACGACCGTCTTCCAGACCCTTGAGCAAGGCACAGCCCGGCTCGCGGTCATGCTTGCAGTCGCGGAAACGGCACGTGCCGATCAAGTCGTTGAACTCGATGAAGCCGGCCTCTACATCGGCACGGCTGACGTGGCCCAGGCCGAATTCACGAATACCCGGTGAGTCGATCAGATCGCCGCCGCCCGGGAAGTGAAACAGGCGGGCGGTGGTGGTGGTGTGCGTACCCTGACCGGACACTTCGGACAGCGGGCCGACACGGGTATCGGTTTCCGGCAGCAGGCTGTTGACCAGCGAGGACTTGCCGACACCGGACTGACCGACGAACACGCTGATGTGGCCATCAAGCTGGCTTTGCAGCTTCTGCATGCCGTCGCCGTGGTGGGCGGACACTTCCAGTACCGGATAACCGAGGGTGCGATAGACCGCCAGCAACGCATTCAGCGCCGGTGCGTTCTGCTCGTCGATCAGGTCGGCCTTGTTCAGCAGCAGCAGCGGATGAATCCCGGCGTGCTCGGCAGCGACCAGGTAACGGTCGATAAGATTGGCGTGTGGCTCGGGCATCGGCGCAAAGACGATCACGATCAGATCGACGTTGGCGGCCACAGGCTTGAGCTGGCCACGGGAATCCGGGCGGCGCAGTTCGGTGGTGCGCGGCAGCTGCGCGACGATCACCCCGATGCCCTGATTGCCGGCACGCCATACGACGCGGTCGCCGGTGACCAGTGCGGGCAGGTTGGCGCGCAGGTGGCAACGAAAGACCTTGCCGCTTTCCTCGCCTTCCTGGGCCTCGACTTCAACCTGTACGCCGAAGTGAGCGATCACCAGGCCGGTCTGCTCGGGGCCGAGGTCGCCGCCTTCCAGTGTTTCGAGTGTCACGGACTCGCGTTTTGCCGCGCGGGCAGCGCGCTCGCCCTGAATTTTTTCGATGCGCCAGTTCTGACGTCGATTGAGTTGGCGTTTGGCCATGGGTGTTCCGATGTGATGTAACCGATGAATTAAGCTGTGCGTTTGATCGGCAGGAGTCTATCACGGCAGGGTGAGCTAAACTGCGCGCCTACGCTGAGGAGTCGACACATGCAGAACAAGCAGAACCTGATCTGGATCGATCTGGAAATGACCGGACTGGACCCTGATACCGATGTCATCATCGAAATGGCCACGATCATCACGGACAGTGAGTTGAACACGCTGGCGGAAGGGCCGGTCATCGCCGTGCATCAGAGCGACGAGACGCTGGCAAAAATGGACGAGTGGAACACTCGCCAGCACGGCGGCTCGGGCCTGACCCAGCGCGTGCGTGAAAGCACCGTCAGCATGGCTGAAGCCGAGGCGCAGACCCTGGAGTTCATCAAATTGTGGGTGCCCGAGCGCAGTTCGCCGATCTGCGGCAACAGCATCTGCCAGGATCGTCGCTTTCTGTATCGCCACATGCCGACGCTGGAAAACTACTTCCACTATCGCAACCTGGACGTCTCGACACTCAAGGAACTGGCTGCCCGCTGGTCTCCCGAGCTCAAGTTCAAGAAAGGCAGCACACATCTGGCGCTGGACGACATCCGTGAGTCGATCGCCGAGCTGCGCTTTTATCGCGAGCACTTCATCAAGCCGTGACCGATCGATAGCAGGGCCTTGGCGTGCGGCGAATAATCTTTGCTGCACTCTTTCAGTGCGCAAGTCCGCTGGTTAGACTGCGCGCCTTTGTCGCAGAGTCGCCGCCATGCTACTGATGCTTTATCTGATCGCCATCACCGCTGAGGCCATGACCGGCGCACTGTCGGCCGGGCGTCGCGGGATGGACTGGTTCGGAGTGGTGCTGATCGCCTGCGTGACGGCGCTGGGTGGCGGTTCGGTGCGCGATGTCTTGATCGGCCACTACCCGCTGACCTGGGTCAAACACCCGGAATACCTGATGCTGACCAGCGTGGCAGCGTTGGTGACGATCTTCATCGCGCCACTGATGCGCCATCTGCGTTCGCTGTTTCTGGTGCTTGATGCGCTGGGCCTGGTGGCGTTCACCTTGATCGGCTGCATGACCGCGCTGGAAGCCGGGCATGGACTGGTGATTGCGTCGGTGTGCGGTGTTATTACCGGCGTATTCGGCGGCATCCTGCGCGACATCTTTTGCAACGACATCCCGCTGATCTTCCGCCGCGAGCTGTACGCCAGCGTTTCATTTCTGGCTGCGTGGTGCTTTTTGCTGTGCCAGTCTCTGCAACTGCCGAACGAGCAAGCCGTATTGATCACCTTGTTCGGCGGCCTGCTGCTGCGCCTGCTGGCCATCCGTTTCCGCTGGGAAATGCCCAAGTTCGTCTATAAAGACGAGCCTTGAAGCGGACGCAGAGCGTAGGCACGATAGTTGGAGAATTATCGTTCCCCACGCTCCAGCGTGGGAATGCCCTTCGTGACGCTCCGCGTCACAACTGCGCGCCACGCTGCGGGTTCAAAGCGGCGCCACACCATGCCGCCGCAACGCCCATTCCACATGCTCCCTGACCAGCTCCGACGGGTAGTCGCGGCGTGCCCGCAGGGCTTCTACGACCGGAATGGTGGAAGGCGCGTTGCCGAGACCGACGGCCAGGTTGCGTAGCCAGCGTTCGTATCCGGCGCGGCGCAGGGGTGAGCCTTCGGTGTTGCCGAGAAATTTTTCTTCGTCCCATAGAAACAGTTCGGCCAGCCCGGCGTTATCCAGGTTGTGGCGTGGCTGAAAATCACTCTGCCCGGTAGGGCGGGCGAAGCGGTTCCAGGGGCAGACGATCTGGCAGTCGTCACAGCCGAACACCCGGTTACCAATCAACGGCCGCAGCTCTTCGGGAATTGCCGTCTTCAGCTCAATGGTCAGGTAAGAAATACAGCGCCGCGCATCCAGCACATAAGGCCCGACAAACGCAGCAGTCGGGCAGATATCCAGGCAGGCCGTGCAGCGTCCGCAGTGTTCGGTCGCGTGGGGCGCATCCACCGGCAGCGGAATATCGACAAACAGCTCGCCGAGAAAGAAAAAGCTCCCCGCCTTGCGATTGAGCACCAATGTGTTTTTGCCGATCCAGCCCAGCCCGGCCTGTTCGGCGATGGCCTTTTCCAGCACCGGCGCGCTGTCGACAAAGGCCCTGAAGCCAAATGGCCCGATGGCCTGCTGAATGCGTTCGGCCAGTTGCTGAAGACGCTTGCGGATCAACTTGTGGTAGTCACGGCCCAGGGCGTAGCGTGAAACGTAGGCTTTTTCCGGCTCTATCAGGCGCTGGGCCATTTCGCTGTCGCCCGGCAGATAATCCATGCGCAGCGACACCACACGCAGGGTCCCCGGCACCAGTTCTTCCGGGTGGGAACGTTTGCTGCCATGGGCTGCCATATAGTCCATTTCGCCGTGATAACCCGCATCGAGCCAGCGTTGCAGGTGCTGCTCGTGCTCTGCCAGATCCAGGCCGCTTATCCCAACTTCCTGAAAGCCCAGCTCACGCCCCCACGCCTTGATCGACAGGGCAAGGGCGGCAAGATCATCGGAAGTAGGAAGTTCAGCAGTAATAGCGGACATGCGCAGAGAGAAACCGGGGCCAAGGTGCGTATAATTCTGCCAGACATCGGAGCCCATAGACGCATGTTCGACACTAAACCTCATTTACCCGACGCGCTGTACAGCGCAGCGCAGGTCCGCGACCTCGACGCCCGGCTGATTGCCGCCGGTACGCCGGGCCTGGAACTGATGCAGCGCGCTGCCCATGCCACATGGCGTGCGCTACGCCGGCGCTGGTCGGAAATGAACGAGCTGACCGTGCTGGCCGGGCGTGGCAACAACGCCGGTGACGGGTATCTGGTGGCAGCGCTGGCGCACAAGGCGGGCTGGCAGGTCAGTGTGCTGGCAGTCGGCGCGCCGGACGCGCTGACGGGCGATGCGGCAGCAGCCTATGCCATGGCTGCTGACGTGACTGTTCACGCCTGGGCCGGGCAGTCGCTGAAGGGCGTTGTGCTGGATGCCTTGCTCGGCACCGGGCTTAACGGCGACGTGCGCGAGCCTTATCGTTCGGCCATCGAAGCAATCAATGCCAGCGGTCTGCCGGTTGCCGCCGTGGACATTCCGTCAGGCTTGAGCGCCGACACCGGGCAATCCCTCGGTGTTGTGGTGCGTGCCGATCTGACGGTGACCTTCATCGGCCTGAAAGCAGGGCTGCTGACCGGCGAGGCGGCTGATTGTGTCGGCGAACTGGTTTTTGACGATCTACAGGCCGATCCCTCGTTGGTCGCACAGACTCAAGCAAGCGCGAAACGTCTGGACACTTTCAACCTGCCGGTGCTGCCGCCACGCCCGCGCACGGCCCATAAAGGCATGTTCGGGCGTGTGCTGGTCATCGGCGGCGATCACGGCTTTGGCGGTGCCGCGTTGCTCAGCGCCGAAAGCGCATTGCGCAGCGGTGCCGGCATGCTCACCCTGGCGACCCGCGCCGAACACGTGCCGGCTGCCTTGACGCGCATGCCGGAAATCATGAGTGCGGCGATCCGTTCGGCCAATCAGTTGATGGCGCTGATCGAGCCCGCCAGCGTGCTGGTGGTTGGTCCCGGTCTGGGCCAGGCCAGTTGGGGGCGCAGCCTGCTGTCTGCCGCCGCCAACGCTGACCGGCCACAAGTCTGGGACGCCGATGCGCTGAACATGCTGGCGACCGGGCAGGTGAGCCTGCCCGCGCACAGCGTCATCACCCCGCATCCGGGGGAGGCGGCGCGCTTGCTGGGCGTCGGCATTAAAGAGATTCAGGCCGATCGCCTTGCCGCTGCTCGGGCACTGGCCCGCAAATTCAATACCGTTTGTGTCCTCAAGGGCTCCGGCAGCCTGATCGCCGATGCACACGGTCAACTGGCGTTATGTGATCGCGGCCATCCAGCAATGGCAACCGCCGGGCTGGGTGACGTGCTTGCCGGCCTGATCGGCGCGCTGATGGCGCAACACCTGAAGCCCTTCGACGCAGCCTGTCTGGCCGTGTGGCTGCACGCCAGTGCCGGTCAGCAGGTCGGTGAAACAGGTCGCGGGCTGGCCGCCAGCGATATTATTCCCGCCATTCGTCAGTTATTGGAGGAGCTGCAACCGTGTCTGAATTAACGCTGCATGTGGTGGGTGAAGAGGCAATGATGCATTTTGGTGCGCGCCTCGCCGAGGTCACCGAAGGCAAGGGCGTGATTTTTCTCGACGGCGATCTGGGTGCCGGAAAAACCACCCTTTCGCGGGGAATGATTCGCGGGTTCGGGCACGCCGGGCCTGTCAAGAGCCCGACTTTCACGCTGGTCGAGCCCTACGAAATCGATGCCGTGCGGGTGTTTCACTTCGACCTGTATCGTCTGGTAGATCCCGAAGAGCTTGAGTTCATGGGCGTGCGTGATTACTTCGACGGCGAGGCACTTTGTCTGATTGAATGGCCCCAACGCGGTGCAGGCTTTTTGCCAAAGCCCGACCTGACCATTACCATTGGCCCGCACGGCGACGGTCGGTCGGTCATGTTGAGCCCGCTGGGCTCGCGTGGCGAACGCTGGTGTGCCACTTTGGCTTTGGAATTCAAATAGATATGGGGTTAGGTATGCGCATGCGCGCGCTGGTTACTGTAGTGGGTCTGCTGTTGATGGCCATGGCTGTCGAGGCGGTTGCCGCTACGCAAGTGCGAAGTGTCCGCTTATGGCGAGCGCCGGATAACACGCGTCTGGTCTTTGACCTGACCGGGCCGGTGCAGCACAGCCTGTTTACCCTGACTTCGCCTGATCGTCTGGTGATCGATATCAACGGCGCGACGCTCGGCGGACCGCTGAACGTACCGACGGCCAATACACCGATCAGCAGCATGCGCTCTGCGCAGCGCACGCCCACCGATCTGCGCGTGGTCATCGACCTGAAAAAGGGCGTGACCCCGAAGAGCTTTACGCTGGCGCCGAACCAGCAGTATGGCAACCGTCTGGTGGTTGACCTTTACGACAACGCGGCCGATGCCAACCCGACGCCAGTGATCCCGGATACCCCCGCCAACACGGCACCGGCGGTTCCGGTCAGCCCTGCCAAACCGGAAATCAAATTGACCCCGGTGCCCAATGGCAAGCGCGACATCGTGGTCGTGATCGATGCCGGGCACGGTGGTGAAGACCCGGGCGCCTCGGGCGGCGCGGGTCAGAAAGAGAAAAACGTGGTGCTGTCGATTGCCAAGGAGTTGCAGCGCCAGGTCAACGCTGAAAAAGGCTACCGCGCCGAGCTGACGCGAACCGGCGACTACTTCATCCCGCTGCGCAAACGTACCGAGATTGCCCGCGCCAAGGGCGCAGACCTGTTCGTGTCCATTCACGCCGACGCGGCCCCGTCTTCTGCTGCATTCGGCGCCTCGGTGTTTGCCCTGTCGGATCGCGGCGCGACCTCCGAAACCGCGCGCTGGCTGGCAGACAGTGAAAACCGTTCCGACCTGATCGGTGGTGCCGGTGCGGTCAGCCTCGATGACAAGGACCGCATGCTGGCTGGGGTACTGCTGGACTTGTCCATGACCGCCTCGCTGTCGTCGAGCCTGAACGTGGGCCAGAAAGTGCTGAGCAACATCGGCCGCGTCACCTCGCTGCACAAGGCTCGCGTCGAGCAGGCGGGCTTCATGGTGCTCAAGTCGCCGGACATTCCGTCGATTCTGGTGGAAACCGGCTTCATCTCCAACGCCAACGAAGCCAACAAGCTTGGCTCTGCATCACACCAGCAAGCGTTGGCGCGCTCGATCACTTCCGGCGTGAAGCAGTTCTTCCAGCAGAATCCGCCGCAGGGCACCTATATTGCCTGGCTGCGTGACAACGGCAAGCTGGCCCAAGGGCCGCGCAACCATGTGGTGCGCTCCGGCGAAACCCTGGCTATGCTCGCGGCGCGCTATGACATGAACATCGCCACGCTGCGCAGTGCCAATAACCTGAAGACCGATGAATTGAAAATCGGCCAGGACCTGCGAATCCCGAGTTCCGAGGTTGCGACCCAGTAATGAGTGACCTTCTGCTCGACGGCAGCGAAGCCGATAACGCCCCGACTGTGCTGAATGCGGCGCGCATCGAACTGCTAAGTCCTCGTCTGGCCAACCAGATCGCTGCGGGTGAGGTAGTCGAGCGTCCGGCTTCGGTCATCAAGGAACTGCTGGAAAACAGCCTCGATTCGGGGGCGCGACGCATCGACATCGATGTCGAGCAGGCCGGCATCAAACTGCTGAAAGTGCGTGACGACGGTGGCGGTATTTCCTCCGATGATCTGCCGCTGGCTCTGGCGCGACATGCGACCAGCAAGATTCGTGATCTGGAAGACCTTGAACGGGTGATGAGCCTGGGTTTTCGTGGCGAGGCGCTGGCGTCGATCAGTTCCGTGGCCCGCCTGACGCTGACTTCCCGCACCCGCGAGGCCGATCAGGCCTGGCAGGTCGAAACCGAAGGCCGCGACATGGCTCCGCGCGTTCAGCCGGCAGCGCACCCGGTAGGCACCTCGGTAGAAGTGCGCGACCTGTTCTTCAATACGCCTGCCCGCCGCAAGTTTCTCAAGGCCGACAAAACCGAATTCGATCACCTGCAGGAAGTCATCAAGCGCATGGCGCTGGCGCGTTTCGACGTGGCCTTCCACCTGCGCCATAACGGCAAGACTGTGCTCAGCCTGCACGAAGCGCATGACGACACCGCCAGAGCGCGTCGTGTCTCGGCCATCTGCGGGCCGGGCTTTCTTGAGCAGGCGCTGCCTATCGAGATCGAACGCAACGGGCTGCATCTGTGGGGCTGGGTCGGGCTGCCGACGTTCTCGCGCAGCCAGGCCGATCTGCAATATTTCTTCGTGAATGGCCGTGCCGTGCGCGACAAGCTGGTCGCCCACGCGGTGCGTCAGGCGTATCGCGACGTGCTGTTCAACGGCCGTCATCCAACCTTCGTGCTGTTCTTCGAAGTCGACCCGGCTGCCGTAGACGTCAACGTGCATCCGACCAAACATGAAGTGCGCTTCCGTGACGGACGCATGGTCCACGACTTTCTGTATGGCACTTTGCACCGCGCTTTGGGCGACGTCCGCCCTGAAAACCAGGTGGGTGGCAGCGTGCCGGTGGCCACCGAACCTCGGCCGACCGGGCCGGAGGCGGGCGAATTCGGGCCGCAGGGCGAGATGCGCCTGGCCAACAATGTGTTGGAGCAGCCGCAGGGCGAGCCTTTCGCCAGGCCTGCGGGCAGCGGTTCCGGCAGTGGTTACCAGTATCAGTATTCACCGCGACCCACTTCGGGCGTGCCGGTTGCCGAAGCGCAAAGCGCGTATCGCGAGTTTTTCGCGCCGTTGCCGAGTGCCACGCCATCGACCTTGCCAGAGTCGGCCAGTGACATCCCGCCATTGGGCTACGCATTGGCGCAGCTCAAAGGCATCTACATTCTGGCTGAAAACGCCCAGGGTCTGGTGCTGGTCGACATGCACGCGGCTCATGAGCGAATCATGTACGAGCGCCTGAAAATAGCCATGGCCAACGAAGGCCTGAGCGGGCAGCCGCTGCTGGTGCCCGAGTCCATCGCGGTCAGTCAGCGCGAAGCGGATTGCGCCGAAGAGCACATCACCACCTTCCAGCGGCTGGGCTTCGAGCTGCAACGGCTTGGCCCGGAAACCCTGGCGATCCGCCAGATTCCTGCGTTGCTCAAACAGGCCGAGGCCAATCGGCTGGTCAGTGATGTGCTGGCCGACCTGATGGAATACGGCACCAGCGACCGGGTGCAGGCGCACATGAACGAGTTGCTCGGCACCATGGCCTGTCACGGAGCGATCCGCGCCAACCGGCGTCTGGCCATTCCGGAAATGAACGCTCTGCTGCGCGACATGGAAAACACCGAGCGCAGCGGACAATGCAACCACGGTCGTCCCACCTGGACCCAGATGGGCCTCAGTGACCTGGATAAATTATTCCTGCGCGGTCAATGAATGAACGCTTTACCTCCGGCCATCTTTCTCATGGGGCCAACCGCTGCAGGCAAGACCGATCTGGCGATCGAGCTGAGCAAAGTCCTGCCCTGCGAGCTGATCAGCGTCGATTCGGCACTGGTCTATCGCGGCATGGATATCGGCACCGCCAAGCCTTCAAATGCGCAACTGGCCGAGTTTCCTCATCGTCTGATCGACATTCTCGACCCTGCGCAAAGCTACTCCGCCGCTGACTTCCGCGCCGATGCACTGACCGCCATGGCGGAAATCACCGCACGCGGAAATATTCCTTTGCTGGTCGGCGGCACTATGTTGTATTTCAAGGCTCTATTGGACGGGCTGGCAGATATGCCGGCCGCTGATGCAGAGGTCCGGGCGCAGCTTGAAGCCGATGCACTGGCCTTTGGCTGGCAGTCGTTGCACGATCAATTGGCGGTGGTCGACCCGGTGTCGGCGGCACGTATTCACCCCAATGATCCGCAACGTCTGATCAGAGCGCTGGAGGTTTATCGCGTCAGCGGAATGAGCATGACCGCACACCGCGAGCAACAAACTGCGCAAAGTACTGAAGCGGCCGCATCAGGGCGTCAGCAATTGCCCTATACTGTCGCGAATCTTGCAATCGCTCCGGCGGATCGCAAGGTGCTGCACCACCGCATCGCGCTGCGTTTTGAGCAAATGCTGGATCAGGGGTTTCTGGACGAAGTACTGGCATTGCGCTCAAGAGGCGACCTGCATTCAGGGTTGCCATCGATAAGAGCAGTCGGTTATCGCCAGGTCTGGGATCACCTGGATGGAAAGCTGACGCGGGATGAAATGCAGGAACGGGGCATCATTGCGACGCGCCAACTGGCCAAGCGGCAATTCACCTGGCTACGCAGCTGGGAGAATCTCCACTGGCTCGACAGTCTGGCCAGCGACAATCTGCCACGTGCCTTGAAATACCTGGGATCGGTCTCCATATTGGGCTGAGTCCCTGCAATAGCCGTCTATCCTTGGGGGGTGGCCGGTCAAGCCAATCGAATTCGATTTATTATTTTTTTGATCCTTAAAGGAGTGCGGCACATGTCAAAAGGGCATTCGCTACAAGACCCTTACCTGAATACCTTGCGTAAAGAGAAGGTCGGGGTATCGATCTATCTGGTCAACGGTATCAAGCTGCAGGGTACGATCGAGTCTTTCGACCAGTTCGTCATTTTGCTGAAGAACACGGTCAGCCAGATGGTCTACAAACACGCTATTTCCACCGTCGTACCGGTTCGTCCGATCCGCCTGCCAAGCGCTACCGACGCTGACGGCGCGGACGCCGAGCCAGGTAACGCCTGATAGGAGTCTGCCTTGTTCTTTGAGCGCCACAGTGGTGGTGAGCGGGCCATACTCGTTCATCTGGATGGTCAGGACCCTGAGGCGCGCGAAGATCCGCAGGAGTTTCAGGAGCTGGCCATTTCGGCCGGTGCCGATACCGTTGCGTTTATCAACGTGCCGCGTCATCGGCCATCGGCCAAATACCTGATTGGCTCTGGCAAGGTCGAGGAGCTTCGCGACCAGGTCAAAGCCGAACAGGCTGATCTCGTGATATTCAATCACACCCTCACGCCCAGTCAGGAACGTAACCTCGAACGCGTTTTCGAGTGTCGCGTGCTTGATCGCACCGGGCTGATTCTCGACATCTTTGCCCAGCGGGCACGTACTCACGAAGGCAAGTTGCAGGTCGAACTGGCCCAGCTTGAGCACATGAGCACGCGTCTTGTGCGTGGCTGGACTCACCTTGAGCGTCAGAAGGGTGGTATCGGCCTGCGCGGTCCGGGTGAGACCCAGCTCGAAACCGACCGTCGTCTGTTGCGGGTGCGCCTGCGCCAGATCAAGGGGCGGCTCGAGAAGGTTCGCAGCCAGCGTGACCAGGCCCGTCGTGGGCGTCGTCGCGCCGATATCCCGTCGGTATCGCTGGTGGGCTATACCAACGCCGGCAAGTCGACGCTGTTCAATTCGATCACCGATTCGAATGTGTTTGCGGCCGACCAGCTGTTCGCCACGCTCGATCCGACCTTGCGCCGTCTGCAGCTTGATGACCTCGGTCCCATCGTGCTGGCCGATACCGTGGGCTTCATTCGTCATCTGCCGCACAAGCTGGTTGAAGCCTTTCGCGCGACGCTTGAAGAATCGAGCAACTCCGATCTGCTGCTGCATGTCATCGACTCTCACGAGCCTGAGCGCATGTCGCAGATCGAACAGGTCATGGCCGTGCTGGGCGAGATCGGGGCCGAGGGCTTGCCGATCCTCGAGGTCTATAACAAACTCGATTTGCTGGAAGGGGTAGAGCCCCAGATACAGCGGGATGCCGATGGCAAGCCGCAACGTGTCTGGTTGTCTGCCCGTGATGGCCGGGGTCTGGACCTGCTCAAGCAGGCGGTTGCCGAGCTGCTGGGTGACGATCTGTTTGTCGGCACGCTGCATTTGCCGCAGAATCTTGCCCGGCTGCGTGCCCAGTTTTTTGAACTGGGTGCGGTGCAGAGCGAGACGCATGATGAAGAAGGTGCAAGCCTGCTGGCAGTGCGATTGCCGCGCGTTGAACTCAATCGTCTGGTGAGTCGCGAAGGATTGCAGCCGCTGGAGTTCATCGAGCAACACACTTTGCAATAAAAGCACGAGAAAGCCGTTGTACGGTTTTCTCGGGCATTCTGTAGCATTGGTCGGCGCGCCGTGGGCGCGTCTTTGCTTTATCAGATGGAGAGCGCTATGGCTTGGAATGAGCCGGGTGGCAACTCGAATAATCAAGATCCCTGGGGTGGCAAACGCCGTGGCGGCGACCGCAAGGGGCCACCGGATCTCGACGAGGCCTTCCGAAAGCTGCAGGAAAGCCTGAAGGGGCTGTTCGGTGGCGGAAACAAACGCGGCAGTGATGGCGGCGGCAGTGGCAATGGTGGCAGCTCGGGCAAGAGCGGTGGCCTTGGCCTGCTCGGCATCGGTCTGGTCGTACTCGTCGCTTTCTGGCTCTACAGCGCTATCTATGTTGTCGACGAGCAAGAGCAGGCTGTCGTGCTGCGCTTCGGTCAATACCACGAAACCGTGGGGCCGGGCCTCAACATCTACTTCCCGCCGTTCGACCGCAAGTACATGGAAAACGTGACTCGCGAGCGTGCTTACAGCAAGCAGGGCCAGATGCTCACCGAAGACGAGAACATCGTCGAAGTGCCACTGACCGTGCAGTACAAGATCAGCAACCTGAAAGACTTCGTTCTGAACGTCGACCAGCCCGAGATCAGCCTGCAGCACGCGACTGAAAGCGCGCTGCGCCATGTCGTGGGCTCCACGGCGATGGACCAGGTACTGACAGAAGGGCGCGAGCTGATGGCGAGCGAAATCAAGGAGCGTCTGCAACGCTTCCTCGATACCTACGGCACCGGCATCACCGTGACTCAGGTGAACGTGCAGAGCGCCGCTGCACCGCGTGAAGTTCAGGAAGCCTTCGACGACGTGATCCGTGCCCGTGAAGACGAGCAGCGTTCCCGTAACCAGGCTGAAAGTTATGCCAATGGCGTGATTCCGGAAGCCCGTGGTCAGGCCCAGCGCATCCTTGAAGATGCCAACGGCTACCGCGATGAAGTGGTTTCGCGCGCCAAAGGTGAAGCTGATCGCTTTACCAAACTGGTCGCCGAGTACCGCAAGGCACCTGAAGTCACTCGCCAGCGTCTGTACCTGGACACCATGCAGGAAGTCTTCAGCAATACCAGCAAGGTTCTCGTGACCGGTGACAAAGGGCAGAACAACCTGCTTTACCTCCCGCTCGACAAGATGATCGAGAGCAGCCGCAGCAGCACCGCCAATGGCAACAATACTGGCGCGTCATCTCAGGCCGCTTCTGAGGCTGCCACGCGAGCGACCGATACTCAGCAGCGCGGTGAAGTACGTACCAGGGAGACTCGCTGATGAGTAACAAATCGCTGATCACCCTTATTGTTGGTGTGGTACTGGCAGTCATTGCCTGGAACAGCTTCTATATCGTGTCCCAGACAGAACGTGCGGTCCTGCTGCAATTCGGTCGTGTGGTCCAGGCGGATGTTCAGCCGGGTCTGCATGTGAAGGTTCCTTACGTGAATCAGGTGCGCAAGTTCGACGGGCGTTTGCTGACGCTTGACGCACCCACCCAGCGTTTTCTGACGCTGGAAAAGAAAGCGGTCATGGTCGATGCCTACGCCAAGTGGCGCGTGAAGGATGCCGAGCGTTTCTACACGGCGACTTCCGGCCTCAAGCAGATTGCCGACGAGCGCCTCTCGCGCCGTCTGGAATCAGGCCTGCGTGACCAGTTTGGCAAGCGCACCCTGCACGAAGTGGTGTCGGGTGAGCGCGATGCGCTGATGTCGGACATCACCGGTTCGCTGAACCGCATGGCCGAGAAAGAACTGGGCATCGAAGTTGTGGATGTCCGGGTCAAGGCCATCGACCTGCCGAAGGAAGTGAATCGCAGCGTCTTCGAGCGCATGAGTACCGAGCGTGAGCGTGAAGCTCGCGAGCATCGCGCCAAAGGTAACGAGCTGGCCGAAGGCATTCGTGCCGACGCCGATCGTCAGCGTCGTGTGTTGCTGGCAGAAGCCTATCGCGAGTCTGAAGAGGCGCGTGGTGATGGTGATGCACAGGCTGCCTCGATCTACTCCAAGGCGTACGGCCAGGATCAGGAGTTCTATGCGTTCTATCGCAGCCTGCGCGCCTACCGTGAGAGCTTCGCGAACAAGAGCGACGTGATGGTGCTGGATCCGAATAGCGAATTCTTCCGCTATATGGAAAAAGCCAAGCCGTAATCAATCACCCGCCGGGCGGCAAAACCGTCCGGTGGGGTGATCGCACGGTGAAACGTGTGTATCATGCGGCAGCCGGGAAATTCCCGGCTTTTTTGCGTCTGCACGGTTGATTGGCTGCAGTCGGGTCGATCCCGGCAGGCGGCAGGTTTTTCGAGGGAAGTGGTCCGGGGTCTTTCGCGGGCGTTTGTCGTGCCCGTCATACGGCTCACCACTTTCTGCTTCACTCAAGGCTGGCCTCGAGGCTGGCCGCCCGGATCACAGGGGAATGGCGTAATGGCAACGGTTGACCGCTGGCTGCTACCAGATGGCATCGAAGAAGTACTGCCACCAGAAGCGGCGCGCATTGAAGTGGCGCGCCGTCAGGTGTTGGATCTGTTTCAGAGCTGGGGCTATGAATTTGTCGTCACCCCGCATATCGAGTACCTGGAGTCCCTGCTGACTGGCGCGGGCTCGGATCTGGATCTGCGTACCTTCAAGGTCATCGACCCGCAATCGGGCCGGCAGATGGGCTTTCGTGCCGACATCACGCCGCAGGTTGCGCGTATCGATGCACACACGCTCAAGCGCGAAGGCCCGAATCGTCTGTGTTATGCGGGCAGTGTCCTGCATGCTCAGCCGCGTGCGCTGTCTTCGTCACGCAGCCCGATTCAACTCGGCGCAGAGCTGTACGGCGATGCGAGCCCGAGCAGTGATGTCGAAGTCATCAGTCTGATGCTGGCAATGCTGCAACTGGCTGAAGTGCCTGATGTGCACATGGACCTCGGGCATGTCGGCATTTACCGGGGGCTGGCGCGTGCTGCCGGGCTGTCGGGAGAAGTCGAGCAGCAGTTGTTCGATGCCCTGCAGCGTAAGGCCATTGATGAAGTGGTTGCCCTGACGGCCGATCTGCCGCAGGACCTGGCGTCAATGCTTCGCGCACTGGTTGACCTGTGCGGTGGTCGCGAGGTGCTGGTTGCGGCGCGTGATCGCCTGGCTGCCGCACCGGCACCAGTGCTGGCGGCACTGGATGACCTGCTGGCCATCGCAGATCGTCTCGCCGCACGCTTCCCGCAGTTGCCGCTATATTTCGACCTCGGTGAGCTGCGCGGCTACCATTACCATACCGGTGTGGTGTTCGCGGTATTCGTACCGGGCGTCGGGCAGTCGATTGCCCAGGGCGGTCGTTATGATGACATCGGTGCCGACTTCGGTCGTGCCCGTCCGGCGACCGGCTTCTCCACTGACCTGAAAACCCTGGTAACCCTGGGGCAGGCAGAAATTGTTTTACCGTCCGGTGGCATCTGGATGCCGGACAGCACGGATGCAGCTCTCTGGCAGCAGGTATGCCAGTTGCGCAGCGAAGGTCAACGTGTGGTTCAGGCGTTGCCTGGGCAGCAGGTGAGCGCGGCACGTGAAGCCGACTGTGACCGGCAATTGATTCAGCATGGCGAGCACTGGCAGGTAATGCCGCTGGCTTCTTGAGTATTCCTGCCGGCCGCCGCCGGCACCAAGTTTGCGTGAATGAGGACAAGTGTTATGGGTAAGAATGTCGTAGTCCTGGGCACTCAATGGGGTGATGAGGGCAAAGGCAAGATCGTTGATCTGCTGACCGAACATGCTACCGCCGTAGTTCGCTATCAGGGTGGCCACAATGCGGGTCACACCCTGGTGATCGACGGTGAGAAAACCGTATTGCACCTGATTCCGTCCGGTGTACTGCGCGAAGGCGTGCAGTGCCTGATCGGTAACGGTGTGGTGGTTGCTCCCGACGCGCTCCTGCGCGAAATCATCAAGCTGGAAGAGAAAGGCATTCCGGTGCGCGAGCGCCTGCGCATCAGCCCGTCCTGCCCGCTGATCCTGTCGTACCACGTAGCGCTGGACCAGGCGCGTGAAAAGGCCCGTGGCGAGTTCAAGATCGGTACCACCGGTCGTGGTATCGGCCCGGCGTACGAAGACAAGGTCGCACGTCGCGGTCTGCGCATCGGTGACCTGTTCCACCGCGAGCGCTTCGCCGCCAAGCTGGGCGAGTTGCTCGACTACCACAACTTCGTGCTGGTCAATTACTACAAAGAGCCTGCCATCGACTTCCAGAAAACACTCGACGAGTGCATGGAATACGCTGACATGCTCAAGCCGCTGATGCTCGACGTTACCGCTGCGCTGCATGAAATGCGTCGTGACGGCAAGGACATCATGTTCGAAGGCGCTCAGGGTTCGCTGCTGGATATCGACCACGGTACCTATCCTTACGTGACCAGCTCCAACACCACCGCTGGCGGCATCGCCACCGGTTCGGGTTTTGGTCCGATGTACCTGGATTACATTCTGGGTATCACCAAGGCTTACACCACGCGTGTGGGGTCGGGTCCGTTCCCGACCGAGCTGTTCGATGACGTCGGTGCGTTCCTGGCCAAGCGCGGCCACGAGTTCGGCGCCACTACCGGTCGTGCCCGTCGTTGCGGCTGGTTCGATGCCGTCATCCTGCGTCGCGCCATCGAAATCAACAGCATCTCGGGCCTGTGCCTGACCAAGCTGGACGTGCTCGACGGTCTGGAAACCATCAACATCTGCATTGGCTACGAGAACGAAGAAGGCGCGGTCATCGACGCACCTACCGATGCTGACAGCTACCTCGGTCTGCGTCCGGTCTACGAGCAAATGCCGGGCTGGAGCGAGTCCACGCTGGGTGCCAAGACCCTTGAGGAACTGCCTGCTGCGGCACGCGCTTACATCAAGCGTGTTGAAGAGCTGGTGGGTGCGCCGATCGACATCATTTCGACCGGTCCTGACCGCAACGAAACCATCGTGCTGCGTCACCCGTTCGGCTGATACGTCACCGAGCTGTACAAAAAGGGCCGCATTTGCGGCCCTTTTTGGTTCCAGTGTGTGGCGCAGCGAATTCGGCAAAAGTGAGACTTGTGTCACGGCACGGCGCTTGCTACAAAGATGACAGAAAAGTGCCATCATTTTAATGGCGCTCATGGCGGAAGGATTCTCCTGTGTCAGCTGTCCTGTCTCTTTTGCAAAGTCGTCTGCTGCGCCCGGTCTTTATTGCGCTGGGCATCGCCCTTTTGGTGCAGGTCGTGGTGGCGGTTGCGCTTACCCGGAGCACGGTCACTGCCCTTGAAGCTGATCTTGCCACTCGTCTCGGGGTAGATTCGCAACATCTTTCCTCCGAGCTGGAGCTGGCGAGTAGCGAAGTGACGTCGAGTCTCGATGCGCTTTCTGCCAGTACCCGTCAGCGCCTGAGCGTCGGGCTGTCGACGCGCCTGAAAGATGAACAGGCGCAATTGCGTGCGACACTGGAAAAAGACCTGAAGGATTCCGCCACCGATCTGGCCGAACTGCTGGCCGCCGTCGCGCCGCGAGCCATGTGGGACAACGATACACCCACCCTCTCCGAGTTTGCCCGACGTGCGCAGCGCAATCCCAATGTGCTGTTCGTGGTGTATGACGATGCGGCAGGCGAGCACCTTACCCGCTACATGAACCGCGATAACCCGCTGGTCAAGGCGCTGCTCGCCAAGGGCGAGGGCGAGCGGGCGATGGACAAAATCCTGAATGCCGCAAAAAACGATGCTTCGGTGTACTACGTCGAAGCGTCCATCAGCCCTAACGGTGTGGAGATCGGCAAGGTGCGCATGGGCGTTTCGACCGCAACGGTCGAGGAAAACCTTGCGGCACTGGACAAGCGTTTTGCAACGCTGATCACCAGTGGTGAGCAGCTGGTTTCCGACAGCCTTGCCGGTGCCTCCAAAGACAGCTCGACGGCCTTGCGTACCCGGTTGCAATCCGCTCAGTCGGCCGCGACTGCGATGACCGGCAACACCCAAGTCGCGGTTCAGGAAGCGGCGGAAACCCTGCGCTGGCGGATCGGCATGGGCCTGGCGCTGGTCGGCCTTGGCGTGCTGTTGTTACTGGCTGTTGTGCTGGGGCGTCGCGTGGTCAGCAAGCTGCACCTGCTGATCGCTGCGCTGAATGATCTGGCAGCGGGTGAGGGCGATCTGACCAAGCGCGTCAAGCTGGACAGCAATGACGAGATCGGCGACATGTCGGCTGCGGTCAACCGCTTCATCGACAAGCTGCAACCGATCGTGCGCGAAGCGGGCGAGGTGGCGCAGCGCACTGGTGTGGAAATCGGCGTCATGAGCGAGCGCAACGCCGGTGCCGATGCGGCGGCCGAGTTGCAGCGTGACGAAGTGGCGGCCAGTCTGAAGGCTCTGGAGCAGATGGCCGACGAAGCGCAGTCGGAAAGCCATGCGATGCAGGCGGCCCTGCGTCAGGTCATCGATATCAAGCAGGCAACCGATGAAAATACCCGCACGTCCAATCAGGTGGGCGGTTTGATCGAGGCGCTGGCCGGGCAGGTCGAAACCGGTGCGCAGGTGATCGAGCGTCTGGCGCGGCAAAGCCAGCAGATCGAGGTCGTGCTGGAGGTGATCCACGGTATTGCCGAGCAGACCAACCTGCTTGCACTCAACGCGGCCATCGAAGCGGCTCGCGCGGGCGAGACGGGCCGGGGCTTTGCGGTAGTGGCTGATGAGGTGCGCGCGCTGGCCAGCAAGACGCAAAGCTCGACCGGCGATATCCAGGAGCACATCGTGGCCTTACAGCGAGGTGCGAAAGAGGCGGTTGCCGCCATCGGCATTGCCGGACGTCAGGCCAAGGAAGGTCTGGAAGTGCTGCGCGACAGTGCCAAGCGGCAGCAAACGGTGCAGACGTCGGTAGAGCAGGTGCATGCAGCTATTGGTCTGGCGACACAGGCTGCTGCTCATCAGGCCGAAGGGGCTCATGCGGTGCGCGGTCGGGTCGAGGTGATTCACGCTCAGGCCGAGCGTGCTGCCAAAGCAGTGGTGGAGACGACGGCCAGCGGCAAGGTGCTCAACGGGCTGGCTGCACAGTTGAAGGCGAGCCTGGGGCAATTCAGGGCTTGAGGCTGTCGTGCAGGGCGCCACGTGTGTGTGGCGCTATGCACGGGCAAGGCGAGAACACTTCCAAACCCCGGAAAGTTCAAACCCCAGAAAGCACAAAACCGAGCCAGTGGCTCGGTTTTGTTTGAATTGGTGCCCAGAAGAAGACTCGAACTTCCACGACCTTGCGGTCACCAGCACCTGAAGCTGGCGTGTCTACCAATTTCACCATCTGGGCAGTATCAACAAGCATCAGCCTGTCGATGGCGCGCACTATACGGAGCGCCTTTTGGGCTGTAAACCCCGGCAGTGAAAAAAAGTCCAAAAAAATCGTGGGCGGCGTGTTTCGGGTGTTTCAGCGTGGTTGAAGAGGCTTTTTAATGAGCGGTTTGAGCGTGAAATTTCCCGTTTCATGAGGTCTATGCCAAACTAACCCCTATATATACAAGGTGAAAACTATCTAATGGCCGATTGGCAGTCCCTCGATCCCGAGGCCGCTCGTGAAGCGGAAAAATACGAAAACCCTATTCCCAGCCGCGAGCTGATCTTGCAGCACCTTGCCGAGCGCGGTTCGCCGGCAAGTCGCGAGCAACTGGTCGAAGAATTCGGCCTGACCACCGAGGATCAATTCGAGGCCCTGCGCCGTCGCCTTCGTGCGATGGAGCGCGACGCCCAGTTGATCTACACCCGTCGTGGCACTTACGCGCCTGTGGATAAGCTGGACCTGATTCTGGGTCGCATATCCGGCCATCGCGACGGCTTCGGTTTTCTGGTCCCTGATGACGGCTCCGATGACCTGTTCATGAGCCCGGCGCAAATGCGCCTGGTGTTCGACGGTGATCGCGCGCTGGCACGGGTATCGGGTCTTGACCGACGCGGTCGCCGCGAAGGCGTGATCGTCGAAGTGATTTCGCGGGCCCACGAAACCATCGTCGGCCGCTATTTCGAAGAAAGCGGCATCGGCTTCGTTGTTCCGGACAACCCGAAAATCCAGCAGGAAGTGCTGGTGACCCCGGGCCGCAACAACAGCGCCAAGATCGGTCAGTTCGTAGAAGTGAAAATCACTCACTGGCCGACCCCGCGCTTCCAGCCGCAAGGTGATGTGGTCGAGGTTGTCGGTAACTACATGGCGCCTGGCATGGAAATCGACGTCGCGTTGCGCACGTACGACATTCCGCATGTATGGCCAGAAGCCGTACTCAAGGAAGCTGCGAAGCTCAAGCCGGAAGTCGAAGAGAAAGACAAGGAACACCGCGTCGACCTGCGTCACTTGCCGTTCGTGACCATCGATGGCGAAGATGCTCGCGACTTCGACGATGCGGTTTATTGCGAAGCCAAGCCGGGCAAGCTGCGCTTGTTCTCCGGTGGCTGGAAGCTCTACGTGGCGATTGCCGACGTATCGAGCTACGTGAAGATCGGTTCGGCGCTGGATGCTGAATCCCAGGTGCGCGGCAACTCGGTGTATTTCCCCGAGCGCGTCGTACCGATGCTGCCAGAGCAGTTGTCCAACGGTCTCTGCTCGCTGAACCCGCATGTCGACCGTCTGGCCATGGTTTGCGAGATGACCATCTCCAAAACCGGCGAGATGACGGACTACGTGTTCTACGAAGGCATCATCCACTCCCACGCTCGCCTGACCTACAACAAGGTCAGCACGATCCTGGAGCAGCCAAAGACCGCCGAGGCGAAAAGCCTGCGTGGTGAATACGGCGATGTGGTCCCGCACCTGAAACAGCTTTACGCGATGTACAAAGTATTGCTGGGCGCGCGTCATGTGCGCGGCGCGATTGATTTCGAAACGCAGGAAACCCGGATCATCTTCGGTTCCGAGCGCAAGATTGCCGAAATCCGTCCGACCACTCGCAACGATGCTCACAAGCTGATCGAGGAGTGCATGCTGGCCGCCAACGTGGCCACCGCGCAGTTCCTGAAGAAGCATGAAATTCCTGCGCTGTACCGCGTCCACGACGGCCCGCCGCCAGAGCGCCTTGAAAAACTGCGCGCATTCCTGGGTGAGCTGGGTCTGACGTTGCACAAAGGCAAGGAAGGTCCGACACCGAAGGATTATCAGGCGCTGCTTGAAACCGTTCGCGATCGTCCCGACTACCACCTGATCCAGACCGTGATGCTGCGTTCGTTGAGTCAGGCGGTCTATAGCTCGGACAACAACGGTCACTTCGGTCTGAATTACGAAGCGTATACGCACTTCACGTCGCCGATTCGTCGTTACCCGGATCTGCTGACCCATCGCGCGATCCGCAGTGTCATTCGCTCCAAGCAGGATACGCCGCACGTTCGTCGTGCCGGTGCTGCCACGATTCCGAAGGCGCGCATCTACCCGTACGACGACGCGTTGCTCGACCAGTTGGGCGAACAATGCTCGATGAGCGAGCGCCGGGCCGACGAAGCCACACGTGACGTGGTCAACTGGCTCAAGTGCGAGTACATGAAAGATCGCGTCGGCGAGTCTTTCCCGGGTGTGATCACGGCGGTGACCGGCTTTGGCCTGTTCGTCGAACTGACCGACATCTATGTCGAAGGTCTGGTCCACGTCACCGCTCTGCCGGGTGACTACTACCACTTCGATCCACTGCATCACCGCCTTGCCGGCGAGCGTACCGGGCGTAACTTCCGCCTGGGCGACACCGTTGAAGTGCGCGTCATGCGGGTCGATCTGGACGAGCGCAAGATCGATTTCGAAATATCCGAGACCGCAGCGGCTGCCACTCCGGTGGGGCGCAAGCGTCGTGGTCATGACACTGCGCCACCTGCTGCTGCACCGGCTGAAAAGGACAAGGCACCTGCCAAGTCGTCCGGACGCCGTGCGGCCTCTACCAAAGAGAGCAGTCCCGAAGCGTATCGCCCAAGCGATGCGGCGGCAAAAAACGCCGAAGTGCGTAAAAGTCGCGAGCTGAAGAAAGCTCTTTTGGCAGACGCGAAGGGTGGTAGCAAGGCGTCGTCGGGAAAGTCTGACAGGTCGGGCTCTGCGCCTTCATCGGACAGGCCGGCCAGCAAGCACCGTAAAGGCTCGTCGAAGACGGGCTCCGCGCCAGCTGCAAAAAGCAGTGGCGCTCGTAAACCCAAGGCCAAGTCATGAGTCAGCTGGAAAAAATCTACGGTGTGCATGCTGTAGAAGCGTTGCTTCGTCACCATCCGAAACGCGTCAAGCATATCTGGCTGGCCGAGGGTCGTAACGACCCTCGCGTGCAGACGCTGGTTGCGCTGGCGAGCGAGAATCGCGTGACTATCGGTCAGGCCGAACGTCGCGAAATGGACGCCTGGGTCGATGGCGTGCATCAAGGCGTGGTGGCCGACGTCAGCCCGAGCCAGGTCTGGGGTGAGGCGATGCTCGACGAGCTGCTGGACCGCAGCGAAGGTCCGCCCTTGCTGCTGGTGCTCGACGGCGTGACCGATCCGCACAACCTGGGCGCCTGCCTGCGTACGGCCGATGCTGCCGGTGCGCTGGCTGTTATCGTGCCCAAGGACAAGTCTGCAACGCTGACACCTGCGGTACGAAAAGTTGCCTGCGGTGCGGCCGAAGTCATACCGCTGGTCGCTGTAACCAACCTTGCGCGCACGCTGGAAAAACTCCAGCAGCGCGGTTTGTGGGTTGTCGGTACGGCAGGCGAGGCCGAGGTCGAGCTGTACCAGCAGGACCTGACCGGCCCGACGATCATCATCATGGGTGCGGAAGGCAAGGGCATGCGTCGCCTGACCCGCGAGCACTGTGATTACCTGGTACGCCTGCCGATGGCCGGCAGTGTCAGCAGCCTCAACGTGTCGGTTGCCACCGGCGTGTGTCTGTTCGAAGCGCTGCGTCAGAGGTCCGCCAAGCGGAAGCCGGCCTAGAAGCAGCTGCAAGTTGCAAGCTTCAAGCTTCAAGCTACAAGCTACAAGCTACAAGCTACAAGCTACAAGCTACAAGCTACAAGCTACAAGCGGACTGCCTCTACTTGCAGCTTTCCACTTGCAGCTTGTAGCTGCTCCCCCATTTGTAGCTTTCCACTTGCAGCTTGCAGCTGCCTTCTCTACACTTGCGCCCCTTGCTGTCACGGCAGGCGCTCATGTGCCTGTCCCTGAGCAAGACCAACAGTGTCATTCACTCCTTGTCTGACCGCTATTTGAGCGGCAGGCTACAACCCGTAAGGAGCATTCATGCGTCATTACGAAATTATCTTTTTGGTCCACCCGGATCAAAGCGAGCAAGTCGGCGGCATGGTAGAGCGTTACACCAAGCTGATCGAAGAAGACGGCGGCAAAATCCACCGTCTGGAAGATTGGGGCCGTCGTCAACTGGCTTACGCAATCAACAATGTTCACAAGGCTCACTACGTGATGCTGAACGTTGAGTGCACTGGCAAGGCTCTGGCCGAGCTGGAAGACAACTTCCGTTACAACGATGCTGTGATCCGTAACCTGGTCATCCGTCGCGACGAAGCCGTAACTGGCCAGTCCGAGATGCTCAAGGCTGAAGAGAACCGCAGTGAGCGCCGTGAGCGTCGTGACCGTCCTGAGCACTCCGACAGCGCCGATGGCGATGACGGCGACAACAGCGACGTTAGCGATAACGCTGACGAGTAATCCACGGACCTTTTGAGGAGCCAATTACATGGCACGTTTCTTCCGTCGTCGTAAATTCTGCCGCTTCACCGCTGAAGACGTCAAAGAGATCGATTACAAAGATCTCAACACTCTGAAAGCCTACGTATCCGAGACCGGCAAAATCGTTCCAAGCCGTATCACTGGTACCAAAGCACGTTATCAGCGTCAGCTGGCCACCGCTATCAAGCGTGCCCGCTTCCTGGCCCTGCTGGCCTACACCGACAGCCACGGCCGCTGAGACCAGGTAGTCGACAAAACGTAACAAAGGATAGAAAGCATGCGTGCCCTGGCTGAATTCATCATGCGCGGCCGTATGCAGGCCACTCTCGTAGTGGCTGGATGTGCGGCATTGCCGCTGTTGTTCTGGTTGAGTGCTGCCGCGGGTTGCCTTGTGCTCCTGCGGCGCGGGTTCAGTGATGCCGTTGGTGTCCTGTCCTGGGCTCTGCTGCCGGCCTTGGTCTGGTGGTATTTCGGCGAACCTCGTACAGCCATGGTGCTGGCCGGTTCGCTGGGTTTGGCAATGGTTTTGCGTGCCAGCGAGTCCTGGGTCCGCACGCTGCTGGTCAGCGTGGCGTTGGGTGTGGTGTATGCAGTAATTCTGGGCACGGTTTTTCGCGAACCTCTGGAAGCAATGTCGCAGGAGTTGCAGAAACATCTGCCGACAATGCTGGCCGGGCTCTACGAGCAAATGAACGTAGAAGAGCGAGCGCGTCTGGGAGCACTGATTGCCCCCGTCCTGAATGGCCTGATAGCGGCTGTGTTGCAAATCGTCAGTGTGTTGTGCCTGGTTATCGGGCGGTACTGGCAAGCGATGTTGTACAACCCTGGCGGTTTCGGGCGTGAATTTCGCGCCGTGAAGCTCCCGCTGGTGGCTGCGTTGATGCTGTTGGTGTGCATGCTGGTGGGGCCGAATTTCGGTCCGCAGATAGCCATGCTTACACCGCTGTGCAGCGTACCGCTGGTGTTCGCCGGGCTGGCTCTGATTCACGGACTGGTCGCTGAAAAGCGTCTGTCGCGGTTCTGGCTGGTAGGGATGTACATCACGCTGCTGGTGTTCATGCAGCTGATTTATCCGTTGCTCGTGGTAATTGCCATTGTCGACAGCCTGATTGATTTTCGCGGTCGCCGGGGTTCGAAAGATTCCGGCAATGGTCCTGCGAACGGTGAAGGTTAAAAGTTAAGAGGATTTCCACATGCAACTGATCCTTCTGGAAAAAGTCGCCAACCTGGGCAACCTGGGCGACAAAGTAAACGTTAAGGCCGGTTACGGTCGTAACTACCTGCTGCCTTACGGCAAAGCAACCGCTGCAACCGCTGCCAACGTGGCTGCGTTTGAAGAGCGTCGTGCCGAGCTGGAAAAACTGGCTGCAGACAAGAAAGCATCTGCCGAAACTCGCGCTGCCCAACTGGCTGAGCTGGAAGTGACTATCACTGCCACCGCTGGTGACGAAGGCAAGCTGTTCGGTTCGATCGGCACCCACGACATCGCTGATGCACTGACCGCCTCTGGCGTTGAAGTTGCAAAAAGCGAAGTTCGTCTGCCGAACGGCACTATCCGCAACGTTGGCGAATTCGACGTAGCCGTGCACCTGCACAGCGACGTAGAAGCGACCGTACGCGTTGTCGTAGTGGCTGCTTAAGCAACACGTAATCGTCTGGCGGCATTGACGTCAGAGGATTAACATCGGGCACGATCCTGTTTACAGGTCGTGCCCTTTGTCTTTGTGCCATCCCCATTCTGCAAACTCCGAATTAAAGTGGCCATGAACGATATTTCCGCCCCCGAGCAATACGATCTGCAAACCGCTGCCCTCAAGGTGCCGCCGCATTCCATCGAGGCCGAACAGGCTGTACTCGGTGGTCTGATGCTGGACAACAACGCCTGGGAGCGCGTGCTCGATCAAGTCTCTGATGGTGATTTCTATCGACATGACCACCGTCTGATCTTCCGGGCCATTGCCCGGCTGGCCGATCAGAACAGCCCGATTGACGTAGTGACTCTTGCCGAGCAACTGGACAAGGAAGGTCAGACCTCGCAAGTCGGCGGTCTGGGCTACCTCAGTGAGCTGGCGAAAAACACGCCGTCCGTGGCCAACATCAAGGCTTACGCGCAAATTGTCCGCGCACGAGCCACATTGCGCCAACTGATCGGTATCAGTACCGAAATCGCTGACAGTGCGTTCAACCCGGAAGGTCGAACCGCCGAAGAGATTCTTGACGAAGCCGAACGGCAGATCTTCCAGATTGCCGAAGCGCGGCCCAAGACCGGTGGCCCGGTCAGCGTCAACGACCTGTTGACCAAGGCCATCGACCGCATCGACACCCTGTTCAACAGCGATAACGCGATTACCGGCCTGTCCACCGGCTACACCGATCTGGATGAAAAAACCAGCGGCCTGCAGCCAGCCGACCTGATCATCGTCGCCGGTCGTCCGTCGATGGGTAAGACCACCTTCGCCATGAACCTGGTCGAAAACGCCGTGTTGCGCAGCGACAAGGTGGTGCTGGTCTACTCGCTGGAGATGCCAGGCGAATCGCTGATCATGCGTATGCTTTCGTCGCTCGGCCGTATCGACCAGACCAAAGTGCGTGCCGGTCGGCTGGACGATGATGACTGGCCGCGCCTGACGTCTGCGGTCAACCTGCTCAATGACCGCAAGCTGTTCATCGACGACACTGCCGGCATCAGCCCGTCGGAAATGCGCGCCCGTACACGCCGGATCGTTCGCGAGCACGGCGAAATCGCCATGATCATGATCGACTACCTGCAGTTGATGCAGATTCCGGGTTCCAGCGGCGACAACCGTACCAACGAGATTTCCGAGATCTCTCGCTCGTTGAAAGCCCTGGCCAAGGAATTCAACTGCCCGGTGATTGCCCTGTCGCAGCTCAACCGATCGCTGGAGCAGCGTCCGAACAAACGCCCGATCAACTCCGACCTGCGGGAATCCGGAGCGATCGAGCAGGATGCCGACGTGATCATGTTCGTCTACCGGGACGAGGTGTATCACCCGGAAACCGAACACAAAGGCATTGCCGAGATCATTATCGGCAAGCAGCGTAACGGCCCTATCGGCACCACGCGCCTGGCATTCATCGGCAAGTACACGCGCTTCGAGAACCTGGCGCCGGGCAGTTATAACTTCGACGAAGATTGATCGCGGGGCCAGCCCGTCAAATCCGACCACTGTCGTCGGATTTGATCAAAAAATATGCTATATTCCGCGCCCGCGATTTTTCCAACGTGCAAACGTAGGTCCTGAACATGCAATCAGCCAAGCCGTTATTTGACTATCCCAAGTACTGGGCCGAATGTTTCGGACCAGCACCTTTCCTGCCCATGAGCCGGGAAGAGATGGATCTGCTTGGCTGGGATTCCTGCGACATCATCATCGTCACTGGCGATGCATATGTTGATCACCCGTCTTTCGGCATGGCGATCATCGGCCGTCTGCTTGAGTCCCAGGGCTTTCGGGTCGGGATCATCGCGCAGCCCAACTGGCAGTCCAAAGACGACTTCATGAAGCTCGGCGAGCCGAACCTGTTCTTCGGTGTCGCTGCTGGCAACATGGATTCGATGATCAACCGATATACCGCCGACAAAAAAATCCGCTCCGATGACGCCTACACCCCTGGCGGCATGGCCGGCAAGCGTCCGGACCGTGCGAGTCTGGTCTATAGCCAGCGTTGCAAGGAAGCCTACAAGCATGTGCCGATCGTGCTGGGCGGCATCGAAGCCTCGCTGCGCCGCATCGCGCATTATGACTACTGGCAGGACAAGGTTCGCAACTCGATCCTGATCGACGCCTGCGCCGACATCCTGCTGTACGGCAACGCCGAACGCGCGATTGTCGAAGTGGCTCAGCGTCTGTCCTACGGCCACAAGATCGAAGACATTACCGATGTGCGCGGTACCGCGTTCATTCGTCGCGACACGCCACAGGGCTGGTACGAAGTCGATTCGACGCGCATCGATCGTCCGGGCAAGGTCGACAAGATCATCAACCCGTACGTCAACACCCAGGACACCCAGGCCTGCGCCATCGAGCAGGAGAAAGGCAACGTCGAAGACCCGAACGAAGCCAAGGTGGTGCAGATTCTTGCCAGCCCGCGCATGACCCGGGACAAGACGGTGATCCGTCTGCCATCGGTGGAAAAAGTCCGCAACGACGCCGTGCTGTATGCTCACGCCAACCGCGTGCTGCACCTGGAAACCAACCCGGGCAACGCCCGTGCGCTGGTGCAGAAGCATGGCGAAGTCGACGTCTGGTTCAATCCGCCGCCGATTCCGATGACCACAGATGAAATGGACTACGTGTTCGGCATGCCTTACGCACGCGTCCCCCATCCTGCGTACGGCAAGGAAAAAATCCCTGCCTACGACATGATTCGTTTCTCGGTGAACATCATGCGTGGCTGTTTCGGTGGCTGCACGTTCTGCTCCATTACCGAGCATGAAGGCCGGATCATCCAGAACCGTTCCGAAGAGTCGATCATTCGCGAGATCGAAGAGATCCGCGACAAGGTGCCAGGCTTCACCGGGGTTATTTCCGACCTGGGCGGGCCGACTGCGAACATGTATCGCATCGCCTGCAAAAGTCCTGAAATCGAGTCGGCGTGCCGCAAGCCGTCCTGCGTATTCCCCGGTATCTGCCCGAACCTGAACACCGATCACTCGTCGCTTATTCAGCTGTACCGCAGCGCTCGCGCCTTGCCGGGCGTGAAGAAGATTCTGATTGCTTCAGGTCTGCGCTATGACCTGGCGGTCGAGTCGCCGGAGTACGTCAAAGAGCTGGTGACGCACCACGTTGGTGGTTACCTGAAGATCGCCCCGGAACACACCGAGGAAGGTCCGCTCAACCAGATGATGAAGCCGGGCATTGGCAGCTATGACAAGTTCAAGCGCATGTTCGAGAAGTACACCAAGGAAGCGGGCAAAGAGCAGTACCTGATTCCTTACTTCATCGCCGCCCACCCGGGCACCACCGATGAAGACATGATGAACCTGGCGCTGTGGCTCAAGGGCAACGGCTTCCGCGCGGATCAGGTGCAGGCGTTCTACCCTTCGCCGATGGCCACCGCTACAGCCATGTATCACTCGGGCAAGAATCCGCTGCGCAAGGTCACTTACAAGAGTGATGCGGTCACGATTGTGAAGAGCGAAGAGCAGCGTCGTCTGCACAAGGCCTTCCTGCGCTATCACGACCCGAAAGGCTGGCCGATGCTGCGTGCAGCGCTTGAGCGCATGGGCCGTGCCGACCTGATCGGGCCGGGCAAGGATCAACTGATTCCGCTGCATCAGCCGGCGACCGACAGCTATCAGAGTGCCCGTCGTAAAAACTCGACGCCTGCCGGTAGTCACAAGGTTGGCAAGGACCCGAAAACCACGCTGATCCAGACCCAGCACACCGGCCTGCCGCCACGCGGCAGCGACGGCAGCAAGCCATGGGACAAGCGCGAAGAAGCCAAGGCTGCGGCAATGGCGCGTAACAAGCAGGCCGCTAAAGAACGCATGGACGCGGCCAAAGGCAAAGGTCCGAAACCAGCGAAGCGCAAGCCAGTGGTGCCTCGCTAACCCTGAGCGTCAGCCGCTTCCGGCGCCGTCTGCTAAAGAGCGGACGCAGAGCGTCCGGAACGGCATGCCGACGCGGAGCGTCGCACGATAGTCGAGATTCTCGTTCCTCACGCGCCAGCGTCACCGTCACAATTGTTCACCCCCCGTTCAATCCCTCTGCCACACTGTCTGCCTTATTACTGTGCGACCCTTGCACGGTCAGGTCTGGCTGGCACAATTTTGGTGCCGCGTCTGACCGGGCGGGCGATGCCGATGTCGTTGGCGCATGACTTTGACCGGATGGCATAAGTCTTGCGCGGCTCATTTACCGTTCAGGCTCGCAGGAGGCACGCCGTGTCGATTCATATTGCCTTGCACCACGTCACGCATTACCGCTACGAACGCGCGGTCGAACTGGGTCCTCAGATCGTTCGTCTGCGCCCGGCCGCACATAGCCGCACCCGCGTACTGTCCTATTCGCTCAAAGTCCTGCCTGAAAACCACTTCATCAACTGGCAGCAGGACCCTCAGGGCAATTACCTGGCGCGTCTGGTCTTTCCGGAAAAGACCAACGAGTTTCGCGTCGAGGTTGATCTGGTCGCCGAGATGGCGGTCTTCAACCCGTTTGACTTCTTTCTGGAGCCGTACGCCGAAAACATTCCCTTCACGTATGCCAGTGAAGAGCAGCGTGAGCTGGCGCCGTACCTCGAAAAGCTGCCGCTGACGCCGAGATTTCAAGCCTACCTCGACAGCATCAGTCGCGAGCCAATCCCTGCCATCGATTTTCTGGTCGGCCTCAACCAGCGTCTGAGCCAGGACGTCGCTTACCTGATCCGCATGGAGCCGGGTGTTCAGACCCCGGAATTCACCCTCGAAAACGCCTCGGGCTCGTGCCGTGACTCCGCGTGGCTGCTGGTGCAGTTGCTGCGTCATCTGGGCATGGCCGCACGGTTCGTGTCGGGCTATCTGATCCAGCTCAAGGCTGACGTCGAAGCGCTGGACGGACCTTCCGGCACCGACGTCGATTTCACCGATCTGCACGCCTGGTGCGAGGTGTATCTGCCGGGAGCGGGCTGGGTCGGGCTGGATGCCACGTCCGGGCTGTTCGCCGGTGAAGGGCACATTCCGCTGGCGTGCAGCCCCGAGCCGTCCTCGGCAGCGCCGATCAGCGGCCTGGTCGAGCCATGCGAAACCGAATTCAGCCACGAGATGTCGGTCGAGCGTATCTGGGAGGCGCCACGCGTCACCAAGCCCTATACCGAAGCGCAATGGCAGGACATCCAGGCCCTCGGTCGGCAGATTGACGCCGACCTGCTGCGCGACGATGTACGCCTGACCATGGGCGGCGAACCGACGTTCGTCTCCATTGATGATCGCGATGGCGCCGAATGGAACACGGCTGCACTCGGCCCGCGCAAACGTGAACTGTCTGCCGAGCTGTTCCAGCGTATGCGCGCGCATTACGCGCCGCTGGGGATCGTGCATTTCGGGCAGGGTAAATGGTATCCGGGCGAGCAACTGCCGCGCTGGTCGCTGAACTGTTTCTGGCGCAAGGACGGCAAGCCGGTCTGGCACAACAACGCGCTGATCGCTGATGAAACACAGGACTATGGCGCGACCGGCGAACTGGCCGGGCGTTTCCTTGCCAGCGTTGCCGAGCGCTTGAAGCTGCCGGGCCGTTTCGTGTTCCCGGCCTACGAAGACAATTTCTACTACTTGTGGCGCGAAGGTGCGCTGCCGGTGAACGTGAGCGCTGAAGATTCGCGGCTGGATGATGAGCTGGAGCGGGCGCGCCTGCGCAAGGTCTTTGCGCAAGGTCTGGACAAGATGATCGGTCAGGTCCTGCCGCTGGCACGTAGTGCAGAAGGTGACAGTTGGCAGAGCGGGCGCTGGTATCTGCGTGACGAGCATTGCCGTCTGGTGCCGGGCGATTCGGCGCTGGGTTATCGACTGCCGCTGGCCTCCCAGCCTTGGGTCAAGGCAGCGGAATATCCGTTCATCCATCCAACCGACCACAACCAGGACTTCCCTGAGCTGGCCGACAGTGAGTCGCTGACCTCGCAACTCAAGTCCAGAGAGACTGATGCCGAGCGCGAACCCAAGATCGACGAGTCCGCCGACTGGCTGACCCGCACGGCGCTCTGTGCCGAGGCGCGTGACGGGCGTCTGTACCTGTTCATGCCGCCGCTGCAAAAGCTTGAGGAGTACCTTGAGCTGGTGGCCGTGATCGAAGCGACCGCCGAAGAGCTGCAATGCCCGATCCTGCTGGAAGGCTATGAGCCGCCGAGCGATCCGCGCCTGTGCAACTTCCGTATCACGCCTGATCCGGGTGTGATCGAAGTCAACGTGCAGCCCTCCGCAAGCTGGGACGAACTGGTCGAACGCACCGAGTTTCTCTATGAGCAGGCGCGTCTCACGCGCCTGACCACCGAAAAGTTCATGATCGACGGTCGTCATACCGGCACTGGCGGCGGTAACCACTTTGTATTGGGCGGGGCGACCCCGGCTGATTCGCCGTTTCTGCGTCGCCCGGACCTGCTGCGCAGCCTGATCAGCTACTGGCACAACCATCCATCGCTGTCGTACCTGTTCTCCGGCCTGTTCATTGGCCCGACTTCCCAGGCACCGCGCATTGATGAGGCGCGCAACGACTCGCTCTACGAAATGGAAATCGCTTTCGCGCAGATGCCCGAGCCCGGCGAAGAGGTTGCGCCGTGGGTCGTCGATCGTCTGCTGCGCAACCTGCTGATCGATGTCACCGGCAACACCCATCGTGCTGAATTCTGCATCGATAAACTGTACTCGCCGGATGGCGCGACCGGGCGCCTGGGCCTGTTGGAGTTACGCGCCTTCGAGATGCCGCCCCATGCGCGCATGAGCCTCGCCCAGCAGTTGCTGTTGCGGGCACTGGTTGCGCGCTTCTGGCGTGAGCCGTATGCACCGGCCAAACTGGCGCGTTGGGGCACGCAACTGCACGACCGCTTCATGCTGCCGCATTTCATCGAACAGGATTTCGCTGATGTGGTGGCCGACCTGAATACCGCCGGTTACCCGGTCAAGGCTGACTGGTTCGCCGCGCACCTGGAGTTCCGCTTCCCGAAAGTGGGCGATTACGCGGTCAACGGCATCCAGCTGGAGCTGCGCCAGGCGCTGGAGCCCTGGCATGTGCTGGGTGAGGAAGGCTCGGCCGGTGGCGCAGTGCGTTATGTCGATTCGTCGCTGGAGCGTTTGCAGGTGCACCTCACTGGAGTGCCACCGCAGCGCTATCTGCTGACCTGCAATGGCGTGCCCGTGCCGTTGCAGCCCACCGGAACGGTCGGCGAGTTTGTCGCGGGCGTGCGCTATCGCGCCTGGCAACCGGCCAACTGCCTGCAGCCGACCATCGGTGTGCACGCGCCGCTGGTATTTGACCTGCTCGACACCTGGATGCAGCGCTCGCTGGGCGGCTGCGAGTATCATGTCGCCCATCCGGGCGGCCGCAACTACGAAACCTTGCCGGTTAACGCCAACGAAGCGGAAAGCCGCCGCCTGTCACGTTTCTTCCGAATCGGTCACACCCCCGGCAAACTGGACGTTCCGTCGCTCAACATTAACGACGAGCTGCCGATGACGCTGGATATGCGTCTGCATTAAAAGAACAGTGGCTCTGTGCGTCAGATGCACACGGATGTGACATCTGACTGCACTACTCTGAAGTCCTTACGTTGCCTGCCGAGCCTTCCATGCCTGACCTGCTTGACCGCTACCCGCTTTCCGAGGGTACTTACCACGAAATGCTCGACGCCGACGGGGCGGTTCGCCCGCACTGGCGTCGTCTGTACGAACACATGCAGCGCAGCACCTCGGCGCAATTGATTCAGCGCCAGGCGCTGTTGACCCGGCAGATTCAGGAAAACGGTGTCACCTACAACGTGTACGCCGACCCCAAGGGCGCGGACCGGCCGTGGGAGCTGGACCTGCTGCCGCACATTATTGCGGCGGATGAATGGCAACACGTGGCGGCAGGGATTGCCCAGCGTGCGCGCCTGCTGAATGCCGTGCTGGCGGACCTGTATGGCCCACAGACGCTGATCGCCAACGGCCTGCTGCCTGCGGAACTGGTATTTGGCCATAACAACTTTCTGTGGCCGTGTCAGGGCATCAAGCCGCCGGAAAACACTTTTCTGCACATGTACGCCGTCGACCTGGCGCGCACGCCCGATGGCCGCTGGTGGGTCACGGCCGACCGCACGCAGGCGCCTTCGGGTGCTGGCTACGCGCTGGAGAATCGTCAGAGCGTCGCCCGTGCCTTGCCGGAGACCTTTCGCGACCTGCAGGTCAGGCACCTGTCGGGCTTTTTCGACACGCTGCAACAGACCTTGTCCCGTCAGGCGCCGACCAGCAATGAAGCACCGCTGGTGGTGCTGTTGACGCCAGGTCGTTTCAACGAGAGCTACTTCGAACATCTTTATCTGGCGCGGCAGTTGGGCTATCCGCTGGTCGAAGGCGGTGATCTGACGGTGCGTGATGCCACGGTCTACCTGAAAACCCTCAGCGGTCTGCGTCGGGTTCACGCCATCATGCGGCGTCTGGACGATGACTTCTGCGACCCTCTGGAATTGCGCACCGATTCTGCGCTGGGCGTGCCGGGGCTGCTGGAAGCGGTGCGTCAGGGCAATGTGCTGGTCGCCAATGCGTTGGGCAGCGGTGTGCTGGAGTCGCCAGGTTTGCTGGGCTTCTTGCCGAAAATCAGTCAGTACCTGTTTGGCGAGGATCTGATTCTGCCCTCGGTTGCGACCTGGTGGTGCGGCGAACCGACGGTGCTGGCGCAAGCGCTGGAGAAACTGCCTGATCTGTTGATCAAGCCGGCATTCCCCTCGCAGCATTTCGCCCCGGTCTTCGGCCGCGATCTGGATGAGAAGCAGCGCCAGGAACTTGCCCGGCGCATGCAGTCACGACCTTATGCCTACGTTGCTCAGGAACTGGCACAGCTTTCCCACGCGCCGGTGTTGCAAGCCGATGGCACCGGTTTGCAGCCGCGCGCCATTGGCATGCGTGTTTACGCCGTGGCCAGTCGCGATGGTTATCGTGTGCTGCCGGGCGGCCTGACCCGGGTCGCCGCCGAAGCCGATGCCGATGTGGTGTCGATGCAGCGCGGCGGCGCGAGCAAGGACACTTGGGTGCTGGGCGAACGCTCGCACCTCGGCGAACCCTGGAAAGGCCAGCGGGCATTGGGGGTCTACGACCTGATACGCCGCGATCCTTATCTGCCTTCGCGGGTGGTGGAGAACCTGTTCTGGTTTGGCCGTTATTGCGAGCGTTGCGAGGACAGCGCCCGACTGCTGCGCATCATGCTGACCCGTTATGTCGATGACGACGACCCGCTCGCGCTGGAGGCCGCCGTCGCGCTGGCTGAAAACCTCGGCATGTTGCCCGAGGCGGAGGAGGGCGAAGAACTGAGAGAGCGTCTGCTGACGGCCATGCTGGGTGATGAGTGGCCGTTCAGCCTGCGTGCCAACCTGCAGCGTCTGCAATGGGCTGCTTCGCAGGTGCGCGGCAAGCTCTCAAGGGAAAACTGGCAGGCGCTGGTCGAATTGCAGCGTGAAGCGTTGAGTCTGGAAACCGAAGAGCCGGACTTTGGCGAACTGGTGGATTTTCTCAATCGTCTGGTGATGTCGCTGGCGGCCCTTTCCGGGTTCGCCATGGACGACATGACCCGCGACGAAGGCTGGAACTTCCTGATGATCGGGCGGCGCATCGAGCGTCTGAAGTTTCTCAGCACCAGTCTGGCGGCATTTCTGCGGGGTTCGGCAGTTTCGGAAAAGGCGGGGCTGGAGTGGTTGCTGGAGCTGGGCAACAGCAGCATTACCTATCGTTCTCGCTACATGGCCGTGCCGCATCTGATTCCAGTGCTGGACCTGTTGCTGCTCGATGAGCAGAACCCGCATGCGGTGCTATTTCAACTCAAACTGGTGCAACGTTCGTTGCGCCGCCTGAACGACGAGTTCGATGCGCCGCGCGACAACAGCCTTGTGGTGCTGGCGCAGCGTCTTGCCGGGTTTGATCTGGGCAGCCTTGAAAACCCGCTGTTTGGCCAGAGCAGCATCGACGCGGTGCTCGACGGGCTCGCCGATCTGCTACAGAGCATCGGTGAGTGCAGCGGGCAAGCATCCGATCGCCTGGCGCTGCGCCACTTTGCTCACGTCGATGACGTCAGCCAACGCACGGTATCTGTCTGATGAGCGCTTTTTACCAGATTTTCCATGACACGCATTACAAGTACGACAGCCCGGTTTCCCTGGCTCAGCAACTGGCGCATCTATGGCCACGCAGCAGTCCGTGGCAGCGTTGCACCGAGCAGGAACTGGAAATTTTCCCGACGCCCACCACGCGTCGTGATGAGCTGGACGTATTCGGCAACCCGCTGACCCGTCTGGCGTTCGAGCGTCCGCATGACGAGTTGCAGGTCAATGCCCGACTGCGCATCGAAGTGCTGGAGCGGCCGTTTCTGGATTTCAATCTGTCGCCGGAATGGGAAGTGACGCGCAGTGCGCTGACCTACAGCGCCAAACCGATGACCGAGGATATTCTGGACGCCTGTCGCTATCGTTTCGAATCACCCTACGTGCACTTGAAGCGTTCGTTCGTCGAGTTCTCGCAGGACTGTTTCCCCGCTGGTCGACCCTTGCTGCTGGGTGTGCAGGCGTTGATGGAGAAGATTTTCAGCGAATTCACCTTCGATGAAGAGGCGACTCAGGTCGCCACGCCGCTGGTGGAAGTGCTGGAGCGGCGGCGTGGTGTCTGCCAGGACTTTGCCCACCTGATGCTGGCCTGCCTGCGCTCGCGTGGTCTGGCGGCGCGTTATGTGAGTGGTTATCTGCTGACTCAGCCGCCACCGGGCCAGCCCCGATTGATCGGCGCAGATGCGTCGCATGCCTGGGTGTCGGTGTTCTGTCCGGCCTCGGGCTGGGTCGACTTCGACCCCACCAACAACGTGCAGCCTGCGCTGGAACACATCAGCCTGGCCTGGGGGCGCGACTTCTCGGACGTCTCGCCGTTGCGGGGTGTGATTCTGGGTGGCGGTACGCATGATCCGGAGGTCCGGGTGACGGTGATGCCGGTCAGCGCTTAATTACTTGTTCCCGTGAATCGTTCTTCAAAAGGGCGCTCTGTCGCAAGCGCTCAAGGGGACCATTTGACGCACGTCCTTGGAACCCCGGCCCTGATCGGGCACTCTCTTCTTACGTCAGTTTTTACGTTAATCACCTTCCTGCCCTGGAGATTCAAATGATTCGCAAGCTTGTAGCGATTTCGCTGTTGTCGTTGGCCAGTGGTCAGTTGTTGGCTGCCGAGTGCAGCGCCACCGTCGATTCGACCGATCAGATGATGTACGACACCAAAGCCATCCAGATCGACAAGAGCTGCAAGACCTTCACCGTCAACCTGACCCACTCCGGCAGCTTGCCGAAGAATGTCATGGGGCATAACTGGGTACTGGGCAAAGAAGCCGACGCTCAGGCGATCACCACTGACGGCATGTCGGTTGGCATCGACAAGGATTACGTGAAACCGGACGACACCCGCGTCCTTGCCCACACCAAAGTCATCGGTGCTGGCGAAAAGGATTCGGTGACGTTTGACGTGTCGAAGCTTGATCCGGCGGAAAAATACCAGTTTTTCTGCACCTTCCCGGGCCACATCAGCATGATGAAAGGCGCTGTGACCCTCAAGTAACGATAAGCCTTCAGACGCGGACGCAGAGCGTCCAGAACGGCATGCCGACGCGGAGCGTCGCACGATAGTTGAGATGATCGTTCCTCATGCTCCAGCGTAGGAATGCCGTTCGTGACGCTCTGCGTCACAGATCTGTGCCGCACTGCACATTCAGGATCGGACGCGGAGCGTCGCACGGTAGTTGAGGTTATCGTTCCTCACGCTCCAGCGTGGGAATGCCGTTCGTGACGCTCTGCGTCACAGATCTGTGCCGCACTGCACATTCAGGACCGGACGTGGAGCGTCGCACGGTAGTTGAGATTATCGTTCCTCACGCTCCAGTGTGGGAATGCCGTTCGTGACGCTCTGCGTCACAGATCTGTGCCGCACTGCACATTCAGGATCGGACGCGGAGCGTCCAGAACTGCATGCCGACGCGGAGCGTCGCACGATAGTTGAGATGATCGTTCCTCACGCTCCAGCGCAGGAATGCCGTTCGTGACGCTCTGCGTCACAGACCTGCGCCGCACTGCACATTCAGGATCGGACGCACAGCGTCAGAACTGCATGTCGACGCAGAGCGTCGCACGATAGTTGAGATTATCGTTCCTCACGCTCCAGCGTGGGAATGCCTTGGGTGACGCTCTGCGTCACAGATCTGTGCCGCGGCGCACATTCAGAAGCGGACGCAGAGCGTCCAGAAAGGCGTACCCACGCGGAGCATGGGCACGATAGTGTTGCAGCTCTCTCGTTCCGCACCCACTCACGGCGCGTAAGGCAGTTCGCGCTTGTGCTGGGTCTTGGCGTAGGTTTCGCAAATGATCCGGAACGCTTCTTCACGCACCGGCTCGCCGTGCAGGAAGGCGTCGATTTCGGCGTAGGTCACGCCGTGCGAGGCTTCGTCCGGTTTGCCGGGTGACAGGTCTTCCAGGTCTGCCGTCGGGACTTTTTCCACCAGCGATTCCGGCGCGCAGAAGTGGCGGGCGATGGCGCGTACCTGGTTTTTCACCAGGCCACTGAGCGGGGCCAGGTCGCAGGCGCCGTCGCCGAATTTGGTGAAGAAACCCATCACCGCTTCGGCTGCGTGGTCGGTACCGATCACCAGGCCCTGATAAGCCCCGGCGACGGTGTACTGCGCCACCATACGCATACGCGCCTTGGTGTTGCCCAGCACGAAGTCCACCGAGCTGGCCGGTAACCCGTCGAAGGCCTTCACTTCAGCTGCCAGTGCCTTGACGCTGGAGCCGATATTGATGGTGTGGCGCTCGTCTGGCTCGATGAAATCCACCGACGCCTGAGCCTCATGCTCGTCCGCTTGCACCACATAGGGCAGGCGCACGGCGATGAAGCGATAGCTGTTATCACCGGTGCTCGCGCGCAGCTCCTTGACTGCGCGCTGCGCCAGCAGGCCTGCGGTCAGCGAGTCGACACCGCCGCTGATGCCCAGCACCAGCGTCTTGAGCCGTGCGTTCTGCAGGCATTCCTTGATGAAATTGACGCGGCGGGCGACTTCGGCCTGTAACGCGTTCTGGTCCGCGAAAGGTGGCTGGACCTTGAGCTGTTCAGCAATCTGGCGCTGTACGGCGTGCATGATTCACTCCTCGTAAGTAGGGCAATTCAAACGGGTTTTTCAGGCGTCGGCAAGGCGGGCACCTTGAACACATGGCGCAGGTAGGCGACAAAGTTCGGGTCCTTGCATTGTGTCTTGCCTGGCTCATCGGAAATCTTCGCCACGGCCTGACCTGCACAGGCGGTCATTTTCAGCACCATGTTCATGGGCGCGATGCCGGGAATGTCTGCGGTCAGATTAGTACCGATACCGAAACTGACATTGATGCGCCCGCGCAGCGCGCGAAAAATCTCCAGCGACTTTTGCAGGTTCAGGCCATCGGAAAACACCAGCGTCTTGCTCATCGGGTCGATACCGAGTTTGCGGTAATGCGCGATGCATTTTTCGGCCCACTTTATCGGGTCGCCCGAATCATGGCGCAAGCCGTCAAACAGCTTGGCGAAGTACAGATCGAAGTCGTTCAGAAAGGCATCGGTAGTGATGCAGTCAGTCAGGGCGATACCCAGCAGGCCGCGGTACTCGCGAACCCAGCAATCCAGCGCGGCGATCTGGCTGTCGATCAGGCGCGGCCCGAGTTGCTGGTGCGCCATGATCCATTCGTGGGCCATCGTGCCCAGCGGCTTCAGATCAAGCTGGCGCGCCAGATGCACATTGCTGGTGCCGACGAACTGCCCCGGAAAATCCTTTTTCAGCACGCCGAGGATTTCTTCCTGTACGCGGTAGGAAAAGCGTCTGCGGGTGCCGAAATCCGCCACTTTCAGCTCGGCCAGCTCGTCTGCTGTGGCGTGGGTGGTCAGCCATTCGAACTTGTCGTACAGGCGCTCCCGCGCCTGGCTGAGCAGGGTGTCCGGGTAACGGTGGCGGTTGCGCACCTCGCTGACGATGGCCAGCAGAGGTACTTCGAAAAGAATCACATGCAGCCACGGCCCGTGCAGGCGAATGCACAGTTCGTCATGCTCGATCGAGGTTTTCACGTAGCGGGTATTGAAGCGGAACAGGCCGAGGAACCGCAAAAAGTCCGGCTTGATGAACGTGATGCGCTCCAGAAAAACCAGGTGTTCAGGCGTCATGGACAGCTCGCACAACAACTCGATCTGGTGGCGGATTTCATCCAGGTAGGGACGAAGGTCTTCCCCGTTGCGGCAGCGAAACTCCCACTCGACGTCCACGTTGGGGTAATTGTGCAGGACGGCCTGCATCATGGTCAGCTTGTAGAAATCAGTATCGAGCAGGCTTTGCACGATGCGATTGGAAAAGGCGCTCTCGCTCATTGAATCGGGCTCTCCAGAGCAGCCGGATAATGTCGGGCTCGTGACTTCCTGTCTGTCACCAAGGAAAGCTCACAGCCGAATGGGTATGCATTGTCGCCCTTAAGCTGGCGGTTGATCCAACTGTTCCAGCATCCAGTGTAGAAAAACCCGGATTTTAGGCACGTCGGCGGTATGTTCCGGATAGGACAGGTAGTAGGCGCTGTTAGTGCTGGGCAATGCGTAATCCCACGCAATCACCAGTTTGCCCTCGGCCAGTTCTTCCTCGACCAGAAAGCGTGGCAGCAGCGCAACGCCGCAGCCAACCTGAGCAGCGCGGATGCACATGTAGAACGTTTCAAAGCGCGGGCCGTGGTAGCTGTGGTCGGTCTGATAGCCCTGGCTTTCGAACCATTCATGCCAGGCCTGCGGGCGGAAGGCATTCTGCAACAGCACCAGTTCGCTCAGTTGGGTCGGGTCGCTGAAGGGCGTATCAGGCAGGCTGTCCGGGGAACACACCGGCACCAGTTCCTCGCCAAACAGCTTCACACTTTCCGCGCCGGGAATGGCCGCCTGGCCGAAGTAGAACGACACGTCGCAACGGCCCTTGATCAGGTCATCGGGCTCCTGCTCGTTGAGCAGGTCCAGATGAATGTGCGGGTGACGCAGACGCCAGCCCTTGAGGCGCGGCACCAGCCAGCGCGCACCGAAGGTTGAAGGCGTCGATACCCGCAGCACTTCGGTATCGCCACCGTAGGAGCGCAGGAAGTGGGTCGACATCTCGATCTGCGTGAGGATCTTGCGCACTTCTGCCAGATACAGCGCGCCGGCCGGCGTCAGTTGCAAGCGTCGACGTACGCGCTGAAACAACAGGTGCTGGACCAGCTCTTCAAGCTGCGCCACCTGTTTGCTGACTGCACTCTGCGTCAGATTCAGTTCTTCGGCGGCACGCGTGAAGCTCAAATGCCGGGTGACCGCCTCAAAACATTGCAGGGCGGCGATTGAAGGCAGATGGCGTTTGTTCAGCATGGCAGGGCTTCTCTGTTTTGCGACACGAGCGTGCTGACTTCAGCAACATGAATGGCCCGGATGATATCTCGCCTGCACGGCGTTTGTCGGTCGCATACAGGGCAGTGGCCCGCAGGTTTGTCTCTACGATGGGGCGTACTTCTCGAAACCGGGCGCTGGTTTCGGCAATTCCCGACAATTCCGCTAGCCTTAAATGGTGCGTCTCGTAGCGTTCGCGCACCGCGCGTGTGCACTTCGGTGACGTGTGTTGTTACAGGTGGGTTGCCCATCATCCGATACGCCGGTTGCTACTCGGGTTACTGCCGGTTGCTCTTTTTTGAAAGGGGGTTGCACCTTCTGCGTCTCAGGCAATCGCACGGCCTTTGTGCGCGGTATTCAGGTCATTGAATGGCCTGAAAAACACGACATTTTCCATTACCAAAAAGTGATGGCACGCGCCTTGCTCTGAGCAAACCTGTATTTGTTCGATCATGTAAGCGCAGTGCCAACTAAAAAAATATCCTCAGGAGCACCACTCATGTCGCATACGTTTTACAGGAAAGGTTTTCTGGCAATCGCAGTGGCAACTGCATTGGGCGTGTCTTCGTTTGCACAGGCGGACGTGAAAATCGGTGTAGCAGGTCCAATGACCGGCGCCAACGCATCGTTTGGTCAGCAGTACATGAAAGGTGCGCAGGCAGCGGCCGACGCAATCAACGCGGCAGGTGGTGTGAACGGGGAGAAAATCGTGCTGGTCGCGGGCGATGATGCCTGTGAGCCGAAGCAGGCCGTGGCAGTCGCCAACCGCCTTGTCGATCAGGACAAGGTGATTGGCGTGGTCGGGCACTTCTGCTCGTCGTCGACCATCCCGGCGTCGGAGATTTACGGGGATGCAGGCGTGATTGCCATCACGCCCGGCTCGACCAATCCGACAGTGACCGAACGGGGTTTGAAAGAGATGTTCCGCATGTGCGGCCGTGACGATCAGCAGGGTATCGTTGCCGGTGACTACATCGTCGATGTGCTCAAGGGCAAGAAAGTCGCGGTTATCAACGACAAGGACACTTACGGCAAGGGCCTGGCGGATGCAACGGCCAAGCAACTGGTCGCGCGTGGCGTCAAGCCAGTACTTGAGGAAGGCCTGACCCGTGGCGAGAAAGACTTCAGCGCCCTGGTGACGAAGATCCGTTCGGTAGGCGCTGATGTCGTGTACTTCGGCGGTCTGCACCCGGAAGCCGGTCCGCTGGTTCGCCAGATGCGCGAGCAGGGCCTCAAGGACGTCAAGTTCATGTCCGATGACGGTGTCGTGACGGACGAACTGGTGACCACGGCAGGTGGCCCGCAATACGTGGACGGCGTGTACATGACGTTCGGCGCGGACCCGCGTGCACTGCCGGACAGCAAGGCCGTCGTGGATCAGTTCCGCAAAGCCGGTTATGAGCCTGAAGGCTACACCCTGTACGCATATGCGTCGGTACAGGCCCTGGCTGCCGGTTTCAACGGTGCCAAGTCCAACAAGGGTGACGCAGCCGCCACGTGGCTCAAGGCCAACCCGGTCAAGACCGTCATGGGTGAAAAAGCCTGGGATGCCAAAGGTGACCTGAAAGTCTCCGACTACGTGGTTTACCAGTGGGACGCCGCCGGCAAATACAAGCAACTCGAAAAACAGAAGTGAGATAGACCTCGTGTCAGCCCTGCCTGTCAGGTGCTGAACCGGTGATGGGCTCGCCCATGAGCGAGCCTGCATCTCTTTTGTTGTTTTCGGACCTGCCGGTCGTACCTCATCAGGGCATGACCGGCAGGGTGCTGAGCTGCCTTTCAGTGTGTGAGCGTGCGTGATGGACGGAATCTTCCTGCAACAAATGGTCAACGGACTCACTCTCGGGTCTGTCTATGGCCTCATCGCCATCGGCTACACGATGGTTTACGGCATCATCGGCATGATCAACTTCGCCCATGGCGACGTGTACATGATTTCTGCCTACCTGGCCGCCATCGGCCTCGCGGTTCTGTCTTTCTTCGGTGTGGAGTCCTTTCCATTCCTGATTCTCGGTACGCTGATCTTCACCATCATCGTCACCGGCGTTTACGGGTTCGTCATCGAGCGTGTGGCTTACAAGCCGCTGCGCAACTCGACCCGGCTGGCTCCCCTGATCAGTGCCATCGGTATTTCCCTGATCCTGCAGAATTACGCGCAGATCAGTCAGGGTGCCCGGCAGCAGGGCGTGCCCACGCTGCTTGAAGGTGCGTGGCGCTTCGAGGTCGGCAGCGGCTTCGTGCAGATCACCTACACCAAGATCTTCATCCTCATCGCCGCGTTCGTCGGCATGGGCGTGCTGACCTACATCATCAAGTACACCAAGCTGGGCCGCATGTGCCGGGCCACGCAGCAAGACCGCAAAATGGCGTCGATTCTCGGTATCAACACCGATCGGGTCATTTCCTACGTGTTCATCATCGGCGCAGCCATGGCCGCACTGGCCGGAGTGCTGATCACCATGAACTACGGCACCTTCGATTTCTACGCCGGGTTCATCATCGGTATCAAGGCGTTCACGGCGGCGGTGCTGGGCGGGATCGGTTCGCTGCCGGGCGCCATGCTGGGCGGTTTGATTCTGGGGGTTGCCGAGTCGCAGTTCTCCGGTCTGATCAACTCCGATTACAAAGACGTGTTCAGTTTCGGCCTGCTGGTGCTGATCCTGATTTTCCGTCCCCAAGGCCTGCTGGGTCGCCCACTCGTGGCGAAGGTATAAGTATGTCCGCTCCTGCCGCTATTCCTGTCTCCAAACCTGTTGAAATCAAGAAAAGCCTGATCGACGCTGTGATTGCCGGGTTGCTGGCCCTGATCGTGTTCGGCCCCATCGTCGGCATCGTGCTCGACGGCTACAGCTTCAACCTGCAGCCGACCCGCGTCGCCTGGCTGGTCGCCATCGTCATGGCCGGGCGCTTTCTGATCAGTCTGTTTCTGCAAACCCCCCGAGGCCTGCGCGTTTCCCAGAGCTTTGAAAGCTCCGACTCGGGCGTACATGTGCTCAAACCGGATCACCGGTCGAGCCTGTACTGGATCATTCCGTTGCTGATCGTGATTGCCATCGTGTTCCCGATCTTCGCCAACAAGTACATCCTGACCGTGGTCATTCTCGGTCTGATTTACGTGTTGCTGGGGCTGGGGCTGAACATCGTGGTCGGTCTGGCGGGGCTGCTCGATCTGGGGTACGTGGCGTTCTACGCCATCGGCGCCTACGGTCTGGCGCTGGGTTATCAGTACCTTGGGCTCGGCTTCTGGTCGGCGTTGCCGTTGGCGGCGATTGCCGCGGCGCTTGCCGGCTGCATTCTCGGCTTCCCGGTGTTACGCATGCATGGCGATTACCTGGCCATCGTGACCCTGGGGTTCGGCGAGATCATCCGTCTTATCCTGAATAACTGGCTGTCGTTCACCGGCGGCCCGAATGGTGTGCCGGTGCCGTCGCCGACCTTTTTCGGCCTGGAATTCGGACGCCGTGCCAAGGATGGAGGGGTTCCGATCCACGAATATTTCGGCTTCGATTACAACCCGGACCTGAAATTCATCTTCATCTATACCGTGCTGTTCCTTGTAGTGCTGGCGGTGCTGTTCATCAAGCATCGCCTGACCCGCATGCCGATCGGGCGTGCCTGGGAAGCCCTGCGTGAGGACGAGATTGCCTGCCGCTCGATGGGCCTCAATCACGTGCTGGTCAAGCTCTCGGCGTTCACCATCGGTGCTTCGACGGCGGGCCTTGCGGGCGTGTTTTTCGCCAGCTATCAGGGCTTCGTCAACCCGACGTCGTTCACCTTCTTCGAGTCGGCGCTGATTCTGGCGATTGTGGTGCTGGGCGGTATGGGGTCGACCATTGGCGTGGTGATTGCGGCCTTCGTGCTGACCGTCGCGCCTGAACTGCTGCGCAGTTTCTCCGAGTACCGCGTGTTGCTGTTCGGGATTCTGATGGTGCTGATGATGATCTGGCGGCCACGCGGTCTGATCCGCATCAGCCGCACCGGCGTGAAACCGCGCAAGGGCGCACTGGTGACAGAGGGAGCTGCACGATGAGCAATGAAGTGATTCTCTCCGTCGAGCACCTGATGATGCACTTTGGTGGCATCAAGGCCCTCAGCGATGTCAGCCTCAAGGTCCGGCGCAACTCGATCTTCGCCCTGATTGGCCCCAACGGCGCGGGCAAGACCACGGTCTTCAATTGCCTGACCGGTTTCTACAAGGCCACTGGCGGGCGCATCGAACTGCATACCCGCGGCAAGACCACCAACGTGATCAGGCTGCTGGGCGAGCCTTTCAAGGCCACCGATTTTGTGTCGCCGAAAAGCTTCCTCAGCCGTGTGTACTACAAGATGTTTGGTGGTACGCACCTGGTCAACCGTGCAGGGCTGGCGCGCACGTTCCAGAACATCCGTCTGTTCAAGGAAATGTCGGTGGTCGAGAACCTGCTGGTTGCCCAGCATATGTGGGTGAATCGCAGCCTGGTCAGCGGGATTCTCAACACCAAAGGCTATCGCAAGGCCGAAGAGGACGCGCTCAATACCGCGTTCTACTGGCTGGAAGTGGTCGACCTGGTGGATTGCGCCAATCGTCTGGCTGGCGAGCTGTCCTACGGGCAGCAACGTCGTCTGGAGATCGCCCGCGCCATGTGTACGCGCCCGCAGGTGATCTGCCTCGACGAACCGGCTGCCGGCCTTAACCCGCAGGAAACCGAAGCGTTGAGCGGCATGATCCGCCTGCTGCGCGACGAACATGACATGACCATCGTGCTGATCGAGCATGACATGGGCATGGTGATGGGCATTTCCGACGATATTGTGGTGCTTGACCACGGCAACGTGATTGCCATGGGCGGGCCGGAACAGATCCGTAACGATCCGAAGGTGATCGCTGCGTATCTGGGCGCTGATGAAGAGGAGCTGGTATGAGCAAGCCGATCCTCGAACTGAAAGAGATCGATGTGTTTTACGGGCCGATTCAGGCCCTCAAGAAGGTCTCGCTGCACATCAACGAGGGCGAAACGGTCAGCCTGATCGGCTCCAACGGTGCGGGTAAGTCCACGTTGCTGATGTCGATCTTCGGTCAGCCGCGTGCCGCCAGCGGGCAGATCATTTATCAGGGCACCGACATCACCCAGAAGTCGTCGCACTACATCGCTTCCAACGGCATTGCGCAGTCGCCGGAAGGGCGGCGGGTGTTCCCCGACATGTCGGTCGAGGAAAACCTGATGATGGGCACCATTCCGATTGGCGACAAGCATTCGGCGGAAGACATGCAGCGCATGTTCGAATTGTTTCCGCGCCTCAAGGAACGCCGTAATCAGCGCGCCATGACCATGTCGGGTGGCGAACAGCAAATGCTCGCCATTGCCCGGGCGTTGATGAGTCGTCCCAAGCTGCTGCTGCTCGATGAGCCGAGCCTTGGTCTGGCACCGATCATCGTCAAACAGATCTTCTCGACCCTGCGCGAGCTGGCGGCCACCGGCATGACCATTTTTCTGGTCGAGCAGAACGCCAACCATGCGCTCAAGCTGTCCGACCGTGCCTACGTGATGGTCAACGGCGAGATCCGTCTGTCCGGCACCGGCCAGGAATTGCTGGTCAATGAAGAGGTGAGAAACGCCTATCTGGGCGGTCACTGAACCAGTCAAAAACTTCGCTGTTTCCTGCGCACGCCCCGGATGTTCAAACGTCCGGGGCGTCGTTGTTTGCAATTGTGGAAAACAATTTTGGCGAGCCTCCAGACTGCGACATAAAACCGCTGCAAATGGTTGTTTTGTCACAGTTTCGACTTGTTCAGGTTTACTGTGGAACTGGCTGTTAATAACTTGGGAGTATTTGCCTGCAGCCCTTTATGCATAAGGGCTGTAGCTAGCTGGTTAAAATTTGAACAAAGGTTTTCAGCCAACTTTTGGGGGTGTTTGTCAACAGTCCTGGAGCTGGTCGTTCATACAGCTTTCTACACTGCCAGCCCTGTGGATAAGTCTGTGAACAAGCATTGGAAAGAGTGAGCCAGACGTTACTGCATCTGGGCTACAGGCCATCACGGTTTTTCCAAGCTTATGGAGCCGCTCAGGGGATTGATCAAAGTCAAGCAAAAAACTTTGCTTTTTTTGCTGGAGGCCCCGTATGGCGTGGCTTTCAGCGTGTGCGAGTTGCCCCCAGAGATTGTGTGTCTGACTGTGGATAAGGTGGGCAAAACTACCTGCGAGGCCCGAACTATATGGCTTTGTTCGAGTTGGTTGTTTTTTGTACAGATTAAACCGGGATGTTGCATCGCAGTCCCGCTGACGGGCATTCTGCGGCCCTGCCATTCACTTATTAACAGGCTGCGCTTTTTTCGCGCCCTCTCAGGAGACTCAAATGACTTCCACTGTATTCATCACGGGCGCTACTTCGGGTTTCGGCGAGGCCTGCGCACGTCGCTTTGCCGAGGCGGGCTGGGCGCTGGTGCTGACCGGTCGCCGCAAGGACCGTCTGGATGCCCTGAGCGCCGAACTGTCGAAGCAGACCAAAGTACACACGCTGGTGCTGGATGTGCGTGACCGCAAGGCGATGGAGAGTGCCATCGCCGATTTGCCTGCAGAGTTCGCCAGCATTCGCGGCCTGATCAACAACGCCGGTCTGGCGCTGGGTATTGATCCTGCACCGAAGTGCGATCTGGATGACTGGGACACCATGATCGACACCAACGTCAAAGGCCTGGTCTACACCACTCGCCTGTTGCTGCCACGCCTGATCGCGCATGGTCGCGGTGCAAGCATCGTCAACCTGGGTTCAGTGGCCGGTAACTATCCGTATCCGGGCGGCAACGTGTATGGCGGCACCAAGGCCTTCGTCGGTCAGTTTTCGCTGAACCTGCGCAACGACCTGATCGGCACCGGTGTGCGGGTGACCAACCTGGAGCCGGGGCTGTGCGAGAGCGAATTTTCGCTGGTCCGTTTCGGCGGCGATCAGGCCAAGTACGACGCCACCTATGCAGGCGCCGAGCCGATTCAGCCGCAGGACATCGCCGACACGATCTTCTGGATCATGAACACGCCCGCGCACGTCAATATCAACAGTCTGGAACTGATGCCCGTCAGCCAGACCTGGGCCGGCTTTGCGATTGATCGCAATCGTGGCTGATCAGCCTTCTGTGGGCGTTGGTGGCGGGAATGCAGTGATGAAGCGATTCGCGATGCAGTCGGCCAGCCCGATGTAACAGGTCGCCAGATGGTAAGGCGTGGTCGACGGCATATCGCTGCGGCTGACGCTGCCATCTGGTTCGACACACTCGTTCCAGCCCTTGGCATGCAGAAAGCGCCGTTCGAACGCCAGCAACTGGTCGGCCAGTGCGGCCTCGCATTCGGGCCTCAGCGCCATTGCCCGCAAATACTCGGCCTGAGCCCAGATGCGCTGGGTAGCGTCGCGTACCGTGCCCTCCAGCGTCAGCGTGGCCGTTACTGCGCCGGTCTGTGGGTCGACGCCTTGTGCTTGTGCGTAGGCAAACGCACGGCTCATGGATTGGTGCAGCTCGCGACCGTGCAGGTCGGGCGAGGTTTGCAGCAGGAAAAACCATTCGAACTGATGACCTGGCTCGTACCAGTTATCCACAGCGCCCAGCGGTTTCTCCAGCATTACGCCAGTCGCCGGGTCGACGAAGCGGCGCTGCATGTGGATAACCAGCGCATCCATCGCCGACTGAGTGGCCGGGTCAGCGCGCACCGCAAGCGTCGCCAGAAAGGCTTCCGCCAGATGCATCAGCGGGTTCTGCAACGGGCCTGTGCCCAGCGTTGACCAGTCTTCATCGAGTTGCGCTTCATACAGCCCGTCAGCGTCAGCAAAGCGTTCAGCGACGACCTCAAGCGCTGCATTGAGGACTGATTCGGCGAGCGGGTCCCGCACCTTCGCCCAGTAATGCGCGCAGGCAAAGATGATGAATGCGTGGGTGTAGAGGTCCTTGCGGCGATCCAGCGGCTTGCCCTGCGGATCAATGCTGTAGAACCAGCCGCCATGCTCGGCGTCATGAAAATGTTGTTGTAACGAACGGAACAACGCACCGGCCCGCGTTCGCGCATCCGGCACTTCAGGACGGTCGATCAGGCTGGAAAACAGGAACAGTTGCCGCGCACAGGCCATCGCCCGATAGCGCTGCGCAGGCAGCGGCTGATCGTTGGCATCCAGTGCTTCGTAAGGCAATGCCAACTGTGCATTCCAGCCCGGCCCCTGCCAGAGCGGCACGACGACCTGCAGGAAATGCGCCTGCAAAGCGGCGAAAACCAGAGTCAGTTCGGGGGCGGAGGCAGAGCTGGAAACATGAGGCATCGGCGGGCATCGCGGCAGTGTCGAGTGCGCAGCATGTTATCAGGATTGCTGCGCTGTAGGCTCGGCAGCGGACGCAAAGCGTCCAGAATTGCATGCCCGCGCGGAGCGGGGGCACTATAGACATTCTTTCGGACGCCTATCGTTCCCCACTCCAGCGTGGGAACGCCTTGGGTGACGCTCTGCGTCACAAATCTGCGCCGCTCCGCACACTCAGGATAGGACGCGGAGTGTCCGGAACTGCATGCCCACGCGGAGCGGGGGCACGAGAGTCACCGATAGGCAATCAGCCCGCCAGCAACCACACACCCGCCGCTGCCGAGGCTGCGCCTGCAAGGCGAACCAGTGGCGCAGCCGCTTGTGGCAGTACGCGCACGAACGCGTAACCCGCCGCATGCAACGCAGCAGTCGCCGCCACGAAACCTGCCGCGTAAGCCCATGGGCTGGACATATCAGGCAACTCGAGGCCATGCGCCACGCCATGAAACAGCGCGAACAACGCAGTCGCTGCGACCGCCAGTGCCAGCGGTGGACGAACCGCCAGTGCCACTGCCAGGCCCAGCGCCAGCACCGAGGCAGCAATACCGCTTTCCAGCGCAGGCAGGTTCAGGCCTTCGAAACCCAGAACCCCGCCGATCAGCATGGTGCCGACAAAGGTGCAAGGCAACGCCCAGCGCGCCGCGCCTTGTTGCTGCGCGGCCCACAGACCGACCGCAAGCATCGCCAGTAAATGATCCAGACCGCCAAGCGGGTGGCTGATACCGGCGATCAGGCCGTTATCGCCATGACCGGGGTGAGCCAGGGCCAGCGTCGGCACCAACAGCAGGGCGAGGGCGCCCAAGGCTTTTTTGTAGTTCATCAACGGGTTCCTTAGGGTGGTGAATTCAGGCGGCCGCAGTCAGCAGGCCTTGGCGCTCGATGAAAGCAATGATCTGTTCCAGACCCTGGCCGGTTTTCTGATTACTGAAAACGAAAGGCTTTTCGCCGCGCATCTTGCGCGTGTCACTGTCCATCATCTCCAACGAAGCGCCCACCAGCGGTGCAAGGTCGATTTTATTGATCACCAGCAGGTCGGACTTGCAAATACCTGGCCCGCCTTTACGTGGCAGCTTGTCGCCCGCCGACACGTCGATCACGTAGATTGTCAGGTCGGACAGCTCGGGGCTGAAGGTGGCCGACAGATTGTCGCCACCGGATTCGACGATGATCATGTCCAGACCTTCGAAACGCCGGTTCAACTGATCGACCGCTTCCAGATTGATCGACGCGTCTTCGCGGATCGCCGTATGCGGGCAACCGCCAGTTTCGACGCCGATGATGCGCTCAGGGGCCAGCGCTTCATTGCGCACCAGAAAGTCGGCGTCTTCGCGGGTGTAGATATCGTTGGTCACGACTGCCAGGTTGTAGCGATCGCGCAAGGCCAGGCACAGCGCCAGGGTCAGGGCGGTCTTGCCGGAGCCGACCGGGCCACCGATGCCGACGCGCAGGGGTTGGCTGTTCATTGAATTCTCCTTGGAGGCTGATCAGGACCGGAATAACCGGCTGTATTGACGTTCGTGCGCCATGCTCGCCAACGCCAGGCCGAAGGCCGCGCTGCCAGCATGTTGTGTGTTCTGGTTCGTGGCATTGACCTGTGCCTGTTGCAGCAATGGCAACAGCTCGCTGGTCAGGCGTTGCGCGGCCTGCTGGCCCAGCGGCAAGGTTTTCATCAGTACTGCCAGCTGGTTTTCCAGCCAGCTCCAGAGCCACGCGGCCAGCGCGTCCTGCGGACTGATTTGCCAGGTGCGCGCCGCCAGTGCCCAGCCTAATGCCAGATGCGGCTCTTCGGTCTGCTCCAGAAAGTGGCGAGCATCGCGGTCCAGCTCAGGCAGCCCGTTGAGCAACTGCTTCAGGGAGTAGCCCATCTGCCGGCTTTCAAGATGCAGCTCGCGGGTCTCACGGCTGGCGCGATGCTGTTCGCTGACTTGCAGCAATTGGCCCCAGTCGCCAACCGCCGCTGCTGCGCAATGCGCCAACAGCAAGGGCGCTTCGAAACGGGCAAGATTGAGCAATAACTGATCACCAATCCAGCGCCCGGCGGTTTGCGGGTCGACGACAATGGATTGCTCGACCGCCATTTCCAGCCCTTGCGAATAGCTGTAGCCGCCAATCGGCAACTGCGGGCTGGCCAGACGCAAAAGCGCCCAGGCGCTGTTCACGTGCGCACGCCGAACTGGTGCATGCGTGGCGGGTAATTGAAGTCCTCTTCCCCGGCACGCGAATGATGATGGCCGCCACCATAGGCGCCATGTTCCGGCTGAAACGGTGCTTCGATGGTTTCAGTGGTTGCGCCCAGTTGATCGAGCATCGCCTTGAGCACGTAGTCGTCGAGCAGGCGCAGCCAGCCATCACCCACTTGCAGGGCAACGTGTCTGTTGCCCAGATGATAAGCCGCGCGGGTCAGCTCGAAAGCGCTGCTGCAGGTGACGTGCATCAGCTTTTCGGGGCGCGCACAGACGCGCACGATGCGGCCGTCTTCAGCCTGCAGAAACTCGCCATCACGCAACGGTGACTGGCCGCGTTGCAGGAACAGCCCCACGTCTTCGTTTTCCGCACTGAAGCAGCGCAGACGACTTTTGCTGCGCGCCTCGAAATTCAAATGCAGCTCGGCGGCCCATTCGGCCTGGGGTTCGATTCGAGTGTGAATCACCAGCATCAGATAGTTTCCAGGCAGTTGCGATGCTTCAAAGCAGAGCAAGGTGCTTGCCAACAGAGCAGGGTGTAGGAAATGGCTGACGGAAGTGGCTTATATCAGTTCATAACGATGCTGTGAGTGTTTGTTTTTGGTGCGTAAAGTCTGATCTGCACCAAGCCGGGGCGTGGCGATTGTTCGATGAAGGAGCGAGCCGGGCGACGCCTCGCTTGCTCGCGATGCCACTGTTTCAAACACCCTGTCTCTGGGGGCTTTCAATCGTGGCTGCCAAGCCCGCGCCAGTGGCGTGCGCCGATGAAGATGAAGCGCAGTTGCTGGGTGATCTTGGCCTGAGGCGTCAAGTGCGGAGCCAGCGAGGCGGGGGGTGGGTCGATCAGTTCCGGGAGCATGGCGAACACGCTTTTGACTACCAGGTCGGCGATGATCGACAGCGCTTCGGCATTCAGGTGGCGCCATTTCGGCATTTTCGCCAGGTCGGCGGTCAGGTCGGCACTGATGCCTTCGCGCAGGGCGCCCAGTGCCTGCCGTACCTTGAGCGAGCCGCCGTACTGTTCGCGAGCCAGAAACAGAAACTGTGAACGGTTGGCCGCAACGCGCTCCAGAAAGATTTTCACCGAAGCGCGAATAAGCCCGCCCACGGCAAATTCGTTTTGCCGCACCAGCCGAATGGTTTCACGGAAGGTCTGGCCGACTTCGCTGACCAGTGCCAGGCCCAGTTGATCCATATCTTCAAAGTGGCGATAGAAACCTGTCGGTACAATGCCTGCGGTACGGGCCACTTCCCGCAAACTCAGGCTGCCGAATCCACGTCCGCTCTCCATTAATTGGTGGGCAGCCTCCATAAGGGCTCGGCGGGTCTGTTGTTTCTGTTCGGCGCGCGGCAGCATGGCTCAAACGATTCTTGGAATAGACTGGAGCGCACTTTAGCAAAAGCGCTTTGCCTGCGTCGAAGAGGTTTTAGCGCAGCCTGTTCAAATGAGGGGCTGGTCACCATGCTGGCCTTTGGCTTGATTTCATATTCAGATCAAACCCTTGGCGCGTTTGTCAGTCGAAGGGTCATGTCATATTCGGCGCGCCAGGGTAGGGGCGCTGTTTTCTGGAGATTCACGCATGACGCGCAGCCGCAAGATTTTCGGATGGACAGGCATCACACTCGTGGTGCTCCTGGCCCTATTGGTCATCGTGATCGTCACGTTCGACTGGAACCGCATCAAACCCACGCTCAACAGCAAAGTCAGCGAAGCGCTGCATCGCCCGTTCGCCATTAATGGTGACCTGGATGTGCGCTGGACCCGCGAGCCTGAGCTGGGTGGCTGGCGCGCCTGGGTGCCGTCGCCGCACTTTGTCGCGGATGACCTGACGCTGGGCAATCCCGAGTGGTCGAAAACGCCGCAGATGGTCACCCTCAAGCATGTCGAGTTTCGTCTGTCGCTGCTGCCTTTGCTGGTTCAGCAGGTGGTGATCCCGCGTATCGACCTGACCGGCCCGGAAGCGAAGCTGGAGCGGCTTGCCGATGGTCGTGCCAATTGGGTGTTTGACCTGCCCAAGTCCGATCCGAATGCCGAGCCCTCCAAATGGGTGATTGATATTGGCGCAATCAAGTTCGACAAGGGGCTGGTGAGCTTCAATGATCAGACGCTGAACGCCAATCTGGACGTGGTGATCGACATGCTCGGCAAGCCGATCCCGTTCAGTGAGATCGTCGGCAGCAAAGAGGCGCAAAAGGCGCAGGAAAAGGGCGCTGTGCCGCAGGACTACGCATTCGGTCTGGGCGTCACCGGCCAGTACCACGGCCAGAAACTCAGCGGCACCGGCAAGATCGGTGGCCTGCTGGCGCTCAAGGATGCCCGTCAGCCATTCCCGGTGCAGGCAGACGTCAAGATTGGCGACACCCATGCAGTGATCGCCGGGACCCTGACCGATCCACAGAACCTCGGTGCGCTGGATCTGCGCTTGAAGCTGTCCGGCGCGAGCCTGAGCAATCTTTACCCGCTGACTGGCGTGACCCTGCCTGACTCCCCGGCCTATTCCACCGACGGCCGACTGGTCGCCAAGCTGCACGATGCGGCCGGCGCAAGCTTCCGTTACGACGGCTTCAACGGCAAGATCGGCAACAGTGATATCCATGGCGACCTGGCTTACGTCGCCAGCCAGCCACGGCCCAAGCTGAGTGGTGTGCTGGTGTCCAACCAGTTGCTGTTCAGCGACCTCGCGCCGCTGATTGGTGCGGACTCCAACGCCGCGCAGAAAAAGCGCGGGGGCGAAAGCAAGCAACCGTCGGGAAAGGTCTTGCCGGTTGAAGAGTTTCAGACTGATCGCTGGCGTGCCATGGACGCAGACGTCGAGTTCACCGGCAAGCGCATTGTGCAAAGCCCTGATCTGCCGTTCACCGACCTCTATACGCATCTGGTTCTCAACGACGGCCAGTTGAGCCTTGAGCCGCTGCGGTTTGGCGTTGCGGGTGGCAAGCTGGACGCCGACATCCGCCTTGATGGGCGCGACAAGCCCTTGCAGGGTCGTGCCAGACTGTCTGCACGCAACTTCAAGCTCAAGCAGTTGTTCCCGACCTTCGAGCCGATGAAAACCAGTTTCGGTGAGCTGAACGGCGATGCCGATATCAGTGGTCGCGGCAACTCGATTGCAGCCCTGCTCGGCACCGCCAACGGCGAAATGAAAATGCTCGTCAACGACGGCGCGATCAGCCGAGGCCTGATGGAAATCGCCGGGCTTAACGTCGGCAATTACGTGGTGGGCAAACTGTTCGGCGACAAGGACGTGAAGATCAATTGCGCGGCCTCCGATTTCGGCATCAAGGACGGCCTGGCGACCAGTCGCCTGTTTGTCTTCGATACCGAGAACGCCATCATCTACATCAGCGGCACCGCGAACATGAAGACCGAGCAACTGGATTTGCAGATCAACCCTGAATCCAAAGGCTTCCGCGTGTTCTCGTTGCGTTCGCCGCTATACGTCAACGGCCCGTTCGCCAAGCCCAATGCCGGCGTGCAGTCCGGGCCGTTGCTGTTGCGCGGCGCCGGTATGGTGCTGCTCGGCGCGACCGTGGGCCCGGTGGCAGGCCTGCTGGCGCTGGTCGCGACCGGCGACAACGAACCCAACCAATGCGGCCCGCTGCTGGAGCAGATGCGCACCGGCAAGGCGCCGAAGACAGTGAAGTAACGTCCCCTCTCTCGTGCCAGCGCTCTGCGTTGGCATGCATTTCGTGACGCTCCGCGTCACAAGTGTGCGCCCCACCGCATATTTGGCCGGACGCAGAGCGTCCAGAAATGCATTCCCACTGGAGCGTGCGTAACGATGTTCATGCGCACTGCCTGAAAACTTATCACCCACAAAAAAGCCAGGACACAGGTCCTGGCTTTTCATGTGCTGCCGCGTATTACAGGCCTTCGAGAATATCCGCCATGTCATCGGCGTGCTCTTCTTCCTGAGCAAGGATTTCTTCAAAGATGCGGCGAGTCGTCGGGTCGCTGTCACCGAGGTACTGAATGATCTCGCGGTAGCTGTCGACCGCGATGCGCTCGGCGACCAGGTCTTCGTAGACCATTTCCTTCAGCGTGTTACCGGCAACGTACTGCGCATGAGAGTTTTTCGACAGCAGGTCCGGGTTGAACTCCGGCTCGCCGCCCAGCTGCACGATACGCTCGGCCAGCTTGTCGGCGTGCTCGGCTTCCTGAGTCGCATGCTCCAGAAACTCTTCCGCAGCGACGCTGGCTTTCAGGCCGGACGCCATATAGTAGTGGCGCTTGTAGCGCAGCACACAGACCAGTTCGGTCGCCAACGACTCATTGAGCAGGCGCAACACGGTCTCACGGTCAGCGCTGTAACCCTCAGTCACCGCACCATTTTCAACGTTCTGGCGCGCACGCTGGCGCAGGGTATTTACATCGGATAGCTGTGATTGCGGTGCAGAATTCATCATTTATCTCCAGGACTCATCAGGTTTTGCTGTCTCGCTCTGTGGATTGCCCGGCAAGATCAGCAAAGGTTGTGAGTGGTGGAGGGCGCAAAAAGTTTTATCGGATTTTCGCAGGACAGGGCGGATGTGACTAAATGTAAAAATATAAGAAACGAGCGCCGAGCAGCGAGGTCCCAACCATGAGACCCAAATAAATCGTGGAGATACACAATGCTCAAGTTCCTGGGAAGCACCGTCGGCATCATCTTTCTGATCGGCCTGGTTGTGGTTATTGCCCTGTTCAAGCTGGTTTTCTAAAAAGCATTCAACAAAAAGCCCGAGGCATCGCGTCTCGGGCTTTTTGTTTGTAGCGTGCTTTTATCACATCGCTTTTTCGTTCTTCTCGCGCTGTTCGCAGGTCATGAAACCCTTGTTGGTCACACGGCCGTCGCTGTTGAAGCTGACGTGGTAAACCTGCTTGTGGCCATCTTTGTTCATCACGTAATTGTTGCAAGTACCTGGGTTGACCTTACGCTCGATGGTGGTCGAAGGCTCGCCGCCGATGGTCAGAACCTGTTGGCGAGTCATGCCGTTCTCGACCTGTTTGACCAGAGGCTCGTTGCGATAAGTGACGTAGTCCACCGGGTTCTGCACGGTTGTGTTGCTGCAGCCAGCCATTGTTGCCAACACAAACGTCGCCGCGAAGAGTTTCTTGTACATCGTTATTGCTCCACATGTCAGAGCCGGTTTTGGCCCGGTATGCCTTGGAGCAGGGAAGGTGCGCAAGAGTTCGAAAAAAGATGGCGATGAGGCAGTACTTTGCCGTCACGCTGATGCCTTTTCTGATCCGCAATGCCATGACGGTCGAGAAAAGATGGCCCTTTGAATATTCCTCGCACGTTCCCGAAAGACCGAGGTCAATCTGATGGCATGGTCGAGCGCTTTTGTTCGGCCCTGGGCTCGGTCATCGTTTGTCTGTCAGACCGTAGTTCGTTAATCAGCCGATCCTCTGTGACGGCCAGGAAGATGCGATGAGCGATAAAGAACTGTATGAGATCGAGTACACCTTGCTGGGCGAGCACCACGTAGACGTTATCGAGAATCTGGACGTGCCCATTATCGAAGTGGTGCACGAGCTGGCGCTCAAGCATCACGTAGAACTGGACGAGTTGCCAGGCGGCGAAACCGGGCTGCCTCACGCGGCCGGTATCACCGATGTGTCGATTCATAGCCTGGAGGTGGGCGAGAGCAGCGCGACGGCCTAGTCTGCCCTTGACCGCAACGGCGTCGTCCAGCGCTCTGCCAGGATGACGCCGCACAGGGTCAGCGCTCCGCCGAACAGGTGATAGAGCGCCAGTTGTTCGCCCAGCGTCGCCGCGGCAATCAATGCCGTGGCGATTGGCATCAGATTGAAGAACAAGGTCGTGCGGCTGGGGCCGAGGCGCATGATCGCTTTCATCCACAGCCACGGCGCGAGCATGGACGTGGGGATGGCGGCGTACAGCACCATCGGGATGTTGCTCGCATTCAGGCCGGTTTTCGCCGACAGGATAAACGGCGGCAGTAGCACGATAATCGCCAGCAGAATCTGCACATACAGCAATTGCAAGGGTGGCAGACACAGTTGCCACTTCTTCAGCAGCGTGCTGTAGACGGCATAGGATGCCGCGGCCACCAACACCATCGCATCGCCTCGGTTGACGCCATGTTCGATCAGATCGCCCGGATGGCCTGCCGAAACCACGACCACTACCCCCGCGAATGAAATCATGGCCCCCACCAGCGCGCCCGACGTCAGGCGTGTGCCCAGGCAGGCTATCGAGAGCCCGAGCGCCATCATCGGCACCATGGACTGAATGATCCCCATGTTGGTGGCGGTCGTCAGGCCGGCAGCGAAATACGCCAGGCTCTGATAAAGCGCTGTGCCCAGCACGGCGAGGATGAAAATCTTGCCCAGCAACGGTTTGATCGCGGCACGGTTTGCCCAGACCGGCCTGAGCATGAACGGTGTGAACAGCAGCCCGGCCAGCGCCCAGCGATAAAACCCTATTTCAGCCGGGAAGATCACCCCGGACGACGCCTTGGTGACAGCCGTATTGATTGCCCAGATAAGGATTGTGATCAGCGGAAAAGCGTATTGCATGTGGGGATCATCATGAAAGCGAGGAGCGATTATCCGCCTGTTTATCGCGAATGCCAGCGCCAATGCGCTGTGCCCCGTCATATCTCGCAACAGCTGACTACACTGGTTATCAGCTTGCGCCGTCCGGCGCAGCGGATCTGGAGAGTCTATCGATGAAGAAGCTCGGTATTCCTTTGTTGCTCGTTGGCCTGATGTTTTCCGCTCAGGGGTTTGCCGCCACCGCGCAGCAGAACAAGATGACCACCTGCAACGCTGACGCCAGCGCCAAATCGCTCAAGGGCGACGAGCGCAAGGCATTCATGAGCACCTGCCTGAAAGCCGCGCCACCGCCAGCGGCCACCCAGCAGGAGAAGATGAAGACCTGCAACGCGACGGCCAGCGCAGAAGCGCTAAAGGGTGACGCGCGCAAAAGCTTCATGAGCGATTGTCTCAAGAAGAAATAATTTTCCGGCGCTGACCAACGTCTCCAGCGGCAGGCGAAAGTGCAGTAAACACGGCACTTTCGTGCGGTTATCAGGCCGATCATCGGGCGGATGATTGCGCCATGGTTTTTCCGCCTTGCGCATCGCTGGTTCTCGGCTAAGAAGGCTGGCAGACTGCCCACCTTCCTTGTGTCGCCCTTTGAGGGTCTATGCCAACGTTTTCTGCGCGTCAGGTGTTAATAGCCAGCTGGATTCTTGTGTTTGGCGGTTTGCTGTTGGTATTGCCTTTCAAATTGTTGCCCAGTCTGCTGGCCGGTCTGCTGGTCTTCGAACTGGTCAACATGCTGACTCCCAAGCTGCAACGCCTGATCTCTGGCGAGCGTGCGCGCTGGCTGGCCGTGGCATTGCTGGGGACCATCGTGGTCAGTCTGCTGACCCTGATTTTTGCCGGTGTCATCAGTTTTGTGCTGCATGAAGCCGAAAATCCCGGCGCCTCGCTGGACAAGTTCATGGTGCTGGTGGATCGCGCCCGTGGCCAGTTACCGCCATTCATCGACGCCTATCTGCCCGCCAGTGCGGCAGAGTTCCGGATTTCCCTGGGGCAATGGCTACAGAAGCATGTCGGTGAGCTGCAACTGATCGGCAAGGGCGCAGCGCACATGTTCGTCACCATGCTGATCGGCATGGTGCTGGGGGCGATCATCGCCTTGCAGCGGATTTCCGGTGATCACGTCCGCAAGCCGCTGGCGGCAGCACTGTTTGATCGTCTGTACCTGCTCAGCCGGGCGTTCCGCAATATCGTCTTCGCCCAGGTCAAGATCTCCCTGCTCAATACCGCCTTCACCTCGGTATTTCTGGCCATCGTGCTGCCGTTGTGCGGTATTCACCTGCCGCTGACCAAAACCCTGATCATCATGACCTTCCTGCTCGGCCTGTTGCCGGTGGTGGGTAACCTGATGTCCAACACGCTGATCTTTATTGTCGGCATGTCGATCTCGATCTGGGTCGCCCTGGCAGCACTGGGTTATCTGATCGTGATCCACAAGGTCGAGTACTTCCTCAACGCGCGAATCGTTGGCGGGCAGATCAATGCCAAATCGTGGGAGCTGTTGCTGGCGATGCTGCTGTTCGAAGCCGCATTCGGCCTGCCGGGCGTGGTGGCAGGGCCGATTTACTATGCGTATCTGAAGAGCGAGTTGCAGAAGGAAGGGCTGGTTTAACGCTAATGTGATAGCGCCACCTGACTGACTATCGTGCGACGCTCTGCGTCCGCTGTTGAGCTAGCCGTAACGCTTTTTCGCCTCGATCGCCAGGCCGCTACCGATGCTGCCGAAGATGTTGCCTTCTACGTGGCGTGCGTTGGGCAGCATGGCCGCGACGCTGTTGCGCAGTGCCGGAATACCGCTTGAACCACCGGTGAAAAACACCGTGTTGACCTGTTCTACGCTCACGCCCGCATCGTTCAGCAGATTCGTCACGCTGTTGCGCACCCGCTCAAGTTGCGCATCAATCGCCGCTTCAAACATCGCCCGGCTCAATTCCACACTGAGCCCCGGCTCAACACGGTCCATCGGCAGATGGCGGTGTTCGGCGTGGGTCAGCTGGATCTTGGTTTCTTCCACTTCCATGGCCAGCCAGTGTCCGGCGCGTTGTTCGATCAGCTTGAACAGGCGATCGATGCCGCCGGTGTCCTCGATGTCGTAGCGCATGCTGCCCAGCGCCAGTTGGGACTTCTGCGAATACACCGCGTTGATGGTGTGCCAGGTCGCCAGATTAATGTGGTGGCTGGTGGGCATGTAGGCACCGCTTTTCATGCGGCTGCCGTAACCGAACAGCGGCATCACACCTTGCAGGCTCAGTTGCTTGTCGAAGTCGGTCCCGCCGATGTGTACGCCGCCGGTGGCCAGAATGTCCTGTTGGCGATCATCGTGCCGGCGTCGCTCGGGCGACAGGCGCACCAGCGAAAAGTCTGAAGTACCACCGCCGATGTCGACGATCAGCACCAGTTCTTCGTTTTCAATGGTCGACTCGTAATCGAAGGCTGCCGCGATAGGTTCGAACTGGAACGACACATCCTTGAAGCCGATCTTGCGCGCCACTTCAGCCAGCGTGTCTTGCGCCTCTTGGTCAGCCTGCGCGTCGTCATCGACAAAATGCACCGGGCGACCCAGCACCACCTGTTCGAAGTCACGTCCGGCAGTGTTCTCGGCACGTTTTTTCAGCTCACCGATGAACAGCGCCAGCAGGTCCTTGAACGGCATCGCCGTGCCCAGCACGCTGGTGTCGTGCTTGATCAGCTTGGAGCCCAGCAGGCTCTTGAGCGAGCGCATCAGGCGGCCTTCGTAACCCTCCAGATACTCGTGAAGCGCAAGGCGGCCATACACCGGGCGGCGCTCTTCCATGTTGAAGAACACCACCGATGGCAGGGTAATCTTGTCGTCCTCCAGCGCGATCAACGATTCCATGCCGGGGCGTTGCCAGCCGACGGTGGAGTTGGACGTGCCGAAGTCGATACCGCAGGCACGGGCCGGGGATTGGTCATTCATGTCTTTTACGTTCCAGTCAAAAAACGGCCGCGCAGTTTATGTCAGCGCGGGCAAATTGCGTAGCGCGACACGTCGCTTATATTTGCCTGGCTGTATTTGCGGCCAAGGCTTGAACTGAGGCCCATCACCCCCAATCTTGAAGGTATTCTCGGTAGACCAGGTTGTCGAAGGCTCGACCCGCCTCAAATGCGGCTGGCTACCTGTACATTTTTCGACGTTAGGTAATCCAGATACCTCATAAACAGAGGGAGCTGGGCGCGTGACGCCAGCGTATCTGGCTTTGCCGGATAAATCGGATGGGTGATCGTTACATGGATTTCAAAGACTACTACAAGATACTTGACGTTGAGCCCACTGCGGACGACAAGGCGATCAAGACCGCCTATCGCAAACTGGCGCGCAAGTATCATCCCGACGTCAGCAAGGAGGCGGGCGCCGAAGACAAGTTCAAGGAAGCGTCCGAAGCCTACGAAGTGCTCAGCAGCCCTGACAAGCGTGCCGAGTACGATGAACTGCGCAAGTACGGTCGACAGGGGCGTCCGTTCCAGACCCCGCCGGGCTGGCAGAGCCGTGCCGGTGCGGGCGCAGGCGGATACGAAGAGACGGCAGACTTTTCCGAGTTTTTCAGTTCCATTTTCGGTGGTCGGCCGCAGCAGGGCGGGCGTACTCGCAACCCGGGGCGCAAGGGCCAGGACGTGGAAATGGAGCTGGCGGTGTTCCTTGAGGAAACGCTGTCCGGGGAATCCAAGCAGGTCAGCTTCAAGGTGCCTCAGCACAGCGCCAACGGGCAGCGGGTCAGCGATATCACCAAGACCCTGAACGTGAAGATTCCGGCAGGTGTGGTCGACGGCGAGCGCATTCGTCTCAAAGGTCAGGGCGCGCCCGGTATCGGCGGCGGTGCCAATGGTGATCTGTACCTGATCATCCGCCTGGCGCCGCATCCGATGTTCGAGGTTGAAGGCCATGATCTGGTGATCACTGTGCCGCTGGCCCCGTGGGAAGCCGCGCTGGGCACCAAGGTGGCAGTGCCGACGCTGACCAGCAGGCTCAACCTGACCATTCGGCCTGACAGCCAGAACGGTCAACGCCTGCGAATCAAAGGCAACGGCCTGATGAACAAGAATGGCGAGCGCGGCGATCTGTATGCGCAGTTGAAGATCGTCATGCCCAAGCAGTCCGACGAAGCGACGCGGGCGCTCTGGCAGAAACTGGCCGACAGCGCGTCGTTCGACCCGCGTGCGCACTGGAAGGGGTAAGCACTGGCAACGCCGTCTGATTCGGCGTTGATATGACGTGAAGCGTCACGGCTGCATGCCGAGCGGCATGCAGCCAGCCGATTCAGTTTTTTGGCAGCACCACGGTAAACGTGGTGCCATCGCCGATGGTCGAGGTCACGGTGATGCTGCCGCCATGGGCGTTGATCACTTCCTTGACGATGAACAGGCCTAGCCCAAGGCTGGTCGACGTGCCGCGTGTTTCGCTGTTTTCTTCGGTGCTGCGCACCAATGGATCGAAGATCGTGCCAATGGCGTCTTCGGCAATCGGTTTGCCTTCGTTGTGCACCACCAGCACCACTGATTTTTCGGACCCGGTGACGCTGACCGTGATTTCATGGCTGGCTGCGCCATGCTGCAAGGCATTGCCGATCAGGTTCTGCAACATCTGGCTGATCCGTCCAGTGTCCCAATGACCCTTGGTGTTGCCTTCGATGCTGAGCACCGGAGTGGAGTCCGGTCGTCCGGCGCAGGCTTCTTCAATGGCTTCGCGGCAGGCGCTGGCCAGGTCCATGTATTTGCGCTCTACCGGCAACCCGGCGCCCAGGCGGCTGCGCACGAACTCAAGCAGATCGCTGACCATCGCGCCCATGTGACGGGTACTGGTCTGGATGCGTGCGACGTAAGCCCCGGTCTTTTCGTCCAGCGCTATTTTGCGTGCCAGCAATTCAGTGGACATGCTGACGGCTTGCAGCGGCGCGCGCAGGTCATGCCCCAGAATGGCCAGAAAGATATCCCGTGAGCGTCCGACTCGCTCGGCATAGGCGGCGGTGGACTCTGCCAAGGCTTCGTCAATCGCTTCATTGAAACGAATCACATCCTGAAAGTCAGCCAGTTGCGGGGCCGCCAGGCTTTCGGCCCACAGACGAATGACGCTGGCGCGCAGATGGCGAAACTCGGACGTCATCTGCACCAGGTCAAAACCGACCTCATGGCGCAATTCGCCATGGCTGCTGGCGGCCTCATCCAGGCTCGGCGTCTTGTTCAGCTCCTCGCCACGGGCCTTGGCGATCTCTTCACTCTTGCTCTGTGCCGTTTTCATGTCGCGTGCAGCCGCGAGCAGAATCGACTTCGCGTGATCCCGCAACTCGACCTTGGTCATCGTTTCTGCAGCCGGTTTCAGGGTTCTGGCGAAGTCTTCCCATTCATCGACAATGCGATCCACATGAATAACGATGAAGTCGGAAAGGCGCATGGCCGAGTACCTTGCTGGAGGTGCGTGACGAAAGATGGCGCATATTACCTCCTTTACATGACATGAAACACAGAGTGTTTACTGTCATTTCGGTCGGTAAACGCCCTTTTTTCGGGGGCCTGTGTCCACCCGGCAGCTTGAGTGAGGGGCGTGCCCGAGCATGGAGGTCACGACGCTCGTCGATGCTCCGCGTGGGCATGCGCCTCTGCGCCCGTTTTTGAACCGGCGATGCTGAACAGACTTCCGGGCACGTCAGGGTTTTTTATAACCCTGAGTGCGGTGCCCGGATGTGACTAGAACAGAAAATACCGCTGCGCCATCGGCAGCACATCCGCCGGTTCGCACCACAGCAATACGCCATCGGCCTTGACCTGATAGGTCTGTGGATCGACCTCGATGTCCGGCAGGTAGTCGTTGTGGATCAGGTCCTTCTTCTGCACAGTGCGGCAGCCTTTTACCACGCCGATCTGTTTTTTGAGGCCCAGCGATTCCGGCACTCCTGCGTCGAACGCGGCCTGGCTGATGAAGGTCATGCTGGTGGCGTGCAGCGAGCTGCCATAGCTGGCGAACATCGGGCGGTAGTGGACAGGTTGCGGTGTCGGGATCGAGGCATTGGCATCGCCCATCAGGCTTGCGGCGATGGCGCCGCCCTTGAGGATCAGGGTCGGTTTCACGCCGAAGAACGCCGGGCGCCAGAGCACCAGATCTGCCCATTTGCCCACTTCGATGGAGCCCACTTCGTGGCTGATGCCATGGGTGATCGCCGGGTTGATGGTGTATTTGGCGATGTAGCGCTTGGCGCGGAAGTTATCGTTGCCAGGGCCATCCTGCGGCAGCGGGCCGCGCTGTTTCTTCATTTTGTCGGCGGTTTGCCAGGTGCGCATGATCACTTCGCCGACCCGGCCCATGGCCTGGCTGTCGGAGCTGAGCATCGAAAATGCGCCCAGATCGTGAAGAATGTCCTCGGCAGCAATGGTCTCGCGGCGTATGCGGCTCTCCGCGAAGGCCACGTCTTCGGCGATACTCGGGTCCAGGTGGTGGCAGACCATGAGCATGTCCAGGTGCTCGTCGATGGTATTGCGGGTGAAGGGCCGGGTCGGGTTGGTCGAGCTTGGCAGCACGTTCGGCGAGCCGCAGGCCCTAATGATGTCCGGTGCATGGCCGCCGCCAGCGCCTTCGGTGTGGTACGTGTGGATGGTGCGGTTCTTGAACGCGGCCAGGGTGGTTTCGACAAAACCTGACTCGTTCAGCGTGTCGGTGTGAATCGCGACCTGCACGTCATATTCGTCGGCAACACTCAGGCAGTTGTCGATGGCGGCCGGCGTAGTGCCCCAGTCTTCATGCAGTTTCAGGCCGATAGCCCCCGCCTTGACCTGCTCGATCAACGGGCCGGGCAGGCTGACGTTGCCCTTGCCGGTGAAGCCGATGTTCATCGGGAACGAGTCCGAGGCCTGGAGCATGCGCGCCATGTGCCATGGGCCGGGTGTGACCGTGGTGGCGTTGGTGCCGGTGGCGGGCCCGGTGCCGCCGCCGATCATTGTGGTCACGCCGCTCATCAACGCCTCTTCGATCTGCTGCGGGCAAATGAAGTGGATGTGCGTGTCGACGCCGCCTGCGGTGAGGATCATGCCTTCACCGGCAATCACTTCGGTGGCCGCACCGACCGCAATGGTCACGTCCGGCTGGATGTCCGGGTTGCCCGCCTTGCCGATGGCGGCGATGCGCCCGTTCTTGATGCCGACGTCGGCCTTGACGATGCCCCAATGGTCGATGATCAAGGCGTTGGTGATCAGCGTATCAACCACGTCAGCGGCCAGCAGTTGACCCTGGCCCATGCCGTCACGGATAACCTTGCCACCGCCGAATTTCACTTCTTCGCCGTAGGTGGTGAAGTCCTTCTCGACCTCGATCCACAATTCGGTATCCGCCAGTCGAACCTTGTCGCCAACGGTGGGGCCGAACATGTCGGCGTAGGCTTGTCGGCTTATCTTCATCTTTCGGGTCTCGGATTCAGAGCTGCAAGCTACAAGCCGCAAGCTGTAAGTTTTTGACTATCGTGCCAATGCTCCGCGTTGGCATGCATCCCGTGACGCTCCGCGTCACAAATCTTCAGTCTTGCGCGATGGTGGGTGTAATCGAGGCGCAGGCTTTTCTGCCCGGCTCCGATGCGACGCAGAGCGTCACGAACAGCATTCCCACGCGGAGCGTAGGAACGATATTCAATATGCGTTTCGCTTGCAGCTGCGCTGCTAAAGCGCACCCATCACCCGGCCGGCAAACCCGTAAACCTCGCGCAATCCCGCCAGATCCACCAGCTCGACTTCGCGGGACTGGCCCGGTTCGAAGCGCACGGCGGTGCCGGCCGGGATATTCAGGCGCATGCCACGGCTGGCGGCACGGTCGAAGGTCAGTGCGTCGTTGGTTTCAAAAAAATGAAAGTGCGAGCCCACCTGAATCGGCCGGTCGCCGCTGTTGGCGACGGTCAGGCTGTGGGTGCGGCGTCCGGCGTTGAGTTCGATGTCACCGGGCTGGATCTGGTATTGACCAGGGATCATGTCGGTTGCCCCAAGGTTTTGAAATAAATGGCGGTCGGCCGATAACGACCGTCCGGTGTTGCGCAATAATCCGGCAGCTCACCGACACGGTTGTAGGCCAGCGAACGATAGAACGCTTCAGCCGTCGAGCCCGCCTCGGTGTCCAGATGCAGCAGCCCGCGCTTGTGTTTCACCGCAGTCTGTTCCACCTCGTCCATCAGTTGCCTGCCAAGGCCACGGCCCCGGGCCTCAGGCAGTACCATCAGTTTCTGCACTTCGGCGCGGTTCAGGCCGTTGGGCTTCTGACACAGCGACAGCTGCGCGCTGGCCAGCACATTATCGTCCTCGGCCACCACCCATAGCAGCAGATTGCCTGCGGCAATATCGGCTTTCAGACCATCGCACCAGGCAAACGCCTGCGCCATGTCCAGGTCCGCCATGAACCCGACCGAGGCGCCGTCATGAACCGTGTCGAACAGCAACTGCGCCAGGCCATGGCGATAATGCGCGAAGCTTTCAGCGGTAACCCGTCGCAGGTGTGCATGGTTCATGGCGTGCTCTCTAGAGGGATTTGGGCGCTTGTGACGCGGGCGGCGAAGCGCCCGGCGACAGGTCAAGCTGCATGAACGTCAGGTCCAGCCAGCGGCCGAATTTGGTGCCGACCTGCGGCATCTGCCCGGTGGTCTTGAAGCCTAGACGATCATGCAGAGCGATGGAGGCCGCGTTGCCGCTTTCGATGGCGGCCACCATCATATGCTTGTCGCAGGCGCGGGCGCGCTCGATCAACTCAGCCAGCAAGCGCGGCCCCAGGCCCTTGCCACGCTGGTCGGCGCGCACGTAGACCGAGTGCTCGACGGTATGGCGAAAGCCCTCGAAAGGCCGCCAGTCGCCAAACGATGAATAACCGAGTACCTCGCCTGTGCGGTCGACGGCGATCAGGATCGGATAACCCTGGGTCTGGCGAGCCGTATGCCAGGCCTGACGGTTGGCCAGGTCGACCGGCTGCTCATTCCAGATCGCCGTGGTGTTCAGCACTGCATCGTTGTAGATGGCCAGAATGCCCGGCAGATCGCCCGGCAATGCATCACGAATCAGCTCCTGCATGATCACTCCCTCAAGCAATCGGCTGGTGTACGGTGACCAGTTTGGTGCCGTCCGGGAAGGTGGCCTCCACCTGGATCTCCGGGATCATTTCCGGAATACCTTCCATGACCTGATCGCGGCTCAGCAGGGTGGTGCCGTAGTGCATCAGATCAGCGACGGTCTGCCCGTCACGCGCGCCTTCCAGCAACGCCGCCGAGATATAGGCCATGGCTTCCGGATAATTGAGCTTCACACCGCGTGCCAGACGCCGTTCGGCGACCAGTCCGGCGGTGAAAATCAGCATCTTGTCTTTTTCGCGTGGCGTCAGGTCCATGAGGTATTCGCTTCTTCAGATTCGGTCGTTGATCGTTCCCGTGCTCCGGCCAGAAATGCCGCCCTGGATGCATCGGGCCCAACCCTCAGGTATTCCAGATTCTCGGCGTTATCGCTTCGCGTCCCAGCAGGGCAGGGCGCAGGCGTTTCCAGATTTCTATCAGCCAGGCCCTGGCGTGCAAGGCTTCATCAGCCAGACAGCGCGCGACGATTAATCCCGGCAACTGAGTCAGATTACCGCGGACCGGATTAGGCATCGACAGTGAGCGGCAATCTTCAAGCAGGTCGCTGGGCGCCTCACCGGTCAGCAGCAGGGTGGCGAACACCGTTTTGCCATCCAGCCCGATGGGCGAATCCAGCAGCCCGTCAGCGCCGATAATGCGTTGCCGCTCGTGCCAGAGCAATGCGCCGTCGCGACGGATGTCCAGATGCGACTGAAAATGCCCGTCCTCGAAACGCTCACCACTGGCGGGACGGCCCAGCGCCACGACATCCCAGTAGCATAACCGGGCATCACCATGCAGTTCGATGCGCGTGGTCAGTTCTGCCTGAGCGTTGCTGAACACGATGGTTTCCTGCGGGAGCCATTCCAGCGTCGCGCCGGGCTGGACATGCAGCTCCAGTTGCTGAAATGCCGGGCTGGCGGCGCGATACCATTTGGCTGCGCCGGGGCTGGTCAGTTGTGCCCAGGCCGCTGCGCCGACGTTGACTGAAATATCCAGCCGGTCGCCACCGGCGATGCCGCCCGGTGGATGAACGATGATGTGCTGGCACACCTCGGGTCCTTCGGCGTACAGATGTTTCTGTACCCGAAGGGGCCCTTTGTGGCGGCGTTGTGTCGGGCGCGTGCAGTCGTCAAAACGGCCATAACCCAGCTCCAGCTCGGCATGCCAGCTGGGCGTGAACAGGGCGGTGTGGGCAGGCAGGTTCATGGCATCTTCACTGGTTGGTCGAGTGCTGCACGATAACGGATTGGCGCATCAAATGGTGACCAGGCCGCGCACCCCGTCGGCCTCCATGTTTTCGCCGCGGCCTTGCTGAACGATCTCGCCGCGCGACATCACCAGATACTGATCAGCCAGTTCCGCCGCAAAATCGTAGAACTGCTCGACCAGCAAAATCGCCATGTCGCCGCGCTCGGCCAGCTTTTTGATCACCGCGCCGATCTCTTTTATCACCGACGGCTGGATGCCTTCGGTGGGCTCATCGAGGATCAGCAGGCGCGGGCGACTCGCCAGCGCCCTGCCAATCGCCAGTTGCTGCTGCTGACCACCGGACAGGTCTCCGCCACGGCGATGCTTCATCTGCAGCAGCACCGGAAACAGCTCGTAGATGAAGGCGGGCACTTCCTTGGCTTCAGAGCCGGGAAAGCGTGACAGGCCCATCAGCAGATTTTCCTCGACCGTCAGCCGACCGAAGATCTCTCGGCCCTGTGGCACGTAAGCAATACCGGCGTGTACGCGCTGATGTGTCTTGAAACCGGTGATGGCCTTGCCTTCCCAATGCACCGCGCCTTCCTTCGAAGGCAGCAGGCCCATCAGGACGCGCAGCAGCGTGGTTTTACCGACGCCATTGCGGCCCAGCAGGCAGGTGACTTCACCGACCTTCACCTCAAACGACAGACCGCGAAGAATATGGCTGCCGCCGTAATATTGGTGGAGCTTTTCGACCTGGAGCATGGTGGGTCCTTTTTTGAGCTGCAAGCTACACGTTTCAAGCGGCAAGAAAGAGCAGCATGCTGCCTTTGCTTCTAGCTTGCCGCTTGCAGCTAAAAGCTTGCAGCTGGGCGCTAGCGCCCTAAATACACTTCAATCACGCGTTCGTCGGCCTGTACGTCGTTCAGTGAGCCTTCGGCCAGTACGCTGCCCTGATGCAGCACGGTGACGTGATCGGCAATCGAGCCGACGAAGCCCATGTCGTGTTCCACCACCATCAGCGAGTGCTTGCCTGCGAGGCCCTTGAACAGTTCGGCGGTGAACTCGGTTTCGGCGTCGGTCATGCCAGCCACCGGTTCGTCGAGCAGCAAGAGTTGCGGGTCCTGGACCAGCAACATGCCGATTTCCAGAAACTGCTTCTGGCCGTGGGACAGCAAGCCTGCCGGGCGATGCATCGAGGAGGTCAGGCGAATGGTGTCCAGCACTTCGTTGATCCGGTCCTGCTGTTCGCCGCTGAGGCGCGCGCGCAGGCTGGCCCACACCGATTTGTCGGTCTTCTGCGCCAGTTCCAGGTTTTCGAACACGCTCAGGGCTTCGAATACCGTGGGTTTCTGAAATTTGCGGCCAATGCCGGACTGGGCAATCTGCACCTCGCTCATCTGCGTCAGGTCCAGCGTTTCACCGAACCACGCTTTGCCGTGGCTGGGGCGGGTCTTGCCGGTGATGACGTCCATCAGCGTGGTCTTGCCTGCGCCATTGGGGCCGATGATGCAGCGCAGTTCACCCACGCCGATGTACAGATTCAGGTCATTCAACGCCTTGAAACCGTCGAAGCTGACGCTGATGTCTTCCAGCGTGAGGATCGTGCCGTGGCGCGTATTCAGGCCTTTGCCGGCGCTTTTGCCGAAGCCTACGGCGTCGCGGCTGGTGCCGGCGTCGGAGTTGGGGGCCAGCACCGGTTCGAGCATGCAGGACGGGGTCGGAGTGGTTTTCATTGCTCGCTCCTTTTCTTCAGCAGGCCGATCACACCCTTGGGCAGGTACAGCGTGACGATGATGAACAGCGCGCCGAGAAAGAACAGCCAGTATTCCGGGAAAGCCACGGTGAACCAGCTTTTCATGCCATTCACCAGACCCGCGCCCAGCAGCGGGCCGATCAGTGTGCCGCGACCGCCCAAAGCGACCCAGACAGCCGCTTCGATGGAGTTGGTCGGCGACATTTCGCTGGGGTTGATGATGCCCACCTGCGGCACATACAAGGCCCCGGCCAGGCCGCACATGACGGCGCTCAACACCCAGACGAACAGTTTGAAGCCGCGTGGATCGTAGCCGCAGAACATCAGTCGGTTTTCGGCATCACGCAGCGCCGTCAGAACCCGGCCGAACTTGCTCTGCGCCAGCTTCCAGCCGATGTACAGGCTGGCGACCAGCAACACGACAGTGGCCAGAAACAGCACGGCACGGGTGCCTTGCGAGCTGATGCTGAAGCCCAGAATGCTGCGGAAGTTGGTGAAGCCGTTGTTGCCGCCAAAACCGGTTTCGTTGCGGAAAAACAGCAGCATGCCGGCAAAGGTCAGAGCCTGGGTCATGATCGAGAAATACACGCCCTTGATACGTGAGCGGAAGGCGAAAAAGCCGAACACCAGCGCCAGCAACCCCGGCGCCAGCACCACCAGGCACAGCGCCCAGAGAAAATTATCGGTGCCCGCCCAGTACCACGGCAGTTCGGTCCACGACAGGAAGGTCATGAATGCCGGCAAGCCGTCGCCTGCGGCCTGACGCATCAGGTACATACCCATCGCATAACCACCCAGCGCGAAGAACAGGCCGTGCCCCAGCGATAAAAGCCCGGCGTAGCCCCAGACCAGATCCAGCGCGAGGGCGACGATGGCGTAGCAGAGAATCTTGCCCACCAGCGTCAGGGTGTAGGCCGACACCTGAAAGCTGTTGTCGGCAGGCAAGAGCGACAGCAGCGGCAGTGCCAGCAGCACGGCGAGGATCAGAATGCCCACCGTCAGCGTGCCTTTGGGGCCGACTTTTTGTGCGGCAGTTACCATCAATGGCTGGCTCATCAGTCGATCACCCGTCCTTTCAATGCGAAGAGGCCTTGCGGACGTTTCTGGATAAACAGAATGATCAGCGCGAGGATCAGGATCTTGCCCAGTACCGCGCCGATCTGCGGTTCGAGAATCTTGTTGGCAATGCCAAGGCCGAAGGCCGCGGTGACACTGCCAGCCAGTTGCCCGACACCGCCGAGCACCACCACCAGGAATGAATCGATGATGTAGCTCTGGCCAAGGTCCGGGCCGACGTTGCCGATCTGACTAAGCGCAACGCCGCCCAGACCTGCGATGCCCGAGCCCAGCCCGAAGGCCATCATGTCGATGCGCCCGGTCGGCACGCCACAGCAGGCCGCCATGTTGCGGTTCTGGGTCACTGCGCGCACGTTCAGGCCCAGACGGGTCTTGTTCAGCAACAGCCAGGTCAGTACCACCACGAACAGCGCGAACGCGATGATTACGATGCGGTTGTAAGGCAGCACCAGGTTGGGCAGCACCTGTATCCCGCCGGACAGCCATTCCGGGTTGGCGACTTCGACGTTTTGCGCGCCGAACGCCAGCCGCACGGCCTGGATCAGCATCAGGCTGATGCCCCAGGTGGCGAGCAGGGTTTCCAGCGGGCGGCCGTACAAATGACGAATCACCGTGCGCTCCAGGGCCATGCCGATAGCGGCGGTGACAAAAAACGCCACTGGCAGCGCGATCAACGGGTAGTACTCGATCGCGCCCGGCGCATAGCGCTGGAACATCAGTTGCACTACATAGGTTGAATACGCGCCCAGCATCAGCATTTCGCCGTGGGCCATGTTGATCACGCCGAGCAGGCCGAAGGTAATTGCCAGGCCCAGTGCCGCCAGCAGCAGGATCGAACCCAGTGACATGCCGCTGAACGCCTGACCGAGAATTTCGCCAATCATCAGCTTGCGGTTGACCTGCGCCAGACTGGTTTCAGCGGCGATGCGAACCGACGCGTCGGTTTCAACGCCTGGCTCCAGCAGCGATTCAAGTCGGGTGCGGGCCAGCGGATCGCCGGTTTCGCCAAGCAGGCGTACTGCCGCCAGGCGCACCGTGGGGCTGGAATCGACCATCTGCAGGTTGGCCAAGGCCAGTGTCAGTGCACTTTTGACGCTGGAATCGGTTTCGCTGGCCACTCGTTGGCTCAGCAGAGCCAATTGTGCAGGGCGGGCGCTTTTTTGCAGTTGCAAGGCGGCCGCGAGACGTAGCCTGGTATCGGCTGCCAGCAGTTGATGGCTGGCCAGCGCGGTTTCGACCAGGCCACGGAGTCGATTGTTCAGGCGCAGTTTGCGCGGCTCGTCGGGGGTGGGGGCATCGGCAGCAGCGGGTGCATCGGCATCCGCGGGCACGTATTTCTCGTTGCTTTCGATCCAGGCGCGCTTGCTGCTGTCAGCGGCAACACGGCCATCGCGCAACGCTTCCAGCAGTTCGATGCGTTCAGGGACCGGGCTGGCTGCCCAGGCCTCGAGCAGCTCGGCCTGTCGGGAAGAACTGGCCGCGGCAAAATCACCGGCATCGCTGGCCTGCGCTGCAAAGGGCAGCAGCAGGCTGAACGCGAGGATGAAGCGGTAGAGGTAAGAAGGCATATCAATATGGCCTTGATTCAGTATGGCGTTCCACAGGGCGCTCGTGGTTGTCCGCCCTCACACTGCTCGTTCCTCACGCTCCGCGTGGGAATGCCTTTCGTGACGCTCTGCGTCACATTTGCATCGAGCTGCATTTTCGGGGGTGGACGCGGAGCGTCCAGAACTGCATTCCCACGCTGGAGCGTGGGAACGATCAGGCGTCAGGCAACGTTATCCGTCAGTTGCTCTTCACCGGAGTGTCCGGCTTCTTGTCGTTGCCGGGGATGTACGGGCTCCAGGGTTGGGCGCGGATCGGTTCTTTGGTCTGCCAGACGACGTTGAACTGCCCGTCGTCCTGGATTTCGCCGATCATCACTGGCTTGTGCAGGTGGTGGTTGGTCTTGTCCATGGTCAGGGTGAAGCCGGACGGGGCGGCGAACGTCTGCCCGGCCATGGCTTCACGCACCTTGTTCACGTCGGTGGATTTGGCTTTTTCGACGGCCTGTGCCCACATGTGGATACCGACGTAGGTGGCTTCCATCGGATCGTTGGTGACGGCTTTGTCAGCGCCCGGCAGGTTCTTCTGTTTGGCGTAGGCTTTCCAGTCAGCGACGAACTTCTTGTTGACGGGATTTTCCACCGACTGGAAGTAGTTCCAGGCGGCCAGATGGCCCACCAACGGTTTGGTGTCGATGCCGCGCAGTTCTTCTTCGCCTACCGAGAAGGCGACTACCGGAACGTCGGTGGCTTTCAGGCCCTGGTTGGCCAGCTCTTTATAGAACGGCACGTTGGAGTCGCCGTTGACGGTCGAGATCACAGCCGTCTTGCCGCCCGCCGAGAACTTCTTGATGTTGGCGACGATGGTTTGATAATCGGAGTGACCGAACGGGGTGTAGACCTCTTCGATATCGGTATCTTTCACACCTTTGGAGTGCAGGAACGCGCGCAGAATCTTGTTGGTGGTCCGCGGGTAAACGTAGTCGGTGCCCAGCAGGAAGAAGCGCTTGGCCGAGCCGCCGTCTTCGCTCATCACATACTCGACCGCAGGAATGGCCTGCTGGTTAGGCGCTGCGCCGGTATAGAACACGTTGGGCGACATCTCTTCGCCTTCGTACTGCACCGGATAGAACAGCAAGCCGTTCAACTCTTCAAAGACCGGCAATACGGATTTTCGCGACACCGAGGTCCAGCAGCCGAATACCACGGCAACCTTGTCCTGCGTCAGCAACTGACGGCCCTTTTCCGCGAACAGCGGCCAGTTGGACGCCGGGTCCACAACCACGGGTTCCAGCATCTTGCCGTTGACACCGCCTTTGGCGTTGATTTCGTCAATGGTCATCAACGCCATGTCTTTAAGCGAGGTTTCGGAGATAGCCATGGTTCCGGACAACGAATGCAGAATGCCGACCTTGATGGTCTCGGCAGCCTGAACGGTCCAGGTCAGCCCCATGGCGGCGATCGATGCGGACAGGGTAAAGGCTTTGATCAGGCTGCGACGCTTCATTGACTGGCTCCCTTCATTGTTTTGATGGTTCTGCGGCGGTGCATTACGTTGCCCGCTACAAGCTTTAGCAAGGTCTGGGCCAAGCCCCGCACGTCGCAAAACGGAACGAATGTGTCGCGGGGCGAGGAGGGTGTGCACCAAGGTGGAACCCGGTTCTGCACAAGGTGCATTCCGGGCGCTGCATTGGTGCAAAGGTGTTCAGGCAGGACAGCCAGCCGAGTGCGCCGGCTTTCCTGATCAGTCGCTTGCGGGTTTCAGACCCACCATTCAGGTTCTCCGGTGTAGAGGTCGTAGGTCTGGTCGACCAGTTGCTCGGGCGCATCGAACCAGGCGAACAGTTGTCCGTTGATCCGCTTGGTCGCACCCAGTTGCACGTATGTCCCCGGTGGAATGGCTACGTGATCACCAAGAAAGCCGGTGAACATGTTTTTCTTGGGCACCCCCGGCGCATAGATGAAGAACACCGGGTGGTTTTCGGCATTGGCGTTGCGGCTCACAAACCCGTCCTGGCTCCACCTGGAGGCGTTGGCTCGCGACACCGACGCAGACTGCACGCCGTTGTCGGTAAATACCGCACCCACTTCGCGCTCTAGGCACGCCACTCCGTCGCTGGATACATAGGTGGCGCGAAATGCAGTGCCTTCCCACGCCTTGAGCTTATGGAACTGACGTAGAAACTTGCGTGTCGTGGCGTTGCGCACGCCGCTTCGCAGCAGCGGATTGATGTCCATTGAACCGCCTTCCACGTAGGCGACGATTTCGGAAAAGTTTTCTGCGTTGGACGTCTTGGCCAGCGCCAGGTAGTCGGTCTCGAACGCCAGGCGTTCGGTGCTACTGGCCTCTTCCAGAGACGCCGGCCAGTGAGTTGTCAGGCTGGCCAGCCGGGATTGAGCATTACGGATTGCCGTCTGACTCATGCGCGGGATCTGTTTGCCCACGATTTTCCAGGTGCCGCTGGTGCTGCGCAAGGCAAACTCCTGCTCGTGCACCAGTTGCGTTGCATCCATCGGGTTGACCCGATAAAGGCGTGAGTGACCGAACATGTTGGCCCGCCGGCTCAGAAAGCAGGTCTGGCCTTCTACCTCAATGGCGACGAAGCGTTTGGGGTCCATGGTGACGATCAGTTTAGAGTTTGCAAAACGTGGAGCCTTGGAGTGCGACAGGAGGTAGCCGATCTGTACCTGACCGTCACGGCCTACTCTGCGTATCAGGTGCGGGCGTCTTGGCTTTTTTGTCGCGCTGACTGCCGGTTTCAGGGCCAGCGCCAAGTGGCCGACCAAGGCGATGGCCAGATAGCTGATGGCGCTCAGGAACTCTTCGGCAGCACCTTCCAGATCATTCTCATCGACCTTTGAAAAGGCACTCCAGGTCTTGTACAGGCCTACCCCCAACGAGACAGGCAGCATGATCGGATCAGGCAAAAACAGAATCGCAATGCCGGCGAGCAGATCGAATCCCCGGGCCGATTGCCCCCTGCCGGTTGCCTGACTCATCTGCCGTTTGGCTTCGTTGATCAGATGGTTGATCTTGGTCTCGTGATTTTCCTCGTAAATGTCTTTGCTCTGGCTGACAAACACGACCGGGTGCAGCAGCCTTGACGGGATCGGTAGCAGCGTCAGTTGGGTGAATACTTCTGGCGGACGCCAATGCTTGGCTTCCTTTTCGTACTGCATCGCATTCAGCGTCTCAAGACGCCTGGAAACCGGTATTTGCTGAATCAGATACTGCTGGAAGGGTCTCTCTTCCAGAAAGCGGGTAGTCAGGTGATACATGCTGTTGAACCAGCGGAAAACCACACCGTCGGAAGCATCCAGCGTGCAAAGCACCAGCGGCCCCTTCTCGAATTTACCGGCTGGAGCAATCAGCATGACATTGGTCATCTTGAATTGATTGACGCTGAAAAACCTGACCTCTATGGCTTCGCCGTTGACGGTTGGACGTCCTTGCGGCGCGGGGGAGTCCAGCACTGCCTTGATCCACTCGCGGCCCAATGGTGCAAAAGCCTGCTGCTCCAGCTCCAGCAGCGCCATCTTCATCTGCGCCTCCAGCATGGCCTTTTGCAATTTTTTCAACTGCTGTGCGTAGGCCGAGGTCCTCAGATGAAGGTCGAGGTAATCGCTGAGATGCTGCGGGTCCTCTATGGCCTCTACCAGCGCCTTGATAGCTGACTTTTCCAGTCGAGTGATGACGGCACCGGTGTCATCGACAGCCCGGACTACCAGTGCGTCCTCGACCAGAATACGGTGAGCACGGTCATGCGCCAATTGCCTGAGTGAGACCTGCAGAGTACTGGTTGCCGGTGGCACGGGGGCGCCGGTAATCTCCTGCACTTCAGTGCCTACACGATAAGTCATTGACAGCGTGATGCGTTCTGCTGCTGTCGGGATGGACGACCGTTTCAGCATGTCATCCAGTTGCTTGTCGATATAGCGCGTGAGGTAGGTGCGGCTGTCGTTCTCCGGCTGGTCGAAGTTATCCTTGCTGGCTTGCCGGATGCTGACGATCGATTCACCAAACCGTTGTGCCTGATCCAGCCATTCCTGGTGTTGCGATGGCGTCATGGTTTTCCACCATTCGGGCATCTGGCTCTGAATCAGATCGGCGTCCAGTCTGTCGAGCCGCCAGTGGTTATCGAAATAAACGTCCGATCCCGGCAGATGGGTCAATGATTGCTCGAAACAAATCTCGTCCATGCGTTGAGCGCGAGCGAGTTGTACAGCCTGTGCAAAAATTGACTGCTGTCTGACGACCAGACCTGCATGCAGCAGGCTCAGGAAGTCGCCTTCCATCAAGGTGTACTGCCAATGCAGCTCGCTGGCGTTGGAGTCGATCTGGTTCACCTGTTCAGTTCCCAGGCTTTGCCCGTATTCGAGGACTGACCCCCTCTTGACCAGGGTTTCGTGCAATTGCTTCAAGGACGCAAATGCCTGCAGCCCTTCGTGGGGCGTGAACAGCAGGACATCTTCACGTTCTTCTTCGTCGATCCGTACCGGTTCGTCACGCAGGCGTCGGGCAATGACAAACGCACCGTAAAGCGACACCGGAGGACCCTCGCCGGTACGCGCCGAGAGGCTGTACACACTGTGCGCTTGAATATCCGCGATGTTTGCGGCCAGGCTGGTGTCGCATGGGCGCAGTGCTTGCGAAAGCAGGCTGTAGTGGTTGGTGGTCATTTTTTCCAGCGCAATGAGCACTACGCACTCGGATTTCAGGCACTCGATCTGTTCGGCGATGAACTGACTGCGCCGGGTGTCGCCGCCATCGGTGGCTGCGCTCCAGTAGTCTGCCAGTTTCTGGCGGTAGAACGGTTCCAGTTGCTGGTTGATCTGGTTGTAAAACAGGGTCGTGGCCGCCCCGTCCAACAGCGGGATGGCTGGCGTTTGTGACGTGGAGGAGGGCGATGGGTAGAGCCCTTGTACGTCGCTGTGGGCCCAGTTCAGATGACCGGTGAAATACTCGACCAGGCTGGGTATCAGGGGAGCATTGATTAGGTTCCCGTCGTCTGAAGCTGCCTGGCTGTCCCGGTAGCTCAGCGATGTGGTCTGAACATCCAGCTCGGGTATGAGGCGGTGCAGCAGATCACGGGCCAGTTCCAGCGTAACCTGGCTGAAAGTGGGCGGGTAGGTCTCGCTGGCAGGTGGGTTGTCTGGCAGTGGGGGTGATGCGGTGAGCGGTAGGTTCATGGTGCCGATTCGTCTGCATGATGGATGATCCGCTCAAGGCGTTGGCCGGGCGGTTCATTTCATATAGTCAGGCTTGAAGGCACACGGGTATCGGCCAGCGCAGTTCGAGGACTGCAGCAACGGCTGTCTGATCGGTAGGAAGTATCGGAAACGCGCGAGATTGAGGTAAGGGCGAGGCCTGAAACCGGGTATGAGGAGGAATTCATCACAACGCCACTCAATGGTTTCAGGCCCCGCAGGGAGCAATCTAAGCTGTTGTCGCCTGTTTGGCAAAGCGCGAAAGCACTATTCGATCAAGCACCCAGACAATCAGCATTGAAACACCCACCAGAGGGAAGAGTGCGCCCAATGCAATCATGACCACGGTCGCCGTTTTCCAGCGCGGCAGATCGTGACGCAACGGCGGTACACCCAGCCCGCGCTGAGGTCGGCGCTTCCACCAGATCACCAGGCCGCTGACCGAGCTGAGCAACACCATCAGGCACACCAGCAGGATCAGCAACTGGTTGACCCAGCCGAAAAACTTGCCTTCATGCAGCATTACGCCCAGCTCGGTGGCCTTGGACACTGCGCTGTAATCGACATAGCGCACATCGGCCAGCACTTTGCCGGTGTACTGGTCGATATGCAGCGTGGCGTCATCGCGTGGGTCGTCGGCGAACACCGACACGGTAAACACGCCATCGGCGGTCTTCGGCTGGGTGATGCTGTAGCCCGGCACGATTTCTCTGGCCCGTGCGATGTCGACCACCTTCTGCAACGACACCTTTGGCGCGGCCGGTGCGCTGGACATGTGCATGTGGTCCATGTGCTCGGCGTGTTCGCCGGTAGACACCGGCATCGGGGTGTTCTCCATGGCCCACGGTACCGTCTGCACGCTGGCGCTGTTCAGCTCGCCGGCCGTTCTGTCGGATTTGGGCACGTTGGTCCACATCGCTGCCGGGAAGGTATTCCACACCGCTGCGTATTGCTTGCCCCACAGACCGGTCCAGGTCATGCCGCTCAACAGCATGAACAGCAGCAATAATGCGCCCCAGAAACCCGTAACTGCGTGCAGGTCTCGCCACAGCACTCGGCCTTTGGCGGTCAGGCGCGGCCAGAACACGCCAGCCGCCGAGCGACCGCGTGGCCACCACAGATAGAGGCCGGAGACCACCAGCACAATGCCCCAGCCCGCCGCCAGCTCGACAAGCCGGTCACCCACGGTGCCGATCATCAATTCGCCATGCAGTGCGCGGGCAATCGCCTGCAAATTATCCTTGGCGTCCTGAGTGCCAAGAATGTCGCCGCGATAGGGATCGACGAAGACGTTGACCTCGCGCCCCTGCTCGCTGACCACAAACTGCGCACTGCCCTCGGTGCTGGTGGGCGGGAAATATTTGCCGATGGCGGCCTGTGGGTAAGTACTCAGCACCCGCTGTTGCAGCTCATCGGCACCAAGACGATGCTCGGTCGGCGTCACGTACAGCAGATCGCTGTACATCAGGTTGTCCAGTTGCGGCTTGAACAGGTAAATGATCCCGGTCAGAGACAGCAGGATCATGAATGGCGCAACGAACAGCCCGGCGTAGAAATGCCATCGCCAGGCCAGGTTATAAAAGGACACAACAGGTTTGGACACGTTCAACGCTCCCCAATAGGGATAACACAGCACGAACCGCGCGCAGCCTTGAGCCGCGCGCGGTCGTGGAATCTTTTTTCTGGTTATACGGTGATGAGCGTCGGCGGAGCCCGGCTGCGGGCATTGGGGAAGATCGGTTTGTGTGCGTGCCCTTGCAGGGGTTGTAAGGCGAAGAAATCGCCAGGTCTTGGCGGCGGGGCAGCCACCAGCTCCAGTACCTGGGGCAGCGCCGGGCAACTGAACAGCAGGGTGCAATAGCCGCACTTGGCCCACAGCGCGTGATCGCTCATGCCGGTGTCGGCAGGCATGGCGTGTTCGGCACCGTGATGGGCGTGGCTGTCAGCCGACATGTCCATGCTGGCGGGCATGGACATCGACATACCGGCGTGCTGATCCATCGGCATCGACTGGGAGACCAGTGGACCGATAAAGATCATCAACATGGCAAACAGGCTCAGCCAAACGCCCCGGTTATTACGGGGGCTGGTGGAGCTATTGCGGCGGCGTGTGGCGTTCACTCTGGAAAGCGACTCAGTGCTGGTGTTCCGGGGCCTGCTTTTGTACCACGACCTGCACCTCGACATCTCCCGCCTTTTCAAAATGCAGGGTCATCGGGAAGCGCTGGCCGACCACCAGCTTCGAACGGTCCTTGATGTCCAGCAGCATCACATGCCAGACCATCGGCGCAAAACTCACTTTGGCGCCTGCCGGGATATCGACCGCCTGAACAGGCTGCATCTTCATCAAGCCGTCGGCGTGTACATGCTCATGCAACTGCGCCTGCCCGGCGATGGGGGTGTCGACGCTGATCAGCCGGTCGGCGCTGTCGCCTTTATTCTCAATCGTGAAATACGTCGCCACAGTCGGTGCATTGGGCGGCAGTTCCATTGACCACGGATGGCCAATCAGCAACTTTCCTGCCTTGTACTCATGGGCCTGGACGAAGCAGGCTGGCAGCAGCAGTGCGGCCAGCAGGAATGCTTTTTTGAGCATGGGGGGATTCTCCGGGGGCTTTCAGATGTTTTGCCCATCGTTATAAACAAGTCCGGCTGACTCTCGTGCGTTGGCATGCATTCATGAAGCCCTGCGTCACACATCCAAGCCGCGCCGCACATTCAATGTCGGACGCAGAGCGTCCATAACTGCATTTCTACGCTGGAGCGTGCGGAACGAGAACTATCGTGGGTTCAGCCTTTTTTCAGCAAGCCCCAACGCCCCCAACACCTCATCCACGCCCCAGAACACTCGATCCACCTCAGGCAGTTGCGGGCGTTTCAGGATCAAGACGGGCAGGCCGCGTTCGCGGGCGACGTCCAGTTTGGGTTCGGTGGAGCTGCTGCCGCTGTTTTTACTGACCAGTACGTCGATATTGCGTTGTTCGAACAACTGACGTTCATCGTTCAGCAAAAACGGGCCGCGTGCGCCGATCACTTCGCAGCGGTCGTTGCCGGGGTAGCTGTCCAGGGCGCGCAGTGTCCAGAACTGATGTTTGGGGATTTCATGCAAGTGCTGCAACGGCTCGCGCCCCAACGTGAACAGCGGGCGTTTGAAAGGCGTCAGCGCCGTGACCAGTTCTGCCCAGTCAGCCACTTCGCGCCAGTCATCACCCGCCCCGGGTTGCCACGCAGTACGGCGCAAGGCCCAGCAGGGGATACCGGCGAGCTGCGCAGCCAGTGCCGCATTGTGGCTGATCTGCGCGGCATACGGATGGGTGGCATCCAGCAGCAGATCGATGCCTTGTTCGCGAACGTACTGCGCCATGCCTTCGGCACCACCGTAGCCACCGACTTTCAGCTGGCAAGTCAGGTCTGTCGGCACCCGACCTACGCCAGCCAGGCTGTAGATATGCTCAGGTCCGAGTGTGCGGGCAATTGCCAGGGCTTCGGTGATGCCGCCCAACAGCAGGACTCTTTTCATGGTGCCTCTCTCGATGATGCAACGCCTGCCTGACCCACCAGCCCGCCCTGACGATCAATCGCGAACACCTCGACCTGAACGCTAGCCGGCACCACGCTACGCGCGAAATTCAGCGCATGGCGACACACTTCGTCACCCAGCGGCACTCCGGCTGCAGCGCTCATCGCCAACGCTTGCTGACTGGTGTTGGCGTGCAGGATCTGTTGCTGCAAGGCCGCGTCCGCCCCGACCTCTGTCGCCCAGCGCGCCAGTTGCGGCAGGTCGATACTCGAATGACGGCTGTGCAGGTCCATGTGACCGGCCGCCAGTTTGCTGATCTTGCCGAAGCCGCCGCACAGGCTCAACTTATCCACAGGCACCTTGCGCAGATGCTTGAGCACCGCGCCAACAAAGTCGCCCATTTCGATCAGAGCGATGTCCGGGATGTTGTAGACGCGGCGCATGGTGTCTTCGCTGGCGTTGCCGGTGCAGGCGGCGATATGCCGATAGCCGTTGGTCGTCGCAACGTCGATGCCTTGGTGGATCGAGGCGATGTAGGCCGCACAGGAGAACGGCCGGACAATCCCGCTGGTGCCGAGAATCGACAGCCCGCCGAGAATCCCCAGGCGCGGGTTCATGGTCTTGAGTGCCAGCGCTTCGCCGCCCTCGACACCAATCGTGATCTCGAAACCGCCGCGGTAGCCCTGTTCATCCGCCAGCTGCAGCAAGTGCTCGGTCATCATGCGTCGCGGTACCGGGTTGATGGCCGGTTCACCCACCGCCAGCACCAGCCCGGGCCGTGTCACGCTGCCGACACCTGCGCCTGCCACGAAGCGCACGCCGGGTGATGCTTGCAGCCTGACGCGGGCAAACACCAGCGCGCCGTGGGTCACATCCGGGTCGTCACCGGCATCCTTGAGCGTTCCGGCCTCCGCGAAGTTATCCACAACACGGCAGAACTCCAGACGCATCTGCACCTGTTTGCCCTTGGGCAATACAATCTCAACCGCATCGCTGGCCTGTCCGCTGAGCAACAATCGCGCGGCCGCCAGGCTGGTCGCGGTCGCGCAACTGCCGGTGGTCAGGCCACTGCGCAGCGGGGCTGGCTGTTCGGCGGTTTCTTCGCGCATCAGGGTTTGACCACGTCCAGCACGGTAATAGGCAAGGCTTGCCGCCAGGTATCAAACTCGCCAAGCGGCTGGGCATGCGCCACATGAATGCGCGTCAGTTCGCCGCCATGCCGCTCGCGCCAGGCCATCAAGGCGGCCTCGCTTTGCAGGGTCACCGCGTTGGCAACCAGCCGGCCGCCAGAGCGCAACTGCTCCCAGCAGGTTTCCAGCACGCCAATACGCGTCACCCCGCCGCCGATAAAAATCGCATCCGGACGTTCCAGGCCGTTCAACGCCTGAGGCGCACTGCCGCGAACCAGTTGCAGGCCGGGCACGCCCAGCGCATCACGATTGAATTCGATCAGCTGCTGGCGACCTTCGTCGGCCTCGATGGCCATGGCCCGGCAGGTGGGGTGGGCGCGCATCCATTCGATGCCGATGGAGCCACACCCCGCGCCCACATCCCACAGCAACTCGCCCGGCACTGGCGCGAGGCGGGCGAGGGTGATGGCCCGCACATCTCGCTTGGTGAGCTGGCCGTCATGCTCGAAAGCACTGTCCGGTAACCCGGCCAGCGTGCTCAAGCGAATGGCACCGGCATCGGCGCGACAATCGATGGCAACCACGTTCAGGGCCGCGATATCAGGGGTGCCCCATTCGCTGGCCAGCCCTTCGACACGCCGTTCGGCTTCGCCGCCGAGGTGTTCAAGTACGGTCATGCGGCTCGGGCCAAAGCCGCGATCACGCAGCAGACCTGCAATGATCGCCGGGCTGCTGCCGTCGTTGCTCAGTACCAGCAGGCGCACGCCATGATGAAAGTGGGCGTTCAGGGCCGCTACGGGGCGGGCGACCACCGACAACGTGACAACCTCCTGCAGCGGCCAGCCCAGCCGGGCCGCAGCCAGCGAATAAGAAGACGGTGCTGGCAGAATGCGCATTTCTTCGATGGCGACCACGCGCGCCAGACTGGCACCGACGCCGAACAGCATGGGATCGCCGCTGGCCAGCACGCAGATCTCGGCACCGCGCTGTTCCAGCACCGGGTTCAGCGAAAAAGGACTCGGCCAGGCACGCCGTTCGGCCCGAATACAAGGCGGCAGCAACGCCAGCTGGCGCGGGCCGCCGAACACCTGATCAGCGTGCAACAGCGCGTGCCGGGCGTTCTTGCCCAGGCCCTTGTAACCGTCTTCCCCGATTCCCACGACTGTCAGCCACGGCGACATGCACATACCTCAATTCGAACTTCCGACAGAGCGCCTTTTCATGCCTGCGGACAAAGCAGGCATAATACCGCGCCCAACGGGGTACAAGTGCGCTAATCCGTTTCCAGCCAGTCACATCGGGTGATCCATTGAACGAGCAGCCAGCCGCTCGCACATCGTCTGTAACGCTACGCCCCTCGGCCTGTCCGGGGTTGCTGCGTATCGTCCCGGCGCTGGACGGCGGGATCTGCCGGATCAAGCTGGCAGGCGGGGTTATCACCAGTGAACAGGCGCTGGCGGTGGCAGAAGCGGCGCAGACCTATGCGCAGGGCGTGATCGAGGCCACCAACCGCGCCAATCTGCAGATTCGCGGCATCGGCGCTGATCATGACGGGTTGATCCATTCGTTGATGGCGACCGGACTCGGCCCGGCCAGCCCGGCCAGTGATGACGTGCGCAACCTGATGCTCAGCCCGACCGCCGGGCTGGACCCGCACATGCTGTTCGATGCCCGGCCGCTGGCAGCACAGATTCTCGATGCGCTGGAAAACCATCCGCGTTTTCACGAACTGTCGCCCAAGTTCGCGCTGTCGCTGGACGCGGGCGAAGCGCTGGTCATGCTGGAGCACCCCCATGACGTGTGGCTGTCTGCGCTGAAACTGGACGGCGAGGTGGGGCTGGCGTTCGGGCTGGCCGGTTGTCCCGCCCATGATCGGCCACTGGCCGCTGTGCCGCTGGCTGCCGGACGGGCGCTGGTTGTCGCGTTGCTGGAGCTGTTTCTCGATCTGGCCCGGCCGGAACACACCCGGATGCGGCATCTGCTGGCCGAATTATCCACAGGCGAGCTGCTCAGTCAGCTCTCGACCCGACTGAGCTGCACATTGCGGGTTGACCCGATCGTTATCGGCTGGCAGCGTCCTGGGGTCGAAGGCAATCGCCATATCGGGGTTTATCCACAGGCGCAGTCCGGCCTGGTTGCGGTGGGCGCAGTGGTGCCGCTTGGTCGTTTGAATGCAGCCATGCTCGCCACCGTGGCGCATCTGGCTGAGCAGCATGGCGACGGCACCTTGCGCCTGACACCGTGGCAAAGCCTGTTGTTGCCCAATGTGCCGGGCGAGCGTGCGTCCGCGGTCATGGCGAACTTGAACGCTGCGGGCCTGATCTGTTGCGCCGATCAGCCGCTGGCGCAGATCGTGGCCTGTACCGGTTCTGCCGGTTGCGCCAAAGGGCTTGCCGATACCAAGACCGATGCCATGCAGCTGGCGGCCGTGCTGGCGGGCAGTCAGGCGGTGCATCTGAGCGGTTGCACGCGTTCCTGTGCCGCTGCTCATGTGGCGCCGGTGACCTTGCTGGCCGTTTCGCCCGGCCGTTACGACCTTTATTTTCGCGACGCTGCGCATTCCGGTTTCGGGGTGCTGCGCGCGCGTGACCTTACTATTGAAGCAGTTGGCGCGCAGTTGAACGCCGGCTCACGGAGCAACATTGCATGATTGATTACATCCGCGATGGTCAGGAGATATATCGCAATTCCTTCTCGATCATTCGCGCTGAAGCGCGCCTGGACACGATCCCCGCCGACCTGGAAAAACTCGCCGTGCGCGTGATCCACGCCTGCGGAATGGTCGAAGTCATCGAAGACCTGCGCTTCTCGCCGGGTGCCGGTACCGCCGGGCGCAACGCCCTGGCCGCCGGTGCGCCGATCCTGTGCGACGCGCGCATGGTCTCCGAAGGCATCACCCGCACCCGACTGCCCGCCAATAACCCGATCATCTGCACATTGCATGACGAAGGCGTGCGCGAAATGGCGCTGGAACTGGGCAACACCCGCTCCGCGGTGGCTCTGGAACGGTGGCGTCCTCATCTCGAGGGCAGTGTGGTGGTGATCGGCAATGCGCCGACCGCGCTGTTCTATCTACTGGAAATGCTCGATGCCGGTGCGCCGAAACCTGCGCTGATTCTCGGTTTTCCGGTCGGTTTCGTCGGCGCTGCCGAATCCAAGGCCATGCTCGCCGCCGACAGCCGCGGCGTGCCGTTCGTGATCATGCAGGGTCGTCGCGGCGGCAGTGCAATGGCTGTCGCCGCCGTCAACGCACTGGCCACGGAGATCGAATGATGCAGGCACGCGGTCGATTGATTGGCCTGGGCGTCGGCCCCGGCGACCCGGAGCTGATTACCGTCAAGGCCCTGCGCCTGCTGCGCGAATCACCCGTGGTGGCCTATTTCGTCGCCAAGGGCAAGAAAGGCAACGCGTTCGGCATCATCGAAGCGCATTTGCAGGACGCTCAGACGTTGATGCCGCTGGTCTACCCGGTGACTACCGAGGCATTGCCAGCGCCGTTGTCCTACGAGAAAGTCATCAGCAGTTTCTATGATGAGTCCAGCCTTCAGGTGGCCGCGCATCTGGATGCCGGGCGTGATGTGGCGGTGATCTGCGAGGGTGATCCGTTCTTCTACGGTTCCTACATGTACCTGCACGATCGCCTGGCCGAGCGTTACGAAGCCGAAGTGATTCCGGGTGTGTGTTCAATGCTCGGGGGTGCGTCGGTACTGGGTGCGCCGTTGGTGTATCGCAATCAGAGCCTGTCGGTGCTGTCCGGCGTGCTGTCCCACGACGACCTGAAACGCAAGCTGGCCGATGCCGATGCGGCGGTGATCATGAAACTGGGGCGTAATTTCCACAAGGTTCGTGAGGTGCTGACCGAACTGGGCATGGCCGGTCGGGCGCTGTATGTCGAGCGGGCGACCATGAGCAACCAGAAAATCGTGCCGCTGGATCAGGTCGATCCGATGTCGTCGCCGTACTTTTCGCTGATTATCGTTCCTGGCGACAGGTGGCAAGGCTGATGAATCCCGACACTCCAGCCATCGTCATTCTCGGCAACGGCAGCCTTGCCACGGCGCGCCGCATACAGCAGCTGTTTCCCGGTGCGCAGATTCACGGTCTCGCCGAGCGGGTGAGCGGTGCTGACTGCACCTACAGTGAATTCGGCGCGACGCTGCGTCAGTTGTATCACCAGAACACGCCGATCATTGCCCTGTGTGCAGCGGGCATCGTGATCCGCACGCTGGCGCCGCTGCTGCTGGAAAAAGGCGCAGAGCCCCCGGTGCTGGCCGTTGCCGAAGACGGCAGCGCCGTGGTGCCGCTGCTCGGCGGTCTGGGCGGGGTCAACGTTATGGCGCGCAGCATTGCGACCGGGCTTGGCGTTGCACCCGCGATCACCACCAGCGGCGAATTACGTTTTGGCACGTGCCTGCTCAACCCGCCGAGCGGGTATGTGCTGGACGATCTGGAGCGCGGCAAACGCTTTGTTTCCGACCTGCTTTCCGGGGAACCTGTGCGCATCCAGGGCGAGGCCCCTTGGCTGGCCCGCGCGCAACTGCCCGAAGACCCGCAGGCCGAGTGGGTGATTCATGTCGGTTGTGGTGTGCGTGAGCCAGCAGCCAATGAATTGCTGATTTACCCGCGCAGTGTGCTGGTCGCCGTCGCCGAAATAACCAGTGAACTGGCTGCACGAGTACGTTCAGCCTTGCGCGACTCAGGCATCGCCGAACAATCGCTGGCCTGCCTGTTGGCCAGCGAAGAGCAGATGCCCAATGCGCAACTGCATCAGGCGGCCGCCGAACTGGGCATTCCTGTGCGCTTCATCGAGGCTGAGTCGGCCAGCGCAATGGCCTCACGCGCTCTGCCGCAGCTGCTGACCTGTGTCAATGTCGGCAGCGAGATGGCGATTGCCATCGCCGAGCAGCCACTGGATGCACTGCAGATCGGTCGCGGCCGTGGGCGCGTTGCGGTGATTGGCCTGGGCCCCGGCGCAGCGGACCTGATGGTGCCAGCCGTGAAGACCGAGCTGGCACGCGCCAATGATGTGCTGGGCTACGAAACCTACGTGCGCATGGCGGGGCCTTTTCGCGCCGATCAGGTGCTGCACAGCACCGACAATCGCGAAGAAATGCTGCGTGCCCGGCATGCCTTCGAACTGGCCGCGCAAGGCCGCTCGGTGGTGGTCGTGTCGTCCGGCGACCCTGGCGTCTTTGCCATGGCCTCGGCGGTGCTGGAAGCGCTGCATGAGTCTGACAACCCGCACTGGCATGCGGTCGAGCTGGAAATCCTGCCCGGCGTCTCAGCCTCGCTGGCCACCGCCGCACAGGCCGGTGCGCCCCTCGGCCACGATTTCTGCGTGCTGTCGCTGTCCGACAACCTCAAGCCCTGGGACATCATCGAGAAGCGTCTGGAGCTGGCCTGTCAGGCCGATCTGGCATTGGCGTTCTATAACCCGATTTCCCGCTCCCGACCCTGGCAACTGGGGCGTGCGCTGGAGATTGTCCGTCAGCACCGCCTGCCTGAAACCCCCGTTACGCTGGGGCGTGACGTTGGCCGACCGGGCCAGACATTGCGCGTCATTACGCTGGGTGAACTGACGCCGGAGCAGGTCGACATGCGCACCATGGTGTTGGTCGGCTCATCGCTGACCTGCACCTTTCCTCGTCACAGCGGCGGCAATTGGGTATACACCCCGCGCTGGTACGGCGAGAAGCCTACAGCCTGATCCCGCCTGTTTGTCATACCGGCGGCTTTCGGTTGTAGGAAGTCGCCGGAATCCTCCCGTAAAGAACACTCATGCACGCCGGATTCACGGCTTGCGTGTCGCGTGAATAACCGCTTGTGAGCTATCCCCACCTGTAGCTCATTGCGTTGTCTGCCAGTGGACTTTTCTTTTGCGCCCTATCTGTCGGGGGAGCCCGTGCAGTTCAACGGGGTGCTCCTTTGCAACATTCGGCAGTCTGGCAATTTGACGCCGACATTTATCGACACAGGGCGTGGGTAAACAGCCCGTTTTATTTCGTTAGTCTCGTGCCTGTCCATCGGGACGCATTAATTAAAGGACTAATGAGATGAAACAGGAAAACCCTATGAACACGACCGATAACCTTGATTACCTCGCTGCCTGTGAACTGGCTGACTGCTCCCCGTCGCTGACGGCTGCCCACCAAAGCGATGAGGTCGAAAAAACCGCTGAAGCCGCTGTAGTCGCAGGCGGTCTGATTGCCTTTGGCGAGGGCGTGTCGCGCCAGAACAAGGACGACGTCATGAACTCCTTTCTGTTCGCTACCCTGGTGGCCAACAGGGCGTTCAGCGCAGAAACCCAAAGTGATCAGTGGTACGACAAATTCAATGAAGTGCTCTCCAAGATTGGCTGGCTGTCCACTCACTGGAACTACTCGCGGTTCAACGCCGGCCGGCAACGCTTCACCATGGACGAAGTCGGCCTCGAGATTCTCGGCTCGGCGATCACCGCCGCCGCATTGCCAGGCCCTGCTTCGCTGTTGATGCTCAAGGTCGCCGCTGATGCCGTTGCTGCCCTGAGCGCCAAAAAAGAGCCGCTGCGCCTGTTCGAGCGCCAGACCAAAACGCACCGTGGCGGCAGCTTTCGCATTGCCTCCTGCATCGAGTCGCAAGATGGCACCCTCAATCTGGCCATGGGCGCCGTCAGCTTTAAGACCAACAGCGAAGTCACCAATGTTCTGTTCTGGGAATGGCAGGACACTAGCGTCGAGACCTGGAAGGGCGAGGACAATCTGGTGCTCAACACCGGTCTGTATGCACGCCACCGCGAATTGATTCAGCAAAGACTGGGTGACAGCGCCAAGAGTGCAATCGACGAGTTTAAGATCTGAACGGATTATTTGCGGAGACGCGTGTCGTCTCCGCTCCCGGGATAAAAGGAATTTTCCCATGACGCAGGAATTGAATGCCGGGGTGGTCAACGCGGGTTGTCTGCTGTTTTTTTCTGAGCGGGGTCAGACGGCCTCGCACAGCGATGTAATGGACTCGATGCTGTATGTGCAGTTGGCCGCGTCGAAGAAACACCCGAAATTTGCCAGTTTCGAAAAATGGAGTGAAACCTGGCTGGCTGCGGCAATGCGCTTTGGCTGGGTACTTAAAGCCACCGAGCATGTCAGTGAGCCGTTGCCGGCAGCCGCAGGCGAGACGATATGGAGCTGTTTCCGTCGAGCGCTTGCCGCGTCAGTCACATCAGAGGCGCTTGACCATGCAGAGCAGTCGATGCGCAAGGCGTGCGCGCAGTCGTCCGCAAGCCGGGCTATTCGACTGCTGGGCAGCCAGACACTTGAATATGCAACGGATCAGCTCGGACGGGCACAGACTCTTGTGGCTGTGCAAGCAGGTTTCGTTGACGAACGGCATAACCTGACACTGGCGCAGCTCCATTTTGTCACCCGCCAGCCGCTGAGTGCCGGCTTTCTGTTTGACGTCCTTGAGCCTGCAAGTACGGTAGGCAACGTTGGTCTGACGTTTTACTCCCTGCACCTGATGGATCACGTGTACCTCCAGTTTCGCGACCAGATCAGCTCGGCGCTGGCAAGCAAGCGCTCCGGCCTGATCGAAACACTGGTGGAGGTTCCCGATGTCTGAGGGCGATGAAAGTCTGTTGTCAGGCAGTAATCTGGTGTCATTTGCCCAAAACGTTCATCCGGATCTGCGCCAGGACATTCTGAACTGTCTGCAATACGCCCGAATTGTTGCAGATGATCTCCATTCCCCTCATCAAACATGGCGTCCATGGCTGGATGCTTACCAGCGAACAATTTCTGCCACCGGCGTGCATCCAGGCGCACAGATCAGGGATGCCCGCTTTAAAATTCACCGTTTCAAGGATATCGGCAGGTTGCAGCTACCTGCGCTCAGCAACTCCGCAGAACTTCGCCAGTTATACCTGCGCTCACTCGACAGCCTTCTGGCCAGCGATCATGCGCTGGCATTTTTCAGCAACTGGTTTGTGTCGGGCCGCTCCGAAAGCTTTCAGATCATCCCCTGTGCGATGCAAAGCGAAGACGAAGCAACGATCCTGCTGTGCGGTATGCAGATGACAACATTCGCGCTCAGGCCCGCGCTCTACTTCTGGCAAATATTGGGAGGGGAAATGCAGGTACATGCTGCCGGTATGGCGTTCCGTTTCAGCCGCCAGCGCTTTGAACCGTATCGTCAGACTGTTCAGGACATCCTGTCCGATCGTGCTATAGCCGAAATCATCAGCCTGTAACGAGTGATCAGGTCCCATGAAAGGGAGTAACGACAATGAGTACATACACAGATAACGCCGCTTACCTGGGCGATATCCCCAGCATGGTGGCATTTCTTCCGGGGCTATCGAGCGAGGAGCGCACGGACATTCAGGACGTGCTGCTGGAAGCCCAATTGTTCGCTGGCAAACAGTTTGACTTCAAAACACAGTGGAGCAGCTGGATGCATTATTACCGCAGCCGGCTCAAGGCACGCGGTATACAACAAAAAGGTGTGATTCTGGGCAACTCGCTGGTCCTGAGTAGCGTTGACGATTTGTTGCAGGCGACCTTCAAGGTCAGCAATTCTGCGGATCGCAAGCGTCTTGGCAGCATGGTGCAGCGTGCCGTTACTGCAATGGGCGTCAATCAGGCAGTAGAGTCCTACTTTAAAAACGGTTTCGATCAGGGGCGTCTGGGCAGTTTTCAGGTCGTACCCTGTGAACAGTATGAGCCGAACCGGATACTCCTGTTGCTGTGCAGCATGCACCTGAGCGTGGACGATTACGCAGCGAGCGGACGCAGGCTGCTGTTCCACTTCAAGGGCGGCAGCTACAGCTTCGACAGCACTATTTATGCGGCCTACCGTAACGATGTGGCGCGCTACCTGGACGGCAAAGCCCAAAGCCTGGTGCGTTCTGCATCTATTTGAGGCGGATCAGGGCAGCAGATAGCCCCGTATGCCGGTAAAAATAATCTGCGCCGCCAGCGCGCAGACAAACAGCCCCATCAAGCGGCTGACAATCTGCAAGCCCTGATCACCCAGGATGCGTTCGATACGGTTGGACAGGTACAGCACCACGCCAACCGTCAAGCTGGCCAGTGCGATACTCAGAATGGCGGTGAGCTTGTCGTCCCAGTGGGGCTGGCTGACGCCCATGACCAGCAGCGCGCCGATGGTGCCGGGGCCGACGGTCAGCGGAATGGTCAACGGAACGATGGTCACGTCCTGCTGGATATTGTCGGTCTGCACGGCGGATTTGCCCTGCGCCATACCCAGTGCCGAAATGAACAACACGCTGCCGGCGCCGATCCTGAATGCATCGACCGTGATCCCGAATACATCGAAAATCACTCGCCCGAACAGATACAACAGCACACTGGAAACCAGTGTGGCGAGCGCCACTTTCCAGGCCAGACGTCGTTGTTCCTTGCGCGAGTGACCACGGGTCAGGCTGATGAAGCAGGAAAGAACAAAGAACGGGCTGTAAAGCACGAGCATTTTCAGATAAACGCTGAACAACACGTGAAGCATGACTTGGCTCGCATCGGCAGATGAATGGCGTTGCCAGTCTATCAGGCGAATGTCAGGCAGGCTTTCCCGATGCTGTCAGTTCTGTTGATAGAGTTCGCCGGCCGAAGTCAGCCCGCGCGCCTTGTCGCGATGCGCCACCCAATGCTCGACCAGTTCGCGCAGTTGCGACAACTCGATAGGCTTGGCCATGTGGCCGTCCATCCCGGCCTGACGTGCGCGATCCTTGTGTTCAGTAAGAATGTGTGCGGTCAGTGCCACAACCGGTGTGCGGACCCGCTGATTGCCGACTTCCCAGGCGCGCAATTGCTCGGTGGCCGAGAAACCGTCGAGGATCGGCATTTCGCAATCCATCAGCACCAGGTCGTAGCGCTGCGCTTTCATGGCGCGTAGCGCTTCTTCACCATTGCTGGCGGTATCGGGATTCAGATTGAGCTTGCCGAGCATGCCGCGAATCACCTTGGTGGAGATGCTGTTGTCTTCAGCCACCAGGATCCGGAAGTCACTCGGTACGCTGACCGGCGTATTGAACACCGGGCTGGTCTTGGGCGCCGTGACGCCTTTGTTCAGTTGAGTCAGTTCATCGGCCAGGGTGGTCTTGAGCGTATAGCCCGCCACGGGTTTGGCCAGAATGCGCTTGATGCCGGAGTTGCGGGCGATGATCTTGCTGGGCGCATTGCTGATGCCGGTGAGCATGATCAGCAGGATGTCGTGGTTCAGGCTTGGGTCTTCCTTGATCTTGGCGGCCAGTTGCATGCCGGTCATGCCGGGCATGTTCTGGTCCAGCAGGACCACGTCGAAATAGTCACGCAGGTGCGCCTTGGTGCGCAGCAGTGCGAGGGCCTCCTTGCCGGACGCCACGGCGCTGACATTCAGGCCCCAGGCGCTGCATTGCTGGACCAGCACCTTGCGGCAGGTATCGTTGTCGTCGACCACCAGCACCCTGGCATCTTTCAGCGGGCTGTCCAGATCGATGGTCGGCTGTTCCAGCAGCTTGGCGTCCAGCGGCAGGGTCAGCCATAGGGTGTTGCCTGGCGTGCCGCTGTTCTGGATACCGAATTCGCCGTCCATCAACACGATCAACTGTCGGGCAATCACCAGCCCCAGATGACCGCCGAGCCTGCTGCTGGCGAGGAAGTTCCTGCTGTGCAGTTCGGCATGCAACAGTTCGTCGCGCTCTTCGTCGGACAGCGACTCGCCGCTGTCCTGAACCGCAATGCGCAAGCGAGAAGGGCCGGTTCTGGACGTTTCCAGCGCTACAGCCAACAGGATTTCGCCTTCGTCGGTTTTCTTCAGGGCGTTTTCCAGCAGACTCAGCAGCGTTTGACGCAAGCGGGTCGGATCGCCGTTGATAACGCGAGGCACCTGCGGCTGGATAAGGCTGATCAGTTCGACCTGCTGCTGCTCGGCTTTGGCGCGGAAAATGTTTAGACAGTCCTCGACCAGCGCGCTGATATCGAACTGCACATCGTCGAGTTCGATCTGCCCTGATTCAAGCTTGGTGATGTCGAGAATCTCGTTGATCAGCGTCAGCAGTTCGTTACCGGCACTGTGAATCGTCTGGACATAGTCGCGTTGCTTGACCGAAAGCGGCGTGCCAAGCAACAGCTCGGTCATGCCCAGCACGCCGTTCATGGGGGTGCGTATCTCATGGCTGATCTTGGCCAGAAATTCTGCCTTGGCATTGATTTCAGCGGTGCTGGCGGCCTGATCGCGGCTGAGGCTGAAGCGGTCCTCGGTAATGCTGCGATGGCGTTCGCTCAGGGCCAGGCTCATCAACAGGCCGCTGATGCAGAACACGCTCAGCAACGCGAGTATCAGCCATTGTGGCGGGATCAGGCTCAGCCACAACAGGCCCGGCAGGACCACCATGTAACCGATATTGAAGGTGATCATCCCCATTACGAACAGACGTGCCGAACGATAGCCTTTCTGCCAGTGCCATACCGACACCGCGAGGATGCTCAGGGTGGTCAGCGACACCAGTAAAAAGGTCAGGATGTTGATCGGCAGCGTGCTGTCAAACAGCACGATCAGCGCGCCAAGCCCCATGAGTACGGCGTTGCCCAACAGCAGTCGATCGAGCTTGCGTGCATTGCGATGGACGAAGAAACAGTGGGTGTAGATGAGGCCTGCCACGGCAGCCAGCAGCAAGGCCAGGTGCGCACTGGGCGTCTGGGCGATGTGCCACGGGTCGATCGGGCGCAGCAGGTTGAGCAGCAGCAGGGCGCTAAGCCCGAGCAAGGCCTCACAGGCCGCCAGCCACAGGTTGCTGCGTGAGCGGGTATGCCCGTAGCGCGTCAGGTTCTGCACGATCAGCATCGCCAGGGCGCCAAACAGCAGGCCGAACAGAAACGGTTCGGTCTCGTCTGCAGCGCTCTGGATTGCCGGTTCCAGCGTAATGCTGGGGCGCATTTTCTGGGCCGATACAAGCCTCAGGTAGATATCCAGAGGGGCGGCGCTTTGCGGGATGGGCAGCAGGAAATCGTTGGAAGGCAGGCGCTGATCTTCAACAGGCACCTCATTGCCGGTGCGCAGGTGATCGATCAACTGGTCACCATCCATGACATACATGTCGGCGCTGGCAAGGTCCGGCGCGAAGATGCGCAGCAGTTGCTCATGCTGGGTGGGGTGCAACCGGTAATGCAGCCACACCGCACCGCTGCGCTCGGTAGCGCTGACACGTTCCAGTTCAGTGGGGCTGAATTGATTCTGATAGCGCGCAGAACGGATTTCATCCAGCGTCAGGCTGGCGTTTTCGTCGAGCAGCGTTGACCAGCCTGCACCATGCTCTGCCTGAGCCGACAGCATGAACAGCAAGGTCAGCAATCCGACCGTTGAGGCTATGGCAATCCTGAGCCAGCGCACTATGAAATCCCTTCGTGAGTGAATGCCTGGTAAAACCGCGAAGTGCAGGTCAGCCGGCCAGTTCCTGTGGTCAGGCGCTGGCCTGGTTGATTATTGCTGTTCTTCGCCACGCTCGCGGGCAATGGCGCGGTAGCCAATGTCATTACGGTAAAAACAACCTTCCCAATCGACTTTCGATGCCAGTGCGTAGGCATTTAGCTGCGCGCTGCCGACACTGTCACCCAGTGCTGTGGCACACAGTACACGACCGCCGCTGGTCACGACACGATCATCCTGCAAGGCGGTGCCTGCGTGGAATATCTTGCCTTCCAGTTGCGCAGCGGCTTCCAGCCCCTCGATGATCGCGCCTTTGGCGTAATCACCAGGATAGCCACCGGCCGCCAGCACGATACCCAGGCTAGGACGCGGGTCCCATTGGGCTTCGACCTTGTCCAGTGCCTGCGCCAGTGCCGCTTCGATCAGCAGTACCAGGCTAGACTGCAGGCGCAACATGACCGGCTGGGTTTCCGGGTCGCCAAAGCGGCAGTTGAATTCGATCACTTTGGGGTTGCCAGCCTTGTCGATCATCAGACCGGCATAGAGAAAACCGGTGTAAACGTTACCTTCCTCGGCCATGCCACGCACCGTTGGCCAGATCACCAGGTCCATGACGCGTTGATGAACGTCGGCGGTGACCACCGGGGCAGGGGAGTAGGCACCCATGCCGCCAGTGTTCGGGCCGCTGTCGCCGTCGCCGACGCGCTTGTGGTCCTGGCTGGTGGCCATTGGCAGTACGTTCTTGCCATCGACCATGACGATGAAGCTGGCTTCTTCGCCATCCAGAAACTCTTCGATGACGACGCGTGAACCGGCATCGCCAAAGGCATTGCCGGCCAGCATGTCGCGTACCGCGTCTTCGGCTTCGGTCAGGGTCATGGCCACGATGACGCCTTTGCCGGCTGCCAGACCGTCGGCCTTGATGACGATCGGAGCACCTTTTTCACGCAGATATGCCAGTGCAGGCTCGATCTCGGTGAAGTTCTGATAATCGGCAGTCGGGATCTTGTGGCGCGCCAGAAAGTCCTTGGTAAATGCCTTGGAGCCTTCAAGCTGCGCGGCACCGGCCGTCGGGCCGAAGCAATCCAGGCCACGGCTGCGGAACAGATCGACAACGCCTGCAACCAGCGGCACTTCCGGGCCGACGATGGTCAGCGAAACGTTCTTCTCTGCGAAGTCCGCCAGTTGCTCAAGCGCCAGAACGTCGATGTTCACGTTCTCACATTTGGCTTCAATCGCCGTGCCCGCATTGCCGGGTGCGACAAACACCTTCTGAACACGCGGGTCCTGAGCGACTTTCCAGGCCAGGGCATGTTCACGACCGCCACTGCCAATGATCAAAATATTCACAAAAACTCCTTCGGAGTAGTTACAAGCTGTTAGCTACAAGCTGCAAGTAAAAGCGCAGTGTTCAGCTTGTAGCGTTGAATGGTTGGTACGCTAGGCTTTAGCTTGAAGCTTACCGCTGCCTTTTAGTGCCTGAAATGGCGCATGCCGGTGAACACCATCGCAATGCCGGCTTCGTCTGCCGCAGCAATCACTTCGTTGTCGCGCATCGAGCCGCCTGGCTGGATGACGGCGGTGATGCCGACCTTGGCCGCGTTGTCGATACCGTCGCGGAACGGGAAGAATGCATCGGAAGCCATGACTGCGCCCTGAACCTGCAAGCCGGCATGCTCAGCCTTGATGGCGGCGATACGGGCCGAGTTGACGCGGCTCATCTGGCCTGCGCCGACGCCGATGGTCTGGCGGTTGCGGGCGTAGACGATCGCGTTGGACTTCACGTACTTGGCGACTTTCCAGGCAAAGATCAGGTCGTGCATTTCGTGTTCGGTCGGCGCTCGCCGGGTGACGACCTTGAGGTCGGCTTCGGTGATCATGCCGATGTCGCGGCTCTGCACCAGCAGACCGCCGTTGACACGCTTGTAGTCCCAGGCCGGCAGGCGCTCGCTCCACTGGCCGCTGGTCAGCAGGCGCACGTTGGCTTTGCTGGCGATGATGGTGCGCGCTTCGGCACTGACGCTTGGTGCGATGATGACTTCGACGAACTGACGCTCGACGATGGCCTTGGCGGTTGCCGCATCCAGCTCGCGGTTGAAGGCGATGATGCCGCCAAACGCCGATTCCGAATCGGTGGCGTAGGCCAGTTCGTAAGCCTGGCGAATGCCGCCTTCGTCATCCGGGCAGACTGCAACGCCACACGGGTTGGCGTGTTTGACGATCACGCAGGCTGGCTTGACGAAGCTCTTGACGCATTCCAGTGCCGCATCGGTGTCGGCCACGTTGTTGAACGACAGCTCTTTGCCCTGCAACTGGGTCGCGGTGGCGATGCCGACTTCGGCAGGTTTGGCTTCAACGTAGAACGCCGCGCTCTGGTGCGGGTTCTCGCCGTAGCGCATTTCCTGGGCCTTGACGAACTGGGTGTTGAAGGTGCGCGGGAACTGGCTGCGGCCTTCGGTGCTAAGGGTTTCTGCCGTCTGGTCGACGCCGCCCAGGTAGTTGGCGATCATGCCGTCGTAGGCGGCGGTATGTTCGAACGCCTTGAGCATCAGCTCGAAACGCTGTGCGTAGGTCAGGCCGCCTGCCTTGAGGTTTTCCAGAACCTGGCCGTAGTCACCGGCATTGACCACAATCGCGACATCCTTGTGGTTCTTGGCAGCGGAACGGACCATGGTCGGGCCGCCGATGTCGATGTTCTCGATGGCGGTCGGCAGGTCGCAACCCGGTTTGGACACGGTGGCTTCAAACGGGTACAGATTGACCGCTACCAGATCGATCGGCTTGATGCCGTGCTCGTTCATGATGGCGTCGTCGATACCGCGACGGCCCAGAATGCCGCCGTGAATCTTCGGGTGCAGGGTCTTGACGCGGCCGTCCATCATTTCAGCGAAGCCGGTGTAATCGGCCACTTCGACTGCCGCAACGCCATTGTCCTTCAGCAGCTTGAAAGTACCGCCAGTGGAAAGAATCTCGACGCCCAGCGCTTCAAGCTCGCGGGCAAATTCGAGGATTCCTGTCTTGTCGGATACGCTGATCAGAGCGCGGCGGATCGGCAGGCGGGTAGTCTGGTCGGTCATCTGGATTTCCATCAAAAGCAAAAGAAGTCAGCAAAAAAAAGCGACCGGGTGCAGGGAGGGTCGCTTTTTCTGTTTTGAATGCTTTAAAGCAGATCGTACTGTTTGAGTTTCTTGCGCAGCGTGCCGCGGTTCAGCCCCAGCAGCTCGGAGGCCTTGGTCTGGTTGCCCTTGACGTAGTTCATCACGCTTTCCAGAAGCGGGGCCTCGACTTCCGACAACACCAGGTTGTAGACGTCAGTGACGGATGCGCCTTCGAGGTGGGCGAAATAATTGTGCAACGCCTTCTCGACGCTTCCGCGCAGGGTCTGACCCTCTTCGCTCGGCGTGTTGAGGTGCTGTTTCAAATTGACATTGTCGCTCACGGGTGTTGTTCCACTCACTAAAGTCTCGGTCATCAACGTCATGCGGCCACCTCGTTATCATTCTGGTTATCCGGGCCCTTGCAGCCTTGGCTGAAGAACTCCCGAACGTTGGCGCACTGTGCTTCCGTATCTTCCAAACGATTGAAGAGGGCGCGAAACTCTCTGGCGCCCGGCAGGGTTGCGAGATACCAGCCGACATGCTTGCGTGCAATGCGCACGCCCATCACGTCGCCATAGAAAACGTGGAGCGCTGCCAGATGCTCAAGCAGAATGCGTTCCACTTCACTCAACTGCAGGGCCGGGAGTGTTTCTCCGGTGCGCAGGTAGTGTTCTATCTCGCGAAAAATCCAGGGACGCCCCTGGGCGGCCCTGCCAATCAGTAATCCGTCTGCGCCGGTGGCCTGGAGTACACGCCGGGCCTTTTCGGGTGAATCGATGTCGCCATTGGCAAAGACCGGAATCGACACCGCCTGCTTGATCATGGCGATGGTGTCGTATTCAGCTTCACCGGTATAAAGGTCGGCCCGGGTGCGTCCGTGTACCGCCAATGCCTGAATGCCGGCCTGCTCGGCGATCTTCGCCACGGTCAGACCGTTACGGTTGTCGCGATCCCAGCCGGTGCGGATCTTCAACGTGACGGGCACATCGACTGCCGCTACGACGGCCTGCAGGATGTCATTGACCAGTTGCTCGTCTTTCAACAGCGCCGAACCGGCCGCCTTGTTACATACCTTCTTGGCCGGACAACCCATGTTGATGTCGATGATCTGGGCACCCAGTTCGACATTGGCACGTGCTGCATCGGCCAGCATCTGCGGATCACCACCGGCGATCTGTACCGAGCGTGGCTCGGGATCACCTTCGTGGATCATGCGCAGACGCGATTTGCGGCTGTTCCACAGGCTCATGTCACTGGTGACCATTTCCGACACCACCAGGCCCGCACCGAGCTGGCGGCATAACTGACGGAAAGGCTGGTCGGTGACGCCCGCCATCGGGGCGAGAACCAAGCCGTTGTGCACTGTATACGGGCCGATGCGTACTGCCGACATAGCCTTACCTGTTGTGGAGGCCAAATCATCCGCAGGCCGTGTAAAAAACCGTTTCACCCGGTCTGCAACGGCCCGTCCAGCCAGCCGCTTGCGCCACCGTCAGATCGAACCGAGAGTTTGAAAAAGGGTTGGCATGATACCCGCTCTCGATGACTGGATAAAGGCTGAATTGGATAAAATCTGAACAGTTGTCTTCGGCCCCCGAAGAGCACAATCAGGGGCCGATTGATGGAGAAACTTCTGTAATCGTGCAGCGTTCCATAGCGCAAACCGCCATGATCGAGATCAATGTGGCGGCTTGCGGTGGTGCTTCGCCGTCATTCCGGAGAACGGAAGTTCAGGCTGTAATTGACGGCTTTGGCGCCCGGATCAAGGATGTCCAGCGCAATATGGATCGGCGTCTGCGGCGGCATCTCTTCCTTGCCGGCCAGTTCGCCGCTCAGGTATTCGCTCGGTTTGAACCGACGACTGGCAATCAACTGACCGCTGGTGTCGGAAAAGCGCAGCTCCAGCAGCGGGAATGGCTGCGAAAACGGTGCGCGGTTGTAGATGATCGCATCGACCACCAGAGCCCCCTGAAAATCGGGATGGCTGCGCACCACCAGATTGCTGCTCTTGAGCTGGGAAATGTCGACTTTGGTCGGCACTTTGCAGCCGATCTGCGGGCAGATTTCCTGAAACCAGGGGCGGTACTGGTCCTGGCGCGCCAGTTGATCGAAGTGATACCAGACGTATTGACCTGCCAGGCCGCCCAGCGCCAGTACCACCAGCACGATCCAGGCAAAGCGCCTTCCCCAGCGCGGTTTGGGCCGCTGCCAGTCCAGTTGCAGTGGGTCGTCGGTCAGGTCCAGCAATGTCTGATCGCGTACGGCCGGTTCATTGCGTGCGCGTTTGCTGCGCGGATCAGGCTCTGGCTCATGCTCGTCATCCTGATCATCGTCATCCACGGCTGACCAGCGTTCGACTTTCTCGACAGGCAGGGCTTTGCGCTGAGTGATGACGGGCAGGTTGGGCTCGTCATCGGCGAGGTCTTTATCCAGCGACAGCGAAGGCTCGGTCCGGTTGTTGTCTGCAACAGGCTCCGGCTCTTCAATCGAATCGGCTGGTGAAACGACTTCGGCGTGCAGTTCTGGCAAATGCTCGACATCGTCGTTGCGTACGGTGTCGACCCAGGCGGCCTCGTCGGTCTGGCGAGTGTCGCGCTTGGCCGTCAGGCTCAGCGTGTCGTTGTCGGCAGTGCTGGCCGGGTGCCCGAACGTGTCGGGTCGGCGGGGCTGGCGCTGCTCAAGGCGCGCCAGCTCTTCATCCAGGTTCAGGTTGTCGAGATCCATTTCGCTGACCTGCCAAAGATCGTCATCGTCCTCTATGGCCTTGGTCTGCACCGGTTCTGGCGCGCGTTTGGGCTCCGGCGTGGCGGGCTGCTCGGGCAGCGCAGGCTCGACGGCGGTGGGTAGCGGCGCAGTTGCCGTACGCTCGGAGTCGTCGATGGCGCGCTGTTCCAGCAATTGCCGGGCGGCGTTGAAAACCTGCAGGCAGGCTCCGCAACGCACCACGCCGCGCGCCACGCTCAGTTGCGCGTGGCTGACTCGGAAACTGGTCTGGCAGTGCGGGCACTGGGTGACAAAACTGTCGGTCATGCGGCAATCCGGTTCATGCGGCGATTAACGGCGGCGGCCTGTGATGCGTACCCAGCCATCACGGTTTGCGATCGGGTCAAGCTCAAAGCTTTCAGCATAGGCCGCAGCGACTTCTTCGCCCTGTTCGGCCAGGATCCCGGACAGCGCCAGGCGACCGCCGGTCTTTACCAGCGTGGTCAATTGCGGGGCCAGCGAGACCAGCGGGCCGGCCAGAATGTTGGCCACCAGCACGTCGGCTTGCTGGGCGGGCAGGTCTTGCGGCAGGTACAGCGGGAAACGTTCGGTCGCGATGTGGTTGCGCCCGGCGTTGTCGCGCGAGGCTTCCAGCGCCTGTACGTCGATGTCGGTGCCCACCGCCTGTTCGGCACCCAGCAGCAGTGCGGCGATGGCCAGAATGCCCGAGCCGCAACCGAAATCCAGTACGTTGCAGCCTTTGAGGTCCTGGCCATCAAGCCATTCAAGGCACAGAGCGGTGGTCGGGTGCGTGCCGGTGCCGAATGCCAGGCCCGGATCGAGCAGCAGGTTGACCGCGTCGGGTTCCGGCGCAACATGCCAGCTCGGGACGATCCACAGACGCTGGCCAAAGCGCATTGGCTGGAAGTTGTCCATCCAGCTGCGTTCCCAGTCCTGATCCTCGATGACTTCGGCGCTGTGTTCGGGCAGTTCTGCGCCGGTCAGCAGGCTCAGGTGAGCAAGGACCATTTCGGCATCGGTGTCCGCTTCGAACAGCGCCAGCAAGTGGGTGTGCGTCCACAGCGGCGTGGTATTGAGCTCGGGTTCGAAAATCGGCTGGTCTTCGGCATCCATGAACGTCACGGACACGGCGCCGACTTCAAGCAGGGCGTCCTCGTAGGTTTCGGCTTGTTCTGGGCTGATGGCGAGACGGACTTGCAGCCAAGGCATGGCGGATTACCTTCGATTCGGAAATAGGTGCGGCTTGCACGGCCGTTGAGGCCGCAGGAAGCGGGCAAGTTTACTGCTATGCGCTGCAAACAACAAAGCCGCATCACTGCGGCTTTGTCGTTCTGAAACACGTTGGCTTATTGATTGGCCAGTTTGTGTTCCAGGTAGTGGATGTTGACGCCGCCTTCGCAGAAGCCTTCATCACGTGTCAGATCACGGTGCAGCGGGATGTTGGTCTTGATCCCGTCGACCACGATTTCGTCCAGGGCATTGCGCATGCGTGCCATGGCTTCTTCGCGAGTCGCGCCCCACGTGATCACCTTGCCGATCAGCGAGTCGTAGTTCGACGGTACCTTGTAACCGCTGTACAGGTGCGAGTCGACCCGCACGCCGTTGCCGCCTGGTGCATGGAAATGCTTGACCAGACCCGGGCTCGGAACGAAGGTTTTCGGATCTTCAGCGTTGATCCGGCATTCCAGCGCATGGCCCTTGATGACGACGTCATCCTGGGTGTACGACAGTTTGTTGCCGGCGGCGATGCTGAGCATCTCCTTGACGATGTCGATACCGGTGACCATTTCCGAAACCGGATGCTCCACCTGAACACGGGTGTTCATTTCGATGAAGTAGAAACGACCGTTCTCGTACAGGAACTCGAAAGTCCCCGCGCCGCGATAGCCGATGTCGACGCACGCCTTGACGCAGGCGGCCAGTACATCAGCCCGTGCCTGTTCATCGATGAACGGTGCCGGTGCTTCTTCCAGAACCTTCTGGTGACGACGTTGCAGCGAGCAATCGCGGTCGCCCAGGTGAATCGCCTGACCCTGGCCATCGGAAATGACCTGGACTTCCACGTGACGTGGGTTGGTCAGGTATTTTTCCAGATAGACCATCGGGTTGCTGAACCAGGCTGCCGCTTCGGCGCGGGTCTGGGAAGCGGCCTCAATCAGGTCTTCTTCGCGATGCACCACACGCATGCCGCGACCACCACCGCCACCGGCGGCCTTGATGATCACCGGATAGCCGACTTCGCGACCGATGCGCAGAGCGGTTTCTTCGTCTTCCGGCAGCGGGCCGTCGGAACCTGGAACGGTTGGCACGTTGGCCAGCTTCATGGCGTCCTTGGCAGAAACCTTGTCGCCCATCAGGCGAATGGTGTCTGCTTTCGGGCCGATGAAGGCAAAACCGGATTTTTCGACCTGTTCGGCGAAATCGGCGTTTTCCGCGAGGAAGCCGTAGCCCGGGTGAATCGCCGTGGCGCCGGTTACTTCAGCCGCAGAGATGATCGCCGGGATGTTCAGGTAGGACAGATTGGCCGGTGCGGGACCGATGCAGACGGTTTCGTCTGCCAGGCCCAGGTGCATCAGCTCGCGATCTGCCGTGGAGTGTACAGCGACGGTCTTGATGCCCAGTTCTTTACAGGCACGCAAGATGCGCAAGGCAATTTCGCCGCGGTTGGCGATCAGAACTTTTTCCAACATCGCAGGCTCTCCCCGGTTCAAACGATAGTGAACAGCGGCTGGTCAAACTCAACCGGCTGACCGTTTTCTACCAGGATGGATTCGATCACACCGCTGGCTTCTGCCGTGATGTGGTTCATCATTTTCATCGCTTCGACGATGCAGATGGTGTCGCCTTTCTTCACGGTCTGGCCGACTTCGACGAATGCTGGCGAAGTAGGGGCCGGGGTGCGGTAGAACGTACCGACCATTGGCGACTTGACCACAAAACCGTTCAGCTTCGGAGCCGCTGGCGCCTCTGCTGCGGCCGGAGCGGCGGCAGGTGCTGGTGCTGCGACCGGAGCGGCCATTGGAGCAGGAGCATAGTAAGGCTGCGCCGGGGTCTTGCTGTGACGGCTGATCCGTACGGACTCTTCGCCTTCACGAATTTCCAGCTCGTCAATGCCGGACTCTTCCAGCAGTTCGATCAGTTTCTTGACTTTGCGAATATCCATTAATCAACTCCCAAGGTTCTGTAAGGGCTTTTTGGCGGCTGCTTCAAGCCGTGAGGTCAGCTTCAGGGCTGTACTCGTCACGGCTTGGCGCTGGCGGCCAGTTGTTCCAGAGCGGCTTCCAGGGCCAGTCGGTATCCGCTGGCGCCCAGGCCGCAGATCACTCCTACAGCGACGTCTGAAAAGTAGGAGTGATGACGAAAAGGTTCGCGTTTGTGCACGTTTGATAAGTGCACTTCGATGAATGGGATGCTCACTCCCATCAGCGCGTCACGTATTGCAACGCTTGTATGCGTAAAAGCGGCCGGATTGATCAAAATAAAATCCACACCCTCATCACGAGCGGCATGGATTCGGTCGATCAATTCATATTCGGCATTGCTTTGCAGATACATCAGATGGTGACCGGCATCGCGCGCGCGCTGCTCCAGGTCCTGATTGATCTGAGGCAGGGTGATGGTGCCGTAGACCCCGGGTTCCCGAGTACCCAGCAGGTTCAGGTTGGGCCCGTGAAGGACCAGGATAGTCGCCATTGCGTGTTCCTTTTGTTGTCTGCGAGCGGTTTACGCCCGGCGACTATGCCGGAAGGGCAATGGACTGTCCAGTTAACTACAGTAGCCAGCACGATGACCGATATTCGCGCAAAGTTTATGACTCATCGTTTAGTTTGGGTCATTTGCTCTATTCAGGCGCTCAAGCATGCCTGTTACGTCGATTTCGCCGACGACTCGCACATTTTGCAGTTCTTCGCCGTTTTTGCCGAAAAAAAGCATCGCCGGCGGGCCAAACAGCTTGTAGCGGTCGAGCAGGGCGCGTTGTTCTGCATTGCTGTCGGTCATGTCGAAACGGATCAGGCTGTACCCCGCCAGCCCGGCGACGACACCCGGATCAGGCAGGACTTCGTGTTCGATGACTTTGCAACTGATGCACCAGTCGGCGTACCAGTCGAGCAGCAATGGCTTGCCCGCGCTGCTGGCTTCCTGCAGTACGCGGTCCAGTTCGGCCGAGGTGGTAATCGTCTGCCATTGCGAGGCGGTCGATGCCGCTGCCCCGTTGTTTGCCGTGGCGTATTCCCGGCCCAGGGGGCGCATGGGGTCGGTCTGTCCGGACAACGCGCCGTACCAGCTGGCCAGTGCATAGACCAGCAGCGCCAGCCCGAGCAGTTGCGCCAGTTTTTGCCGGGTGGTTTTTTCGGTGAATTCCAGGGCGCCGAGAAACAGCGCGACACCAGCCGACAGCAGGCCGACCAGCAGTAGGGTGATTTGCCCCGGCAGCACGCGGCTGAGCAGGCCGATTGCCAGAGCCAGCAGCAACACACCAATCGCATTCTTCACGGTGACCAGCCACGGGCCGCTTTTCGGCAGCCAGGTGGCACCCCCGGTCGCGATCAACAGGAGCGGCGCGCCCATTCCCAGCCCCAGGGCAAACAGTTTCAAGCCACCACCCAGCGCATCACCACTGGCACTGATGTACAGCAGCGCGCCCGCCAGTGGGGCTGACACGCACGGCGAGACCAGCAGGCTGGAAACCACGCCCAGTACTGCTGCACCCCAAAGTGAACCGCCTTCGGTCTTGCCGGCGATACGGTCCAGACGCGAGCTGATCGATTGCGGCAGGCGCAGTTCGAACGCACCGAACATCGCGATGGCAAAAATCACGAAGAACGCTGAAAACGGCACCAGCACCCAGGCTGATTGCAGTCGTGCCTGGAGATTCAGGCCTGCACCGAACATGCCCATCAGCGCGCCGAGCAACGCAAAACAGGCTGCCATCGGCAACACGTAAGCGAGAGACAGGCTCAGACCGCGCAGGCCGCCAACCTGACCGCGCAGCACGACGCCGGACAGAATCGGCAGCATCGGCAATACACACGGGGTAAAGGTCAGGCCGACACCGGCGAGGAAAAACAGCGCCAGTTCTTTCCAGCCCCAAGTGGCTGCAGGCGCCGGTGCGGATGCCTCGGCAAGCGGGCTGGCAGCCACATCGCCGATGGTCAGCCGTTCGGTTTCAGGCGGGTAGCACAGGCCCTTGTCGGCGCAGCCCTGGTAGGTGACAACCAGCGTGAAGGGGCGCTGCTCACCGGGTTTGCGTGGCAGGTCGATGTCGAGAATGCCGTGATAGACCTCTACGTCGCCGAAGTACTCGTCATGTTTCTGTTCGCCCTTGGGCAACTGCGCTTCGCCCAGGCCGATATCGGCGGGCTCGGTGCGGAACTGAAAGCGATGGCGGTACAGGTAATAGCCTTCGGTGGCGACCAGGCGCAGCTTGATTGATTCTGGCGTGGTGTCGACCAGGCTCAACTGAAACGCCTGACGAACCGGCAGAAAATCCTTGCTGTTATCCAGCGAGGTGCCACCCAGTGTCGAAGCGGGACGGTTATCAAACAGGCCCGAAGCCGAGACCGGCAGGGCGAGGATCAGTAACATCAGGCAGAGCAAACGGCGCATGGCAATCTCGAATCTCGAAAGTCCGCGCATGATAACGGAGTGCTTCCCGGCCTGCCGAGGGCAGGTTGTAAGAGTGGGTTTCAGTAGGTCGGTGATAATGCCAGATTTACTTCTTGCCCGATGAAAAGCTGCCGCCCGCTTCCTGATCGTAAAACTCCGGGATCTTGTATTTATAGGTTTCAAGCCAGCGTTGCAGGCTCAAGTCACGTTCCGCCGCGGTGTTGACTTGCGGCGTCGGCGAAGCTGCTCTGCCACTGGCCTGTAGCTGCAGCCACGTTTCGGTCTGCCTGGGGGCGGAGGTCGACGGGTCACTGTTGTCAGCCCAGGTGTTGTCGGCAATCAACAGCAGGGCAATGCCTGCCAGCATGATGCGCTTCATGGTCGTCCCTCGTGTGACGGAAGAGTCGTTTGCCCCGCCGCGCTCGCGACAGGTCTGGCGGGTGCCGACCGGGCGGCGGCGGGTTTCCTGAGTTGCTCGGCGCGCGCCTGGGCATCGGTGATCTGCTCAGGCGTCAGTCCTGCCCTGGTGGCCAGCTCGGCAGCCTGTGTCCAGTTGTTCTGATAAATCAGCAGCGTGGCCAGATTCACGGCTGCCAGCGAGTCGGACTGTTTGAGTTCCATGGCCGTCAGAAATTGAAAGCGTGCCGGCTCCAGTTGCAACTGGTTGAGGTACACCACACCCAGATCGTTGCGGATTTTTTCGTCGGTCGGTTGCAGCTTGCTGGCTCTGAGCAAGTGCTGCTCAGCCAGCACATTGTCACCGCGCGCCGCAGCGAGCTGCCCCAAGCCATGTTCACCCTGCGCGGCGCGACAGGTGCCCAGCAGGCTGCGATACAGCGGCTCGGCTTCATTGCTGCCCAGCAGGCGCAAGACCCGGGCCTTGCGCAGGCGGACCTCGCCAAGGCTGTCCGGCAAGCCTTCGAGATTGGCCAGACTGGCATGCAGGCGCCCTTCATCGGCCATGTTTTGCGCGAGATTGAGGGCGAACTCCTGATCCGAAGTCAGCTTGGGGCACTCGCTGGCCTGTGCCGCAGACGTCTGCGTCCACAATGCCCGACCGTCGCTGGCACATCCGCTCAGCATCAGGATGCCGATAACCGCAATGGCTGCTTTCATCAAACCTTTTCCTTCCTTGTAGTGGCGAACCAACACTGGCGACCCGGGTTATAAACCGCCCAGAGCGCGACTGATGGCGATGAATCCGGGCCCGGCCAGAACGATCAGCAAGGCCGGGAACAGGAACACCATCATCACCATCGACATTTTCGCCGACAGCTTGGAGATGTATTCCTGCAACCGGGTCAGGCGTCGATCGTCGATCAGTTGCTTGAGCGTCAGCAGCGATTTCAGGGCTCCGCCGCCCTGATGGATCAGTTGATTGAGGATCACGCAGGTATCGCTCAGCTCATCGACCGCCAGCAGCGCAGCGGTCTTGCGCAGTTCTTCACCCAACTCCAGCCCGGAATCGACCCGGGTCAGAACCGTACGGATTTCTTCGGACAGTACCGGCAGCAGGTCCTTGCCCTCGTTGCTCAGCACGCGCAAGGCCTGTTCGACCGCCATGCCGGATTCGAACAGGATGCGCAGCAGGGGGATAAACGTGGAAATCTCTACCACCACCTGTTTCTGTCGGCGTTTGGCGGCTGCGGCGAGAATTCTCTTCGGCAGCAGGTAACCGACGCCCAGCGCAAAAACCGGCGCAATCAATGGCTGCTCGACAGCTTTGAAAAACAGCAGCTGGGCCAGCGCGACTATGCACATCAACCCGACAGGCACGCCGATCTGGCAGGCAGCAAACAGCGAACGTTTACTCGCGCGACGCCAGCCGATGCGGTTGAGTAATATCTGGGTTTCCGAATCGAGGCTGATGCTGCGCTGGCCGAGTCGCGTGTCACCCAGCAGGCGCAGCAGGCTGCCGAAACGGCTTTCGCGCACGACAACGCCTCGCAGGCGCTGCGCCACCAGACGCTCGTCGCGACGCCTGCGGGCCAGTCCGGACAGCAGAAGAAACGCCGCCGCGGTGAGCATCAGGGCACTGAACAGCAGATCCATGTCAAATGCTCCTCAGCATGCGCCACAACATCAGGCAGCCCAACAATTGCAGGGCAAACGCCATGCTCAGCAGGATGCGTCCGCTGCCGTCGTTCCACATGTGCAGCAGGTAATTGGGGTTCACGGCCATGAAATAACCAGCCATGCCGACCGGCAGCAGCCCTAGCACCAGTGCCGTCATGCGCGTTTCGCCGGTCATGGCGCGCAACTGGCGACCGGCCTGCTCGCGGTCGCGAATCAGCCTGATCAGGTTCTCCATCAGTTCGCTGGCATTGCCGCCATACCGATGGTTGACCCGCAGGCCCAGGGCAAACAGGTGAAACTCGTCGCTTTCGTACAGTTCGGCGAAATCCCTGGCGGCATCCGGCAGGCTCACCCCCAGTTGCACGTTGCGTTCGATGCGGCTCATGCCGTCCTTGAGCGGCTGGTCTGCGGCGGCGATACCGTAAAGCACGGCATCGGCCAGGGTTCTGCCTGATTTGAGACTGCGCACGCTGTGGTCGAGCAATTGCGGCAGTTGCTCGATCATGCGCCGCACACGCACGCGAGCCCGCCAAGAAACGAACAAACGCAACATCAGCGGCACGCCAAGCAGCGCAGCGCCCGCGCCGATGCCGCCGCCCAGCCCGTAGCCGATCAGAATCAGCAGCGCATACAGCGTCAACACCAGGCCCACGCGCTCGGTCGGCAGGCCCAGCCCGGCGCGTATAAAAGCCCGGTCGAGCCAGGCCCAGCCGGTTTTTTCGACAACAGGCTCGACCTGGCCTGCCGTCAGGCGCTGCCTGACCCGTTCGCTGGCCTCTTGATTGAGCGCTAGATAAAACATGCGCACGGACGCCATCAGCAGCAGCACGGAAACCAGGCCGAGTATCAGAGATGCCGTCATGCCGCCTCCTTGGTCTGAATCAGTAGCCCGGCCGCAGTTTTTCACCGGCAGCATGCGCAGCCTCACGCATGAAACCGACCCCGGTGCGCCGATCCAGACGAAACAGCGTGTTGGTGACATAGATGTCATCGCGCACACCGACCACTTCCACCACCTCGCTGACGCAGCGTCGACCATCCGGCAGGCGGGCCAGCTGGATGATCACGTCCAGCGCCGCACAGACCATTTGCCGCAGAGTCTTTTCGGGAATCAGGCGTCCGGTCAGGCCGACCAGGGTTTCCAGACGCAACAGCGCATCCTGTGCATTGTTGGCGTGGACGGTGCTCATCGAGCCATCGTGGCCGGTGTTCATCGCCGTCAACACGTCCAGCACTTCGACGCCACGAATCTCGCCGAGGATGATGCGGTCCGGGCGCATCCGCAGTGAGTTGCGAATCAGGTCGCTGGCCCTTACCTCGCCATGGCCTTCGGCATTCGGCGGGCGGGTTTCCAGGCGCACCACGTGTGGATGGCTGAGTTGCAGTTCGGCCACGTCTTCGATGGTCACCAGGCGTTGGCTGCTGTCGATCAACTGGCTCAGGACGTTGAGCATGGTGGTTTTGCCCGTGCCGGTGCCGCCGCTGACCAGAATGTTGCAGCGCTTGCCGACTGCTTCCTGGAAAAATTCGAAGATCGGCTGGTCGATGGTCTGCATGGCCACCAGATCGGCGCTTTTGAGCATGTCCTTGCGAAATTTCCGTATCGACAGACAAGGGCCGTCCAGCGCGATGGGCGGGATGATGGCATTGACCCGGCTGCCATCGGGCAGGCGGGCGTCGACCATCGGCGAGGACTCGTCCAGCCGCCGACCCATCGGGGCGAGAATGCGCTGCATCACGCGCTCGACATGATGCGAATCCATGAAACGCAGGTCCGTGTGATGCAATACACCGTCACGTTCGACGAACACTTTGCTCGGTCCGTTGACCAGGATTTCCGTAACCGAGCTGTCGCGCAGCAGCACTTCCAGCGGGCCGAAACCGGTCAGCTCATCGACCAGCTCTTCAGCCAGACGCTCCATTTCGTAACGCGAGATGGCCAGCCGCAGGCGAGCGACGTACTCGGCCACCTTGTCGATGACAAATTGCGCCAGCGCCGGTCGCGATCCTTCAAGCAGGTTTTTGCCGCTTTCTTCGATGCCGTCGATAATGTAGCGGTGCAACACCAGTTTCAGGCCTTGCCCGTCATTGGCCTGACCTGGCGAGCGTGAGGACACGCCAAACAGTTTTTCCGCCATCATTTATTCCCCCACAGTCGTGCGAACCAGCCCTGATCCGGTTTGTCGTGAGTATCGGAGTGACGAGCGAGGTGTTCACCAAGGCGGCGCAGCCCGGTGCACAAGGCGTCACGCGACGCCAGTTCGAAGAGTGTGATGCCCTGATTCTTGGCGTTGAGGCGCAGCTCCGGCGCGAGGGGCAGCACGGCAAGCACCGGCAGGCCGAAGGTTTTGCCCAGGGTTTCCGCGTTGGGCGCGACCGAGCGCTGGTAGCGGTCGACCAACAGGCCGGCGTGCTGCATTTTCATGCCTTTTTCGCGCCAGTGGGCGAGCACGGTCAGATTACGACGGCAGCCCAGTACGCTCTGATCGGTGTACCACAGCAGTTGATCGCAATGGCTGACCAGCGAGCGCAGCGCCTCACTGTCCGGCTGGCCCACGAGGTTGACGATGACGTGCTGAAAGTGCTGACGCAACGCGCTCAGCAGCATGTACAGCTCGGCGGCGCTGGACTGCTCCAGATGATCGTCGGCGTCGGTGTAGGCCAGAATGCGCAAGCCGCTTTCGCAGGTAGTGAACGCACTGTCGATCAGCGTTGCATCCAGCCTGCGCAGGTGGCGCAGGGCATCACCGAAGCTGAACGAGGATTCCAGACCCAGCATCGACAGGCTGTCGCCGCGTGGCAGGCCCATGTCCAGCAGCAGCGTGCGTTGCCCGGTCTTGTGCACCACCATCGCCAGATGTGTCGCGATCAGCGCTCCGTCGTCATCGCTTTGCGCGCCATACAGCACTGACAGGCCGCTCATGTTCGGGTTCGGCGTCACGGCGGGCAGACGCTTGCTCAGGCGTCTGACCAGCCCGGCGACTTCGCTGGAGCGCGAACCGTAGGCCACGAAATCCCGAGCCCCGGCACGCATGGCGTTGAGCACCAACTGGTTGTCCATGCCATCGCCCAGCGCAACGATTGCCAGCATTGGCTTGGCTTCCAGCGCGCCTTCGATCAGCGCGCTCTGGGTCATCAGATGCTCGCGGTCGAGGCCGACGAACACCACGCTGGCAAAGGTCACGTCGACCAGCGCCAGCAGATCGTCGAGGCTGCCGGTTCCGGCGCTGACCACCTGACCCAGGGAACCGAGGGCGCTTTGCAGCCACTCCAGATCGGTGTTGTTACGGGTAATTGCCAGAAACGTCTGGCTCAGGCTCTGGCTCATTTGGATAACCCGCTGCGACGGTCAAAATCGCCGTTCTCCAGGAAATACAGGCGCGGGAAGCTCGGGTCGTAAGTGCGCAGACTCTCTCCCGGCAGCGAGGGCAATTGGGCATTGGCGGCCAGTGGTTGCACCAGATGCGGAGTGACGATCATCAGCAGCTCGCGCTCGTCGCGCTGGATCTGCGAGCTGCGGAAGAAAGCACCGAGGATCGGGATGTCGCCCAGACCGGGAAACTTGTCCACCGAGCCGCTGTTGCTGGAGCTGATCAGTCCGCTGACCACGAAGCTTTCGCCGTCGGCCAGCGCAATGCTGGTGTCGGTGCGCCGGATGTTCAGCGCCGGCACGGTCGTGCCGGCGATGGTGATACCGGCGGAGAAATCCAGCTCACTGACTTCCGGCGCAACCTTGAGCAGGATCCGGTCGCGTCCCACTACCGTCGGAGTCAGGGTCAGACGCACGCCGAATTCCTTGTACTCGATGGAAATGCCGTTGCCTTCACCATTGGGCACCGGCACCGGGAACTCGCCACCGGCCAGAAAGCTGGCGCTCTGGCCGTTCAGCGCCACCAGGCTGGGGCGTGCCAGTGTGTAGGCGTAGCCGCTGTTTTCCATGGCGTTGAGCATGCCCAGCACCTTGCTGCTGCCGCCACCCCAGACGATATTGAAGTTGCTGTTGTTCAGCGGAATGCTCGGCCGGGTGCCGCTGACTGTGCCGGGCGTGACGTTGACGCCGGGCACCGTGCCGGGCGCGCCGAACAGAAAATTGTTCGAGCCTTTGCCAAAGATCGAAGTGCTGGCTTCCTTGAGTTTGCTGCGGCTGACTTCGACGAAACGGATGTCGGTCTGCACCTGACTGGGCAACTGCGTATCGCCGGACGGCGCGGAGGCTGCCTCGACCATCGACACCGTGGCTCGGCCGCGGACGAATACCATGCTCTGGCGCGGAGCGGTCGAGCAGGCAGTCCAGACCATCAGGCTGGTCGTGCCCTGAGCGACGCCGGTCAATAGAAAGCCATCGTTGCCGCTGACGTGTACATCGGCAATTTTCGGGTCGCCCACGGCAATGCGGGTGATGGCGACCGGCGAACTGATGTTCTGTTGAATACCCTGATCGATTTCCACCGCCGCAGGCATCGCAGCCAGCGCGCTGCAACTGCCTGACGCGGCCCAGACTGAATCCACAGACAGGGCGGTCACCAGAACGACCAGCAGCCTGCTTTTTTTAACCGGCACGAAACAGCAGCTCATCAAATGCAATCCTTGCTCTATCAGGGAGTTTGTTGCGTGATCTGGTTACCGCGTATCACCTCGACGGGGCGCGGTGCGCGGGATGTTGCACCTGGCGTCGGCGCACTGGCCGTGCTCAGGCTCAATTGTCGGAAGCTGACCAGTTGACGATTGGCCGAATCCAGCCGCTCGGCGATGTCGCGACTGCCGGCTTCGCCCGCCCAGTAATTCTGCAGATTGCCTTCATCTGCACTGCGCACGGCCAGGCGCAATACGCCGGTTTGCGAGGCCAGCATCAGGCGCCCCAGCAGCGCTTCGGGCACGGCAACCGACACCGTCCGCGCATTGATCCGGTGCTGTTCTTGCTTGAGGCGTTCGTCAGCCGTAACGGGCTGCACCGGCTTGCCATTACGATCCGGGCCAAGCAATTCACCGATGCTGAGCACGCGCAGGGCGGGCACCACCACTTGGCTGGATCGATTGAGGTTGGTGGTGTCTTCCGGCAGATAAAGCAGCACGTCCACGTAATCGCCCGGGCTGAGCTGCCCGGACGCGCCGATCACTTCGTCCACCTGCAAGGCCAGCGCCCGCTCATGCGGACGAATCATCCTCGCCAGCGTGCCGCCTGCCTCGAAGCTGCTCTCGCTGAGCCAGGTTCCGGCAGTCAGCGTTCGCCAACTGCTGCGGCCTACGAGTTTATCGATGGCGTCAAAGCTTCCGGGCGGCGCGACCTTGAGGCGTTCGATTTCCAGATCATCCACAGTGATCGGCGTGTAGGCGGGGATATCCCGGGCGACGACCACGACATTGTGGCGCAATGATTCCTCGACGGACGGTGTCGGGGCGGTCTGGGTGGTTTGTTCGGCGGTTACCGGGGGTGCTGTCGGTGGGGCAGCGACAGATGCATCAGGCGGCCTGCCGATGACAATTCCCAAGTATCCGGCGATCAACGCACCCAGCAAAAACAGTACAGCGAGCACCATAGTGATACGACTGCTCATGGCAACTTTCCCTTTGTCATCGCAGGACACTCTCGAACCGGTGCGTCAACTTCGTAATAAAGCAACGGTGAACTGCATACAGGCTTTTGTGTGACGTTAGCTCATTGTTTAAAAAGCGCCATAGTGCTTTGGTATGAAAGGGTTTTTGTCTGATCAGGCAGCGCTTGAAGTGCCTGTTTCGGGGGTTATGCCGGGTCTATAACTTTCCGGTTAATGCTTTTTTGCGATTGTGGGTTTGGGGTTTGGGGACAATGCTGAGGGTGCAGATGGTTTCGCATGTGTGATGCATGTTCGCGCCTCGGAGGCGCAAGGAGAAATAAGATGTTCCTTACCAAGATTTATGTAGGTGCCTACACTCGGATTAGTTGTTTTTTGAGAGATCGTGAAGCTGCTTCAGGTATTGAGTACGCGTTGGTAGCGGCGATGGTTGCCGTGGCATTGATTGCTTTTGTTCCAGAAATCAGCAAAAGCGTGGCGGCAATTTTCACGAAAATTCAAACTGCCTTAACGGGTACGCCAGCAACCACCACACCTGCCGCGGGGTAGTTTATGATTGTGCTTCCGAGATACTTGTCGAGATAATCCTATGGCTGTCCATGCCCCCCGCCAGCAATTGCTTCTGGTTGACGACGAAGAGGACGCAAACGAGGAGCTGGCGGAATTGCTCGAAGGCGAGGGGTTCTGTTGCTTCACCGCGTCTTCCGTCAAGATGGCCTTGCACCAGCTGACTCTCCATCCGGATATCGCACTGGTGATCACTGATTTGCGGATGCCGGAGGAAAGCGGCATCCAGTTGATCCGCCACCTTCGCGATCACACCTCCCGCCAGCACTTGCCCGTCATCGTGACCTCAGGCCATGCCGATATGGACGACGTCAGCGACCTGCTGCGCCTGCATGTACTCGACCTGTTCCGCAAACCCATCTACCACGTCCGCTTGCTGGAAACCCTCAACAACCTGTTCCCCGAACCGAAGATTTTTCAGGTGCAGTGACGGCGGGTTTCGAAGCGCTAAGCGTTATACACAAGTCCCGATGAGCAAAAAAACGCAGCTCAGACCGCGACAGCTTTCGCCCCGCGCATGGGCGCGAGAAATGTTCTCCCGGACACCTATCGTTCCTCACGCTCCGCGTGGGAATGCAGTTCGTGACGCTCTGCGTCACATTGCAGCCATGGCGCATCACTCAACCCGGCCCAAGATATAGGCAGCACTAAAGCCTGCGACTCCTTTGCGCTTTGATACCGCGCCAGGCTGCAGCTTTGTGACGCGGAGCGTCACCCAATGCGTGCCAACGCGGAGCATTGGCACGAGAGTCAGTTGGACTTGTGTATAACGCTGAACGTCGGTCTTGATGCTCGGCGTCACACTCCTCACTCCACCACGCTGAATTCAACCCTTGCCGTCTGGCCGCTTTCGTCCAGGACGCTCAGTTGATAACGCCCTGGTTTGTTCAGGGTCGGGGTGAAATCTTGCCGGGTGTCGGTGTCTGCCAGCGGCGCGCCGTCGATGAACCACCAGCGTCGTCCGCTGCCGCCCAACGCCGAGAGTTTCAGGCGCAGGGCCTGGCGGCTGGTAGCGGGCAGGCGCAGGTTGTCGCCTTCGCGCACGCCGACGATGCTCAGTGGCGGTGCAAGGTTCAGGTTCTGCGGCGGGCAATCCGGGTCGGCGGGCGGCAGCCTTGTTTCACGGCGTTCCGCCTTGGGCAGCCAGGGTTCCAGCGGCGCCGGCCACAGGGCGATATCCTGCGGCTGGGCATCCGGGCAACTGGCGCCGACCCGCAAACCCTTGGCATTGACCCAGATTCGCTCCTGCAAACCCAGCCCGAGCGGTTGATCGGCTGCTTGCAAGGTCGGCGGCGTGGTGCTGTCCAGCGTCCAGGCGAAGCGCTGGCGGCGGCAATTCGGGTCGCTCTTGCTAATCGGCTGACCCAGCGGCCAGCAGATCGCCGCCACACCGACGTTCAACGGCACTGGTTGCACCGGCGCCGCAATCCCGCGCTGGCTGTCGCGATTGACCAGTACATCGTGAACCTGAAGCATCAGCGGTGCGGCGGAAGCCAGTCCGAACTGCCCCGGCACCGGCGTACCGTCCGGCCTGCCGATCCACACGCCCACCAGAAAGCGCGGCCCTACACCAATCGCCCAGGCATCACGGAAGCCATAACTGGTGCCGGTCTTCCAGGCCAGTTGCGGACGCTGCACCAGCTCTGCCCGCGGATCAATATCCGGCCGCGACTGACCGCTGAGAATACGACGGATAATCCACGCGGCCCCCGGCGACATCATCCGCCGTTCGCGCAGCCGGTCCTGCGGTTGCAGTCGCACATCGGCACTTCGACCGCCCCGGGCAAAGGCGCTGTACCCGGTCACCAGATCTTCCAGCCGGCTGCCGGCACCCCCCAGAATCAGCGCCAGACTGGGTTCGGCCAGCGGCGGCAAGGTCAGCGGCACGCCGCCATTGCGCAGTTCGGCGGCAAAGCGTTTCGGGCCATAGACTTCCAGCAGTTGCACAGCCGGCAGATTGAGTGACATCGACAGCGCCGAACTGGCCGCCACCGGCCCACCGAAACCGGTCGAGAAATTGCCCGGCCGGTAATCGCCATAACGACGCGGCACATCCTGCATCAGTGATTCGGAGTGAATCAGCCCGGCGTCCATCGCCATACCGTACAGAAACGGTTTAAGCGTCGAGCCCGGAGAACGCAGTGCGGTGACCATGTCCACATGGCCGAAACGCCTGGCATCGTTGATGTCCACCGAGCCCACGTAGGCGCGCACCGCCATGTTCTCCGCCTCGACCACCAGAATCGCCGCCGAGGTACGCTCCGGCAGCCGCGCCCGCCAGCCCATCAGCAAGTCTTCCATGCGCCGTTGCAGCGTGGCATCCAGCGTGGTGCGGATCAGCGGTGGGCTGTTCGGCCGATTCAGGCGTCGGGCCAGCAGTGGCGCAAGGCTCGGCTCTTGTCGCGGCGCCAGCCACAACGGTTCCTCCAGCGCTTCGTCGACGGCGCCCTGCGGCCATACCTGGAACTCGGCCAGTCGCTTGAGCACCTTGTCGCGGGCCAGTTGCGCGCGCTGCGGATGACGATCAGGGCGCAGACGGCTCGGCGCCTGCGGCAGCACCGCCAACAACGCGGCTTCGGCACGGGTCAGGTTTTGCGGCGATTTGCCCAGATACGTCCAACTGGCAGCGGCCACACCTTGCAGCGTGCCGCCAAACGGCGCGCGATTGAGGTACAGGTCGAGAATCTGATCTTTCGACAAATGCCACTCAAGCTGCAACGTGCGCCACAGTTGGCGAAATTTGCCGGGCAGGGTGCGTGAATGCGGGTCGAGCAGCCGCGCAACCTGCATCGACAGTGTGCTGCCGCCGGACACCACCCGCGTCCCGCTGAGGTTCTGCCAACTGGCGCGCACCAGCGCCAGCGGGTTCACGCCGGGATGACGGTAGAACCAGCGGTCTTCATAGGTCAGCAGCGCTTCAAGGTAGTACGGCGATACCTGGGCATGAGTGACCGGGTAGCGCCACACACCATTGGCATCGGCGAAACGCCATAACGGCGTGCCGTCTTCGGCCAGCACGACACGCGCCAGATCGTCCTTGGGCAGAGGCAACGGCCACAGGCGATCAGCGAGCCAGAGCAGGGCGATCAGGAACAACATGGCGCCTGTCAGCCATTTGATTTTTTGCACGAGGCGCATAAGAAATTCAGGTTTCAACGCAAAGAGCCTTTATGATCCACGGAACCTGAATCCCTGGCGACGGCCAAAGCGGACAGATCATTTTCTTCACGACCCCAATCAGGACGTACATATGCAGGTAGAAGGCTTTTTTGAATGGCTAGGGCAGGCCATCGGCGCGGTGATTCGTTTCTTCATCGACGGCTTTGCGTGGTTGTTCAACGGGTTTACCCATGCGGGAGGAAATTTTGTCGACGGCCTGTCGCGCACGCTCGGCATGGACACCTCTCTGATCAGCATCGTCGCCCTGATCATCGGCCTGATGCTGCTGTACTCGGCCGTCCGGGCGTTCATGCGGGCTTCTATCATCCTCGGGATCATCTGGCTGGCGCTAGGCCTCTGGTTGCTGAGCTGGATTATTCATTGATGTGCTAACTCTGCCCCACCTGTGGGAGCGAATTGGACCAGCGCAGTGGGCATTTGTAGGAGCGAACTTGTTCGCGAAGGCTCTATTCCGGCCGGTACATCTTCAGCGGATGTACCGGCCCTTTCGCGAACAATGCGGATCGCTCCTGCCCGTTCGCGAAGGCTCTGTTTCCGGCCGATGCATCATCAGCAGACGTACCGCGCTCTTTCTCTGTAGGAGCGAACTTGTTCGCGAAAGCTTCATTCCGGCCGGTACATTTTCAGCGGATGTACCGGCCCTTTCGCGAACAAGTTCGCTCCTACAGTGGCGCGTTCCAATCAATTAGCGATCACTTGCCCTTCACCACCATCTGCGCGGGCGCTTCGCCCAGGGCCTGCCAGTTCGGGCGGTACATCGATTCCACCTGTGGCGGCGGTACGCGATAAGTGCCCGGTGTGACTGCGCGTGCCAGATAGAGCAGGTGCACGCTGCTGCCGTCGATGTCCAGCGCAGCCACGTAACGGTCGCCGCGATATTCCTGATGCTTGATCCCGGCGTTTTCCATCGATTCACGAATGGTTTTCACCTCTTCGCTGGCATCCTCCAGGCTGGCCGAGCTTTGTGCGAGGTTCTGGTTTTCCAGTTCCAGGCCTGCGGGCAGCAAGTCCACCACCAAGGCATCCGGCACGCGCTGCTTGGCACCGATCTCCAGATGCACCAGCACCAGTTGCCCGGTTTTCAGCGCGCCGACGTTCAAGGGCGCGCCGCTCAGGCTCAGGTATTCGCGACGGATACTCAGGTTCTCGCCACCGGCCGCAGGTGGCTGGGTTGGATAACCGGAAACGGTCAGTTGCTGATACAGCGGCTCGCTGCCTTGATTGTGAACCGTAAGCGGTGAGCCCAGCAGTGTACCGTCCAGCTTGAGACCCGGCTGTTGGTTGCTCAGCTCACGGGTTTCGGTGCCGCTGGCGATGCTCGCGGTCCAGTCCTTCTCCGGTTTGCTCAACAGGTTGCGACCCGCCAGGAACAGCGAGTTGCTTTCCTGAGTGGACAGGTAGCGGCTGGCAGCCACTTCATCCGCCAAGGCAAACAGGCGCTCATCACGCTTGTCTTTGGCGAGGTCGTTTTCTTCCAGCAAGGCCAGAATCAGCGCTTGGTCACGCAGCGAGCTGCCGTAGTCGGCCAGCCATTCGTTCTTGCGACCGACCGCCAGACCTGCGGTCAAGGCCAGATCGGCACGCGGCTTGTCGCCCATTTTCTCCAGAGCCACCGCCAGTTGCACCAGCGGCAGGCCCGAGCGCGCATCGCTGCGGCGGTCGAACAGGCTGCGCAATGCCGCCAGCGGTGCCTGTTGGCTGCGTGACAGCACCAGCCCGGCGTAAGCCTGTACGGCAAAGCGGGTATGTTCGGCGTTCTGGCTGTAATTGACCTGAATCTGACCGGCATCCTGCAAATAACGCAGCAGGCGCTCGTTGGCTTTCTTCAGCGCATCCGGTGGCACAGCGAAGCCCTGATCGCGGGCGCGCAGCAGGAAGTCGGTGACGTAGGCGGTCAGCCAGTATTCTTCGTCGCCGTCCGCGCCCCACAGGCCAAAGCTGCCGTTGTAGCGCTGCATGCCCAGCAAGCGCTCGATACCGATTTCGACTTTGCGCTTGCGTTCGGCATCTGGCTCGCCAGTCAGGCCCAGGCGCTTGAGGGTTGCGGCATCGGCGTACAGCGATGGATACAGGCCGCTGGCGGTCTGTTCCAGGCAACCGTAAGGGTAGGCTTTCAGTGCGCGAATCTGTTCGCCGAGGTTCAGCGGCGGACGGCTCGACAGCGACAGCAGCGCTTCACGACCGGCAGGTTCGAACGCTTCCAGCGCGCCTTCCGGCAGGCTCCAGGTCTGATCGTTGAGGGTGGCGCGGTAATGCTTGAGCATCGCCGGGTAGGCAGGACGCACGCCAACCGTCCACTCGCGAGTGAAGGCAGGCAGGTTTTCGCCCGGCAGGTCCAGACCTTCCACCTGCACCTTGATCTTGCCCTGGCCCAGACCACCCTGCGCCAGCACCGGCACTTTCAGGGTCACGCGCTGGCCTTGCTTGAGCTGCAACGGCTTGCTCTGATCGCCGCCGGGCATGCTCAACTGGCCTTCGGCGCTGATTTTCACGTCCAGCTTCTGTGCCTTGCCCGACAGGTTAGAGATGTCCAGCGCAATGCTGGTCTGGTCACCACCGGCCAGAAAGCGCGGTGTCGACAGCTCGGCGATGATCGGCGCGGCCACCACGGTTTTCGCCTCGGCCATGCCGTAGCGCTCGTCGGTCCAGGCCTGCGCCATGATCCGCAGTTCGCCGTTGAAGTCTGGGATGTCGACGCTGACCTCACCTTCGCCCGCGTCATTCAGCGTGACCGGGGCACTTTGCAGCGCGACGATGGTGACACTGGTGTCCGGACGTTTGCCGCCCTTGGCCAGCGCATCGCCGCCGAACGCCATGCTTGCCAGACGCCCTTGGCCGGCTTCGATCAACTGGCCGTAGATATCCAGTTGATCTGCGCCGTATTGCTTGCGACCGAACAGGCTGGCAAACGGGTCGGGCGTGGCGTAACCAGTGATATTGAGGATCCCGACGTCCACCGCCGACACCAGCACGTGGACTTGTTTGGGCACGCTGCCGTCAGCATTCTTCGCGGCAACCTTGAGGGTGAGCGGCTGTTTGGGGCGCATCTTCTCCGGCGCGGTGACGGTCAGCGCCAGTTTGCGTTGGGCGCGGTCCAGCGGCAGGTGCAGCACACCCACGGCGCGCTTCGGCGTGACATTGGCCTTGCGCTCGCCGGGACGAATCACCAGCGCGGTGACATACAAGTCGTGACGCGCCCATTGCTTGTCGAGCGGGATGTCATACGACTTGCCTTCGGCCGGTACGTCGATTTCTTTCCACCACAGCGGACCTTCGCTGGACTCGATCAACAGGTAACCCTTGCCCGCGGCGGGCGGCGTCACTGTGACCTTGGCCGTGTCGCCATCGTTATAGGCAGGCTTGTCCAGCGCCAGTTTGACCTGATCAGGCCTGACCGCACCGCCGTCGGTATTGTCCTGCCAGCGATAACCGGCCCAGAAACGCAGGCTGCTGACCATGCCGGTGGACGGATCTTCCACTTCGACGCGGTAGGGGCCCCATTCGACCGGGAAGCTGATTTTGGCCGTGGAGTCCTTGGTGATCGTGACGGTTTCCTCGTTCAGGTTGAGGAATTTCTCGTTGAAATGGTAGCTCCAGCCATCATCGGCCGAGTAGTTCCAGTAGTAGTCGCGGCGCTCACGGATCAAACGGACTTTGATGTTATCGGCGGCCAGTTTGTTGCCTGCGGCATCGGCCATGACGATTTCGAATTCGGCCGGGCCATCGCCATTGGTCTGGGCCTCGCCCTTGCCGGCTTCGTCGTCGTAGTCTTCGCCGCCCGTGGTGCTGCCAAACAGCGCCCGCACGCCGGGCAGTTGCTCGGCAGGCCAGATGGGCTGCACCAGACGGCGAGTGATCGGACGACCGCCGGACTCTTGCAGGCTGGCTTGCAGAATCAGTTGCAACGGCGATTTGGCCTCTGCCCATTCGGTCTTCACCGAGAGCGTCGAATGGCCCTCGGCATCGAGGGTGACTGGCTCAAGCTCCAGATCATGCTTGAGGTCTTGTTCGGTGATGGAGCCGAACTGGTAGCCCGGCAATTTGGCCACCGCTTCGCGCAACGGACGCACGTAAACCTGACCGGTCAGGCTGTTGCCCGAGGCAGGCGCGCCGTACAGGTAGCGGCCGGTGATGTCGAACTGCGGGTCGTCGGCGGGTGCCACAGGCGTGTCGCTACCCTTGAGTTCCAGGGCCAGACGCTCGGGCAGGAAGTCTTCGACTTTGAACTCGTAAAGCTGCGGTTTGCCGTCGCCCAGATCGAACACCAGTTGCCAGCGGCCGGTCGGCGCTTCTTCAGCAAGCTGCAAGGGGTATTGGTAGAAGCCGTTGCTATCGGCTTCCCAGACAAATTTGCGGCTGACCTGATCGTCTGGGCGGCGCACTTCGACGGTGATCGGTTGTGGTTTGACGTGCTTGCCATCGCTGTCCCGCAGCAGGCCATTGAGCAGCACGGTCTCGCCAGGGCGATACAGGTCACGCGGGCCGAAAATGAAGAATTGCAGCGGGTGTGCCTGCGGGCCGGAGATATCGAATTCGGCCAGGTCCAGCGCCGAGCTGTTCAGGCGTAGCATGCTGGTTTGTTCGTCCTTGTGCGCCAGCACCACCGCAGCCTTGGCGGGCAGCGGCAATTGCGCATGGCCATCGCCGTCGGTCTTGCCTTGGGCGACCACTTTGCCGTTGTCGTCATAGACATCGACGCTCACTTCACCGAGGGCTTTGCCGCCTTCCAGCGCCTGAGTGAACACGTCCAGACGATTGCTGTAGCGGTGGACCGACAGGCCGATATCGCTGAGGGTGAACAGGGTGGCCGGTTGCGAGTAGCTGTAAGTGCCGGACGCGCGCATTACGGCCAGGTAGACGCCCGGTTGTTGCAGCGCCTTGATACCGGCAATCGGCAGCAGCACGGTTTCACGCGTATTGCGCGCGGGCTTGAGGTCGAAACGGCCGCCGTAGACCAGATCCGCCATGGGCAGCAGCTCTTCGGAGCCGTAGCTGGACAGGCTCGACGCGCCATCCCATTGGGCGAGGAAGTTGGGCATCGAATCGGGTTTGACCCTGAAGAACTCGACATCCACTTTGTCGACATTCAGGGCAATGACCGGCAGGCCTTCGGCCAGACGTGTCGGCAACAGGCTGCCACGGCTGGCGAAGCCGACAGTGGGCTGCAGGTCGCGGGTTTCCAGACGGCTGATGTATTCGGCCGCGAGTGTAGCCTTGTTAACCGCCAGCAGACCGGCATCGACGGTCAGTACCAGCTTGCGCTGCGGCTCCAGATGGCGCAGACGCAGCTCCATGAGGTTTTCCGACAGCTCCCAGGCGCCGTCGACCTTGCCGTTCTTGCTGTCCACCAGATGCAGTTTCTCAGCGAACTTCTGCTCCGGGTCCAGCGGAACCGAAAAGCTCACCGACAGCGTACTGGCGCCGTCTACCTGGATTTCCGAGACGTCGATGACCGTCAGCTCGCGCCCGGCATAGCGCTTGCTCAGCGCGGCGAGGTCGACCGCGGGTTTGGGCTGGGCCTCGGGAACCGCTGCCTGAGTGGCAGGGGCCGCGCTCGACGCGGGTTTGTCTGGCGTCGAGGAGTCGCAGGCACTCAGCAGCGCAAGCGCGCACGCCAGAAACAATCCTTTGTTTAACATGTGGGCACTCATCGGCAACGGTAGAGAGGAGGCGACTATATAACAGTCGAGGTGACAAGTATTACTCTCGGATAGAGCAGTGTGCGCCCTGACACCTTTGGCGCGCAGAGCGTCGGCACGATAGTTAAGCTACATAGCCCTTGCACTCTGGCTACAATGCCCGCCTTGCCGGGAGTTCTCATGTCCACGTTGCTTAACGATTGGCGTCATCGCTCAACCCATCGTCGCGTCTGGGCGCTGGCGGCGCCGATGATTCTGTCGAACATTTCCGTGCCGCTGGTGGCGTTGGTCGACAGCGCGGTGATCGGCCATTTGCCGCATGCGCATCAGTTAGGCGCTGTGGCGGTGGGGTCAACGCTGTATACCTTTCTCGCCTGGGCCATGGGCTTTCTGCGCATGGGCACCACCGGTTTTGCCGCGCAGGCGGCGGGGCGCAGCGACAGTGCGGCGTTGCGGCGGATTTTGTTGCAGGGGCTGTTGCTGGCCGTTGGCCTGGCGTTACTGCTGGGCGTGATCGCCTTGCCGTTCAGCCATCTGGCGCTGGCGATGATGCAGCCGTCTGCCGATCTGCAGCAGATGACCCTGGATTTCTTCCACACCCGGCTGTTCGGCCTGCCTGCCGCGCTGGCCACTTACGCGCTGGTCGGCTGGTTTCTCGGCACGCAGAACGCCCGTGCGCCGCTGGCGATTCTGTTGGTTACCAATGTGGTCAACATCGTGCTGAATCTGTGGTTCGTCATCGGTCTGGACTGGGGCGTGGTCGGCTCGGCCCGCGCATCGGTACTGGCGGAGTGGACCGGCGTGGTGCTCGGTCTGCTGCTGGCGCGCAAGACTCTGCGCGCCTGGCCCGGTCAGATTGTCTGGTCGGCACTGAAGCTGTGGAGCAACTGGCGGCCGTTGCTGGCGGTCAATCGCGATATTTTTCTGCGCACACTGGCGCTGCAATCGGTCATGTTTCTGATCACCGTGCAGGGCGCTCGTCTCGGGGATGCAACGGTTGCCGCCAACGCATTGCTGCTCAACGGCCTGCTGTTGACGGCCCATGCACTGGACGGCCTGGCGCATGCGGTTGAAGCATTGTGCGGTCACGCCATCGGCGCTCGCGACCGCAACACGTTGCGCCGCTCACTGGCGGTGGCAGGCGGTTGGTCACTGATTGCCAGCGTGGGTTTTGCACTGTTGTTTCTGGCGGGCGGGCATTGGTTCGTCAGCCTGCAAACCGACATCCCCGAGGTCCGTGAGACTGCGATCATCTATTTGCCGTATCTGGCGCTGATGCCGTTGCTCGCCGTCTGGAGCTATCTGCTCGACGGGCTGTTCATCGGTGCCACCCGGGCCCGCGAGATGCGCAACGCGATGCTGATCAGCGCGGCGGGCATCGCGCCGGTTGCCTGGCTGGCCTCCAGCCACGGCAATCATGCGCTGTGGCTGACCTTTCTGGCGTTTACCCTGCTGCGCGGTCTGAGTCTGGGCACGATTGCCTGGCGTCTGACGCGCAGCGATGGCTGGTTCACTCACTGAGCCGTTGATTTCGCAGGCGGGTGCTTTTGCGGCGTGTTGTTGACGAACATCTCCACCTCGTCCGCAACCGGTGCCAGGCGACTCAACAGTTTGGCAAATGCGCCCACCAGCGTGCCGTGGTTGGTGCGCGAGAAGTACAGGTCGCGAACCGGCACGTCCGCCGCGCGCAGCTTCTGTGCCAGGCCGCCGGTGTTGCGTTTGGGGTTGACCAGCGTGTCGGTATTCGACGCCATCAACAACGCAGGCGGTGCGTTCGAGCTGACGTGATTGATCGGCTGCGAATCGGGCGGTGAGTCGGGGAAGAAGAACACCGGTTTCACCTCCGGATTCTCGATGGGCAGGAAGTCGTAAGGCCCGGCCAGCCCGATCCAGCCACTGAGGATGGCAGGCGATAATCCTTCTCCGCCCAGCCAGCGCGGATCAAGCGCCAGCATCGCCGCGTTGTAGGCCCCTGCACTATGGCCCATCACGTACAGGCGTCCGGGGTCGCCGCCGTAGGTTTTGATGTGTTTATACGTCCAGGCCAGCGCCTGGGCCGAGTCTTCGAGAAAGCTCGGGTAGCGCACCTGTGGATAAAGCCGGTAGTCGGCAATGACGGTGACGATACCGCGTGCCGCCAGCGCCTGGCCGACGAATGCGTAATCAGTCCTGGAACCGGTGTTCCAGCTTCCGCCATAGAAAAACACCACCACCGGCGCATTGGCTGGTTTCGATTGCGGCGTGTAGATGTCCAGCCTGTTGCGCGGGTCCGGCCCATAGCTCAGCCCGGCCACCTGGTCGACGGGGCCGTTGGGGTTCAGGGTGTTGAGCAGCGTCAACGGTGAACAGCCCGCCAGGGCTGCCAGTAACGCGGTGCTCAGCAGTGTCAGGAAAATCACTCGGATCATGGTGTGGGCTCTGACAAATGGTTCGGATATACCTGAGACCGCCGCGATACGCCCCGGTTGCCGCAGTTTTACCGCTACGTCAGCCAGAGGCATCCGGATCACCCGGCTGGTCGTTTGTCTTGCCGGTAAAGCTGATGCGCGGGCTGCTCAGCGCAATGCCGTCGTGGTCAAAGCGCAGCGTGCTTTGCCCGGTTTTCACGGTCAGCTCGCTGCCTTTGCCGATCTCTACGTGGGTGCCGTCCTGCAATTGCAGGCGCCTTTGCTCGCCCGAAATCGTCTGCCAGTCGAGGCGCATATGAATGTTGTTGCCCGGTGAGGGCTCGTCGTTGTTATGGGGCGGCTCAAGACTGGCCAGTCGTTCCCCGCTCGGTGCCTGAAGGCAGCCGGTGATCAGCGGCGGCTGTGAATCATCCTCGGCAAAGCTCACCAGCACCGGCATGCCACCCAGGCAGGCGAAGTCCAGCCCCGGCACAATGTTCAGCCAGCAATTGGCACGGGCGTGTATGTCCCATTCGAACCGCACCTGCACCCGTCCTGATGCATCGCGCCTGACGTGTTCGCCACACGGGCCCATCAGCCAGGCCCGTTGCAGTGGTGCAATCGGCGGCCTTGGCGGTCGTGCAGGCGGTGCGAAGCCGTCCTTCCCGAAGACCAGTTGATGGTGGCGTCTCGAATGGACGAAGTGATAATGGATGTTTTCGTCTGCACACAGACGATGCACCAGTTGCAGATCGGATTCGTGATACTGCACGCAGCATTCGCGCTCTCGGCACTCGGTATTCAGGTCAAAGCGATAGCCGTTCCCCAGCCCGTGTTCGTCCAGCACCTGGGCGATGATGCGCGGCGCAGTCATGTGCTGAAAGATGCGTGAGGTATAACGCAGGCCCAGGCAGCTCAACCGCGGCCCCATGGTCAGCGTGTAGTACGCCGGGCCGGGTTGGTAATGACTGCGTGTTGCGCTGTGGATCTGCCCGTGAAAACCCGGCTCGTCGTCTGTGCTCAGGTAGGCCGGTTTGTACATCAGGCTGACCAGGTCCATATCGAAGCCGTCGCCGAGAATCTCGATTTCGAACAAAAACGGCTGGCTGATGGCCTCCTTCGCACTGAATGATATGACGTCGAAGCGGCGATACAGGCGGGCGATTTCCAAACGAAAAAACGGCGCGCTGGCTGGGTCGGGCATAAAGATGTCTCTACCGGGAATGCGGTCGCGGATTCTGGCGGAGAAGGCGGGTAGCGCAGTGCGCGGAGAGGCAGAAAAGGACGTTGCCTACAGAGGGAAGAGGCGGGGGACTACGTTGGTTGAGTTGATGTCGTTATGCACACGTCTGGACTTGATACCTGCTGACTGTCTTGCCAGAGCATTGACACGGTCGTTACGAAATGCTCGTGCCAATACTCCAGCATTGGCACGAGCGTCAGGATTACCGTCAGGAAGACAGGTACGAGGAACGCGTCAGGCCCAGGCGCAGGGCGTCGAGGAAGTAGGTGCGCTCGCGTGGGGTGATCTTGGCGCTGGCGACTTTGTCCCGGTAATGGGTCATCAGTTCTTCCGGCGACAAGTGCACGTAGCGCAGCATGTCTTCAATGGTGTCGTGGGTTTCGATACCGGCGTGGTACACGCTGCCGTCCGGGTTCTGGTAGATGTTCACCGAGTCGGTATCACCGAACAGGTTGTGCATGTCACCCAGAATTTCCTGATAGGCGCCCACCAGGAAGATGCCCAGCAGATAGTCTTCACCTTCGTTCAGCGAGTGCACCGGCATGCTGGTCTCGATGCTTTGCTCGTCGACGTATTGCTTGATCTTGCCGTCGGAGTCGCAGGTCAGGTCTTGCAGCACGGCGCGACGCACCGGTTCTTCGTCCAGACGATGCAGCGGCAGAATCGGCAGCACCTGGCCGATGGCCCAGGTGTCCGGCAGGCTCTGGAACACCGAGAAGTTGCAGATGTACTTGTCGGCCAGCTTGTCGTTGAGTTCGTCGAGCACCTGGCGGTGCGAGCGTTGCCGCGCCTTCAGTGAGTTGTACAGGCGGCGGCAGACGGCGAAATAGCATTGCTCGCCCAGTGCCTTTTCCGCCAGGCTGATCTTGCCGTCGGCGTACTGGGTGGCGATGTCGCTCATGTAGTGCGTGGCGCGCCAGTAGGTTTCGGTGACCATTTCTATGTCGGTCGGGCCCAGCAGGTCAACCAGCCATTGCACGGTTTCCGGCAGGCTTTCCTTGTCGGCGATCTTCGGGACTTCGTCGTTGTGCTTCTCGACGTCAGTCACCTGAACCACCAGCATGGCGTGGTGAGCGGTCAGCGAGCGGCCGCTTTCCGAGAAAATGTGCGGATGCGGCAGGCCCTGCGCGTCGCAGAATTCCTTGAGCATGCCGACCACGACACCGGCGTAATCGTCCATGTCGTAGTTGATCGAGCTGGCGTTGCGCGAGTGCGTGCCGTCGTAATCGACGCCCAGACCGCCACCGACGTCGATGTAATCCACCGGCAGACCGAGTTTGCGCAGTTCGCCGTAATAGCGGATCGCTTCCTTGAAACCGTGCTGGTAGTCCGCCAGGTTGGCGATCTGCGAGCCCATGTGGAAGTGCAGCAGGCGGATGCCCTGATCCAGCCCCGCCTTGCGGAAACGTTCGACCACTGACAGCAATTGCGCGGCGGACAAGCCGAACTTGGACTTCTCGCCACCGGTGTCAGCCCATTTGCTCGAGGCCAGGGACGACAGGCGCACACGCAGGCCGACCTGGGGAGCCACTTTCAGCTCGGCGGCTTCTTCGATGACCAGTTCGACTTCGGATTCTTTCTCGATGACGATGAAGACGTTGTGGCCCAGCTTCTGGCCCATCAGCGCCAGGCGGATGAACTCGCGGTCCTTGTAACCGTTGCAGACGATGGTGCCGCCTTTGGGCGCCAATGCCAGCACGGCCATCAGTTCAGGCTTGGAGCCTGCTTCCAGTCCGATGGACACGTTCTGCGTGGCAATGATGTTTTCCACCACCGCTTCCTGCTGGTTGACCTTGATCGGGTACAGCGCGGTGTACTGGCTCTGGTACTCCAGACGCGCGATGTTGCTGTCGAACGCACCGGTCAGCTGACGCACGCGGTCTTGCAGGATGTCAGGGAAGCGCACCAGCAAGGGCAGCGACAGGCCGCTCTTGCGCAGATTGTCGACCTGCTCGTAGAGGTCGATCGGCGAGCTGTCCGGCCCGTTCGGGCGAACTTCAACGCGACCTGCTTCGTTGATTGCAAAATAACCCGCGCCCCAATGGCGAATACCATAAACGCTGCGGCTGTCCGCAACTGTCCACTGGCTGCCATCGTCTTTGCGTGTGCGTCGTACGGACATCGAAGTCCCCTATAAAGAAGTCGTTACGCCAGCCTGAAGCGGGCTGCGCGCAGTGTAATGAGTGGAAGTGACGATTTGATGGGTGGCTTCAGCCGCCGGACTTTTTGGCCTTGAAGCCCTTTTTGACCAGTTCTGCCAACAGCAACTCGACATGATCGCCCTGAATCTCGATCACGCCGTCCTTGAGCGACCCGCCTGTGCCGCAGCGTTGCTTGAGGGCTTTGGCCAGCTCCTTCAACGGCTCTTCGGCCAGTGGCACGCCGCTGATGGTGGTGACGGTCTTGCCGCCACGACCTTTGCTTTCGCGGCGCACGCGCGCGATGCCATCGCCTTCCGGAACGGCAGTCTGCTTGCAGGTGCAGTCAGCGACAGGTTGGCGACAGTCGGGGCAATGACGCCCTGCGTCGGTTGAAAACACCAGGCCACCGAGGGCGGCGAGAGAAGCGGCTTTTTTAGCCACACAAAATCCTCTTGTTGAGGACTGAAGACGGGTCGGGCTCATACCAGCCATCGACCGCGAAGCCCCACTCTGGCAGGGGCAGCGCTACTGTGACGGCGGGGCCGACACAGTTTGAAAAAGGTCGCGCAGTGTAACGGCAAACAGGCCGATTGCTAAGGGGCTGGAGGCGCCAATTTACTGAACACTTGCTTTACCGGACCCGGGCTTTACTAAAAATGTGCAGCCTGATCCAGATAGCGTTTCAGCGCAGCCAGCGAGTCAGGGCAGTACGGAGTCTGTTCAGCCTCACGCAACACTTCGTCGACAGGCATGAAGCGCGCCTCCAGCACTTCTTCGGGTTGCAGCGTCAGCGGCCCGTCCCACACAGCCGAAAACACCGCGCACCACAGCCGGTTGCCCGTCTGATCAAAGAAAAACTGCTCATGGGCCTGCAACGGCACGCCGCTCACCCCCAACTCTTCTTCCAGCTCGCGAGCAGCGGACTCGGCATAGCTCTCATCCGCCTGCACCATGCCGCCTGCCGCCACATCCCAGTAACCGGGGTAAATGGCCTTGCTCAGGGTGCGTCGATGCACACACAGTTCGCCTGCGCTGTTGAACAGCAGAATATAGGTGCCACGCCCGATCAGACCTTGTTCGCGCAGCTCTGCGCGAACCCTGGAGCCGAGCAGTTGATCCTGCTCGTCGACCCAGGCGATCTGCTCGGCATCCGAGGCGGCGCGGTGCGCGGCCTCGTTCGGTGGGATGGACATATCAGCCCTGGTTCAGCAACTGGCGAAGGTCGATCACCGCAGCGTTGGCCCGGGAAATATAGTTGGCCATGACCAGCGAGTGGTTGGCGAACACACCGAACGGGCTGCCGTTGAGGATAACCGGGCTCCACATGGGCTCCTGCGAGGCTTCCAGCTCACGAATGATCTGGCGCACGCTGACCGTCGCGTTCTTCTTGGCCAGTACGTCGGCGAAGTCCACTTCGATCGCTCGCAGCAAGTGCGACAGTGCCCAGGCCTGGCCGCGTGCTTCGTAGAACACGTTGTCGATCTGCAGCCACGGTGTCTCGACGATTTCCTCATCGACCTGCGGCACTTCGCCCGGCTTGACTGAAATATTGCTCTCGGTTTTCAGCGTGCTGTTCAGTTTGACCCGGCCCACGCTGGCTGACAGACGTTGCGACAGCGAACCCAGACGAGTACCGACATCGCCCAGCCAGTTGTTCAGGTTGTCGGCACGCGCATAAAACAGCGCGCCTTTCTGGTTCGGATCGGACAACCGCGCCTGATAGCGGCTCAGAGCCTTGATGCCTTCGGCGTATTGAGACTCGCTGGAAGGGAACAGCCAGGTGTCGTCTTTCACGTTGAAAAGCGGCTCGGCACGTGCCAGATCGCCATCTTCAGCGGACTGCGACTGCGAGCGGGCGAAGTCTTTGCGCAACGCACGGCTCAGGTCTCGCACCTGCACCAGCACGCCGTATTCCCAGCTTGGAATGTTGTCGAGCCAGACACCCGGCGGCAGTTTGTCGTTCAGCAGGTAGCCACCCGGCTTGTTCAACAGCGTGCCCGCCACGGACTTCAGGGTTTCGACGGTGGTGTAGCCGATGACCATCTGCTTGCCTTCACGCTCGGCGGCCGCTTGCGCGTTCTGTTGCACCGGAAACAGCGCCGGTTCCTTGCTCCAGTACCAGCCGACCAGCAAGGCGACCAACAGATAAATCAAGATCAAGGCGCCCAACGCGCGGCTATAGAACAAATTACCCAGGTACCCTCGGCGTTTGGCCGATGAGGTATCAGCGGTGCGCTCGCCCGAGCTGCCTGCGCGGTTCTTCCAATCCAGCATGGTAGGGTCCTTTCGATCTTGAGTTGAGTGCTTCACGAGTCGTTCGACCGCAACGTCATTAAGCAGTTTCAAGCTATGAGGGGCAAGCTTCAAGCTATGAGCTTCAAGCTTCAAGCTTCAAGCTTCAAGCTTCAAGCTTCAAGCCTAAAGCGAATCTCTGTAGCTTTTAGCTTGCAGCTTGCAGCTTGAGGCTTATAGCTCTTATCTATCAGTCGATTGATTTTGAGTGATGGCTAAGCGCCATCCAAATGTTGTCAAATAAGTGACTTACGGCGCGCTGCCGTCGTATCGGAGGTGCTAGCATAGCGCCATCAGCCATGCTGCTCAGAAAAACCATAGTAGTCTGAATATGACAGAGCCCGAAGATCCCAGTCGCGATCGCTTGAAGCATCACTTTGCCCAACGGGTCATTCATCAGGCACGTCAGATTCTTGAGACATGGCAACGCCTGCAAAAAGCCGAATGGTCGCTCGCTGATATGGCCGAGCTTAATGAGTCGACCCTGCGTCTGCTGCGGTTTGCCGAGCGCTTCGAGCAGGTCGAGCATGTCACCCTGGCGCACGAGATCAGTCAGGCGCTTAAAGCCGTCGAAGCCAACCGTGGTCGCCTCAACAGCAGCGCCATCACCGAGCTCAATCGTTTGATGCAGCGCCTGTCGCGTACCGGGCTCAGGCACGGCGACAGGCTTGAACAGACTTCACTGCCGCCGCTGCGCAAGCCGGTGTATGTGGTGCTTCAGGATGACGAGCGCGCCGAGCGGCTGGCCAAGCAACTGGAATTTTTCGGTCTGGCTGCGCTTTCGTTGCACCATGTGTCTGACTTCCAGGCAGCGATGGCGCAACGACATCCGGCGGCGATTGTCATGGATGTCGACTTTGGCGGTCCGGGCCAGGGTTTGAAGCTGGCATCGATCGCCCAGGAAGGGCTGGAGCAGAAGCTGCCCTTGCTGTTTTTCAGCCATCACGAAACTGATACGCCTACCCGGCTGGCTGCGGTGCGGGCGGGCGGTGAAGAATTTTTGACCGGTGCGCTGGAAGCGTCGAGCCTGCTGGAAAAAATCGAAGTCCTGACCTGTGTAGCGCAATACGAGCCTTACAAGGTGCTGATCATCGATGACTCACGTGCCCAGGCGCTGCACACCGAGCGCGTGCTGAATGCTGCCGGTATCGTGACGCGGGTGTTGATCGACCCGATTCAGGCGATGGCCGAGCTGGCCGAGTTTCAACCCGATCTGATCATTCTCGACATGTACATGCCGGGCTGTACCGGAACGGAGCTGGCCAAGGTCATTCGGCACAATGACCGTTATGTCAGTGTGCCGATCATTTACCTGTCGGCTGAAGATGATCAGGACAAGCAACTCGACGCCATGAGCGAAGGCGGCGACGACTTCCTGACCAAGCCGATCAAGCCGCGCCATTTGATCACCACGGTTCGCAATCGCGCCGCCAGGGCCCGCAGCCTGAAGGCGCGCATGGTCCGTGACAGCCTGACCGGGCTCTACAATCACACGCACATCCTGCAACTGCTGGAAGATTGCAGCTTTCGTGCGCGGCGTGAAGACAAGCCACTGTGCTTCGCCATGCTCGATATCGATCACTTCAAGCGGGTCAATGACAGCCACGGGCATCCGATGGGCGACCGCGTGATCAAAAGCCTGGCGCTGTTTCTCAAGCAACGTTTGCGCAAAACCGATTTCATTGGCCGTTACGGCGGCGAGGAATTCGCGGTGGTCATGCCGGACACCGATATCCACAGTGCGCATAAAGTGCTCGACGAAATTCGTCACCGTTTCGCAGAAATTCATTATCCCGCGCAGCCTGTCGACCTGTTCTGTACCTTCAGTGCCGGTGTGGTCTGCCTCGGCACACATGACGACAGCCTGAGCCTGGCATCCCAGGCTGACATCGCGTTGTATCGCGCCAAGCATGCCGGTCGCAATCAGGTGCATTCCTCGCTGTCGGATGCGCCTTACCAGGTGGTGAAGGCGTAACCGGTAGCGTCATCCTGCTTCACTCCTGATTTTCGATGGCGCGCTGCCGTTCTGCGGTTTTGCCGGGTGAAAACGCCAGGGCCAGTTGCGTGCGATTGTGCATGTGAGTCAGACGCAGCACCTGCGATACGTAGAGTTTTACGGTGTTTTCAGTAATCCCCAATTCGCAGGCGATCTGGTAGTTGGTCAGCCCGGTACTGACCAGGCGGGCCACATCCACCTGGCGAGGCGAGAGCTTGGCCAGCGCCATGGACATCGGCGCGTTGTCTGGCGCCGCACTGCGCGTGCGGCGCTCGGTGGGTGGCGACGATCGGCTGTTGTCCAGATTCTGGTAGAGGTCGTCGATGGACGCCGCCAGATGCTGAAGCTTTTCGTTTAGCAGGCCCAACTGTTGCCGGTTCTTCTGCCGCTCGTCCAGCGCCTCCAGCTGGAGCCGCACGCCTTCCAGCAGATCCTCCAGATTGACCGGTTTCTGGTAATAATCGGCAATGCCTGCGCGCAAGGCTTTGATCACGTCCTTTTTTTCGGCCCGCCCGGTCAGCATGATGGCCTCGAACAGGTGCATCTTGCCGCCGATCTGCTTCATGGCCTCGACCATCTCGATGCCGTTCATGCCGGGCATTTCCAGGTCGCACAGGACAATTCCGATGCTGCTGTCATGGCTGAACTGTTCTATGGCTTCCAGACTTGAGCGGCAGCGCACACATTGAAAGTCGTTGCTCTCCAGAAACTCGCAGAGTTCTTCAACGACAAGAGGCTGGTCATCAACCACCAGAACTTTTGTAATTCGGGATATATTCACATGCTACTCCATGCTGTTATGCCTCAATAGTGAATCAAGGACTTAATCCATTCAGCAAAACATGATTGAGCTGTGTTTGAGCGTGAGTCTTTTCAGATAGACGCTTTAAACGTAGCTGCACTTTCTGACTATGTACATAGCATTAGCCGGACAGTCAGACTAGTGGATCAAGACAGCCGTCATCAGCAACCCGACAAACAAAAACGGCGAGAAGGGATATTTATCTGGCGCTTTCGGGTTCATGTACGTATAGCGTCGCGTAAGCCCTTGGTGAATAAGGTTCCATACTGCGCCTCCAATGACCAGCCATATCAGCAGGGCGACACCAGCGCCAATAAACGTACCCAGCAGATAAGTGCTGTTCGATGCAAGTGCCAGCGCCGCCAACAGCTTGACGTCTCCAGCGCCCAGACGGCCCAGCGCATAGCCAGGCAGCGTCAGGCCCAGCGCAATCAACACGGCCAGCGCGGCCTCTGCAGGCGCTGCACCCAGCCAGGTCCGGCCATTAACAATCAGATAGCCCGCGGCAATGGCAAATACGCCAATTGTCAGCAGGTTGGAGATTTCTTTCTTTCGAGCGTCCTGCTCGGCACAGAGGGCGCACCACACAAGTAGGAAACATAATTTCATCAATCAAAATACACCTTGTTTACCGGAAAGAATCTATGCTGTTGTGAGGTCGCAAGTGTCAGGGTAGACGTCGGCATGAAAACAGTCTTGCATCATTCTTCTCCGGGTAAACAACGGGGCGCCGCTGCTATTGAGTTTGCGGCGGTGTTCGTCATCTTTTTTGCCGTGTTCTACGGCATGGTGAGTTATAGCCTGCCGTTGCTGATGATGCAGTCTTTCAATGCGGCTGCCAGTGAAGCCGTGCGCCGAAGTGTCGCGCTCAGTCCGGCCATTGCCAATTACGACAGCCTGTTGCGCAGTCAGTCACAGAGTGTGGTCATGACACAGTTGGCATGGATGCCGGCTGCGTTGGGTTTCAGTTCTGCCTACACCAGCGTGACCTACACCGCTGGCGTGCTGACGGTGACGATCCAGTATCCCAAGACCCGGTTGACCCAGGTCTTGCCGCTGTTGACGCTGCCGGGCATTGGTGAAGTCCCGCGCTTGCCGAATAACCTCACTGCACAAGCGAGCCTGCAACTTGTCCCTTGATAAAAACCGCCTGAGCCGTTGGCTGGGCCGTGGTGAACCGTCGCCCGTGCCGCAGAGTGCGCCACAGAATGTGGCGCCAGGCAGCGAGCCTGATCCGATTGGCGCCGATCTCTACCTGCTGCTCGACGACGAGGGGCGGGTGCAAAGCCTCAGTGCGAATTTGCTTGCGCGGCTGGGTATCGCTGCGCCGGTGATTGCGACGCAACGGCTGATGAACCTGCTTTTGCCCAACAGCGCGCTGGTCATCGAAGGCGTACCGCATGACTGGCTGGGGCACATGCTCGACCTGGATTTCAAAAGTGCTGACGCGCACACCCTGCACGCCCGTGGCTGGGTGCAGGCGCATGGCAAGGGCTGGCTGCTGCAATTGCTCGATATCAGCGATTTGATGGAAGAGGCCAGCGCCGCACGCAGTCGCCAGCAGTGCCTGCGTTTCGCCGGGCAGATGGCGGAGCGGGTGCGGGTCTGCAACGTCGAGCGGCTTACCGCGGTGGTGACCGAGCAACTGGAGGAGCTGGCGCAGCTCTGGCGTATCCCTTGCGTCGCATTGGTGTTGCCGGAAACCAGCGGCGTTGGCTGGCGTGTCTACTGCCAGTACAGCGCCCACACTGCGCCGGAGCTGTGGCAGGTCGGGCAGCGCCTGGGCAGCGCACTGGATTCGTTCGACGCCAACAGTGCGCATCCATTGAAGTTCGGCAGCGACGCCGGACACGCCGGGCTGCAAAGCGCCTTCGGCAACGCCAACGGTTTTCTGATACCTCACAGTCGGGACAACGTGGCCAAGGCCTGGTTGATGTTCGGCTTTTATGACCCGCAGCAGCAGGCTCCGGATCTGGGCGAGCGCGAATGGCTGAACCTGTGTTCGGCGCTGGCCGGGCCGGTACTGTTTCGCCTGTCGGAGCAGCATAATCGTCATCATGTCGAGCGTCTGGCGGTGCTGCAGGATCTGCTGGGTACCGGCTGGTGGGAGTTGCTGCCGGCCAGTGACGAGATCCTGCTTGCCCCGCAGCTGGCGCGTAATCTGCGTGTCGGCGACCGGATCGAAAGCCTGTCGCGTACGGACTGGCTGGCGCTGATTCATCCGGCAGATCGACAGGAATTGTCCAGCCGCCTGGCCAGGCTGCGTGACAAAGGCACACCGATGTTGCTGTGCGTACGCTTGGCGCAGAGCGATCCGGCTCAGGAAACCCTGTGGTTTCGTATTCAGGGTCAGGCGCTGGTCAGCGGTCAGGTGCAGCGGGTGCTGGGCTTCATGCTTGACGTCAGCGATATCAAGAATCAGGAAACCGAAGCGGCCGCCGCGCACGCGAGGCTGGATAACCTGATTGCCAGTTCGCCCGCGGTGATCTACGTCCAGCGTTACGACCAGGGCAATCTGGAACCGACTTTTTTCAGTGACAGCCTCGCCCCGTTGCTCGGCTGGACGCTGGCGGATTGCGTAGACGGTCAACTGGCTGAATACATTCACCCTGAAGACCGTGACATCTGGTTCGAGCGCACTCGCCAGCTGCTGCGCGAAGGCTTCGTCAGTCGGCGCTATCGGCTTCGCGACCGGCAGGGCGATTATCACTGGCTGCTGGACGAAGCACGCCTGCTGCGCGATGACCTCGGTATTCCGGTGGAAGCGGTCGGCCTGTGGCTGGATGTTACCGAGGCGACCCTGGCGGCGGAGCAGGTGCGCAAGAGCGAAGAGCGTTACCGGATTCTGGTCGAGGACTCGCCGGCCATGATCTGTCGCTACACGCCGGACCTGGTGCTCAGTTTCGGCAACCGGCCGCTGGCCAACTATATGGAATGCACCCCGGAGCAGTTGACCGGGATCAACCTGGGCGACTGGCTTTCCGATGAGCAGCGCGAGGCGTTCATCAAGCGCATCGGGCTGTTGACCCCGGAGTCGCCATTGAGCACCGAAGAGATCTGCATCGAATTGCCCGGTCGTGAATACGCCTGGTGGGTGTGGGCAGACCGGGGTGTGTTCGACGAGCAAGGCAAGCTGGTCGAGGTTCAGGCGGTAGGGCGCGACAACACCGATGTGCGCCGCTCCCGAATGCAACTGAACCAGAGCGCCAAAATGGCCACCCTGGGCGAAATGGCCACCGGCCTGGCCCACGAGATCAATCAGCCGCTCAATGTCATGCGCATGGCGGTGGTCAACGTGCTCAAGCGTCTGGGGCGCGGCGACGTGGACATTGAGTACCTCACCGAAAAGCTCAATCGCATCGACGCCCAGGTGCAACGTGCTGCTCGGGTGGTGGACCACATGCGGGTGTTTGGTCGGCGCTCCGAGGTCGAAGAGCAACTGTTCGATCCGGTTCAGGCGGTCGAAGGCACGATCTCGATGCTGACCGAAGGCATGAAAGGCAAAGGCGTTCAGTTGCGTGTCGGGAGCATGCTTGAGGGCGTGCAGGTGCGCGGCCACGTCGATCAACTGGAGCAAGTGCTGATCAATTTGATGGTCAATGCCCGCGATGCGTTGTTGTCGCGTCGGGAAAAGGATCGGGGATTCGAGCCGTGGATCAGTGTCGAGGCCGAGCGCGATGAAAACATCATCCGTCTGGTGGTGCAGGACAACGGCGGCGGTATCGATCCGCGTCTGCTGGAGCGTATTTTCGAGCCGTTTTTCACCACCAAACCGGTGGGCGTCGGCACCGGGCTGGGGCTGTCGGTCAGCTACGGCATTGTCGATCAGATGGGCGGTCAGCTTACCGTGAGCAACGTGGACGAAGGCGCGCGATTCAGCATTGAATTGCCGGTATTCAACGCAGACTAGGTGAACCGCGCTAGATCACCAGCGTCGCCTGGCCCAGGTTGCAGCTCAGGTTGGCGCCGACGTCGGTGGCCCCCAGGTTCAGGCCCAGCGACTCGAAGAGCGGGTCAACAACCGATGTCAGCAAGCGGGTCAGCGTGTCGTCGACGATGGTATCCAGCGCAAGGGTCAGGCTGCTCAGCGTTGCAGCTGCTCCGGTGATGACATTGCCGAGCACGTTACTGGTCGCAGGTTTGTAGACATTCACCTTCACGCTTGAAACCGTGCCGTTGAGCAAGGTGCTCGGCTTGGTATCCGCAACGCGTGTCAGGAAATACGGCGAGTTGCTGATTTCCGGCAGATTGGGCGAACCGAAGGTGGTACTGACAACCGACGAGCTGCCCAGTGCTGACTGGCTGACCGTGTCGAACGTGAGGCCGATACCGCCACCGCCGAAGGGGACGCGGGTGGTGCAGTTGCCCAGTAGGCCAGCGATTTTCTGGCAGGTTTTGGTGCCGATATCAATCACCGGCAGGGGCAGGGCGGTGATTGCCGCTGGATCAGTGCTGGCCGGAAAAGCGTTGCTGTCAGATATCTGACCGACCTTGGCACTTAGCAAGGCTGCGTCGGTTTTGACGCTGAGGGTTTTGCTGGTGTTGCTGGTGCAGGTGAAGCCGGTGACATAGCTATCGGCACTGGCCAGCGACAGGCTCAGGTCGATACTGGGGCCAGATGTGCCTGAGGTCAGAAACTGGAAATCGGTCACCATGCAACTGGTCAGCCCCAGCGCGCAGGTAGCCGAAGTCGCCAGCCCGGCAATATTCAGATTCAATGCACTGTTAAGAATCGGCGTCAGGCTGCCGACCACCGAGCCCGCGCTGTTGACCAGCGACGTAATCGTGCCCAGCACCGGCAGGTTGATCGAGACCAGCGCGCGCATTTGCGCGGTGCGCACGTAAATCCGGTTGGCACCGGTCTTGGGGTTGGCCGGGTCGATCTTGCTCGGGTCGCCGATGGCTGATAGCTGCGGCGGCTCGATCACCTGAATGCGCGTCGTGACCTGCGCCAGATTGCCGACATTGATCTGCGCAGCGGTTGAAATACCGGTTTTGTCATTGGCCAGTTGCGCGATGCCCTGGACCAGGTCCATCAGGCGCAGATTGGCGTTCAAGGCGGCGATGTCCGGGGCGCCCTGTATCGATAGTAGGTCGCCCAATACCACCGTGGTTGCGCCGGAAGCCAGCTTCAGAGCCTGCAGGCCGGCAATGGTCGCGGTGCCGCCCAGCGTCGCGCCGGGGTCCAGCACATTGATTGCGCTTTGAATCAACTGGCTGACCGACACCGAGGTGTTGAGCACGCTGCTATAACCCACGGCCGTCAGATTGAGGTCGGTCTTGAGCCGGTTCAGGTAGCTGAGCAGGCTGAGATCGGTGCTGGCAAGACCTTGCCAGTTGGCAACGCTGAGGTTCAGCGTGCCGCCGAGCAGGCTGCCGATGACCGGGTTGAGGATCGCCGCCCGGGTGCTGTCTATGCTGACCGTCGCGCTGCGGATGGTCAGGGCTGCCAGTGGCGAGGCGCTCGCTGCGACGGCGGTGGCGCTGAGCGGAATGTTCACGGGCGTCGCCGAGCCGCCGAACAAGGCCCCGATACCGGCGGCGATGCTGCGCGGTACCGGGTGTGTGGCGACCACTTCAATGGCCAGCGCCTGTGTCGGGTCGACGCTGAACGTCCGCTGGCTCAGGGCATTCAACACCAGCGTGCCGCAACGGGTTGCCAGTGCGCGACTGTCGCTACCGGGGGTAAAGCCATTGCGTATGGCACTCTGCCTGGCAAAGTCGGCGGCGCTACTAGATATGCCGCTGCACGTGCCTCGGCGGCCAGCGGCTTCCAGTGCGGCAATGTCCGCGACCCTCTGCAGCGAACGCTTCTCCAGATAAAGCCTGCCGCTGTCGACCACTACCAGCGCGCACAGCAACGCCAGCCCCAGCGTCAGCGCGGCCATCAGGCCGATTGCACCGCGTTGCCGACGCCGCGAGGCGGTATAACGAATCAGGCGAGACATCAACACTCCTTCGGCAACGCCGTCGCTCACTCTCCTGTTTCGGGAGTGTAGACAACGCCTCGAAGGCGCGCTGGCAAGCTGTCAGCTTCTCTGTTTACGGTAAGTACTGATAACGCAACACCGCATGGGACAAGGCGCGCACGGCAAATATGCCGAGCAGCGCAGTCATCGCCGGAACCACCAGCCACCAGACCCGGACGGACATCGCAGGCAGCGATTCCTTGCGCTGGAAGAACGCCAGGCTGGCAGCGCAGACGCAGAACGCCAGGAGCATGCCGGCCAGGATATCCGTCGGCCAGTGAACGCCCAGGTACACCCGCGACAGGGCAATCGACAGCGCCGGAATGCCGCAGACCAGCATCCAGGTCAGGCGCAAGCGTACCGGCTGGCCACGTCCCGCCAGCACGGCAAGGGTCATGAACAGCGCGAAAGCCGCAGAGCTGTGGCCGCTGGGCATGCTGTAGGAGGTGATCGGATCAAGCAGCACTTCCGGGCGCGCACGGGCGAACAGCGTTTTCAGTGTGCCGTTCGCTACGGCGGTGCCCAGGGTAACGGTCAGTGCAAAAGCTGCATGGCGCCATTGTCTGGCCACCGCCAGCACGATGATCAGCAGGGACGCCGCCAGCAATTGAGCCTTGAAGTCACCGATGCTGGTGACGAACAGCACAATGTTCTGCGCGGCTTCACTGCGGTTTTCCTGGACCAGCGTCATCAGGCCGTTATCGAAATCGGCCAGGTGCGGCCAGCCGATGAACAGGGCGGCTACCAGGATCAGGCTGAGCGCGGAAATCACCTTGGTGGCATAGCGCTTCTGGCGAATGCTGCTCTGGATGCTCAGGCCGAACAGAATCGCCAGCCCGCCACCGACCACCGCAGCCTCAGGCCAGAAACCTTCCGGCAGCGGCAGGCGAATGGCCGCACCGGCCGCCCAGCCAGGCATCAGGTAGGCAATTGACCAGCCCGCGGCCGCCAGCACACTGACTGCTATAAAGCGTGGCAGCGGCATGTCGCACATACCGGCGATCATCGGCAGCATGGGCCGCAGCGGGCCGATGAAGCGGCCAACCAGCAGGCTGGCAATCCCGTAACGATGAAAATAGGTTTCGGCCCCGGCCATCCATTCCGGGTGCGTGCGCAGGCCCGGCAACTGGCGGATGCTCTGGTGGAAACGACGACCGATGAAGTACGACACCGCATCGCCGAGCAGCCCGCCCAGAAAGCCCAGCAACAGGACTTCGCTCAACGGCAGAATGCCGCTACCCGCGAGGGCGGCAATGGCAAACATGATCACCGTGCCCGGCACGACGATCCCGACAATCGCGACACACTCGGTAAAAGCGACTAAGAAGATCGCGACAGCCACCCAGGAGGGGTTTGCCGTCAACCAGCCGGTCATGCCATTGAGCAGGTCGCCCATGGGTCAGTTTCCTTGATCGAGAAGTAAGTAGTCGCGGCCTTCGACCTGACCGCGTCTGAGAGGGTTCCGTGTGCAGAATCGTGCGTAACCGGCGTCCACGAAGCGATACAGCAAATGCTCATCGCGTCCGCTGGGGATGCCCAGTCGGGTGGTCTGGATAATCCGTTCAGGTGTCTGGCCGACGTCCTCGACCAACAGGCGTTGTGGATCGAAACGCTTGGCGTCCCAGGCAGGCACTTTCAGGCCGAGTGCCTTGCACAGCAGCGTCTGGCCCGCGCAAAGCCGTTGCGCCGGGCGGATTTCGCCGCTGGCGTCGGGATTGTTCAGCTGCATCTGCGCCAGGGCGTTTTCGTCGCTGGTGGCATCGGTCCACGGGAATGCGGATTTGATCAGCACTGCATTGCCCGGCCCTTCGGCGCTGAAATTCAGCGAGTCGCCGCCGCGCGCGTAGTACATATAGATGTGGCCGCCTTCGAGGAACAGCGCCTTGCGTTTTTCGGTGTAGCCGAGCGAGGCGTGGCTGCCTTTCTCCGCGCAATAGTAGGCTTCGGTTTCGATGATCCGTGCCGCCAGCCAGAGATCACCGACCTTGTGGCGGATGACCTTGCCCAGCAGGTCGCGCGCCAGTAGCTGGGCATCGCGCTGGAAAAAACGGTCAGGGAGGGGAATGGGCGCAGCAGTGGGCATAATCGGACGGGCAGTTTGAGAAGATGCCCGATCATAGCAAGCGCAACTTTAATTGCAGCTGAATGTGTCGGTATTAACGACTTTGTTGTTTCTGAAAATGACGAAATCATGACAGCCCATCCGGCCTTCGCTTGGCATGGCCAGCCGAGTGCCACGTCGCACGACTGCTCGTCGAGTTACGCAGGCGGGCCGCGAACGGGCAGAAATCTGCGCACTGTTATTGACCATCCGCCTGTCTGCGCTGTCGTTCGTGCCCCACGACAGCTATAATCGGCCGCTTTCCTCTTTGCCAAGACCTCTGAGACCATGACCGAGTCCGTTCTTGACTACATGACCCGCCTGGGTCGCGCCGCCCGCGAAGCATCGCGCGTGATCGGTCGTGCCAGCACCGCGCAGAAGAACCGCGCCCTGCAAGCCACCGCCGCGGCGCTCGACGCCGCTCGCGACGAGCTGTCTGCCGCCAATGCGCTGGACCTGGCCAACGGTCAGGCGAGCGGGCTTGAGCCGGCCATGCTGGAACGTCTGGCACTGACCCCCGCACGCATCGACAGCATGATTGTCGGGTTGCGTCAGGTCGCCAGTCTGGCAGATCCGGTCGGTGCGATCCGCGACATGAGCTATCGGCCATCGGGTATTCAGGTCGGCAAGATGCGCGTGCCGCTGGGTGTTGTGGGCATCATCTACGAGTCGCGTCCGAATGTGACCATCGACGCTGCCAGTCTGTGCCTGAAGTCCGGTAACGCGACTATTCTGCGCGGCGGCTCCGAAGCGATTCACTCCAATCGGGCCATTGCGGCCTGTATCGAGCGCGGTCTGGCCGAGGCCGGTTTGCCAGCTGCCGTGGTGCAAGTGGTGGAAACCACTGACCGTGCCGCCGTCGGTGCGCTGATCACCATGCCCGAGTACGTGGACGTCATCGTCCCGCGCGGCGGCAAGGGCCTGATCGAGCGGGTCAGTCGCGACGCCCGGGTGCCGGTCATCAAGCATCTGGACGGTATCTGCCATGTGTATGTCAGCGCGCATGCCGACCTGCCCAAGGCGCAGAAGATCGCGTTCAACGCCAAGACCTATCGCTACGGTATTTGTGGCGCGATGGAAACCCTGCTGGTCGATCAGACCGTGGCAGCCGATTTCCTGCCGCCGATGTCGGCGCAGTTCCGCGAGAAGGGCGTCGAGTTGCGCGGCTGCGAACGCACCCGCGAGCTGATCGATGTCATTGCCGCAACCGAAGAGGACTGGCACACCGAGTACCTGGCGGCGATCCTGTCCATTCGTGTGGTCAGCGGGCTGGACCAGGCCATCGAACACATCAATGACTATGGCTCGCATCACAGCGACGCCATCGTGTCCGAGCATCAGGGCCAGATTCGCCGCTTCATGGCCGAAGTCGACTCCAGTTCGGTCATGGTCAATGCGCCGACTAGCTTCGCTGACGGCTTCGAATACGGATTGGGTGCCGAGATCGGCATTTCTACTGATAAGCTGCACGCCCGCGGCCCGGTCGGGCTGGAAGGCTTGACCTGCGAGAAGTACATCGTGATCGGCGACGGTCAATTGCGCGGACAAGCCTGACTTGAGCGAGCCCGTGGCTGTGCTGCCCAGACGTATCGGCATGCTCGGCGGGACGTTCGATCCGGTGCATATCGGTCACTTGCGCGGTGCGCTTGAAGTGGCTGAACTGCTGGAACTCGATGAGTTGCGCCTGACGCCCAGCGCCAGGCCCCCGCATCGTGACATGCCGAGCGTTGCCGCTCAGGACCGTCTGGCGATGGTCAGGAGTGCGGTTGCCGGTGTGTCGCCCTTGACGGTGGATGACCGTGAACTGAAACGGGACAAACCGTCGTACACCCTCGACACGCTGGAATCGATGCGCGCAGAACTGGCGCCTCAGGACCAGTTGTTCCTGTTGCTGGGTTGGGATGCCTTTTGCGGGCTGCCGACCTGGCACAGGTGGGAAGAACTGCTGGAGCACTGCCATATCGTGGTGCTGCAACGCCCGGACGCGGACAGCGAATCGCCGGATGCCATGCGCAACCTGCTGGCGGCGCGCGCAGTCAGCGATCCCAAGGCCCTGAAAGGGCCGGGCGGACAGATTACATTCGTCTGGCAGACGCCTTTATCGGTGTCTGCCACCCAGATCCGTCAACTGCTGGCCAGCGGTAAGTCGGTACGTTTTCTGGTGCCAGACGCGGTACTGGCCTATATCGATGCGCACGGGCTTTACCGTGCGCCGAACACAGATGGGTTGCCCTGAAACTGCTTTTATCGACAAGCGTTTGGGCGGTCCCACACATACGAGCTGAATGAGTTTTATATGACAAAGCAAAAAATGAGCAGTGAAGAAGTCGTCAAGGTTGCGGTTGCAGCCCTCGAAGAGATCAAGGGTGCCGACATCCTGACCATCGACGTGCGTGACAAGACCAGCATCGCCGATTACATGCTGATCTGCACCGGTACTTCCAATCGCCAGCTGAATGCACTGGTCGACAGCGTCCGTGACAAGGTCAAGGCTGCCGGTCTGAAATCCCTGAGCGAAGAAGGCAAGGGCGACAGCGACTGGGTTCTGCTGGACCTGGGCGACGTGATCGTTCATGTGATGACCGCTGCTGCACGCCAGTTCTACGACCTGGAGCGTCTGTGGCAGGGCGCCGAGCAAAGCCGTGCAGCCAGCGCTGCGCACCACACACCGGGCAACGAATAAGGGTTTGATGTGCGTCTGCGTCTGATCGCGGTGGGTTCGCGCATGCCCAAGTGGGTGGAGGAAGGCTGGCACGAATACGCCAAGCGCATGCCCTCCGAGCTTGCCCTCGAACTGGTGGAAATTCCGCTCAATACCCGTGGCAAGAACGCCGACGTCGCGCGCTTTATCCGTCAGGAAGGCGAAGCGATGCTGGCGAAGGTGCAGCCGGGCGAGCGGATTGTCACGCTGGAAGTGCATGGCAAACCCTGGAGTACCGAGCAACTGGCGGTCGAACTCGATCGCTGGCGTCTCGATGCACGCACGGTCAACCTGATGGTGGGTGGCCCCGAGGGCTTGGCACCTGAGGTCTGTGCGCGCAGCGAGCAACGCTGGTCGCTGTCGCCGCTGACTTTGCCGCACCCGCTGGTGCGCATCCTGATCGGCGAGCAGATGTATCGCGCCTGGACCGTTCTGTCCGGGCACCCTTATCACAAGTAGCATCGTCTTTACTGTGAACACGGCCTAAATGTCTCAACCGATCCGCCTCAAAGACCACGAAAAAGACGCACGTCTGGTGCGCGGCAGGGTCGTGTTCGGTGCTGTGGCGGTCGTGTTGCTGGTGTGTGTGCTGATTGCCCGGTTGTATTACCTGCAGGTCATCCAGTACGAGTACCACTCCACGCTGTCGGAAAACAATCGTGTTCACGTTCAGCCGATTCCGCCCAGTCGCGGCCTGATCTACGACCGCAACGGCGTCGTGGTGGCGGACAACCGGCCCAGCTTCAGCCTGACCATGACTCGCGAGCGCTCTGGCGAGTGGTCCAGCGTGCTCGACACCATTGTCGAGATATTGCAGCTCACCCCCGACGACCGGATCATTTTCGAAAAGCGTATGAAGCAGGGCCGTCGGCCATTCGAGCCGGTGCCGATCCTGTTTGAATTGAGTGAAGAACAGATCGCCCTGATCGCCGTCAACCAGTTCCGCCTGCCGGGCGTCGAAGTGGTTGCGCAACTGGTGCGTCACTACCCGCAAGGGCCGCATTTTGCGCACTCGGTCGGTTACATGGGGCGCATCAACGAAAAAGAGCTGAAAAGCCTCGATCCGATCAATTACAGCGGCACTCACCATATCGGCAAGACCGGTATCGAGCGTTTCTACGAGCCCGATCTGCATGGTCAGGTCGGCTACGAAGAGGTCGAGACCAACGCCCGTGGCCGCGTGTTGCGGGTACTCAAGCGCACTGATCCGATCCCAGGCAAGGACATCGTCCTGAGCCTGGACATCAATCTTCAGGAAGCTGCCGAAGCCGCGCTGGGCGGGCGTCGTGGTGCCGTTGTGGCGCTGGAGCCGAGTACCGGTGAAGTGCTGGCGATGGTCAGTGCGCCCAGTTTCGACCCGAACCTGTTCGTGACCGGCATCAGCTTCAAGGCTTACGCCGAACTGCGCGATTCCATCGACCGGCCGCTGTTCAACCGTATTCTGCGTGGCCTCTATCCTCCGGGCTCGACCATCAAGCCTGCGGTGGCGATTGCCGCGCTGGACGCCGGGGTCGTGACGCCCAGTACGCGGGTGTTCGACCCGGGCTACTACCAACTGCCCAATTACGATCACAAATACCGTAACTGGAACCGCACCGGTGATGGCTGGGTGGATCTGGATACCGCGATCATGCGTTCAAATGACACGTACTTCTACGACCTTGCGCACAAGCTGGGTATTGATCGGCTGGCGACCTACATGAACAAGTTTGGTATCGGCGAAAAAGTCTCGCTGGACATGTTCGAAGAATCGCCCGGCCTGATGCCGTCCCGGGACTGGAAGCGCGCCACTCGCCGCCAGGCCTGGTTCCCCGGCGAAACGCTCATTCTCGGGATCGGCCAGGGCTACATGCAGGCCACGCCGCTGCAACTGGCGCAGGCCACCGCGCTGGTGGCCAACAAAGGCGTCTGGAACCGGCCGCATCTGGCCAGAACCATCGAAGGCAAGCCGCCGGTGGACGAGAACCCGATGCCGAACATCGTGCTGCGTGACCCGGCCAACTGGGGACGGGTCAACCATGGCATGCAGGAAGTGATGCACGGCGCACGCGGTACGGCACGCAAGGCAGCCATCGGCGCGCAATACCGGATTGCCGGCAAGAGCGGTACGGCGCAGGTCGTGGCAATCAAGCAGGGCGAGAAGTATGACCGCACCAAGGTCCAGGAACGCCATCGCGACCACGCCTTGTTCGTCGGCTTCGCGCCGGCCGACAACCCGAAAATCGTCGTTGCCGTGATGGTCGAGAACGGTGAGTCCGGCTCTGGCGTTGCGGCACCGGTCGTGCGCCAGGTCATGGACGCCTGGCTGCTCGACGAAAACGGCCATCTCAAGCCTGAGTATGCCGACTCCCGGAATCTGGAGGCTGCGGCCCGTGAAGAGTAATTTTGACCGCATCCTGTCCAGCGAAGACGTGATGCGTCGCCGCGCCACGTTTCTGCAGCGCATTCACATCGACGGTCCTTTGCTGATTCTGCTGCTGACCCTGGCGGCGGGCAGTCTGTTCGTGCTGTATTCGGCCAGCGGCAAGAACTGGGACCTGCTGATCAAACAGGCCAGTTCGTTCGGCATCGGCCTGGTGGCCATGGTGGTGATCGCGCAACTGGAACCGAGATTCATGGCCCGCTGGGTGCCGGTGCTCTACGTCATTGGCGTGCTGTTGCTGGTGGTGGTGGATGTGATGGGCCACAACGCTATGGGCGCGACCCGCTGGATCAATATTCCCGGTGTGATTCGCTTCCAGCCCTCGGAATTTCTCAAGATCATCATGCCTGCGACCATCGCCTGGTATCTGTCCAAGCGCACACTGCCACCGCATCTCAAGCATGTTGCGGTCAGTCTGGCCTTGATCGGCGTGCCGTTCGTGCTGATCGTGCGCCAGCCTGACCTCGGCACTTCGCTGCTGATCCTGGCGTCCGGCGCCTTTGTGCTGTTCATGGCCGGCCTGCGCTGGCGCTGGATTCTCAGCGTACTGGCCGCCGCTGTGCCTGCCGCAGTGGCCATGTGGTTCTTCTTCATGCATGACTACCAGAAGCAGCGGGTACTGACCTTTCTCGATCCGGAAAGCGATCCGTTGGGCACGGGCTGGAACATCATTCAGTCCAAGGCCGCCATCGGTTCTGGCGGGGTGTTCGGCAAGGGCTGGCTGCTGGGTACTCAGTCGCACCTGGACTTTCTGCCGGAAAGCCACACCGACTTCATTATTGCGGTGCTGGGTGAAGAGTTCGGGCTGGTGGGCATCTGCGCGCTGCTGATCATCTATATGCTGCTGATCGGTCGCGGATTGGTGATCACGGCGCAGGCACAGACGTTGTTCGGCAAATTGCTGGCCGGCGCGCTGACCATGACGTTTTTTGTTTACGTTTTCGTCAACATCGGTATGGTCAGTGGCCTGATGCCGGTGGTGGGCGTGCCGCTGCCCTTCATTAGCTACGGCGGAACTTCGCTGGTGACGCTACTGTCAGCGTTTGGAGTTTTGATGTCGATCCATACACATCGTAAATGGATCGCACAGGTTTGATTAAGGTGAACAATTCAATGCAAGCAGTGCTTAACTGGGCTCGATATGCTCCAGTGGTCGGTCTGGTAGGCATCCTCGGATCAGTGCAGGAAGTGCTCGCCGGTGACTATGAAGGTTCGCCTCAGGTCGCTGAATTCGTCGGTGAAATGACCCGCGATCACGGCTTTGCCGGTGAGCAATTGATGGGCCTGTTCCGTGAGGTCGAGCGCAAGCAGGCCATTCTCGATGCGATTTCCCGCCCCGCCGAACGGGTCAAGCAGTGGAAGGACTATCGGCCGATGTTCATCACCGACGCGCGCATTGCCCGCGGTGTCGACTTCTGGCGTCAGCACGAAGCTGCACTGGCGCGTGCCGAGCAGGAATACGGTGTACCGGCGCAGATCATCGTGTCGATCATTGGTGTGGAAACGTTTTTCGGCCGCAATACCGGTAATTACCGGGTGATCGATGCACTTTCGACTCTCGGCTTCGATTATCCGCCACGCGCCCCGTTCTTTCGCAAGGAGCTGCGCGAGTTCCTGCTGCTGGCTCGCGAGCAACAGGTTGATCCGCTGACTCTCAAAGGTTCATATGCCGGTGCGATGGGGTTGCCGCAGTTCATGCCAAGCAGCTTCCGCGCCTATGCGGTGGATTTCGACGGCGACGGCCACATCAATATCTGGACCGACCCGGACGACGCCATCGGCAGCGTGGCCAGTTATTTCAAGCGCCACGGATGGGTGGCCGGTCAGCCGGTCGTCAGCCGTGCAACGGCACGCGGTGACCGCGTCGACGAGGGTCTGAGCCCGGCGCTCGACCCGGTAATGTCGGTTGGGGAGTTGCGAGGGCTGGGCTGGGCGAGTCATGATGCGCTTCGCGATGACATGCCGGTGACGGCGTTCCGTCTGGACGGCGACCAAGGTCCTGAATACTGGCTGGGTCTGAATAATTTTTATGCAATCACTCGTTATAACCGCAGCGTGATGTACGCCATGGCCGTGTATCAGTTGTCTGAATCGTTGGTTCAAGCTCGAGGCGTCAAGTAATGCGGGCATTGCCGATTCTTCAATCATTCAAGCTTCTGGCGTTGACCGGCCTGGCTGTGCTGATCGCCAGCTGCTCGTCGCCATCCCGCACGACCTCCACGCAGCCGCCGAAAGGCGGCGCAGTGGTGCGTTCGATGCCGGGGCTGGACATCAACCGTGCCCACAAGGACGGCGCGCCGTGGTGGGATGTGGATGTTTCACGTATCCCGGATGCGACGCCGACCCTGCACACCGGTGCCTACAAGGCCAACCCGTACACCGTGCTGGGCAAGACCTATTTCCCGATGAGCGATTCCAAGCGTTACGTCGCGTCGGGCACCGCCTCCTGGTACGGCACCAAGTTTCATGGTCAGAACACCGCCAATGGCGAGGTGTATGACCTGTACGGCATGAGCGCCGCGCACAAGACCCTGCCGTTGCCCAGCTACGTCAAAGTGACCAACCTGGACAACAACCGCACGGTGATCCTGCGCGTCAACGACCGCGGCCCGTTCTATTCGGACCGCATCATTGACCTGTCCTATGCTGCAGCCAAAAAGCTGGGCTATGCCGAAACCGGCACGGCCCGGGTCAAGGTTGAAGGGATCGATCCGCAGGAATGGTGGGCGCAACGGGGTCGTCCGGCGCCGCTGATGCTCAATCAGCCGCAGGTCGTGGCCCAGGCAACGCCGCCAGCGCTGTCGACCTCGACCGGCACCGTCGAACAATACACGCCGCCACCTCAGCAGCATGCTGCACCTGTCGTGCCGCTGCAGGTTGACGCAAAAAAAAACGCTTCAGGACAAGCCGCTGGGCTGTTTCTCCAGGTGGGAGCTTTCGCCAACCCGGACGCTGCGGAACTCCTGAGGTCGAAACTGAGCGGGATGGTTCGAGCGCCGGTTTTCGTCAGCTCGATAGCACGCAATCAGCAAACGCTCTATCGGGTGCGGATGGGACCGATCGACACGCAGGGTGAAGCCCAGCAGCTGCAAAACAGCGTCAGGTCGGCCAATCTGGGCCAGCCGAGCGTAGTGACATCGGATCAGTAAAGTTTTTTGACCGTCGCCCTCCGGCAACAATGGAGGGCGAGATGCAGTCGCAGGCAGCGTGGATTTGCCATCGGGCAAGCGTTGCAGGCAACTGTCCACAAAGTCGTGTGTCGAACAGGCGACTTTGTCAGCCAGGGCTACAGCCTGGCGCCACGAGCCGTACCGAGGCGCTTTCGCTTCGCCGGTCTGTTCAGCTTTGCCCGCAAGGGCATGTTTGCCCATTAGGATTCTCGAGAGACGGATGAACATCACCACCTTTGCAAAACGCTTATGCCTGCTTGTACCACTGATAATCACCCCGGCTGCCTGGGCTGCAGAGCAGATGACGCCTGCCGCCCCGCAACTGGCGGCCAAGGCCTATGTGCTGATGGACGCCACCAGCGGCAACGTGCTGGTCGAGAACAACGGTGATCAGCGCCTGGCACCTGCCAGTCTGACCAAGCTGATGACGGCCTACATCGCGACCCTGGAAATCCGTCGCGGCCAGATCGGCGAGAACGATCCGGTGACCATCAGTGAAAACGCCTGGCGCACAGGCGGTTCGCGGATGTTCATCAAAGTGGGCAGCCAGGTGACCGTCAGCGATCTGCTGCACGGCATCATCATTCAGTCGGGCAACGACGCCAGCGTCGCGATCTCCGAGCACATTGCCGGCAGCGAAGATGCCTTCGCCGACATGATGAACAAGACGGCTGCCGATCTGGGCATGACCAACAGTCACTTCATGAACCCGACCGGTCTGCCGAACCCGGAGCATTACTCGTCGGCTCACGACATGGCGATCCTGGCCCGCGCGATCATCCACGAAGACCCGGCTCACTATGCGATCTACTCGCAGAAAGAGTTCTTCTGGAACGGCATCAAGCAGCCTAACCGCAACCTGCTGCTGTGGCGTGACAAGACCGTTGATGGTCTGAAAACCGGTCACACCGACGAAGCCGGCTACTGCATGGTGTCCTCGGCTGTGCGTGACGGCATGCGTCTGATTGCTGTCGTATTCGGCACCAACAGCGAGCAGGCCCGTGCGGCTGAAACCCAGAAGCTGCTGACGTACGGCTTCCGTTTCTTCGAAACCCAGAACTTCTATCAGAAGGGCACCGAGCTGGCCCAGGCGACTGTCTGGAAAGGCACTGAGCGTCAGGTCAAGGCCGGTCTGGCTGAAGATCTGAGCATGACCATGCCCAAAGGCGACATGAAGAAGCTGTCTGCCAGCATGACCATGAACCCGCAACTGGTTGCGCCAATCGCCAAGGGCGACGTGATCGGCAAGGTTGAAGTCAAGAAGGACGATCAGGTGGTTCACACCGCTAATCTGATTGCGCTTGAAGCGGTTGAGGAAGGTGGCATTTTCCGCCGCGTGTGGGATAGCATCCGCCTGTTCTTCTACGGCTTGTTCAACTGACCCTCCAGTAACTACTGCCGACCTTCTCGCGGCCTGCTCATGATCTGAGCGGGCTGCGTGTCCGTCGTCACGGCTTGTGAGACCTTTACTGCCATGACTGATAACGACGTCAAGTCGCACAAAATCGAATTCCCCTGCAACGACTACCCGATCAAAGTGATCGGTGACACCAGTGTGGGCTTTACTGCCGCCGTGATGGAAGTGCTTGAAAAGCACGCCACGGTCGACCTCAAGACGCTTGCCGAGCGTCAGAGCAGCAACGGCAAATACACCACCGTCCAGCTGCACATCATCGCCACTGGCGAAGACCAGTTGCGCGATATCAATAGTGCCCTTCGCGCTACGGGTTTCGTGCACATGGTGCTCTGATGAGCGGTGCCCTTGGCTTTCGTGATCTGGGTCTGATCGATTACGAAACCGCCTGGCACGCCATGCAGCGCTTCACCGACGGGCGCGGTCGAGAGGCCGCAGACGAAGTCTGGCTGGTGCAGCACCCGCCGGTTTTCACCCAGGGGCAGTCCGGTAAACCGGAGCATTTGTTGCTGCCGGGTAATATTCCTGTCGTACAGGTCGATCGTGGCGGCCAAGTGACTTATCATGGCCCGGGCCAACTGGTCGCTTACCTGATGCTGGACGTCAGGCGCCTTGGCTTCGGTGTTCGCGATCTGGTCACCCGGATCGAGAACACGCTCATTGCCTTGCTGGCTGATTACGGTGTCACGGCAGCGGCCAAGGCCGATGCACCGGGCGTCTATGTCAACGGCGCAAAAATCGCGTCACTCGGCCTGCGTATTCGCAACGGCTGTTCGTTCCATGGTCTGGCGTTGAACGTCGACATGGATCTGGAGCCGTTCCGCCGCATCAACCCTTGCGGCTACGCCGGGCTGGCCATGACCCAACTGAGCGATCAGGCAGGGCAGATAGAATTTTCCGAGGTTAGTGCCCGACTGCGTGCGCAGCTCGTCAACCACCTCGACTACGCTGAGCAGGCGACCCTTACGGGCGGAATAAACCAATATGACTGACACCGTGCAAACCCTGATCCCGACGCTTGACGTTTCCGAGCGTGTGGCCCGTCCGAAAGTCGAAGCCGGCGTCAAGCTGCGCGGAGCGGAGAAGGTTGCGCGCATCCCGGTCAAGATCATTCCGACTGTCGATCTGCCGAAGAAGCCTGACTGGATTCGCGTGCGCATCCCGGTTTCCCCGGAAGTCGACCGTATCAAGCAACTGCTGCGCAAGCACAAGCTGCACAGCGTCTGCGAAGAGGCATCCTGCCCGAACCTGGGCGAGTGCTTCTCCGGTGGCACGGCGACCTTCATGATCATGGGCGACATCTGCACCCGTCGCTGCCCGTTCTGTGACGTGGGCCATGGTCGCCCGAAGGCGCTGGATGTCGACGAGCCGAAGAGCCTCGCCATTGCAATTGCCGACCTGCGCCTGAAGTACGTGGTCATCACCTCGGTAGACCGGGATGACCTGCGTGATGGCGGTGCTCAGCACTTTGCCGACTGCATTCGCGAGATTCGCCTGCTGTCGCCGGGCGTGCAGCTTGAAACGCTGGTACCGGATTACCGTGGGCGCATGGACATCGCGCTGGAAATTACCGCTGCCGAGCCGCCGGATGTGTTCAACCACAACCTGGAAACCGTGCCACGCCTGTACAAGGCCGCGCGCCCGGGTTCGGATTTCCAGTGGTCGTTGACCCTGCTGCAACGCTTCAAGCAGATGGTCCCGCATGTACCGACCAAATCCGGTCTGATGCTGGGGTTGGGCGAGACAGACGAAGAAGTCATCGAAGTCATGAAACGCATGCGCGAGCATGACATCGACATGCTGACTTTGGGCCAGTACCTGCAACCGTCGCGCAACCACTTGCCGGTACAGCGCTTCGTCCATCCGGACACCTTCGCCTGGTTCGCCGAGGAAGGTTACAAGATGGGCTTCAAGAACGTCGCTTCGGGCCCACTGGTCCGCTCCTCGTACCACGCTGATGAGCAAGCAAAGATCGCCAAAGCGATGCTCTGATAACGAGCCGCAAAACAACAAGGGCCAGGTAGTGATACCTGGCCCTTCTTTTTACGGTCGATTATCGTGCCGACGCTCTGCGTTGGCATGCAGTTCTTGACGCTTCGCGTCACACTCTTCGCCGCATCGTGGGTCGAGACTGGACGCGGAGCGTCCGGAAATGCATTCCCACGCTGGAGCGTGAGGAACGATAGGCGTCCGTAGAACACTATCGTGCCCATGCTCCGCGTGGGCATGCCGTTCTGGACGTTCTTGATTGCACAGATTTGCGCAGATTTTTGACGCGGAGCGTCACGAAGGGCATGCCATGCTGGAGCGTGAGGAACGATAGGTGTCCGTAAGAACACTATCGTGCCCACACTCCGCGTTGGCATGCCGTTCTGGACGTTCTTGATTGCGCGGATTTGCGCAGATTTTTGATGCGGAGCTTCACGAAGGGCATTCCCACGCTGGAGCGTGAGGAACGATAGGCTTCCGTAAGAACACTATCGTGCCCACGCTCCGCGTGGGCATGCCGTTCTGGACGCTCTGCGTCCATCTCGCGCGCCAGTTACTGCCCTGCAGGCTTGCGCAGGTTCTCCAGCAGTTCATGCGTCGGGTAGCCATCTGCCGGCCAGCCGAACGACTGCTGAGCGCTACGGATCGCCTTGCGCGTATTGGCGCCGATGATGCCGTCTGGCGCGCCTGCGTCGTATTGGCGGGCCGAGAGCAGGGTTTGCAGCTCGATGCGCTCAGAGCGGCTCAGCGGCAGGTCTCCACGCGGCCATGCGCCTACCACGTACCCTGCACCCTTGAATCGATCGGAAAGCAGGCTGATCGCCAGGGCATAAGATGTGGAGTTGTTGTACTTCAGAATCGCGCGGAAGTTATCCAGCACCAGGAATGCTGGCCCACGGTAACCGGCAGGCAACAGCAGCGCGGCCTGCTGCTGGCTAGCTGCCACCGGGATCGCCGAGCCGTCGGGCTGCTTCAGGCCCAGTTGCTGCCATTCGGCCAGGCTCTTGCGGGTCGTCGAGTCGGCCAGCGAGTAATCGAACCCTGTGCCGAGTACCACCTCGAAGCCCCAAGGCTGGCCGCGCTGCCAGCCGGAGCTTTGCAGGTAATGCGCCGTAGAGGCGAGCGCGTCGGCAGGGGTGTTCCAGATATCGCGGCGGCCATCGCCGTCAAAATCCACGGCGTGGGTGTTGTAAGTGGTCGGAATGAACTGTGTCTGGCCCATCGCGCCAGCCCACGAGCCGAGCATCTTGTCGGGCGTGATGTCGCCATGCTGGATGATCTCCAGCGCGGCCAGCAGCTGGCTCTGCGCAAAACCCGGACGGCGGCCTTCATAGGCCAGTGTGGCGAGTGAGCGGATGACCGACTGCGTACCCTGGAACGAGCCGAAATTACTCTCCATCCCCCACACCGCAACCAGTGCCTGACGGTCCACGCCGTACTGCTGCTCGATCTTCAGCAGATCGTCAGCGTATTGCGAAAGCAATGCCTGACCCTTGCGCACACGGGCCGCGGAAATGGCACCGTCGAGGTATTCCCAGACCGGGCGGCTGAACTCGGGCTGGCTGCGGTCGGCCTTTACCACGCTCATGTCCGGCGTCACGCCAGCGAATGCCAGGTCGAATACATCCGCACGAATGCCTGCCTTCAGCGCCTGCGCGCGAAAACCGGCCTGCCATTCGCTGAAGCTGACGGCGGGCTGAATCGTAAGGGAGTCATCGACGACCACCGTTGGCGTAGGCGCAACAGCTGGAGGGTTGATCTGTACTTTGCTGGATTGAAGGGGCGTTGCATCGGCTGCAGTGGGTTTTTCTGCGCAGGCTACCAGGGCAATGAGGCTGGAGGCAGCGATGAGTTGGCGCAGCTGCGGGCGATGGGTAAAACGAGAAGGCATGCTTGAGTCCAAGGGTATTACCGTTAGGTGCAGACCATAACACGGCTAAGCGGTAGAAAGCGCCTCGGAGATGTTGCTCGATATCAGGCCGCCATAAAGCAGGAAGCCTCCCAGCTTTTAGACTGGAAGGCTTCGCGGCGGTAGCTGCCTTTGCCCTTGGAAGGTTGTTCCTGACGACTGCGGAACAAGGGCTGGGCGATGATGGATTTGGCCTTGTTCGGCCGCTTTGGCTTGCTCATGGCGAGGTGCTCCTGATGGGTGTTGTGACGCGACACAAATCATCCGGCAGATGGGCAGTTGTGTCTAATAGTTGTGTGCTATGGCACTGGGAAGAGGTGCGGACGGCCATGATTATCGTGCCGACGCTCCGCGTTGGCATGCAGTTCGTGACGCTCTGCGTCACAAGAAGACGCGGAGCGTCCTGAAGGGCATTACCACGCAGAGCGTGGTAACGAGAGGTGCGGGTGCGCAAGTCTCACTGGTTATCGTGCCGACGCTCCGCGTTGGCATGCAGTCCGTGACGCTCTGCGTCACAAGAGGACGCGGAGCGTCCTGAAGGGCATTACCACGCAGAGCGTGGTAACGAGAGTCAACAACGCCTCGACAGCCCCTCACTCCGCAGGCAATGCCAGCCGCTGTCCGGCCATCAGCAGCGCCAGCCGGCTCAGGCTGCTCCATGGCGAGCCTGCCGCCTGGCCTTTGATCTGCGCATCGATGCGTTGGGCGTCCATGAGCAACTGGCTCCAGCGTTTCGCCGAGTGGCGTTGCAGGGCTTTGCTCATCAGCGGTTTGCGCTTGTCCCAGATCGGCGGGCGCGCCGAGCTGAAAATCTTGTCCAGCGGCACGCCCTGGCTGAATTGCTGGGACATGTTGGCCAGCGCACGCAGCTCGCGGGTCAATGCCCAGAGAATCACCGGTGTTTCGACGCCTTCGCCGCGCAAACCCTCCAGCATGCGCAAGGCATGGGCGGCTTCGCCATTGAGCACCGCATCGGTCAGGCCAAACACGTCGAAGCGCGCACTGTCGGCCACCGCTGCCTGCACCGTCTCGACGGTGATCTGACCTTCTTCGGCCATCAGCTTGAGCTTTTCGATTTCCTGCGCGGCGGCCAGCAGGTTGCCTTCGACCCGAGCGGCGATCAGTTCGACCGCATCCTGAGTGGCGGCGAGCCCGGCTTGAGAAAGGCGCTGGCGAATCCATTGCGGCAACTGGCCGATGTCCACCGGCCAGATCTGTACGAATTGAGTCTGTGCGCCTTCAATCAGTGCCTTGCCCCATTTGGTCTTCTGCGCGCTGCCGTCGAGCTTGGGCAGGCTGATCAGCAGCAGGGTGTCTTCGGCGGGTCTGGCGCAGTACTCCATGAGCGCCGCAGCGCCTTTGTCACCGGGCTTGCCAGAAGGCAGACGCAGTTCCAGCAGACGCCGCTCGGCAAACAGCGACATGCTGGCACCCGCCTGGAGCAGCGTGCCCCAGTCGAAGCTGGCATCGGCGCTGAATACCTGACGTTCGTCGAAGCCTTGCTGGCGTGCTGCTGCGCGGATGGCATCGGCCGCTTCCTGGCAGAGCAGCGGGTCGTCGCCGCTGATCACATAGACGGGCGCAAGCGTGCCTTGCAAGTGCTTGCCGAGCTGGGCGGGGGCGAGTTTCATGGGTCAGAGGATGCCGGGGCCAGGTGACTGGCCCCAGACACTTACCTGGATGGAATTTCGACAGGCGACTGCTGAGGCGTCTCGTCGCGGATTCGCTGAGCCGCTTCCAGTGCGTCGGCTTCTGCCTTGGCAACCGCATCCGCCTTGGCCTGAAGCTCTTCCAGACGGGCTGGTGTCAGCTGTTGCAGGCGTGCGATCAACTTCTGGATCAGGTCGTTGCGCATTTCCTGACGAACCTGGGCAGCTTCCTGATCAGAACCGGTCAGGTTGTTGCCGTCGTGCACGTAGGAACGGTCCGCGGTGACCTTGCTGTCCATCAGCGTGCGGTCTCTGTCGCCGTGTATTTCATAGTTGAGCGTGGTGGTCAGCTGGTATTCCGCCGAACGGCCCGAGCCCGAGTAGCTGACGGTGCGCTGGTTTTCGGCTTCGTTGGTCAGGATCAGCTTGTAAGGCGCGCCGGTGTAGACCTTGACGCCGGAGCTGGTCAGCACACGTGTCAACTGCGTCACGGTTTCGCCGTAGGCATTGCGTGCGCTGACGTCCAGTTCCTTGAGCGCCAGCTCGGTGGTGCCGGTGCCACGCAGCTGGAAGCCACAGGCACTCAACAGAACAGCCAGGCCCATTACCAGCAGATTGCGTTTGATCATCTTGATGCTCCCCTTGAATCCGTTTGGGCCGACTTGGCGTGCCCTGGAAATATGTTCGACGCCCGGCATCTGCCGGGCGCCCGATCCAATCAGCTTGCGACGATGTTGACCAGCTTGCCAGGCACGACGATCACCTTGCGAATGGTCAGGCCATCAGTGAAGCGCAAAACGTTTTCGTTGATGCGTGCGGCCGCTTCGACTTCTTCGCGGCTGGCGCTGGCGGGCATTTCGATATGCCCGCGCAACTTGCCGTTGACCTGAATGACCAGTTGCAGGCTGTCCTGCACCAGAGCATGTGCGTCGAAGACCGGCCAGCCGGCGTCGATGACGGGCTCGCTGTGGCCCAGATGCGTCCACAGCTCATGGCTGATGTGCGGCGTGATCGGTGCCAGCAGCAGAGTGACCGTTTCCAGGCCTTCCTGCAGCAGTGCGCGATCCTGCGCCGTGGCCTGCGGGGCTTTTTCCAGCACGTTCATCAGCGTCATCACTTGCGCGACAGCGGTGTTGAATTTCTGGTTCTGGCCAATATCCTGGCTCGCCTGCTTGATGGCCTGATGGATCGAGCGGCGCACAGCCTTCTGCTCATCGGTCAATGCCGCAACATCCAGGCCGGTCGATGGACCCTGGCCGACATGGCTTTGCGCCAGACGCCAGACGCGACGCAGGAAGCGATGCGATCCTTCGACGCCGGAGTCGGACCATTCCAGGCTCATGTCAGGCGGCGAGGCAAACATCATGAACAGGCGGCAGGTGTCAGCGCCGTACTGGTCAATCATCATCTGCGGGTCGATGCCGTTCTTCTTCGACTTCGACATCTTTTCCGTGCCGCCGATTTCCACTGGCAGACCGTCGCTGGTCAGCGTAGCGCTGATGACCTTGGCCTTGGCGTCTCTTTCGAGGGTCACGTCGGCAGGGTTGATCCAGGTCTTCTTGCCGCTGGTTTCCATGCGGAAATAGGTTTCGGCGTTGACCATGCCCTGGGTCAGCAGGTTCTTGAACGGTTCGTTCGAGGTCACCAGGCCTTCGTCACGCATCAGCTTGTGGAAGAAGCGAGCGTACAACAGGTGCAGAATGGCGTGTTCGATACCGCCGATGTACTGGTCGACCGGCAACCAGTGGTTGGCCGCGTTCGGCTCGACCAGACCGCCCTCGTAATGCGGCGAGGCATAACGTGCGTAGTACCAGGAGGACTCGACGAAGGTGTCCATGGTGTCGGTTTCACGCTTGGCCGGGGCGCCGCATTTCGGGCAACTGCACTCGTAGAACTCTGGCATGCGCGCCAGTGGCGAGCCTGCACCATCGGGCACGACGTCTTCCGGCAGCACGACGGGCAACTGGTCTTCCGGGACCGGCACGTCACCGCAGGTGTCGCAATGCACGATGGGGATCGGGCAGCCCCAGTAACGCTGACGGCTGATGCCCCAGTCACGCAGGCGGAACTGGGTACGCGACTGGCCCAGTGCTTTCTTGACCAGCGCGGCTTCGATGGCATCGAAGGCGGCCTGGAAATTCAGCCCGGTGAACTCGCCGGAATTGATCAGTTCGCCGTGTTCGCCGTATGCAGCCTGCCACGGTGCAGGCGTTTCATCGCCAGCGCTGGTGCGTACCACCGGCTTGATCGGCAGGCCGTACTGGGTGGCGAATTCGAAATCGCGCTCGTCGTGCGCCGGTACGGCCATAACCGCGCCGTCGCCGTAGTGCATCAGCACGTAGTTGGCGACCCACACCGGCAGTTTCTCGCCCGTCAGTGGATGCTCGACGAACAGCGAGGTGGGCTGACCTTTCTTTTCCTGAGTGGCTACATCGGCTTCGGCGACGCTGCCGCCCTTGCACTCATCGATGAACGCTTGCAGGGCAGGGGTGTTTTGCGCCGCCAGGGTGGCCAGCGGGTGCTCGGCTGCGACGGCGACGTAGGTCGCGCCCATCAAGGTGTCAGGACGGGTGGTGAAGACTTTCAGTGCGCCTGCTTCGCCGATCGATGCCTGATCGTAGGGGAACTGCACTTCCATGCCACGCGATCTGCCGATCCAGTTGCGCTGCATGGTCTTGACCTGTTCAGGCCATCCCGGCAACTCGTCGAGGCTTTCCAGCAGCTCGTCGGCGTAGGCGGTGATCTTGAAGTAGTACATCGGGATTTCGCGCTTTTCGATCAGCGCGCCGGAACGCCAGCCACGGCCGTCGATGACCTGCTCGTTGGCCAGTACGGTCTGGTCGACCGGGTCCCAGTTCACGGTGCCGTTCTTGCGGTAAATCACGCCTTTTTCGAACAGGCGAGTGAACAGCCATTGTTCCCAGCGGTAGTAATCAGGTTTGCAGGTGGTCACTTCGCGAGACCAGTCGACCGCCAGACCCAGACTCTTGAGCTGGTTCTTCATGTAGGCGATGTTTTCGTAGGTCCACTTGGCGGGTGCGACGTTGTTGTCGATCGCGGCGTTTTCAGCCGGCATGCCGAATGCGTCCCAACCCAGAGGTTGCAGGACATTCTTGCCCAGCATGCGCTGATAGCGGGAGATCACATCGCCAATGGTGTAGTTGCGCACATGGCCCATGTGCAGCTTGCCGCTCGGGTAAGGAAACATCGACAGGCAATAGAAAGTGTCCTTGCCTGGCTGTTCACTGACTTCAAAAGACTTTTGCTCATCCCAGAAGGTTTGGGCGGCGGCTTCGATTTCGCGGGGCTGATAGAGTTCGTGCATGGCTACTTTTTGCTAAAGATTAGTGACCCTTGACCTCTTCATTGCTCTGCCGAGTCAGGTCGGCACCGCTTGCCGGACAATTGCCTCTGTCTGTGCGGTGCGTTCGGGCTCAAGAGCGCGGAAGTGGAATTACAGGAAGCGCCGTAGCATACATGAGGGCCGTCTATCGAGGGAAACCCTGATTGCCTCTCGACAGGGCAAAGCCCGTCTGACAGCTCTATCTGGCCGTTGGTCGCAGTTCTCTGCCTGTTTTTAAAGCGGCGCTAAGCTCAACGGCGAGGGTAATGACTATCTTCGAGGAGGTGAGCGGATGACAGAGTTGCAGCACGTAGTCAGCACATCTGAGCTGTATGAGCGTTTGATCGATCGCTTGGGGCTTGCGCTTGAAACGGCAAGTACTGCGGTTCGGCTCCGAAACGAGTCGCCCGCCGAGCTTGAACTCAAGGGATTGAGCTGTGCCGAGTTCCAGCTGATAGAGGCCTATCTTGAAAAGGACTCGACGATGGCAAATGTTGCCGTCGCGGGTGGGCCCACAGGCATTGATACGATTCTGCCGGAGCATAACCGGTTGATCAGAGCGCCCAAACAGTCAGCCACTATCATCTGGCTGAAGGACAAGCGGCGCGCCAAGTCATCGGCACGGCTGGGCCGTATCGTTTAGCCCTTACATTTCTGCTTCCACGCGCAGGCGTCGGGGCCTGCTTAAACGCAGTGTTTAGACATTGTTGCCAGGCTTCAAACATTTTAGGCTTCGGGCATCTCTGGAGATGTCCCGATGCCTTTGCGCTACCTGCTTAAAACGCTCTTGCTGCCGCCCGGCGTCCTGTTTCTGCTGCTGATCGCGGCCTGGTGGCTGCGTCGTTCCCGCCCGCGTCTGGCTGCTGGCTGTTTTATCCTCGGGCTGGGCGGGTTGTGGCTGATGAGTCTGCCGGTCGTCGTGGAGTTTTCAGCCCGCCAGCTGGAGCAGATTCCGCCTTTGCCACCGCAACAGTGGGCGACACTGGCGCAGCAGGCTGACGCGATTGTGGTGCTCGGCAACGGTCGCGAGCGCAATTCACCCACCTGGGGCGCCGATGCGCCGACCGGTCTGGGCCTGGAGAGACTCAGGCTGGCAGCCCGGTTGTCGAAAGCATCCGGGCTGCCGATTCTGACCACCGGCGGCTTGCACTTTGATCAGCCGCCCAGCGAGGCGGCCATCATGGCCCAGTCGCTGCAACAGGACTTCGGCGTGAGCGTGCGCTGGCAGGAAGGGCTCAGCCGCACGACCTGGGAAAACGCGACCATGACCGCCAGGGTGCTGCAACCGTTGGGCATCAAGCGCGTGGTACTGATCACGCAGGCCTGGCATATGCCACGGGCGCGCTGGAGTTTCGAGCAGGCGGGTTTTGCGGTGGTGAGTGCGCCGGTCGGCTTCCTCGGTGTGGACAACGCCCGGCCTTTTGGCGGCTGGCTGCCCGAGAGTCGGGTGTTCACGCAGAGCGGGGTGCTGCTTAATGAAGCGGCAGGCTTGCTGGTTTATCCGTGGATGTATCGCGATAGCCGCTGAAAGAGCGCCGATTCCGCCTCGATACAGGCGAAATCGGCGTTTACCTATGCATCAGACCGTCTTGGAAATCCGCGCCGCCATCAGGGCCCAGCCAAACAGCAGCAGGCAGACAATTGCCAGTGGCCAGGAACGCCAGTGCAGATAAGGCGTAAGTTGGTGCATCGGCACGACCTCGCCATACAGTACGCCGCGTTCGAACTGCGGGATCTGCACCGTTATCTTGCCGAACGGGTCGATCAGCGCAGTCACGCCATTGTTGGTGGCGCGAATCATCCAGCGGCCCGCTTCAAGCGCGCGCATCTGGGCCATCTGCAAATGCTGCAACGGACCGATCGAGGTGCCGAACCAGGTGTCGTTGCTGACCGTCAGCAACAGGTCGCTTTGTGCCGACAGGCCCGCCGCGAACTCCGGATAGACCACTTCGTAGCAGATGAACGGCGCAATCTGATAACCCTTGGCCTGCAACAGCGCCTGATCATTCGGGCCGCGTGCGAAGTCTGACATGGGCAGGTCGAAGAACGAGATCAACCCGCGCAGCACGTCCTGTAGCGGTACGTATTCACCAAACGGAACGAGTTTCTGCTTGTAGTAGGTGCCGTCGCCCTGACCGGTGACCGTGATGCCGTTGTAGTAGCGATACTCGCCACGCCCGTTCGGTTCACGCACCGGAACGCCGGTGATCAGCGCCGCGCCCCGGTCCGAAGCGAATTTGCCCATCATCGACAGGTAGCCTTCCGCGCTTTCCTTGAGCACCGGCACGGCGGTCTCGGGCCAGACAATCAGATCAGCCTGCTGTGAGCGAAAGGTCATGTCCCGATACAGCGCCAACTGATCGTTGAGCTTTTGCGGGTCCCATTTCATGCTTTGTTCGATGTTGCCTTGCATGGCCGCGACTTTCAGCGGCGGCCCGGAAGGCGATGTCCAGGCGTGATCTTTCAGCGCCAAGCCTGCGATCCACGGCGCCAGCAGCAACAGTACGCCCATGGCCAGAAACGATTTGCGTGCCCGCAAGCGGTGCAGGTTGCACAACAAGGCGGCAGTCAGGCCCAGCGCGAACGAGATCAGCCATACACCGCCCAGAGGCGCGAGCCCGGCAAGCGGCCCGTCGAGCTGGCTGTACCCGGAGTAGAGCCAGGGGAAACCGGTGAGAAACCAGCCGCGAAACGCTTCCTGACCCAGCCACAGAGCAGCAAATGCCAGTGCATCGGCCAGCGGGGCTTCATTGCGACGTATCCAGCGCGCCCAGACAAAGGCGGGCAGGGCGAAGAACAGCGCGATGGCGGCGATGAACAGCAGCATCAGCAAACCTGCCAGCAGCACCGAAGCGCCGCCGTAGGTGTGAATGCTGACGTAGATCCAGCTGGTACCGGCACCGTACAGGCCGAAGCCGTAACACCAGCCGCGGGTCAGGGCCTGACGCGGATTCAGCTCGCGCAGGCCCAGATAGAACATCGCCACCGCCACCAGCACCAACGGCCAGATGTCGAAGGGCGCCAGGGCCAGGGTCGTCAGTCCGCCAGCCGCCAGGGCCAGCAGATTACCGGGCCAGCCGGGGCGGGTTATCCAGCGCATGTAGATTCCTTAGAGCGACATCAGGTGTTTACGGGCGTGAAATCGGGCTCACGCGCAGCAAGTGAATGCGCCGGCTGTCAGCGCTCAGAATGCGAAAACGATAGGCACCGATTTCGGTGATTTCGTTACGCTTGGGCAGATGGCCAAAGGCGTTCATTACCAGACCGCCCACCGTATCGAACTCGTCATCCGAAAAGCTGCTGTCGAAGAACTCGTTGAAGTTCTCCACCGGCGTCAGCGCCTTGACCAGGAAGTCGCCGCTGGGCAGTGGTTTGATGAAGCTGTCTTCCTCGACGTCATGCTCGTCTTCGATGTCGCCGACGATCTGCTCCAGCACGTCTTCAATGGTCACCAGACCCGCCACGCCGCCGTATTCGTCGATGACGATGGCCATGTGATTGTGGTTGGCGCGGAATTCACGCAGCAGCACGTTGAGGCGTTTGGACTCGGGCACAAACGTGGCCGGGCGCAGCAGCTTCTTGACGTCGTCGCTGTCGCCGTCAGCCTTGAGGATCAATGGCAGCAGATCCTTGGCCAGCAGCACGCCGAGCACGTCGTCATGGCTCTCGCCGATCACCGGGTAGCGCGAGTGCGCGGCATCGATGACGGCGGGCAGGAACTCGCGGGGTGTCTGGGTGGCCTTGATGCTGATCATCTGCGAGCGCGGCACCATAATGTCGCGCACTTGCAGGTCAGCCACCTGAATGGCCCCTTCGACGATGGCCAGCGCTTCGCTGTCCAGCAGTTTGTTCTGGTGGGCTTCGCGCAGCAGCTCTAGCAGCTCCTGGCGGTTTTTCGGCTCATGGACAAAGGCCTGGGTCAGTTTACCCAACCATGACTTTTGCCCGTTGCTCGATCGGTCTTCGCTCATAGCCCTTACTCGTGGTCCTTGCTGGGTGTGTCTGAATGTGGATGGTCGGCACTTTCGTCGTCGGCGTAAGGATCGGGGTAACCCAGCTCTTCAAGCAACGTTCGTTCCAGCGCTTCCATTTCTTCGGCTTCTTCATCATCGATGTGGTCGAAACCCAACAGATGAAGGCAGCCATGAATGACCATGTGCGCCCAGTGCGCGTCGACGGATTTGCCCTGTTCAGCAGCTTCACGGTTGACTACCGGGACGCAGATGACCAGATCGCCCAGCAACGGGATGTCCAGCATGTCGTCTGGAACATCCGCCGGGAATGAAAGCACATTTGTGGCGTAATTCTTGTGTCGCCAGGTGTGATTAAGCTCACGGCCTTCGGTTTCGTCAACCAGCCGGATAGTCAGCTCGGAATCGGCACTGCGCTGGCGCAGGCCCATTTCACACCACAGGCGAAATTGCTCTTCACCAGGGGCGGGCGTTTCGCTCGCAACCTGCAAGTCCAGCTCAAGCATTGCGATTCTTGTCCCGTGAGTAACCGTTGTTGCCCGACGGGCCATCGCTGAGCTGGTCATCGAAGCGCTCATAGGCTTCAACGATGCGCTGCACCAGCGGGTGGCGAACCACATCCTTCGGTTTGAAATGCGTGAAACTGATGCCAGGCACGTCCTTGAGCACATCGATGACATGCGTCAGGCCCGACCGGGTGCCCTTGGGCAAGTCGACCTGGGTGATATCGCCAGTGATCACGGCGGTGGAGCCAAAGCCAATACGGGTCAGGAACATCTTCATCTGCTCGACGGTAGTGTTCTGACTTTCGTCGAGAATGATGAAGCTGTTATTAAGGGTGCGTCCGCGCATGTAGGCCAGCGGTGCAACTTCAATGACTTGTTTCTCGATCAGCTTGGCGACGTACTCGAAGCCGAGCATCTCGTACAGTGCGTCATACAGCGGGCGCAGGTACGGGTCGATCTTCTGCGCCAGGTCACCGGGCAGGAAGCCGAGCTTCTCGCCAGCCTCGACGGCCGGGCGCACCAGCAGGATGCGGCGTATCTGCTCGCGCTCCAGCGCATCGACTGCACAGGCCACGGCCAGGTAGGTCTTGCCGGTGCCCGCAGGGCCGATACCGAAGTTGATATCGTTGCTGAGGACTTCCTTGACGTAACGCTGCTGATTCAGGCCGCGCGGACGAATCATGCCCTTTTTGGTGCGCAGCGAGACGCCCGCTTCGGCGGCAGGGTGATTGTCCAGGCCGTCAACGCCCGATTCCTGAAGGAACAGGTGCACCATGTCCGGCGTCAGCTCGGTACCTTTGGTTTCCCGGTACAGGCGGCGCAGAAGATTTTCGGCGGATTGGGTTTGAGTGGTCGCACCAATAAGCTCGAATTGATTGCCGCGATTGCGGATCTCGATGTCCAGGCGTTGTTCGATCAGGCGCAAGTGCTCGTCGAGTTGCCCGCACAGATTGGCGAAACGATGGGCCTCGAAAGGTTCGAGGGTGAAACGATGAGGTTCTATGGGGGCGTTCAAGGTCTTTTAATGGCCGTCCGGCGGCAATTGAGATGTATTGAAGAATACCTCTAGCGGTGGTTGTGCGAAAGCTTTGCCTTGTTAAAGGCCGCGCTGGAGGTTTCACCGTGCTCAAGGGTAGGGACCGCGCAGAATCGAATTCATTCGGATCTTCGTTTCTACGCGGGACGCGAGGCCTGCTTTAGCGGCGCAAGATTTACTGTAGCAGCGAGCCGCGCAACGAGTGTGGCTGCGCGTCATCGATGTGCACATCGGCAAATTGCCCGATCAGCCTGGGATTGTCGCAGCGGAAATTGACGATCCGGTTGTTTTCGGTGCGGCCTTGCAGTTCTCCGGGGTCTTTTTTCGAGTAATCGGTGACCAGGATACGCTGGATGCTGCCGACCATCTGTCGGCTGATCTCGAAACCCTGCTGGTTGAGGCGATGTTGCAGGGCGGCCAGGCGCTCTTTTTTCAGGGCTTCCGGCGTGTCGTCTTTCAGATCGGCGGCCGGTGTGCCGGGGCGCGGGCTGTAGACGAACGAGAACGAGAAGTCGAAGCCCACGTCCTCGATCAGCTTCATGGTGTTGTCGAAATCTTTTTCGGTCTCGCCGGGGAAGCCGACGATGAAGTCGGAACTGATGCTGATCCCCGGGACGGCTGCCCGCAGCTTGCGCAGCCTGGACTTGTATTCCAGCGTGGTGTGGTTGCGCTTCATTGCCGCCAGAATGCGGTCCGAGCCCGACTGCACCGGCAAGTGCAGGTGTTTGACCAGTTCCGGCACTTCCGCATGAGCCTGAATCAGGCTGTCGGAAAATTCGAGCGGGTGCGAGGTGGTGTAACGAATACGGTCGATGCCGTCGATTGCAGCGACGGCCCGGATCAGGTCTGCCAGGTCGGCGAGCCGCCCGTCGTGGGTGGTGCCGCGATAACCGTTGACGTTCTGCCCCAGCAGCGTGACTTCGCGCACGCCGTGCTCGGCCAGGTGCATGACTTCGCTCAGCACGTCATCGAACGGGCGGCTGACTTCCTCGCCGCGCGTGTAAGGCACCACGCAGAACGTGCAGTACTTGCTGCAACCTTCCATGACCGACACGTAAGCGCTCGGGCCATCGACGCGAGGCTCGGGCAAATGGTCGAATTTTTCGATTTCCGGGAACGAGACGTCGACCTGCGGTAGGCGGGTGGTGCGTGCTGCGTCGATCATTTCCGGCAGGCGGTGCAGAGTCTGCGGGCCGAAGACCACGTCCACATAGGGTGCGCGGTCGCGGATGGCCGCGCCTTCCTGGCTGGCCACACAACCGCCAACGGCAATCACCATCTCGGGGTTGGCCAGTTTCAGCTCACGCCAGCGGCCGAGCTGCGAATACACCCGGTCCTGGGCGCGCTCGCGAATCGAACAGGTATTGAGCAGGATCACGTCGGCGTCTTCCGCGCGAGCGGTGACCTCCAGAGCCTGATGTTCGCCCAGCAGATCGACCATGCGCGAGCTGTCGTACTCGTTCATCTGGCAACCGTGGGTTTCAATGTAAAGCTTCTTGGCCATGCGTGATCATCAACCGATTCAGTGAACCGCGCATTATAGGGACGAAGGGCTCGGGTTCCTAGCGTTCGCTGTCCGACGATGCGGGTGGGCATGCTATAGTCCGCGCCCCTTTTTCATCTCTGATCGTTACCCGCCCGTTATGACCAAACGCGAAGCTCCAATCTACAAGGTGATTTTCCTCAACCAGGGACAGGTGTTCGAAATGTACGCCAAGCAGATCTATCAAAGCGATCTGTGGGGCTTTCTGGAAGTGGAAGAGTTCGTCTTCGGCGAGCGCACGACTGTTGTGGTAGACCCGAGCGAAGAGAAGCTCAAGGCTCAGTTCGAAGGTGTGGTGCGCAGTTTCGTGCCGATGCATTCGATTGTGCGTATCGATGAAGTCGAGCGCATGGGCACACCAAAGATCAGCGAAGCGCGCGGCACCAGCAATGTGATGCCGTTTCCCATGCCGATGCCGGAAAAATAGGTGTTGGGGGAGTGACCAGCGATTGCCCTGAGCGAAACCGGATCAGGGCAATGGGGAGAACGGACTGCGCCCTTCGGCGGTTTGCAGTTCAAGCAGGTATTTGCGGAAAATCTGGCCCAGCACCTGAGTGGCAACTTCCAGCTCATCGCGCTTCATCTTCGCCGCGACTTCGTCGGCAGCGTCCAGTGCGTCTTCCGAACCATTGACGGCGGCCATCTTCAGGACGATATACGCCTGAATGTTATTGGCCTGCACGCCCTCGCCACGGCTGAACATCAAGCCCAGTTGATATTGCGCCTGGGCATGGCCCTGCAATGAAGCCTGCTCGAAGTAGTTCAGCGCCTGCGGCAAATCGCGAGGTGCATTCTTGCCCTCGTAATAGAACTCACCCAACTCGTATTGCGCCTGCGCATCCCCGCCCTGAGCGGCCTGCTGACACGCGGCGAGCGCAGCGGGCAGGTTCTCTGGCTGAGTATTCAGGGTGCAACGACCCATCGCTGGGACTAGCAACGAGTTGCCGCCGGCAGTCGCCAGCAGGGGATAGACAAGCAACAGGCAGCCCAATACAAGGGTGCGGCCGGTGCGGTTCATGGGAGTCGACTTACCTCTGAAAAAGGTGCGGGCATGCCCGACCAGCTAAACGTGCTGGCTGCGCATTATGAAATAAGCAGAGCCAACCTTACAAAGTCTTTACGGATTTTCTGCTGCGCGGCGATGAAATAACCTTGTTTGCAGGGTTGTGACCTGAAACAGAACTTCCAACGGCCCTGCGTTTGCAGTTATCGCAGTGCATTGTAGAAGCAAAATACGGGGTTATCGCGCTGTTTCATGTTCGGACATCACTTGCGCCGGTTCAATGACACCCTGCGCAAGTGAGTCTGAAGGGCTTATTTCAGAGCGGCAAAAGCCTTTTCGGCAGCATCCAGCGTGAGTTTCAATTCGGCATCGCCATGGGCAATGGACGTGAAACCGGCTTCGAATGCGCTTGGCGCCAAGTACACGCCGCCGTCCAGCATCAGGTGGAAGAAACGCTTGAAGCGCTCTGCATCGCTGGTCATCACATCTTCGAAGGTGACGATTTCGCGCGCTTCGCTGAAGTACAGGCCGAACATGCCGCCTGCCTGAGTTGTCACGAACGCAATGCCGGCAGCGTCGGCGCGCTGTTGCAGGCCTTCGAGCAAGCGACGGGTGTAGTCGCTGAGTTCATCGTGGAAGCCGGGACGGCTGATCAGGCGCAGGGTGGTCAGACCTGCGGCCATGGCCAGCGGATTACCGGACAAGGTGCCGGCCTGATAGACCGGGCCGAGCGGGGCGATGTGCGACATGATTTCGCGTTTGCCACCAAAGCAGCCGACCGGCATGCCGCCGCCGATGATCTTGCCGAACGTGCTCAGGTCGGGCTTCACGTCGTAATAAGCCTGCGCGCCGCCAAGGGCCACGCGGAAACCGGTCATCACTTCGTCGAAAATCAGCACCACGCCATGCTCGTCACACAGCGCGCGCAGCCCTTGCAGGTAACCCGGCGCAGGCGGCACGCAGTTCATGTTGCCGGCGACGGGTTCGACGATGATGCAGGCCACTTCCTGACCCACTTCGGCCAGCAGGTCACGCACGGCGTTCAGGTCGTTGAAGGGCACGGTCAGGGTGTGCTTCGCGAATGCAGCCGGTACACCCGGCGAGCTTGGCACGCCCAGAGTCAGCGCGCCGGACCCTGCCTTGACCAGCAGGCTGTCGGAGTGACCGTGGTAGCAACCTTCGAACTTGATGATGCTGTCGCGGCCGGTGAAACCACGGGCCAGACGGATCGCGCTCATGGTCGCTTCGGTACCCGAGCTGACCATGCGCACCATTTCCATGGACGGCACCAGCTCGCAGACCAGGTCGGCCATTTCGGTTTCCATCGCCGTCGGCGCGCCGTATGACAAACCGTGTTCCAGCTGGCTGCGCACGGCGTCGAGGACGTCCGGGTGACTGTGGCCGAGGATCATCGGGCCCCAGGAACCGACGTAATCGACGTAACGCTTGTTATCTTCGTCAGTCACGTAAGCGCCGGCAGCGTGCTTGAAGAACAGCGGCGTGCCGCCCACACTCTTGAAAGCGCGAACCGGCGAATTGACGCCACCGGGAATGTGTTTTTGGGCATTGGCGAACAGTGTTTCGGAACGGGACATGATCGGGTCTCTGCTTTGAAACGGGGAATTCGTGTCTACGCTGGGGTCAGCCGAGGCGGGCAGCTTCAGGGCAGGCTGCTTTATTGAGTGGCATGAGCCAGAGAAGGCGCAGGAGTGCGCACTATAACAAAAGCAGCGCACACATATGACCCTCGCGCCCATAGTCTGAGCGAGCACCTCTCGTGCCCATGCTCCGCGTGGGCATGCCGTGCTGGACGCTCTGCGTCCGCCGTTGAGTATGCGCGCCCTGCGTCGGTTGGAGTTGTGGATGAGCTCTACAGCAACGCCATGAAGGCTTTCGCCCGACGCGTCACTTCCTGGGGGGTTTCAGCGCCGAACAGGCCGTGCACCACGGCCAGCAGGTCGGCACCGTGCTCGACCAGTTGCGGGGCGTTTTCCAGGGTGATGCCGCCGATCACCGCGATGGGCAGGTGAACCTTGGCGCGCACCTGAGCGATCAGGTCCAGCGGCACGGCCGGTGCGCCGGGTTTGGTCTGCGAGTTGAAGAACCTGCCGAACGCCACATACGTTGCCCCATCGGCCTTGGCGCGCTCCGCCAGCTCCAGCTTGCCGTGGCAGGTAGCCCCGACTATTGCCTTGTGTCCGAGAAGCGCGCGAGCATCCGGCAACGAGCCGTCGGTCTGGCCCAAATGCACGCCGACGCCCAGCCGCGCCGCCAGTTCGGCGTCGTCGTTGATGATCAGGCGCGTCTTGTAGCGGTCGCACAACTTGAGCAGCTCAGTGGCCTCACGCAGGCGACGGGAATCATCACCCGTCTTGTCGCGATATTGCAGCAGGGTTACGCCGCCATCCAGAGCCGCTTCAACGTAGGCAAGAAATTTTCCGCTCAGCAACTGGCTGTCGGTAATGGCATACAGGCCACGTAGTTTCATGAATCTAGCCTCATGGCAGCGTGTTACGAACAAAAGTCCAGTGGCAGGCGACGGGGCACGAATTGCCCTTTGCCCAGCTGTTCGGCATCACGTAGTGTCCGCCAGGTGTAATCCAGCGCCGATTTGACCGCGCTGACCAGTGCTTCGCCTTGCGCAAGACGCCCGGCCAGGGCGCTGGCCAGTGTGCAACCGGAGCCGTGATAGCTGCCCGGCAAACGCTCGCAGACAAAGGTGTGTGTCTGACCGTTGCGCATATACAGGCGATTATGGATCTGCTGTTCGTCGCCATGCCCGCCGGTGATCAGCAGGTGTTCACAGAAAGGCAGCAGTTTGTGTGCGCACTCATCCGCTGTGCCCTCCGGCAACTCCGCCAGAATGCGTGCTTCCGGCAGGTTGGGCGTGGCGATGATCGACAGCGGCAGCAGCCGTTCGCGCATGGCGTAACCGACTTCATCCTTGCCCAGCGCGCCGCCCCCGCCTGCGCGCAATACCGGATCGCAGACCACCGGCAAATGCGGATGAGCCAGCAGCAGTTCGACCACCGTATCGACCATCTCCAGCGAGCCAAGCATGCCCAGCTTGACGGCGGCGACACATGAGTCGTCGAGAACGGCGTTGGCCTGAGCCATCACCCATTCGCGATCGAGCACCCGGAAATCGCTGACATTCACGGTGTCCTGCACGGTGAGCGCGGTGATCGCCGGAGCGGCGTGGCAACCCTGAGCGAGCAGGGCTTCTATATCCGCCTGCAGACCGGCGCCGCCACTTGGGTCGTGGCCGGAGAGACAGAGGACAACGGGGCGGGAACTATAGATATTCATGGTGTGCGAGCTTATCACTAACCTTTCGCGAGGCGCGTGCCGATCCCCGGTTTTTATTGCCTTGCTCAGTGTCCCGATGGTCTCCCCGACACCTGGACGAACCGGGGAAAATACTCATGTTTGCCTTGAGATGGCCGATATAGAGCTATTGCCTTGATTTTGAAGGCGATAACGTCTTTACGTTATTAGCAGCTATGCTTCACGAGTACGGCGAAAAGTAGAGCGTTTGTAACTATTCTCTTACTCATCCCTGCCTGTTCACGTAAAAAGGTCTGTATTGAATCATCAGCCTGTTTCAAGGATAGAAATCAGCGGACGTCGTCATCAACGGATGGATTGAAAACGACGACCTACCTTGGGGCTTCAATGCGCTATCTGTGGATCATTCTGGCTCTTTGGCTGCCGCTGCAGGTGCACGCGGTCGAGTTTGATGAAAACACCCGGTTTCTGCCTCTGGGGCGTGCCGTTCAGGTGTTCGAAGACCCGACCGGTGAGGCGACCATCGAGAGCGTCAGCTCTGCGGCGGGAATACGCGCATTTCGCGACCTGAATACAGGCACTTTCAATGCCGGGTATTCGCATTCTGCTTTCTGGCTGAAAGTCGAACTCACTTATCGTCCTGACAGCGCCCGGATGCACAACGACTGGCTGCTGGAATTGGCGTATCCGCCGATGGATCGCATCGATTTCTATGGGCCGGATGCCAGCGGCAGCCTGAAAGCGGCCTGGCGTACAGGCGACATGCTGCCGTTTTCCAGCCGTCAGTTCGCCCAGAACAACTACCTGTTTCAACTGGATCTGCCGCCGGGCCAGATGCGCACGTTCTATTTGCGCGTCAGCAGTGAAGGCCCTGTTCAGGCGCCGCTGAACCTCTGGTCCACGCATGCCTATATTGAAGCGCAACCGACCAAGATTTACGTGTTTGGCCTGATGTACGGCGTGCTGCTGGGGATGCTGGTCTACAACCTGTTTATCTATATCAGCGTCCGCGAGCCCGATTATCTTTATTACCTGTTGTATGTCGCCTCGTTCGGGCTGTATCAGATGTCGATCAACGGGGTTGCGATCGAATACCTGTGGCCCGACAGCCCTTGGTGGGCCAATGCAGCAACGCCGTTCCTGATGGCAATGGCCATGCTGTTCGCTTGTCAGTTCACGCGCAGTTTTCTGGTGACGGCCCGTTTGAGTCGCTGGCTTGACCGGCTACTGAAGGCCGTTATCGGCGCCGCGGTGCTGGTGATGGGTATCGCCTTGTTTCTGGGCTATGGACCGGCCCTGCGCGCCGCGACCTATCTGATTCTGCTGGGGACCCTTTCGATTTATCTGGCGGGCATCGTCGCTGTGGTCAAAGGCGAACGTGTCGGTCGCTACTTTGTGCTCGCCTGGTCGGTGTTCCTGGTCAGCGGCGTGGTGTTCACGCTGATGTTGCTCGGCTATCTGCCCAATACCTTTCTGACCATGTATGCCATTCACATCGGCACCGTGCTGGAAATGGCGTTCCTGTCCATGGCGCTGGCAGATCGCATCAACCATGCCCGGCGTCAACAGGCGCAGACGCTGCTGGCGGCGGGTCAGGACCTCGAACGGCTGAACAAGCAACTGGCCACCAGTAACCGATTGAAAGACGAGTTTCTCGCCACGCTGACCCACGAGTTGCGCACTCCCATGATCGGCGTCATCGGCTCGCTTGAGGTCATGCAGACGCTCGACATGGACGATGAAGTGGAGATGTATCACCAGACTGCGGCCAGTTCGGCGCGTGACATGATGACCATGATCAACGGCATTCTGACCCTGACCGAACTTCAAGCCGGTGTGCTGTCTGCCGAGTACAACGCGTTTGTGCTTGAAGACCTGGTCGACAAGGTGCGTGAGCGTTTCAGCCTTGCCGCGCAATCAAAAGGCCTGACCCTGACGCTGGACCTGAACGATAAACTGCCGCCAAGTGTTCGCGGGGACGTCGGCAAGCTGTACCAGTGCATCGAGTGCCTGGTGGACAACGCGATCAAGTTCACCCGTAAAGGCGCGGTGCAGGTGCGATTCAGCGGCCAGCCGCAGGATCTGGAACGCATGCACCTGCGCATCGAAGTGATGGACAGCGGTATTGGTTTCGGGCAACTCGACGAAGCCATTCTCTATCAGCACTTCTTTCAGGTCGACGGCTCCATGACCCGCGAATATGGCGGGCTGGGCATTGGTCTGGCGATCTGCCGCAAACTGGTCGAGTTGCAGGGTGGCGAACTGAGCCATCGCTCGGAACCCGGTAAAGGCAGCTGCTTTACCCTCAGTCTTCCGGTCATGATGGCAATACCGGGTGCCGTGCGCAGAACCCCGGAACTGAAAGCCCAGTGGGGACACTGAGCGGGCGCTGAACTCGATCCGGGAAGGCTTCGGCAACATGCAGTGCCCCGCGTGCTGCGCTCGGTGACGGCTTCATTGCCGGTCGGAAAGCGTCCGGCGGGCGTGTGTATGGCGCATTGCCCAGAGGCGTCGATGTAGAAACATTGCTGCGCAGGTCTTCGCCGCAGGTGGCATGAGCACGCGAACCCGTTACGATGCACGTCTGCCAGATCAGACAGGACATGAATCGTGACCCAAGCCTTTGTTGTCGTAGACACCGCCGAGCAAGCCGTAGAGCGGCTTGCCGAGCTGCATGAGCGCGCCACCAGCGCGCTGAGTCAGGCGCTCAAGCGCTACCTGAAAGACCGCGTCGAGCCTACCGCCGAAGAGCGAGCGCAGTTCAACTACCCGGAACTGCGCCTGGTCTACAAATGCCACGGTGAAGTGCCGCTGACCACTCGCGCCTACGCCAAGGTGCAGTTGCCCGGTACCTACAGCGTTACCGTCACGCAACCGAAAGCGTTCAAGAAGTACCTGCTCGAACAACTTGTCCCGCTGATGAGCGATTTCACCGTGACGGTCGAAGTCGGCATGAGCGCGCAGAGCATTCCTTATCCCTACGTGGTCGAGCAGGGCGATGAGCTGGCGGGCACCGGCGTGACGGCTGCGGCGCTGGCGCGCGTGTTTCCGAGCACCGACCTGTCGGCCGCGACCGACGGTATTGCCGATGGCCTGTATGACTGGGCCAACGTCGACCCGCTGCCACTGGCGTTGTTCGACGCCGCACGGGTGGATTTCTCGCTGCGCCGTCTGGTGCATTACACCGGCAGTGACTGGCGCCACGTACAGCCGTGGATCCTGCTGACCAACTATCATCGTTATGTTGACCAGTTCATTCTGCACGGCCTGGAAAAACTTCGCGAAGATCCGCGTTTCGTGCGCATGGTCCTGCCGGGCAACGTTGTCGTCGACAAGGGCATGGGCGTCGACGAGGCCCAGGCGATTGTTGCCAGCGTGGTCTGGCACCGCTACCAGATGCCGGCCTATCACCTGATCGCCGAAGACGGTCATGGCGTGACCCTGGTCAACATCGGGGTCGGCCCGTCCAACGCCAAGAACATCACTGACCACCTGGCGGTGCTGCGTCCGCATTGCTGGCTGATGATCGGTCACTGCGGCGGCCTGCGTCAGTCGCAGACCATTGGCGACTACGTGCTGGCCCACGCCTACATGCGTCGCGACGGGATTCTCGACCGCGTGCTACCGCCGCACATCCCGATTCCGGCCCTGGCCGAGGTGCAACTGGCCTTGCAGGAATCCGCAGCGCAGATCACCGGCGAACGTGGCGAAGAGCTCAAGAAACGCCTGCGCACCGGCACCGTGTTGACTTACGACGACCGCAACTGGGAGCTGCGCTGGGCCCAGGAACGACCGCTGATCAACCTGTCGCGCGCTGTTGCGGTGGATATGGAAAGCGGCACTATCGCCGCTCAGGGTTATCGCTTGCGGGTGCCTTACGGCACGCTGCTCTGCGTTTCCGACAAGCCGTTGCACAGTGAAATCAAGCTGCCGGGTTCGGCCAACGCGTTCTATGAGCGTGCGGTCAGCCAGCACTTGAAAATCGGCATCGCCGCGCTGGACCTGATGCGTACCCAACTGAACTCGTTGCACTCGCGCAAACTGCGCAGCTTCGACGAGCCGCCATTCCGTTAACAGCCGCTCGTTAATAGATTGGTATTTGCCGAAAGGGCCACTAAAGTGGCCCTTTCTGTTTTCCGATTACCGAATTCTCATGCCCCGCATTCAACGCCCCACTTCCCGCCGTCCAGCCCCCGGCCCTGCCAGTGCTGCGCGCCGCGTCGCCAAAGAGCCCCCGGCCGAGCCCAGACTGATCCTGTTCAACAAGCCCTTTGACGTGCTGACGCAGTTCAGTGACGAGGGCGGTCGGGCCACGCTCAAGGACTTCATCGACATTCCCGGCATCTATCCGGCCGGGCGGCTGGACCGCGACAGCGAAGGCCTGCTGTTGCTGACCAATGATGGTCAGTTGCAGGCGCGGATTGCCGATCCGAAGCACAAGCTGGCCAAGACCTACTGGGTGCAGGTCGAGGGCGAACCGACTGAAGAGCAGTTGCAGCAATTGCGCGACGGCGTGCTGCTCAACGATGGCCCGACCTTGCCCGCCGAAGCACGACAACTGGAAGAACCACAGCTCTGGCCGCGCAATCCGCCGGTGCGCTTTCGCAAAAGCGTGCCGACCAGCTGGCTCGAGCTGGTCATCAAGGAAGGTCGCAACCGTCAGGTACGGCGCATGACCGCCGCCGTCGGGCTACCGACCTTGCGCCTGGTGCGGGTCAGGATTGGCGACTGGACGCTCGACGGACTGGATCAAGGCCAATGCCGGGAAGTCGCCGCAAAACTGTGACGTCGTGGATCAGTCAGCTGCGCAAGTGAGTCAGCGGCATTTCGGTGCTGGCCAGCACCTGGTTGAGCACAAAACTCGATTTGACGCTGGTCACGCCTTCGATGCGGGTCAGGTGTCCGAGCAGCAGTTTCTGATAGTGATCCATGTCGGGCACCACTACTTTCAGCTGATAGTCCGCGTCCATGCCGGTTACCAGGCTGCATTCCAGCACCTGCGGCAGGTTGCGGATCTGCTGCTCGAAATTCTCGAAGCGCTCTGGCGTGTGCCGGTCCATGCCGATCAATACGTAGGCGGTCAGGTTCAGACCGAGTTTCTTGCGATCCAGTAGCGCGACCTGACGCACGATGTAACCGTCGTCTTCCAGTTGCTTGACCCGACGCGAGCAGGGCGAAGGTGACAGACCAATGCGTTCGGCCAGTTCCTGGTTGGAAATCCGGGCGTCGCGTTGCAGTTCCGCCAAAATGCTCAGGTCATATCTGTCGAGCTTGCTCACGATGCATCCCTTAATGAGTTCAATTGCGCTGGATTATTCATCTGAAGTCAAAAATTGCGCAAGTGATGTTTTAATCGGCAATATTAGCAATCTTCCGCTAGCGCCTCAGGCCTATTCTTTTAAACAGAATCACTGCCCGGACACAGCGTCCAGCGCGACCGCCCCAATCAGGCCAGTCGCGGCCCCCCACCCAACCGGGTGTGCCAGGCCCCCGGGCTACATACTGTCCAGAAGACGGCATGAGGTGAGCCAACGTCAAAAGCGTTGCGCAGGACGACGAAATATCTCAAGGGGGCCTTATGGTCCCCTTTTCTTTGTCTGCTGAATAAGTAGTCTGCTGATAAAGTGCAAGAACGGCGCTACGCTTTTGCAGTCTTAATGACATCAACCCGCATTCGAGTGAGGAAAGCATGAAATCTGGCATCTGGCAGTTTGCGGGTGTAAGTCTGCTGTGTTTGAGCATCAGTGCTCAGGCATTGGCCGACGAGCGTGATGATTCCCGGCAGAACCAGCCCAATGGCGGCCCCGCTGAAAACGGGCAGCAGCGTCAGCAACAACAGCAGCGGCAGCAGCAGGAGCAGAACAACCAGCAGCGCCAGATTCAGCAGCAACAGAATCAGCAGCGCCAGGTCGAACGTCAGCAGCAACAGCAGATCAACCAGCAGCAGAACAATCAACAACGCCAGATTCAGGAACAGCAGAATCAACAGCGTCAGGTTGAACGTCAGCAACAGCAGCAGGTCCAGCAGCAACAGTTGCAGCAGCGTAACGTAGAGCGCCAGCAGCAACAGCAGATCGAGCAGCAGCAACGTGACCAGCAGCGCCAGATTCAGCAACAGCAAAACCAGCAGCGCCAGCAGTTGAGACAGAATCAGGACAACCTGCCGATTCAGGGTGGCCCGGGAGAAGCCCGGCAAACCCAGCCACCGCGTCAGGGTTACTATCAGGACATCCCGCGTGGCAATAATCGCAACTGGCAGGCCGGTAACGGTCGCCCCAATGATCGCTGGGAAGGTCGTCCGGACGGGCACGGCAATGGCTGGGGGCCAGGCCCGCAATACCGGCCAGGCCATGCGATAGACCGTGTGCCGGGTGGATACTCGCGCATCCCTTATCGCGGGCAGGACTATTTCTATTCGGAAGGTTACTGGTATCGCCCGCAAGGCCCGCGCTATGTGGTGGTAACGCCGCCCTATGGCGTACGTGTGCGCAGCTTGCCGTCTTATTCCCAGGAAGTGTGGATCGGCAGCAGCCTGCTGTTTCTGGCGGCCGGGGCTTATTACGCGTATCAGCCTGACACGCAGGATTATGTGGTGGTCAATCCGCCGCAGAACGACTCGGCTTATCAGGCCGCGCCTCAGCAGCAAAGCAACGGTTACGACCCGGTTGCCTACCCTGCGAACGGCCAGAGCCCGCAGCAGGTCGAGCTGGACCGTTATCAGTGCTATCGCTGGGCGGCAGAACAGAGTGGCTTTGATCCGGCCAACTTTGCAGGCCAGCCGCCGCCCGACATAGTGGATGTATACCGCCGCTCGATGGGTGCCTGTCTGGCAGGGCGTGGCTACAGCGTCAACTGATGCTGATCAGGCGTTAGCCTGCGTAACGACTTCCTGAGGGTCGGCGTGCACCAGCACTTCGGCCTTCGGGAATTGCGCGTGGATGGCCTCGGCAACCTTGTCGCAGAGCGCGTGTGCCACCGACAGGGTCAACGTTCCCGGCAGCTCAAGGTGCAATTGCACGAACCAGTGATTACCGGAAATCCGCGTACGCAGATCATGTGCCCCGAGTACGCCCGGCACACTGCACGCCAGCTCCAGCATGCGCGTGCTGACATCGGCAGGCAGCTCTTCATCCATCAGCACTGAGACCGTTTCGCGAGCAATCTGCAAAGCGCTCCACAGGATGTACAGCGCGATGCCCAGACCGAAATAGGCATCCAGCTGTTGCCAGCCGAAATACGCCAGGGTCAGTGCAACCAGAATGCTGGCGTTGAGCAACAAGTCAGAGCGGTAATGCAACGAGTCGGCACGAATCGCCGCCGAGCCCGTCGCCTTGATCACCCGATATTGCAGGGTAAGCAGCGCCAGCGTCAGCGCGATAGACACCACCATCACGACCATGCCCAGCAGAGGCGCACCCAATGGCTCGGGATTCTGGATGCGCTCGACGGCCTGAACGGCGATCAACACGCCACTGACGGTGATAAACAGCGCCTGCGCCATGCCCGACAGGGCTTCCGCCTTGCCGTGACCATAGCGATGATCGTCATCCGCCGGCCGCAGTGCGTAATGCACGGCCAGCAGATTGAGAAACGAGGCTGCGCCATCGAGCAGAGAGTCGGTCAGCCCGGCCAGCAGGCTCACCGAACCGCTCAGCCACCAGGCGACGCCCTTGGCCAGAATCAGCGTCACGGCAACCGCCAGCGAGGCCCGCGTCGCCAGACGCAGCAGTCGGGAATGTTCGGCAGTGGTGCTCATGACGCTTCCTTGAATCGCGTTGTTATCAGGCCGCCGGGACCAGCCCCAGCGCAGCCAGTTGCTCGACGCTGCCTTTGTGCTGGATCAGGCGTGGGTCATTCAACGGCAGGGAACGGCCCAGCTCGGTTTCAATGATGGCCTGCAGCTTGGTGTTGTCGACGCTGCCATCCGCCTTGATCGCCGGTTGCAGCTTCTGTGGATCAATCTGCGCATGCTCGCCCGGCCCGTAATAAATCGCGCCCGTGGCAAAGTCCACCGCGAAGGCGATCACGCCAGGCACGATATAGAACAGCAACGCAAAAGCATCCAGCGCCGCAATGGCCGGATCAACCTTGCCATCAATCTGACCACGACGGTCCGGATAGAAAATGCTGCCGCAGGCAGAAATCTGGGTCAGCAACGTGGCGACCAGAACGCCACCGATCAAGCGAGAAGGAATGCGCATGGAAAGCTCCTGAGATGAAGAGGGCAACTATACAAGGCAATGACTGCAAGGCTAAGACTATTGAGTGATGGGGTGGTTCTGCGTGAATTGATCACCGTGCCGGTGGTACATAAAGCCAACGGACTGTCTTGCCGATGCCAGAACTACATTCTCACGCTGGAGCGTGCGGAACGATAACCTCAACGATCGCGCGACGCTTATCGTGCGACGCTCCGCGTCGTCATGCCGTCCCGTGACGCTCTGCGTCACACATCTCCGCAGCGCTGCACATTCTAGATCGGACGCAGAGCGTCCAGAACTGCGTTCCCACGCTGGAGCGTGAGGAACGAGAACCTCAACGATCGTGCGACGCTCCGCGTCGTCATGCCGTCTCGTGACGCTCTGCGTCACACATCTACGCAGCGCTGCACATTCTAGGTCGGACGCAGAGCGTCCAGAACTGCGTTTCCACGCTGGAGCGTGAGGAACGATAACCTTAACTATCGTGCGACGCTCCGCGTCGTCATGCCGTCCCGTGACGCTCTGCGTCACACATCTCCGCAGCGCTGCATATTCTAGATCGGACGCAGAGCGTCCAGAACTGCGCTCCCACGCTGGAGCGTGAGGAACGATAACCTTAACTATCGTGCGGCGCTCCGCGTTACAGATCGGCAGCTTGGTAATCTGTTCATAGCCACCTGCAGCGCTAGTTTACCCGGCTATCGTGTTTTCAACCCTGTTCAGGCACACAGCAGGTACTTCCTCCACCCGCCATACCCCCTTACCGACCATGATTAACATCTGGTTTACTGTGCCCCAAGACAATTACAAAAAATCAGGAGTCACATATGCAACCGATTCGTCTCGGGCTGGTGGGTTACGGCAAGATTGCTCAGGATCAGCACGTCCCTGCTATCCGCGCCAATCCCGCGTTTCAGCTGGTGGCCGTTGCCACCCAAGGGCAGCCGTGTGCAGGGGTTGAGAATTTCAAGTCGTTGGGCGAGCTGCTTGAAAGCGGGCTGGATGTCGATGCGATTGCGTTCTGCACACCGCCACAAGGCCGCTTCGCTTTGGTGCAGCAGGCGCTGGCTGCCGGCAAGCATGTGCTGGTGGAAAAGCCGCCATGCGCCACGCTGGGTGAAGCGATGACGCTGGTCGACCAAGTAGCGGAGCAGGGCGTCAGCGGTTTTTTTGCCTGGCATTCGCGTTATGCGCCCGGCATCGAGGCTGCCCGCGACTGGCTCGCCACGCGCACCCTGCAAAGCGTACAGATCGACTGGAAGGAAGACGTGCGCAAGTGGCACCCAGGTCAGGCGTGGATCTGGCAGCCCGGCGGCCTCGGCGTGTTCGATCCGGGCATCAACGCCTTGTCGATTGCGACCCATCTGCTACCGCTGCCGATGTTCGTGGAATCTGCCGAGCTGCGCGTGCCGGGCAACTGCCAGTCGCCTATTGCCGCGTCGATCAAAATGTCTGACGCACGCCACCTCGACATCCGCGCAGAGTTCGATTTCGATCACGGTCATGACGAACTCTGGAGTATCGAAATTCGCTGCGTCGAAGGCACTTTACGTCTGGATAACGGCGGCGCGCTGCTGAGTATCGATGGCGCGCGCCAGACCGTTTCGGAAGAGGGCGAGTACGCGGCGGTATATCGACACTTTCAACAGTTGATCGCCACTAGAACCAGCGATCTGGATCTACAGCCGTTACGACTGGTCGCGGACAGTTTTTTTGTCGGCAGCCGTGCGTCGGTTGAACCGTTCTACGATTAGTGGCCTCTCAGGTATAAGCGGGAGCAGACGCCGTAATCGCGCCCGCACATCAACGCCTGACAAGAGAGCAGACAGTGGACACAAAAAAGCTTTGGCCTTCCAGTGAGCAGGAATTGGCGGAAGTGCGCCGGTTCAACAAGACTCTTGCGCGCCTGCCACGTTTTCGTATCCGTAATCGCGTCGCACCGCTGGTGATTCAAGCGCTGTTGCGTGTCGGTCAAGTGGGTGGCGCCTTCAAGCTGGGCAAGCAAGGGCTTCGGGCTGAAAAGAGAATTATCAGCGTAAACGGAGTGCCAGTGCCGGTACGCATCATCAGGCCCAAGGGCAAGCCTAAAGGCGTGGTGTTTGATATCCACGGTGGTGGCTGGGTAATCGGCAACGCACAGATGAACGACGACCTCAACATCGGCATGGTCAATGCGTGCGATGTGGCAATCGTGTCTGTGGATTACCGGCTTGCCGTGTCGACCCCCGTTGAAGGCCTGATGGACGATTGTTTCTCTGCGGCCTGCTGGTTGCTGGAAGACTGCGAAGAGTTTGCCGGTCTGCCGGTTATTGTCGTGGGTGAATCGGCGGGCGGGCATCTGGCTGCAGCGACTCTGCTGAACTTGAAAACCAGACCCGAACTGCTTGAGCGCGTAGTCGGGACGGTCCTGTATTACGGCGTTTACGACCTGACCGGCACGCCGAGCGTTCGGACGGCAGGCCCTGACACACTCGTGCTGGATGGCCCCGGTATGGTCAGCGCAATGCGCTTGCTGACGCCCGATATCAGTGACGAAAAGCGCCGCGAAGCGCCACTCTCGCCCCTGTATGGCGACTTGACCGACCTGCCCCCCGCACTGATGTTTGTCGGCGAGATTGATCCTCTGCGCGACGACACCCTGCAGATGGCCGAGCGCTGGGCGAACTCGGCAGACGTGGAAATGCACCTTCTGCCGGAGTCTCCGCACGGGTTCATTCACTTCCCGACGGCGTTGGCCCGCAAGGCCTTGGCACGCAGTCATGAGTGGATCAATGAGCGGCTTGCGGCGGTGGTTTGAGCCTGCGCGTCAGCTGATTTCCGACACCCACTTCGACACTGGATCGCCACTGCTCAAACCGGGCTGCACGAGGCCGTCGACCATGAAGGTCGGCGAAACGTGAATACCGTTTTGCCGCGCATATTTGGTGTGCCATTTCACCGCGTGTTCAAGGTCGGGATTGGCAAATGCTTCAGCCAGCGCCAGGCCGCTGTAGCGTTCGATGCGTGCAATGATGTCGTTGGGCGTGGAATCGAGATTCGGCCCGCCCGCGTAGTGTTCAAACTCGAACTCTTCGCGGTGCGACGCAACCGCCGTCATGACCGCCTTGGCGCTTTCCTTGCCGCCTTCCAGCGTTGCAGCGGCCAGAATGCACCGCACGATGACGCCCGAAAACATATGCCAGGGCTGAGACTGCAAACGGATTTTGACCGTGACCTTGTCTTCCCCGGCCTGAGCCAGCAGGTCATCCAGCTTGAAGAACGCCTTCACTGAAAAAGGGCAGGTGGGCTCAAGGAACACTTCAAACAAGCGAGGCCCGTGACCCCATGAAAGTGTCTCGGAATACATGGTCATGTTTCTCCCGTCGGTTGATCATGGGTTTTTGAGAGCCGGCCAGGGCGTGAGTTCGATTGGCGTGCTCAAACCAGCAAATCGGTAATCCATTGCACCTGCTGCGCGACACGCTGCATTTTCTCTTCCGGTACGGTTTTCTGCGCTCGGTTGAAGTTACTCAGGGTCTTCTGCTTCATGCCCAGCAGGCGCTGCCACTTGAGCAGAAACGCCGGGCTGCGCGTCTGTAGTTGCAGCGGACCGAAATACAGCTCCTCTGCGGTGTAAGTCACAGGCCCGGTACGTTCCGCAACAATGATTTCGTAGTCGAAGCGGTTTTCCCGCAGCACCTCCTCGTAAACGATGCGGTAGCCATTTTCCATCAGCCAGACGCGCAATGGCTGCTCGCCGCCGTTGGGTTGCAGGATCAGTCGTTCCTGACCGCTCAGCCGCGCCTTGCCGCTTTCCAGAATGTCGCGAATCGTTTCGCCACCCATGCCGCAGAGGCTCACCGCCGTGATGCCATCGCCCGGCTCAATCGCCGCCAGCCCATTCGCCAGGCGCACGGTGATCTGCTGTTCCAGATCGTTTTCCCGCACGGTGCGCTCGGCTGCATAGAACGGCGTCAGCGCCACCTCGCCAGCCACCGCCGCCGAAATCACCCCACGGTTCAACAACGCCACCGGCAGATAGCCGTGGTCCGAGCCGATATCGGCCAGTCGCGCACCCGCTGGCACCTGCGAGGCGACGCGCTCAAGGCGCTTGGACAATGTCTGCTCGTTCAACCGTCGCACCTTTTCATCTGAAGCATCCACCACCGTTGGCAGGATCGGGTCGCGATTCTGTCGGGCAACGCCGTGCATTTCAACTTTCCGCGACAAAGCCCACGGCTCGACCCGTACCTGTCGCTCGCGTAGGCTTACCGTTTTCCGTCTTTTGCAAAGCAGAGATCCCATGGCAAACGCAGACATCACCTTCACCCCCGATCCTGATGCGGACTCCATCTCCTCCGACGTCGCTGACTTCAACGGTCTGCTGGTCAGCACCCAGATCCCCACTCGCCCCGACGGCAGCCTGGAACTGGGCGATATCACCGCACAAAGCGAATGCACCTTGCGGGCATTGAAAGACGCACTGGAACGAGCAGGCAGCTCGATGGACCGCGTCCTGCACCTGACCATCTACCTGACCGACATGGCAGATCGCGCTGCATTCAACGAGGTGTATAAGCGCTTCTTCAAAAAGCCGTGGCCGGTTCGTGCGGCAGTGGGCGTTGCTGCGCTGGCGGTTGAAGGGATGCGCGTGGAAGTGACGGCGATGGCGGCCAAGGCGGGCTGATCGTCAGGGGCTGATCGTTCAATACGCTCTGGGCTCAGCGTTATACACAAGTCTTGGAGAGCCCGGAATACGTGCCTTTCAGGCTTCTGCCCGCAGGGCGGGAGCGACCGGGGCGGCGATCCGCATTGTTCGCGAAGACGGTGTTTCAGAAGATGCATTTTCGGCGATCATGCCGACCCTTTCGCAAACAAGCGAAGCCTCGCCCGGCTCGCTCCTACGGCCTGCGGCCAGAATCAAAATCGGCTTGTGTATAACGATGAGCGCCCCGCGTCACCTACCTGCATCTGATCCGCGGTTCTATAGGCAAAAGTGCCCCTCCACGGCCTCGGAAAAGTGCGTGCAGTTGATCCGTGCAAAACACTCTTGCTCAGCGCAGTGGGCTGGGCTGGCACCAACGCTATTTGCATGGCGTTGTGCATCGTGTTGTTGGCGGCGACTGCCGTTCAGCTAAAACACGCCGCCTGATTCCCCAACCTCACCCGGTATACTCCCCGCATCTCTCCGGGAGCCTTCATGATTTCGTTACCCATCGATGCCGTCCTGCCAGCCCTGCGCCAGGCCCTGTCCACACGCCATGAAGCCGTGCTCGAAGCCCCTCCCGGTGCGGGCAAGACCACGCGTGTGCCGCTCGCACTGCTTGAGGAAACCTGGCTGGCCGGGCAGACCATTCTGATGCTTGAGCCGCGTCGTCTTGCGGCGCGGGCGGCGGCGGAGCGGTTGGCCAGTGAGTTGGGTGAGAAGGTTGGCGAGACCGTGGGTTATCGGATTCGTCTGGAAAGCCGGGTCGGCCCAAAGACGCGTATTGAAGTGGTCACCGAGGGGATTCTTACGCGTCGCTTGCAGGACGACCCGGCGTTGGAAGGCGTGGGGCTTTTGATTTTCGACGAATTCCACGAGCGTAGCCTTGATGCTGATCTGGCGCTGGCTCTGAGCCTCAATGGCCGGGAGCTGTTTCGTGATGACCAGCCGCTGAAGATTCTGCTGATGTCGGCAACCCTGGAAGGCGAGCGGCTGACAGCGTTGCTGGACGATGCGCCGGTCGTGCGCAGCGACGGGCGGATGTTTCCGGTGACGATGCAGTGGGGGCGTCCTTTTCAGCCCGGTGAGTTTGTCGAGCCGCGAGTCGTGCAGGCGGTGCTGGATGCGCTGGGCAGCGAGTCCGGCAGCCTGCTGGTGTTTCTGCCGGGGCAGGCCGAGATTCGTCGGGTCAATCAGCAACTGGCAGACGCGTTGGGCGAGCGCTCCGATATTCTGCTGTGTCCCTTGCATGGCGAACTGGACCTCAATGCGCAACGTGCTGCCATCGAGCCCGCGCCCAAGGGCACGCGCAAAGTGGTGTTGGCGACCAATATCGCGGAAACCAGCCTGACCATCGACGGCGTGCGAGTGGTGATTGATGCCGGGCTGGCGCGAGTGCCGCGTTTCGACCCGGGCAGCGGCATGACGCGACTCGACACTCAGCGCATCTCCCGCGCCAGCGCTACCCAGCGGGCCGGGCGGGCAGGGCGACTGGAGCCGGGCGTGTGTTATCGGCTGTGGTCCGAGGCGCAGCACGATCAACTGGCCGCCTACGGTGCGGCAGAAATTCTGCAGGCAGACCTGGCCGGGCTCGCGTTGCAGCTGGCGCGTTGGGGCGTAACGCCTGCGCAACTGGTCTGGCTTGATGTACCGCCAGCGGCGGCCTATGCACAAGCGCAGGACCTACTGGTGCGGCTTGAAGCGCTGAGCAATCAGCCGGGTCAGCCGCCAGCCCTGACGCCACACGGTCAGGCGATGGCCGAGTTGCCTGCCCATCCGCGCATCGCTCATCTGCTGTTGCGAGGCCATGCGTTGGGGTTGGGCGAGCTGGCGTGCGACGTTGCAGCCTTGCTGGGTGAGCGCGATATTCTGCGCGGTGGCGGCGCGGATCTGCACAGTCGTCTGACCTTGCTGGCGGGCACCGAGCGTGCTGCGCGTGGCGCACAAGGCGGCGTGCAGCGGGCCAGGCAGCTGGCGCGGCAATATCGCGGATACCTGCGTGGCGCGGCGAACAGCCCGGTCAGCGATCCTGATCACTCCCGCTGGCTGGGCGCCTTGCTCGCCCTGGCTTACCCGGATCGCGTGGCCCAACAACGTCGACCGGGCGGTGCCGAATACAGGCTGGCCAACGGTCGCGCAGCCCTGTTCGCCGAGGCCGACGCGCTGATGAAACAGCCGTGGCTGGTCATCGCCGACCTGGGCAGTCGTCAGGGCCAGCGCGAAGAGCGCATCTACCTCGCTGCCGAGTTCGATCCGGCGCTGTTCGACTCCGTACTGGCCGAGCAGGTTATCAACGTCGACCAGATCGACTGGGACGAACGCGAAGGCGTGTTCCGTGCCGAGCGGCAGCGTAAAGTCGGCGAACTGATCCTCAGCCGAGAACCGCTCACCGGCCTCGACGACGCAGCGCGCAGCCACGCGTTGCTGGCGTTGGTGCGTCGCAAAGGCCTGGAACTGCTGCCATGGACCCCGGAACTGCGTCAGTGGCAAGCGCGTGTCGCACTGTTGCGCAACCTCGATATCGACAAAAACGCAACCAGCGAATGGCCCGACCTGAGCGACCCGCAACTGATGGCCACCCTCGAACACTGGCTGATGCCCTACCTCGGCAAAGTCACCCGACTCAGCCATTTCAGCCAGCTCGACCTGTCCTCCATCCTACGCAACCTCTTGCCATGGCCCATGCCACAACAACTGGAAGCACAGGCCCCGCAGACCATTCAGGTCCCGTCCGGATCGAACATCCGCATCGACTACAGCGAGCAGCCGCCGATACTGTCGGTCAGGCTGCAGGAGCTGTTTGGACTGTCCGATACCCCGCGCATTGCCAATGGGCGACAGGTTTTGAAGCTGCACCTGCTATCCCCGGCGCGCCGTCCGGTGCAGGTGACGCAGGATCTGGCCAACTTCTGGCGGTCGACCTACATTGAGGTAAAGAAGGATTTGAAAGGGCGGTATCCGAAGCATTACTGGCCGGATGATCCGTTGGTGGCCGAGGCGACGGCGCGGGTGAAGCCGAGAGGAACGTAGCTAACGTTTGGGACGCCAGGTCGCTAAGCCCTGGCAGGCAGCAGATATCACTTTTTCTTTTTAGCCGGCTTTTCAGCCTTCTCTGATTTCTTGGCCTTTTCCGGCTTGCTATCAGCTTTTTTTACAGATTTCTTTGGCTCAGCGTCTTTCTTCTTGTCTTTCTTTTCAGAAGACTTGGAAAGCGTCGAGGCCGCTGCTGATTTCTTTTCCGGGGATGCCTTCTTGTCTTTCAGGTCCTTGCTGGCTTTTGAGGCTTCGCCTTTGCTTTTCTTGTCGTCTTTAGCCACGTTGTTCACCCTTTGGTGTATGCCGGTATTGGCACGCTGCCTGTGGGAGTATCCACAGGCTAATCATTAGGCGAGCGCTTCCAAAAACGGTTCAAACTGTTTTGATCATAGATTCAAGTCACGTGCTCTCACCGGTAAACCAGCGCCACCACGTACTCACACGTCTCCTCAGTCTCATTGCTAAACGTGCATTTCTCCTCGGGTGAGCCCAGTTGCAGGCAGTCGCCTTTCTCAAGCAGATACGTGATCTGCCCTTTGGTGAACGTCAGTTGCCCCTGAGTGACCCAGACCTGTTGATGGAGAAATGCGTAGGCGGTTGCCGGGTAGCTGATGCTGACGCCAGGCGGGATTTTTACGTTGACCAGTTCGAGCGGCCATCCCTCGGGGGGGGAAACCTTCTGGCGGCTGTAGCCTGTTTCGGGGTCAACCCAGACCGGTTGTTCACTGGCCTTTGACAGCAGTCCCGAGCGACCTTCCGCGCGATGAAGCAGTGTGGAGAGAGGCAGGCCGAACGCTCCGGAAAGCTTGCCCAGAATGCTGGAGGTCGGGCTCGTCTGGGCATTTTCGATCTTGCTGATCATCGCTTTGGACACCCCTGAATGCTCACTCAGGGTGCCGATGGACCAGCCTCGTGCAGCGCGTTCCGTCCTGATGACACACGCTATATCCACAAAATTCTTGTTCACTATAAGAAATTCCAGTTAATTCAAGGGCTTTTGAGAGTTTTCCCCCCATGCCTCCTTTATTTTAAAAGGTTAGCAAGCTTACCTTTTTGTAAACTGCCTCGCGTTACCGGTTTTGCAACTTATTGATTTCAGTCAATAAAAAATAGAAGTGGATCCTATCGCAGATTTTCTATATCGGTAACTCATTGATCATTGCAACAATCAATTGGCTCTAAGGAAATCGCTGTTTACTATATGAAACAGGCGATGGACATCGTCTCAGCCATTCAGACAACCTTATCTTACTTGGAGGTACCTATGCTGGCCCAGAGAAAAGAGTTGGACAGTCTTACCGGTGAAGACATCATTCTCTCGATGAAGCACATGATTGACGAATCAGGGATCAATGAAAATGTCTTCTACAAGACTTTTCGTAAGGCACCTCTGCCAAAGCCTGTTCTGAAACGCGTATTTCAACAGTACTTTTATTACATTCGAACCTTTCCTCAGATTCTGGCGGGTACCTCGCACCGTACTGAAAATGAATTGATCAGAATGAAGTTGGCGCGCACCGTCGTTTCCGAATTGGGCGATGGCGTTGGCGAGGCACACTTCCTGATGTTTCAACGTGTTCTCAAAGGCGTAGGCATCGAACTCGATGATTGGCAAACCGTCGATTACATTCCTGAGGCTCACCAGTTGGTGGACGGTCTGAAGCGGATTTTCCTCGAAGGTTCTACTGAGCATGCCATTGGTGCTCATTACATCATCGAAGAGTTTGGCTTCCCCATGATCGCCAATCTTTACGAGGGTTTCAGGCTCTACGAGGGATGGAAGCACGAAGACTTCACCTATTTCTATCTGCACATGCTGGTCGAAACGGATCACGTGGAATGGATCAGTGATGCGGTCATGGAAGCAGCCAGACACGGCGACAAGGGGGGCGACATTCTGGAGGGCGCTCATGATGTTCTCGGGTTGCTGACGCAATTCTGGAAGGGGCTCAATCGCATCGCCACCCATTCATAAGTTCGTTATTCATGTGAAGGAGGTCAGGCGCAATGAAACTCTTGGAATTAGTCGACCGTGCTGCCCTGTTTAAAGACGCCAGCAACTATGCCCATCAGATGCAAGCGGTAAACTTGTCCCAAGGGCTTCCTGAGCCACTGTTTGACGATGAAATGAATAGTGTATTGGTGACTCAACTTGTAGAGGGTTGGCAATATGCCGACCCTCGCGGGGAACGTATTATACGTGAGCGAATTGCACAGCGTTTTTTACCCGGAGGCTGTGCTGATACAGATGTAGTGATCACTTCGGGATGCACGGAAGCATTATTTCTTGCGTTGATGGCGGGCCGATCAGAGTTTGGCAACAGGGTTATCTTTTTTGAACCGTTTTATCCTTATTATCCGGGGCTCGCCAGTCTTTGCGGAATGGATTTCGTGACCGTACCGCTTGCGTCGGCGGCCCCCGTTGGTGGTCCTGACTGGGGGCTGGTCGAAGCCAGGCTTCGCGAGGGGGCGCGAATCCTGCTGCTCAACACGCCGCACAACCCTACCGGCTGGTGCATGGGTGACGAGGACTGGAAGCAACTGCAGGCCCTCTCGGCCACTTATGATTTTCTGGTCATTCTGGACGAGGCCTACCAGTACTACAGCTATGAAACGATAGATTCCGGCAGTCTCCCGGAAAGATCATTCAGGTGGTTGAGTGCAGGGAGCGCGTCAAAAATGCTCTCCATGACGGGCGTCCGCATCGGTTGGCTGCTCGGAGATACTCAACTGGTTGAAAGTGCCTATGCGCGTCACCTTTATCTCAGTTACTGCCAGCCTCGCCCGCTACAGGCAGCTACGGCGCTGTTACTGGACACCTTGACGCCACAGCGCATTGACGGACTGCAAACGCTTTACCGCGACAAGCGTGATCGTCTGGCCCGCACCCTCACCGCTGCGGGCTTCCAGATCGGTCTTCCCCATGGCGGGCATTACATCATGGCCGATTATTCGCAGATTGCGCCGCAGATGGAGGCCCATCGATTCAGCCAGCATATGGCCGAACATGTGGGTGTGATGCCTTTGGCGGCTACTCCGTTTTATCTGGACGGCCGCCACAGCCAGGTCAGGTTTTCATTCTCGGCGTCGAGGCCCGTTCTGGACGAGGCCTGCAGGCGTATGGAGGCAATGTAATGGATCAGTGCGTGTTCGATGTCATCGTAATAGGTGGTGGTCCTGCGGGTCTGAGTGAGTCGATAAGGCTGCTTGGCAAAGACTTGAAGGTCGCCGTGGTCAGTGATTTCTTCGGTGGTTGCATGGGCATGATGGGTGATTTGCCTTTGCAGTCGTATTGCAATGAACTGGAGATAGCGGGTGCTCCACTTCCGCTCAGGAATTTCATGCAGCATCTGTCGATCAGCCCGACCGGCAGTGAATACGCAAATTACATCAAAGGCAACTTTGAAGCGCTGCCCTTCACCCTCGTTCAGGATCGGGTGCTGAGACTGAAAAAAAACGCTGATCTGTTCGAGATGGTTCTGGGCGACGCCCGAAATAAACGGATTCTCAGGGCATCGCAAGTGATTCTGGCCACCGGCATACGGCCAAAGTGTGCGCCGATCCCTTTGCAAGGGACGCAATGGAAAAGCTGTTTCGACGTTTATAGCGAAGCCAGTTGCGAACAGATAGAAAGTTACAGGGACAAAGACGTCTTCATATTTGGCAGCGGCAATAGCGCGTTCCAGATTGCCCTGTTGTTGGCGCCCCTGGCTCGCAATATCACCATTCTGGTCAAGTCTTACCTCGGACTTTATCCGCAGGAAACCGACAACCGTTTTGCCTTACGCTCGCTTAGTCAGCGCACGCTGGAAATGATTGCCAAGTCCACCGCCAATACGTGTGAAGGGCCGCTGAACAACCATGCTTCGGCCAGTCGAGCGCGTCTGTGGTTGCACGCATACAGCGAGCTGCAGGCAGTGGACGGGGCATTAAGGCTGGTACTGTCTGAAGAGCTGAACAGCCACCCGCTGCTGAAAGGCTCCTGTGAGGCATCGGCCAAAGAGGGGCTGTCGAGCCGCTTGAATGACGCGCCGGGTTACGTGTTGCGGATTGATTATCAGAGAGACGATTGCCGTCTGGTTTCCGCAACAGGCATTACCGCGCAATTGCCGGCGACAGACTGGCCGCAACTTCTGGACCAAAGCACCGGCTTTGCCGCACATCAGAACGGCCAGAGTCCCATTGATGGACTTTACGTGGCAGGTGCTGCGTCAGGGTATGCGTCGGTCAACACCATGATTCCTTCTGTCAACGCCAACGCTGAGCAACCTCTGGTGCAGGAGCGTGTGTCATGGGCATGAGGCCGTTCGCGCCTCTGCGCATGCAGCTCGGTGATGCGATACACATGTCGGACATGGAGTTGCGTCACGAAGTCGCTCGAAACAAGGTCGTGGTCATTGCGAACAAGGATATCGCGGTAGAGCCCTATGTCCGGCTGATCCGTCGCCTGGGCACTCCGGTGCTGCATGTGCTGGAACAGTTCTGCCTGAAGGATTATCGGGAAGTACTGGCCATTACTAACGTCTACAAGGAAGACCGGCCTTTGGGAGTGCACGATGGTGGGGCTTATTGGCATACGGATATGTCGTACAAGACCGCCAATACAGTGTTTACCTCGATGCTGTCCGTGCAGGTTCCTGCTTTGCGCGGCGAGACCGAGTTCATGGATTGTGTTGCGGGGTTGCAGGCTGTACAGCAATGGATGAACAGCCGTGAATGCCCGCAATTCATTCAGGCGCTGGATCTCGATGCGCTGGATGTCTACCACTCGTTCGGCAATCGCGATGTGCTGCGAAATGCCGATGCCAAATCGCAGGCCTTGAATGACAGTGAGGTCCGGCACGTGGACGGCGCTGTCCTTCATCCTCTGGTCGCTGTTCACCCGCTGTCCGGCGCTCGCTCGCTTTACGCCACTGCCGGAACGTCAATGCGCATCAAAGGTTTGCCGGATGATCTGGCCCGTCACGTTCTGGACACATTGCTGGACTTCCTGGTGCTTCATGCGCCTCGTTATGAGCACAGATACACGCCTGGCGACATCGTCATCTGGGACAACTTTTCGACAATGCACCGAGGCCCGGTGATTCCCAAAAGTGTGGGCGGCGATGACGCCCGTCTGCTTTACCGCATGAACGTCGACTTTATCGAGGATGGCCATCATGGTTAAAACGATTGTTTTCCTGACACCCCACTACCTGAATTTTGCCAGTGTCACAGCCTTGAAGACGCTGCACGACACTTGCAGAACGGTACTGATCGCCGATCGTGCGGATGTACTGCTCGACAAGATCGAGTCGCATATGTCGGTGATTATTCGAGCTGACGGCGATCCGCATCGCAATATTCGTACGCTGCTGGACCATGAACAGTGTCGTCTGGTCGTCAGTGACGAGTTGCGCAAACTGGGGGGGGATTCGTCTGCAATCAGGATCTTCTGTCAGGAAGAATGCCATGTGGAGTTGGCGGCGCTGCTCAGAGAAGAGTTCGGTATTGAAGGCGACACGCTGGAGGTTGTATCGAACTTCCGGGACAAAGTACGCATGAAAGGCGCAGTAAACAGCAAAGGCATTCGCATTCCCGCGTTTGCAAAGCTGGACCAGGCTCGTCTGGCGCGTGACCCCGAGGGCTATTACACAGAATTATGCGCTGCCTTCGGGTTGCCTCTGGTGATCAAACCGGTGAATTCCGCAGGCAGTTTCGAAGTGTCTATCGTTCACGACAAGGCCGGTTTTCTGACGACGCGCGACCAGATAACGGCTTCGCTGTTTCACTTCGAATACGAAGTTGACGAGTTCATCAATGGGCAGATGTTCCAGTGCGATTCGTTCGTTGTCGACGGCGAAGTCAGGTATTGCGGGTTGCTTGAACTGGGCTGCACCAACTTTGATTTCGTCCAGGGTAAACCGCTGAGCGTTATTCCAGTGCTCGACCCGGCGCTGAAGTCCCGGCTGGAGGCATTCAATCGGGATGTCATTGCCGCGTTGAATTTTCGTAACGGCTCAACGCATCACGAGCTGTTTGTCGATCATGCGAGCGGCGAACCTATCTTTCTCGAAATAGCTGCGCGCGTTCCGGGTGGTATTGGTGTGCCGTACCACGAGAAAAACAGTGACATCAATCTGATCGACGCCAATCTGTACCTGACGGCAGGCTCTGAAAAACTGAATGCCATCCAGCCACATTCCAAAAACAATGTCGTGTCCGCCTTGCTGCCGTTGCGCAAAGGCAAGATAAGCCAGTTGAACAATCCGCCGATTTCCAGCGAATTCGTCATCGAATGGAAGGTTTCGCCGGGCATGGTCGTAGATTCGAAGTCGCTGGCCGATAACGCAGGAATCCTGACGTTCTACAACCTCGATCCCAAGTCTCTGCGTGCGGATTTCGATGCGCTTCAGGGTTATCAGCCGACTCAGGTCGAAGCACTTTGAGGGTTTGGATGAGGCGCGTGTCGTTTACAGGAATCGTGCACCGGGAGAGATCATGAACGCAGGGTATCTTGGCGCTTTCAGCATGGCGGTCTACTGCCTGTCGACTGCCCTTTCAGCCGTATGGGTCATGTTTGCGTTCTCTCGCATCAGCGGTGCGACTCTGACGTTCATCACCTTTCTGATGGCATGGGCGACGTTCTATATCGTCCATTTACTGCGGGGGCATGATCCGCTTCGCCTGTTACGCGAGCAATGGCGGGCGGTGGTATTGATCAATGTACTGACGCTGTTCAGTTGGTGGTTCATGTTCATGGCCCTTCAACGAATAGAAGCCTCCGTCGAGTCGGCGATTTATCAAGGGTGGATGCCGCTGGTTGTCCTGATCTGCGAAGCCATCGCCTTGAAGACGCCGATCAGTCGCTTTCGCTGGATTGGTGCGCTGTTGATACTTGCCTCACTAATGGCGCTGGTGATTGTTCGCGTGCTGCTCGGGGCTACGGCGATGGTCAGTGTCGAGCGCCTGTATGAGGGGATTGCGCTGGCAACAGTGGCGGGGATTACCGGTGGTGTCTATGTGTATTGTTCGGGGCGTCTTAACCTGGGAAAACAGTACAGCGCCATGGACATCCTCTGTACGCGGTTTTTTCTGCTGATGCTTGTCACCGGATGGGTCGGCAGGGAAGGCCTTGTTCAACTGTTCACGCTTGATACGCAGATGTTGTTCCAGCTTGTCGGTCTGGCAGTCGTTTCAGTACTGATACCGGTGTTCAGCCTTCAGTATTCGATCCAGCAACTGGGCGGAGGGCGGGTCTCGATTCTGACGCCTTGCGTGCCTGTCATTGCACTCGCCGCAGAGTTCATGCTGTCCGCCTGGCATACATTCTGGGTGCCATTGCTGGTGACTGCGGTTTGCGTCGCGGTGTTCCTGTCCAACGTCTGGTTCACTCGCGTCAGCCGTGCACCCATTGTCACTGCGCCGTTGGCAGTACCTCAGAAGTAAGGCCAGGCCTGGTTGCCCCTCAAGGCAAAACCGGCAACAAAAACCGCCCGATCACTGGCAGGTGATCAGAGATCAACAGCGTGTCATCCCTGCGCACTCTGGCACTGACCCGCTTCAAACTCGGGCTGTAGAACAGATAATCCACCGTCCGGTCCGGCCCGTTGATGCGGCTGTCATTCGGGAAGTGGGTCAGCCATTTGCTGCGATCAATGCCGCTCGATTCGGCATTGGTGGGGATCATCGGGTACTTTTCCCACAGCTCGTGCAGTTCGCTGTCTGCTGCATAGCCGAGGCGCTGCTGTTCGGGGAGGCGCTGGTATTGGCCCAGCGGCAGCAGGTTGAAGTCGCCGCCGATCAGCCAGGGCGTGCCGCTGCCTTCGAGTTTGTCCAGCAGCGTTTCAGTGGCCGCGATTTGTTTTTGAGCTGTACCGCTTTGTTTGGCGGTGCTCAGGCTGGTGTTGATAACGGCCACTTTGCCGCCGTCGCGCAGGGGCAGGTAGCTGACCAGCAGGGCATCCTTGGGCTGGAACTGGCGGCTGATGAGGTTGGCGTCGGGCACCGGCAGTTGCAGGCGTTCGGCGCTGTCGATATGGAAGCGGCTGAGGGTGGCGAGTTTTCTGCCGACGCTGCCCCAGATATGCGGGTTGGGTACGAACTCCGCTTTCCAGTAGAACGCCTGGGTGCTGCATGGGTACAGGTCGATCAGGCGCTCTTCCAGCAGCTTCAACTGATCCTGGTAATCGGAATTTTTGGCGCCGTCGTCCACGCCTTGAAGCAGCACGATGTCCGGCTGTTCGTCGCGAATCACCCGGGCGACTTCATCCAGGTTGTAGGCAAGGTCTTCAGGCGTCGGGCGTTCGTCCGGGCCGCTGCCGTCGGTCATGTCGTACCAGAACACATAGCGTTTGCCCGCTAGGTACTGGATGTTCCAGGTCATGACTTTCAGGGCTTGTCCGGGCACCAGTTTCGACGCCTGCACGGCAGGGTTGCAGCTGGCGGTGATTAACTCGTGGGCGGGCGGGCGCCAGGTCATTTGGTAGACCAGCACCAGCAGCACCGCGATCAGCAGCAGGCATGACAGGGTCAGGCGTATCAGGACACGGGGCATCGGCTCGACTTGGAGCGCCTGGCGCTCGGTGAGGGATTCGGGTTCGAGCATACCGAATCAGCGCCGCTGACGTCAGTTCTTGTGTGCAGGCTCGCTGACCAGCATGAACAGGCGAAACATCACGATGGTGGTAAACAGTTGCAGAAAGCTGCTGAGGCTGTCGATGGCCACCGAAACCGGCAGGCTCTGTGGCTCGGGAAAGAGGTAAAGGCTGGCGCCTTCAAGCAGCCAGAGCGGAATGTAGACGCTCAGCACGCACACCAGAATGCGTGTGAAATGCCCGGTGGTCATCTGCATGCTTTCGCGCATGGCCATGAACGGTGTGAGTTTGCGCAGCACCAGCAGGTATTCGCTGAACGCCAGCTTGACCATCACCCAGATGCCGGGAACCACGAACAGCGACAGGCCGAACATGATCAGCAGGGTGCTCATGGCTGAAAGCACCGCGAAGGTGGGCCACAGGCGCAAGGCCATGGCCAGCAGGTCGCGGGTTTGCGCCTCTTCGCCACGGCTGCGGGCGTCGAGAAACAGGATCAGCGCGGCAGTGTAGATCGGGTAGAAAAACAGCCCGATCACCAGTGCGTAGGCCGGTGATGCCTCGGCGGACATGGCGCTGCTCAACGCTTGCTTGGCGAGGACTTCGAGGATCACCAGCGGCAGGCATAGCACCAGAATGCTGCCCAGGTGGCGGCGGAAAAAGTACAGCGAATCCTGGATGACGGTCAGCGGGTTCATGTAGATAGATCACAGGCTAAAAGCAGGCCGCCACTTTAGCCCATGACCCTTGCCGAACCAAGCACAGCGGTCGTGCGGTCCCGTGACTGGTTATCTTTTTCTTCATGTCATTGAAGCGCGTCGAGGTGGCCCCATTTTCTGATCATGGTCCTGCCATCGAGGCGGGGAAGAATTTCAGTGGCAACTCAGTGAGGTGGTCATGAACAGCGAAGAACAAACCCTGATCGATGGTCTTTTTTCGAAACTGAAAGACGCGGAAGCGGCATCTGCCCCACGCGATGCGGCGGCCGAGGCGCGTATCAGGGAGCATCTGACCCGCCAGCCCGCCGCGCCGTATTACATGACGCAAGCGATTCTGGTGCAGGAGGCGGCGGTCAATCAGTTGAATCAGCAGGTGAAACAGCGCGACGAGCAGATTCAGCAGTTGCAGGCCGAGCTTCAGCAGGCCAAGGGGCAAGCCTCGTCGGCCCCTGCAAGTGGTGGGTTTCTGTCGAGTATCTTCGGCAGCAGCGCACCGCGCGCGCCGCAGCCTCAACCGAGTCAGGCGACCGGTGGCGGCTGGCGTGATGGGGCGGGTTTCAATCCGGCACCTGCGCCCGCAGCGCCACAGGGCGGTTATGCCGCGCCTGCAGCCGGTAGCGGTTTTCTCGGGGGCGCGCTGAAGACAGCGGCCGGTGTTGCGGGCGGCGTGCTGTTGGCAGAAGGCATCAGCAGCATGTTCAGCCACCACAGCCAGCCGCAGGAGATCGTTGAAGTCATTCATGACGCGCCACCGGTTCAGGATACGGGTTCGATCAATGATCAAAGCAGTTGGGGGCAGCCGGATCAGCAGTACACCGCTGATGACAGCTTTGATGATGGCGGCGACATGTTTGCGGACGATGATTCGTTTGTGTGAGAACGCGATGAGCGTTCCTCACGCTCCAGCGTTGGAATGCCCAGGGTGACGCTTTGCGTCACCCATCTGCGCTGCGCTGCGTGCTCTGGATCGGGCGCGGAGCGTCCGGAAAGGCGTTACCACGCTGGAGCGTGGGAACGATAATCTCTGCCATGATGCGCGCGCCTCTGCACGGCCTGCACCGATCCATCCCTCAATTCCTTCCTCAAGCTGGCATACTGGTCGCCGATTCACATTCCGGATCGCTGTAACCAGTGGGCGTTGCCCGCCATGAGGAATTGCGGTGAAGAAGATTGCGGTGTTCGCCGACGTGCAGAACCTGTATTACACCGTGCGCCAGGCGCATGGCTGTCATTTCAATTACGCTGCGCTGTGGGCGGACATCAGCAAGCGCGGCGAAATCGTCCATGCGTTTGCGTATGCGATTGATCGCGGCGACAGCAAGCAGCAGCAGTTTCAGCAGATCCTGCGCAATCTGGGCTTTACGGTCAGGCTCAAGCCATATATTCAGCGCAGCGACGGCTCGGCCAAGGGCGACTGGGATGTCGGCATCACCATCGATATCATGGACTACGCGCCGCAAGTCGACGAAGTCGTGCTGGCCTCGGGCGATGGCGATTTCGACATGCTGCTCGAACGCGTGATCAGTAAACACGGTGTCGAAGCGGTGGCCTATGGTGTGCCGGGCCTCACTGCGAACTCGCTGATTCGCGCAGCCAGCCGGTATGTGCCGATCGAAGGCGCGTTGTTGCTGAAATGAATTTATAGGGCCAGGCCAGTGTTGGAACGTATTGCAGTCATCGACTTCGAAACCACCGGAATTTCTCCCAACCACAGCTGCCGGGCGACTGAGATTGCCGTGGTGATCATGGAACAGGGGCGTATCGTCGAGCGCTTTCAGAGCCTGATGAATGCCGGTGTGCGTATTCCGGCGTTCATCGAAGGGCTGACCGGGATCAGCAACAACATGATTCGCACTGCCCCCAGCGCCGAGCGGGTGATGGGCGATGTGGCGGACTTTGTCGGTTCGACGCCGCTGGTGGCGCACAACGCCTCGTTCGACCAGAAGTTTTGGGACTACGAACTGTCGCGTATCCAGCGCAAGCGCGAACAGAGCTTCGCCTGCTCGATGCTGCTGGCCCGCCGCCTGATGCCCGGCGCCCCGAATCACAAGCTCGGCACGCTGACCAGTTATGCGCGCCTGCCCAATACCGGCAAGGCTCACCGGGCCATGGCCGATGCGGAAATGGCCGCCAACCTGACGGCGTACCTGACCAACGAGCTGCGCCACACTCACGGCATTGCCGGGATTTCCCATCAGATGCTGTGCTCACTGCAAAAAGTCCCCGCCGCGAAGATCGGCGAAACCCTCAAGCGTCAGCGCGGTTTTTGATCTCCGGCTTGCTGTGCTTCACCAGGTAGCCGGACGGCAGGCTGCGCTCTACAGCGGTCGACAGCACGATTGAAGTCTTGCTGAAGCCGAACTGCGCAATCCGGTTGATCAGGTCCTCAAGGTGCGGCATCGAATCGACCGCCGCGCGCATGATCACGCACGGGTCGCCTGTCACCCGATAGCACTGGATCAGTTCGGGCACCTTCCACAATTCCTTGTAGGCCTGCTGGTTGCCGTGGCTGCCCATGCGCAGTTCGATGATGCATTGAATCGGCAGGCCGACTTTTGACAGATCGACCTTGGCCTCGTAGCCGGTAATCACCCCGCTGGCTTCCAGCTTGGCAACTCGTTCAGCCACCGCCGGGGCAGACAGGTTGACCAGCTTCGCCAATTGCGCAAAAGAGGCGCGGCCGTTTTTCAGTAGTTCATCGAGCAGAATCCGATCGTATTTATCCAGGGTCATGGCGTGCCTCCTGTTGCGCGGCGTTTGATTTTTAAAACGAAGGTCTGGATGCCGAACAAGCGTTGATTCATAAGTTATGGCGTGGATTAAACAGGTTTGTCTGCTTAATCTTCGTGGTTGGCCTTCATACAATAGGTCAACCATAACAATGCATCCAGAGTCTGACCATGCCCCAGTCCGTTCGCATTTCGCCGTTGCTCATCGGTGCCTTTCTTGCCTTGTACCTGATCTGGGGTTCGACCTATCTGGTGATCCGCATTGGCGTCGAGTCGTGGCCGCCGCTGATGATGGCAGGCGTGCGCTTCATGATTGCCGGGTGCCTGATGTACGGTTTCTTGCGTTTTCGCGGCGTGCCTGCGCCGACCTGGGTCGAGTGGAAAGCCGCGTTCGTGATCGGTTTTCTGCTGCTGGCCTGCGGTAATGGCGGGGTGACGCTGGCCGAGCATGCCGGTGTCGCGTCGGGCATCGCAGCGCTGGCGGTGGCAACCATGCCACTGTTCACCTTGTTGTTCGGCCTATTCTGGGGCAATCGCACGACCAACCTTGAGTGGGCGGGCATTGTGCTGGGCCTGATCGGCATCTGCCTGCTGAATCTCGGCTCCAACCTGCAAGCCAGTCCCTACGGGGCGGCGCTGGTGATCCTCGCTGCTGCATCGTGGGCGTTCGGCTCGGTGCTGAGCAAGCACCTGCCGTTGCCGAAAGGCCCGATGGCCAGTGCTGCGGAAATGCTGACCGCCGGGGCGACGCTGTTGATGGGCAGCGCGCTCAGCGGCGAGCGCCTTGAGCACATGCCGACGGCGGCGGGCTGGGGCGCGCTGCTGTATCTGGTGGTGTTTGGCTCCATCGTCGCGTTCAGTGCTTACATGTACCTGCTCAAGAACGTACGTCCGGCCGCCGCCACCAGTTACGCCTACGTCAACCCGGCGGTTGCGGTGATGCTTGGCGTGCTGTTCGCGGGCGAGACAATCGGCGCGGAAGAGTGCATGGCGATGGTGGTGATCATCAGCGGCGTGGTGCTGATTGGCTTGCCGCAATGGCGCAGGCCGCCACTGCGAGACGCCGGATCGACACGCACAAGCTAACCGAGGTGGGCCGGACAGGTTAAACTGCGCGCCTTGCGTGAATTTTTCCTACGGTATCCCCATGACATTCGCCTCTCTTGGCCTGATCGAACCCTTGCTGCGCGCCCTTGAAGCGCTCGGTTACCAGACTCCGACGCCTGTACAGACACAGGCCATTCCTCCGGTACTGGCGGGCCGCGATCTGATGGCTGCGGCCCAGACCGGCACCGGCAAGACCGCCGGTTTCGCCTTGCCGCTGCTGCAACGCCTGACCATGGAAGGCCCCAAAGTAGCGCCCAACTCGATCCGTGCGCTGGTCCTGGCGCCGACCCGCGAGCTGGCCGATCAGGTTCACGAGAGCATTCGTCAGTATGCCGAACACTTGCCACTGAGCACTTACGCGGCTTACGGCGGCGTGAGCATCAATCCGCAAATGATGAAGCTGCGCAAGGGCGTGGATGTGCTGGTTGCGACGCCGGGCCGCCTGCTTGATCTGTATCGCCAGAAAGCGATCAGGTTCTCTCAGTTGCAAACCCTGATTCTCGATGAAGCCGACCGCATGCTTGACCTGGGCTTTGCCGAGGAGCTGCGCGGGATCTATGCCGTGTTGCCCAAGCAGCGTCAGACGCTGCTGTTCTCAGCGACGTTCTCCGACGAGATTCGCCTGCTGGCCGCGCAAATGCTGAATGACCCGCTGACCATCGAAGTCAGCCCGCGCAATGTCGCGGCGTCTTCGGTCAAGCAATGGGTCGTGACCGTGGACAAGAAGCGCAAGGCGGATCTGTTCATTCACTTGATGAAGAAGCATCGGTGGGGGCAGGTGCTGGTGTTCGCCAAGACCCGCGTGGGCGTTGATCAACTGGTGGACCGCTTGCAGGGGCTGGGCTTGAACGCCGACGGCATTCATGGCGACAAACCGCAGGCCACCCGTCAGCGTGCGCTGGATCGTTTCAAGAGCAACGAAGTGAAGATCCTGGTTGCCACCGACGTGGCAGCTCGCGGTCTGGATATCGATGACTTACCGACCGTGGTCAACCTGGACCTGCCGATCGTGGCCGAGGATTACATCCACCGTATCGGTCGTACCGGCCGTGCGGGCCAGACCGGCGAGGCGATTTCCCTGGTGTGTGCCGATGAGGTTGAGCTGCTGTCGGCCATTGAAGTGCTGACCCGCCAGACCCTGGAGCGCCATGAAGAACAGGATTTCGAGCCGGAGCATCGGGTGCCAAGCACTGACGCCAGCGGCCAGATTCTGAAAAAGCCCAAGAAACCGAAAAAGCCCAAGGTCTCGGGCAGCAAACGCAACCTGGGTAAATGGGTCGACAGCGGCGAGTCAGAGCCTGCGCCAGTGGTCAAACCGGTGCGTAAAGTACCGGTCTTCAACACCGGGCCACGCAAGAAGAAGCCTTGAGGGAAGCCGCATACTCAAGATCGGACGCAGAGCGTCCAGAACGGCATGCCCACGCTGGAGCGTGGGCACGATAGTCAAAAAGCCTCGAGGCGCATCGCGCATTCAGGGCTGCCGCGGCGAGTGTAGGAGCGCCTATCGTTCCTCACGCTCCGCGTGGGAATGCCGTTCGTGACGCTCTGCGTCACAAATCTTCAGCCTGGTGAAACAGCCAGCGTAACCCAAGCTCAGGCCTGCATCCCTTAATGCCTGAATCAGGTGTCCGGACGCCGGTGTGTGACGCAGACGCAGAGCGTAAAGAAATGCATCCCCACGAAGAACATAGGCACAGGGATCAGCGCGAGTTCAGCCACTCAACCATCCCCAGCCCCGCAGCGCGGCCGCTGGCGAAGCAGGCGGTGAGCAGGTAGCCGCCGGTGGGGGCTTCCCAGTCGAGCATTTCGCCTGCGCAGAACACGCCCGGCAGTTGCCTGAGCATCAGGCGTTCGTCCAGCGCTTCGAAAGTCACGCCGCCTGCGGTGCTGATGGCCTCATCAATCGGGCGCGGTGTGATCAGGGTCAGTGGCAGTGCCTTGATGGCTTGGCTTAACAACAGCCCATCAGCAAACGCCTCACGAGGCGCAAGCTCGCGTAACAGCGCGGCCTTTGCACCGTCCAGCCCCAACTGGCTGTGCAGGTGTTTGGACATCGAGCGCGAGCCGCGGGGTTTGCTCAGCGCTTTTTGAATGTCTGTCAGCGTTTTATCGGGCAGCAGATCAATCTGCACAACGGCCGAGCCATCAAGGTTGATCTGCTCTCGAATCTGCGCCGAGAGTGCGTACACAAGGCTGCCTTCAACGCCCGTCTCGGTCAGTACGCATTCGCCCAGGCGCAGCGTTTGGCCATGCAGGCCCATAGCGATGTTCTTCAGGGGCGCGCCAGCAAACTTGTCACGCAACAGATCGCTCCAGGCACTCACTTCGAAACCGCAGTTGGCGGCCTGCAAAGGCGCGACGTCTACTTGCTTTGCCCGCAGCCACGGCAGCCACGCACCATCGGAACCCAGGCGAGCCCAGCTGGCACCGCCCAGTGCCAGCAAGGTGGCTGCGGGCTTTAGCGCGAGTTCGCCGTCCGGGTGAGCGATACGCAAGCTGCTGTCGGCATTCCAGCCGAGCCAGCGATGTCGGGTGTGGATAACGACACCGGCATCACGCAGGCGCTTGAGCCATGCACGCAATAGCGGGGCGGCCTTCATGTCGGTAGGGAACACCCGGCCAGAGCTGCCGACAAATGTCTCGATGCCCAGTGCATGAATCCACTGGCACAAAGCGTCCGCGCCAAACTCCCGCAACAGGGGGGCGATCATCGGCGAACGTTCGGCGTAGCGCCCCAGAAAGGCAGGGTAGGGTTCGGAATGGGTGATATTCATGCCGCCAACGCCCGCCAGCAGAAACTTGCGCCCCACCGAAGGCATGCCGTCATACAGATCGACCTTGAACCCGGCCTCGCTCAGCACTTCGGCCGCTATCAATCCCGCAGGGCCGCCTCCGATGATGGCAACGGATCGGCAGGCAGGGGAGGCGAGGTGAGTCATGGTCAGCAGACTATCGATAGCAGAAGGGTGGGGCATTCTACCCGAGGGCTGTTTTCAGGTGTGCATCTCGGGTGTGCAACGGGGGTGAAGTGCGGCGCGCGGTTACAAACCCATGTCGTTCCATACCTTCTGCGCACTGTGATGCAGAATCCCGTGGCGCCTGGCCAGTGCCTGTCGGTCCTTGCTGTAACCGCCGCCGATCACGCCCATGACCGGGATGTCGCGGCCCAGACAATGGCGTAACACCGCCTCGTCGCGACTGGCCACGCCCTGGTCGGTCAGTTGCAGGTAGCCGAGGGCGTCGTCTTTGTGGACATCCACGCCTGCGTCATACAGCACCAGATCCGGTTTGTAGAACGGCAGCAGGTAATTGAGCAGGTCATCGACAACGTTCAGGTACTCGGCGTCGCCCATCCCCATCGGCAGCGGGATGTCCCAGTCGCTCTGGGCCTTGCGGGCCGGGAAGTTCTTTTCACAGTGCAGCGAGACGGTAATTGCATCTTCTGTATCCGCCAGAATACGCGCTGTGCCATCGCCCTGATGGACGTCACAATCGAAGATCAATATTTTATCCACACGGCCGCTCTGCAGCAGGTACTGGCTGATCACGGCCAGGTCATTGAAGATGCAGAAACCGGCCGGGTAATCGTAGTGCGCATGGTGCGTGCCGCCTGCCAGATGACAGGCCAGCCCGTGCGTCAGAGCGTATTCGGCGGTCAGCAGCGAGCCGCCCACGGCACGGACAGTGCGTCGTGCGAGTGCTTCGCTCCAGGGCAGGCCGAGACGTCGCTGATCCTCGCGTGACAGGTCGCCACTGAGGTAGCGGCTTATGTAGGACGGATCATGGGCCAGCGCCAGAATGTCCGCCGGGCATAACTCAGGGCGTATTAATTGAACGTCACGGGTCAGCCCGCTGTCGACCAAGTAGTCACGCAACAGGCGAAACTTGTCCATAGGGAACCGATGGTCCGCCGGAAACGCCGGGCTGTAGTCGTCGTGATAGATGAGCGGCAGGGGCATTGGATGTTCGTTCAAAGGTCGAAGGCCGATAGTGCCAGTTATGCGCTCGGTCGCCCAGTCATCTGGCAAACGGCTGGTGGAACTATGCTCACACTGACGGCCATATAGCCTCGTAACTATTAACTGGCCTCGTAACTTAGCCTCGTAACCATGGTCTCGTAACACGGGTGAATCGATGGAACCGATACTCAAGCTTGACAGTGCCAGACTGCTGATGCGGCAGTGGCGTGACGACGACTTGCCCGTGTTCGCCGCCATGTGCACCGATCCGCAAGTCATGCGCTATTTTCCGGCGCCTCTGAGCCGTCTTGAAAGCGCCGCCATGATCGGGCGAATACGCGGTCATTTCGCCGAGCTGGGCTTCGGGTTATGGGCGCTGGAACGCAAGGATACGGGCGAATTCATCGGTTTCACCGGGCTGCATGTGGTGGGTTTCAAGGCGCCTTTCACGCCCGCCGTTGAAATTGGCTGGCGCCTGGCGCGCGAGCACTGGGGCTTGGGCTTTGCCAGCGAGGCGGCATGGACCGCGCTGCGTTGCGGGTTCGAGCGTTTGAAGCTGGAAGAGATCGTCTCGTTCACCGCGCTGAACAACCAGCCATCGCAGAAAGTCATGCAGGCGATCGGCATGCAGCACGACGAGTCCGACAACTTCGCGCACCCCAACCTGCCGGACGGCCATCCGCTCAAACAGCATGTGCTGTACCGGATCAGCCGTGAGCAGTGGCTCAACACGCTTGAGCCCTGACTGAGCTGTAAACAGGATTAAGCCCGCCATCTTAAATTCTGTATCATTCCATTCCAAGGTGCGGGCCCCAGGCTCGCCACATATCATACCGGTCACCGCTGCCTTGCGGGTTCAGAGCCGGTGTGCGCGAGGAGTGATAATGAGTCAAGTGCTGGATGATCTGGTTGAGCTGCTGACGCTGGAAGCCATCGAAGAAAACCTGTTTCGCGGCCGTAGTCAGGATCTGGGTTTCCGCCAGCTTTTTGGTGGCCAGGTGCTGGGCCAGTCATTGTCCGCCGCCAGCCAGACCGTCGAGGACACCCGGCACGTTCACTCGCTGCACGGCTACTTTCTGCGCCCCGGCGATGCGGGTCTGCCGGTGGTCTATCAGGTTGACCGGGTGCGTGACGGCGGCAGTTTCAGCACCCGTCGTGTCACGGCGATACAGAAGGGCAAGCCGATCTTTACCTGCAGCGCTTCGTTTCAGTACGACGAAGAGGGCTTCGAGCATCAGGCTACGATGCCGCAGATTGTCGGCCCGGAGAACCTGCCGTCGGAGCTTGAGCTGCTGACCAGCCGAGCACACCTGATTCCCGAAGCGGCGCACGACAAGTTTCTGCGCCCCAAGCCGATTCAGTTCCGCCCGGTGACGGCCGAGGACCCGTATGACCCCAAGCCTGGCGAGCCGGTCAAGTATGTGTGGTTCCGCGCCGATGGCAGCTTGCCGGACATACAGGCGCTGCATCGTTACATGCTGGCCTACGCGTCTGATTTCAACCTGCTGACCACCTCGTTGCGACCCCATGGCAAGACGGTCTGGCAGCGCGATATGCAGGTGGCCAGCCTTGATCATTCACTGTGGTTCCACAATGACCTGCGCACCGATGACTGGCTGCTGTATGCCATGGACAGCCCGTGGGCAGGCAACTCCCGAGGCTTTTCGCGGGGCAGTGTCTTCAACCGCGCCGGGCAACTGGTTGCATCGGTCAGCCAGGAAGGATTGATTCGTCACCGAAAGGATTGGGCATGACACTCGACGGCATACGGCATTGGGTATTCGACATGGACGGCACCCTGACCGTGCCGGTCCACGATTTTCCGGCGATCAAGCGTGAACTGGGTATCCCGCAGGACCACGACATTCTTGGCCATTTGGCAGCGTTGCCAGAGGACGAGTCAGCGGCCAAGCACGCCTGGCTGCTGGAGCATGAGCGAGAGCTGGCGCTGGGTTCGCTGCCTGCCGAGGGTGCGGTCGAGCTGGTTCGCGAGCTGGCAGGGCGTGGTTATCGGTTGGGCATACTGACCCGCAACGCTCGCGAGCTGGCGCATATCACGTTGCAGGCAATCGGTCTGGCCGATTGTTTCGCCGTCGAGGACGTACTTGGCCGTGACGAAGCGACGCCCAAACCCGACCCGGCCGGCTTGCTGAAGCTGGCGAGCGCCTGGGAGGTCGAGCCGGAAAGAATGGTCATGATCGGCGATTACCTGCACGACCTGAGCTGCGGCCGTGCGGCGGGGGCAAAAACCATCCTGGTCAACCTGCCGGAGAACCCCTGGCCGGAACTGACCGACTGGCACGCGGTGGATTGCAGGGCGTTGCGCGGGATGTTGGGCTGATCTGAACGGCCTATCGTGCCAGTGCTCCGCAGTGGCATGAATTTCGTGACGCTCCGCGTCACACAGTTCTGCGATATCAGAGAGATTCAGGCTCGACTCGAGCCCCCTTTTCGCCCCTCGGCGACCTACTTTGATGGGGCCAAAGTAGGCAAACCCCCTCGCTCCTGTTTCCGGCCCGACTTCGTCGGGTTCCTTCGCCCTGACACTGATCCGGGGGGCGCCGCAACGGGCCATCCATGGCACGGTGCGGCTAGCCTGGCGTCCTGCCAGGCTACCCCCGGATCAGCGCCAGGACTCAGCCGTCACTCACGTCGCACTCTGCGTCGCCAGTACCATCGCGATAAAAAAGCGCTTCTATGTGCAGTCGCTAAGGGCGAGGCATGGCGTAATGCACGAGAGTCGGTTGGACTGGTGTATAACGCTGAGCGCGGGGACGATATTCATACTTTAGAACGGCTTGAATAGCACCGCCTGGCCTTCAGGTGATGTGAAGATCCCGTCGCCGTTGTGGCCGACTTTCGGCACGATCACCAGACGCTGGTTCAGCCCCTCGGGGTGGCGCTTCTGCAGGTAGTTGAAGTAGTTCTGCCCGCGAATCAGGCGATACGGGCCCTGTGCTTCGGCTGCACAGGTCTTGTCCAGCGCCGGGTGATTGCGGTCGGTGTCCAGTTCGCCCAGCAGGTAAGTGATGTCACGCTTCACGTAGTTCTTTTCGATGTCGGCCGGTTTTTCCTTGCCCGAGTAGAACGGCATCTTGTTCAGGCCGTATTTCCATTCGTCAAAGTCAGGGCAGCTTTGCGCGGTCACCGGCTCCGGCCGCTCGGCGTCGAAATAGGCATACGACGACGGGTTGGCAATCACGTAACGCAGCTTCACACCCTCGCGTAGCAGCAGCGCGTCTTCCTTGCCGCCGATCATCGCGTAGCGCTGTACCACCTGCGCACCACCGGAATGCCCGGCAATGACGATTTCTTTCAGATTGGGGAACAGCTTGCTGTCGCTCAGGCGCTTGAGGATATGGTCGAGCACCAGAAACGAGCTGACCGGCTTGGGACCGCTGGAGGTTGCGCCTTCCATCCAGCCGTTCTGACGCCAGCGCAGAATCGATTCCGGCAAATGGTGGGCGACGATGTCTTTCTCATCCAGAAACTGCGGGGCAATCAGCAGGGTCTTGCCGCGCTCTCTGGACTGATTGGCAGCACGTTCGATGCTGCGCAGGTAGGTTTGCGCGTTGCGCAGACGACCGTGCAGCACGATCACCACACGCTCGATCTTCGGTTTGGGATGCACCCACTCCTGGCTCAGCCCGAGCGTCGCCTCGGCACCATTGATCGCCAGACGATCCGGGCTGATGGAATTAACCGCTTGATCCTCGGCATGCGCCGCAAGGCTCACGAAGGCAGTGCTTAACAACAGGACCAGAAGCGGTTTAATCATGTGCTCAGAGACTCTTGGCAGCGAACGTGTCGCATTGATTTATTTGGCCTTCGGCAAAACCGGCCTTGAACCAGCGCACGCGCTGTGCAGACGTGCCATGCGTGAAGGAGTCCGGAGCGACTCGACCACTGCTTTGCTGCTGCAGGCGATCATCGCCGATAGCGTTCGCCGCGTTCAATGCTTCTTCAATATCACCCGGCTCAAGCCAGTTCAAACGATTTTGTGCGTTGTAGGCCCAAACACCGGCAAAGCAGTCGGCCTGCAACTCCTGGCGCACCAGTAAACCGTTGCTGCCTTCCATTTTTTGCCCGGCCTGACGCGCTTTGTCGACCTTGGCGGAAATGCCCAGCAGTGTCTGCACATGGTGCCCGACTTCGTGCGCAATCACGTAAGCCTGAGCGAAGTCCCCGGCGGCGGAAAAGCGCTGGGCCATTTCGCGGAAGAAGTCCATATCCAGATAGACCTGCTGGTCAGCCGGGCAATAGAACGGACCGGTCGCCGAGGTGGCGCGACCGCAGGCGGAATTCACCTGGCCGCTGAACAGCACCAGCGTCGGGTCCTTGTACTCGCGGCCGCTTTGCGCGAACACCGCGCGCCAGGTGTCTTCGGTGTCGCCCAGAATGCTGCGCACAAATTCGGCCTGCTGATCGTTGGCGGGCGGCGCTTCACGCGTCTGTGCGCTGGGCGGTGCGGTTTGCTCAGTGCTCTGTCCGGTCAACTGGCCAAGGATCTGCATCGGGTCCTGACCGGTCAGCAGGCCGATCGCGACAATGATCACGATACCGCCGATACCCAGTCCCTTGCCACCGATGCGCATGCCACCGCCACCCCCACTGCTGCCGCCATCGCGAGCATCGACTACGTTGTCGCTACGTCGGCCTTTTTTCCAGAGCATGTCGGATCCCTCTATGTTTCTTGCAATGAGTATCGCTGCTGATACAGGTCTGGCCAGTGCGGCGGTCCGCGCAGCGTTGTGCAGAATGCGACAGTATAGAGGCGTGACGGACAGTTTGGTTCTGCCGGTATTGCTCTGGTCTTGATTTCGCGCTGCCTGCGGTGATCAGGGCTGTGCGGCGGGTTGTGCCTTGAATACGTCCGGTGGGGACGCATCGGCAAAACGGTCGACCTGGCGCAGCGACTTGAAGCCTGTCATCCATGCGCCGACCACACCCAGCGTGCAGACGCCGCCGAGGATCGCGGCCGGGATTGCGCCGACCAGCGAGGCGCTGGTGCCCGCCCGGAACTCGCCCAGCTCGTTGGAAGAGCCGATGAACAGCATGTTCACCGCGTTGACCCGGCCACGCATGTTGTCCGGGGTCGAAAACTGTACCAGCGCCGAGCGAATGAACACGCTGACCATGTCTGCTGCACCCGCGACCAGCAGCGCCAGGCACGACAGCCAGAACAGTGTCGACAGGGCAAAGACCAGATTCGCCACGCCGAACAGGGCAACGGCGAGAAACATGGTCATCCCGACGTTGCGCTCCAGCGGGCGAATGCTCAGGTAAATGCCGACGCCCAGCTCACCCAGGCTCATCGACGCGCGCAACATGCCCAATCCCTGCGGTCCGAGGTGCAGCACCTCATGGGCATAGATCGGCAGCAATGCAACCACGCCGCCCAGCAATACAGCGAACAGGTCCAGAGAAATGGTGCCGAGGATGATCGGGCGCGAGCGGATAAAGGCAATGCCTGCGGTGAATCGTCCCCAGGCATTCGAGCCCAGCTCTACCGGCTTGCCGGCAAACGGCGTGGCAACCGGGGCCAGCAGCACAATCCCGGCAATGAATGCCGCGACGCACACCGAATAGGTCAGCTCTGCGCCGCCCAGCCAGTACAGATAGCCGCCGATCAACGGGCCGCCGACAGTCGAGCAGCGCATGATGACGCTGTTGGTGGCGATGGCCGAAGGCAGTTGATCACGCGGAACAATCTGCGGCAGCAGGCTTTGCAGGGCCGGGCCGGTAAAGGCGCGGGCGCAGCCATAGAGCATCAGCGCGCCGTAGATCAGCCGCAGGTCTTGCAGTTTGAGCGCGGAGAAGACCAGCAAAATGACGCCACAGACCGCCTGCACGCCCCAGCTGAGCATCAGGATCACCTTGCGGTTGTAACGGTCGATCAGATCCCCGGCGGGCATCAACAGCAGCAACATGGGAATGAACTGAGCAAGCCCCACATAGGCCAGCGCCATCGGCTCGCGGGTCATGTCATAAACCTGCCAGGCCACCACCACCGCCTGAATCTGCATGGCAAACACCGCCATGAGGCGCGACAGGATGAAACTGACGAAACCAGGCTGGCTGGACAGCTTGACCGGGGCAGAAGAAGCGGAAGACTCGGAGCTCAAGACGGGATCCCATCGAAACGGCTAAATCGGGTTTCGGTTTATACCTCAGCGTATCGATAGGAAGCTAATAAATAAACTGACAGTTTCGACGGGCCGGGATTTGCGTGGGTGTTGGGGACGATGATTATCATCCCCACGCTCCGCGTGGTAATGCAGTTCTGGACGCTCTGCGTCCAACCTTGAGAACGCAGTGCGGCGTAGATCTGTGACGCGGAGCGTCACGGGATGCATGCCAACGCGGAGCGTCGGCACGATAATCAACAATGGCCCACGATTCAGGAAAGCGAGTTTCAACGCCTGACCAGCAGCACACCCGACTCCATGTGGTGGGTGTACGGAAACTGGTCGAACAGGGCGCAGCGCTCGACCCGGTGGGTGTCGTGCAACTGGGCGATGTTGGCGGCCAGGGTTTCCGGGTTGCAGGAAATGTACAGAATCCGCTCGAAACGACGGGTCAGCTCGCAGGTGTCCGGGTCCATCCCTGCGCGAGGCGGGTCGACGAAGACGCTGCCGAAATCGTAGCTCTTCAGGTCCACGCCCTGCAGGCGGCGGAACGGGCGCACTTCGTTCAGCGCTTCGGTCAGCTCTTCGGCCGACAGGCGCACCAGCGTGACGTTATCCACGCCGTTGTCATCCAGATTGCTCAGCGCGGCATTGACCGACGTCTTGCTGATTTCAGTCGCCAGCACTTTGCGCACGCGGGTCGCCAGCGGCAGGGTGAAGTTGCCGTTGCCGCAATACAGCTCCAGCAGATCGTCTTGCCGCTCGCCCAGTGCGTCGTAAGCCCAGTTGAGCATCTTGCCGTTGACCGTGCCGTTGGGCTGGGTAAAGGCGCCTTCGGGCTGGCGATAGCTGAACGTGCGGCCAGCGACGTCAAGCTTCTCGGTCACGTAATCATCGCCGATCACCCGTTTCTGGCCTTTGGAACGACCGATCAGGCTCACGCCCAGCTCTTTCGCCAGCACCTCTGCTTCAGCCTGCCATTCATCGTCCAGCGGGCGGTGATAGCACATCGTGATCATCGCATCGCCTGCCAGCGTGGTCAGGAAGTCCACTTGAAACAGCTTGTGGTTCAGCGTCGGGCTGGCTTCCCAGCGCTCGCGTAGCACCGGCATCAGTGCGTTGATACGCTCGCTGGCAATCGGCAGGCCTTCCAGCAGGATCGGTGTTCTGTTGTCGCCCGGCGCGAACATCGCGTAATAACGCTTCTGGTCTTCACGCCACAGACGAAACTCGGCGCGCAGCCGATAATGCTCGCGAGGTGAGTCGAATACGTGCGGCTCGGGCGCATCGAACGGTGCCAGCAGCTCGCGCAGGCGAACGGTTTTTTCTTCGAGCTGACGGTCGTAGCTCGCAGGGTCGAAGGGAACACTCATGCGTTGAACCAGCCCAGCTTGATCACGAACAGGATCGACAGGATCACCAGCGCCGAATTCAGCTCGCGCCAGCGTCCCGACAGCAGTTTGATCACTGTCCAGGAAATGAAGCCAAAGGCAATGCCGTTGGCGATGGAATAGGTGAACGGCATCGCCAGCGCGGTGATCACCACCGGTGCGGCCACGGTAATGTCGTCCCAGTCGATTTCAGCCATGCCGGAAGCCATCAGCACGGCCACGAACAGCAGCGCCGGTGCGGTGGCGAAAGCGGGCACGCTGCTCGCCAGCGGGGCGAAAAACAGCGCCAGCAGGAACAGCACCGCCACCACCACGGCCGTCAGACCGGTACGGCCACCGGCACTTACGCCTGCAGCTGACTCGATGTAGCTGGTGGTGGTCGAAGTGCCCAGCAGCGAGCCGGCCATCGCCGCGGTACTGTCCGCGATCAGCGCGCGGCCCATTTTCGGCATGTGTCCGTCCTTGCCCATCAGCCCGGCGCGCTTGGCTACGCCGATCAGGGTGCCGGAGTTGTCGAAGATATCGACGAACAGAAACGCGAAGATGATGCTGACCAGCCCGACGTCCAGCGCGCCCATGATGTCCAGTTGCATGAAGGTCGGTGCCAGCGAAGGTGGCATCGAGACTACGCCGCCAAACGGTGTGAAGCCCAGCCCGATGGACACCAGGGTGACCGCCAGAATGCCGATCAGCACTGCGCCGCGGACTTTGAGGTGGTCGAGCGCAACGATCAGAAAGAAACCCAGGGTGGCGAGCACCGGAGCAGGCTGCTTGAGGTCGCCCATGCCGATCATGGTGGCCGGGTTGCTGACCACGATGCCCGCGTTATGCAAGGCGATCAGCGCCAGAAACAGGCCGATACCGGCGGCAATCGCCGAGCGCAGCGGCAGGGGAATGCTGTTGATGATCCATTCGCGAATCTTGAAGATCGACAGAATGAAGAACATCACTGCTGAAATGAACACCGCACCCAGCGCTACCTGCCAACTGTGGCCCATGTGCAGCACCACGGTGTAGGTAAAGAAGGCGTTCAGGCCCATGCCCGGTGCCAGGGCAATCGGGTAGTTGGCGATCAGGCCCATCACGGTCGAACCAATGGCTGCCGCCAGACAGGTGGCGACGAACACGGCACCCTTGTCCATGCCGGTCTCGCCGAGGATGCTCGGGTTGACGAACAGGATGTAGGCCATCGCCAGGAAAGTCGTGACGCCCGCAAGAATCTCGGTCCGCACGTTGGTGTTGTGTGCCTTGAGTTGAAACAGCCTTTCCAGCATGTCTGGCTCTCCGTGACGCTGGGCGCGTCGTGAATGATCGACTCCAACAGCAAAGCACAGACTGCATGGCAGCCCGGTGGATTTTTGCGGGTCGGAAAAAGCCGCGCATCATACCAGCAGCGTGCCGGGATGGCTGCCTGTGGATCACGCCCTTTCGATGATCAGCACGCTCATCCATAAAGCCTGAACGTTGCAAACCTCGCGAAGTCCCACCCCTTAAGACGCATAAAAGTGCGCCAAGCGACCGCCTACCGTGAGGTTTCCATGAGTGCAACGACCCCGAACCCCCGGGATTTCGCGACCCACGCGATTTCCTTGACCCTGAATGGGCAGCTCCGTCAACTCGACGTGCTGCCCTGGACCACCCTGCTTGACCTGCTGCGAGATCAGCTTGATCTGGTTGGCACCAAGAAAGGCTGTGACCACGGCCAGTGCGGCGCGTGTACCGTGTTGCGTGATGGTACGCGCATCAACGCCTGCCTGACGCTGGCGATCATGTGTGACGGCGCCGAGCTGACCACCATCGAAGGCCTGGCCGACGGTGAGCAACTGCACCCGATGCAGCAAGCCTTCATCAAGCACGACGCGTTTCAGTGCGGCTATTGCACCCCCGGGCAGATCTGCTCGGCAGTAGGGCTTGCCAACGAAGGCCGCGCCAGCACGCGTGCCGAGATTCAGGAACTGATGAGCGGCAACCTGTGCCGCTGCGGCGCCTACAGCAACATCCTCGCCGCCGTCGAAGAAGCGCTGCCGCAATTTCACAATGCAGCGCCGAAGCCGGAGGTGAACGCATGAATCCGTTTACCTACAGCAAGCCTACCGAGGTCAGCGCCGCCGTCAACCTGAGCGGACCGGCCACGCGCTTTATTGCGGGCGGCACCAACCTGCTGGACCTGATGAAGGAAAACGTTGCCACGCCCGAGCACCTGATCGATATCACCGGCCTGCCGTTGCGTGAAGTCAGCGAGACCGCTACGGGCGGGCTGATGATCGGTGCGCTGGTCAGCAATGCCGACCTGGCGTATCACCCGTTGATCGAACAGAGTTACCCGTTGCTGAGTCAGGCCGTTCTGGCCGGTGCTTCGCCGCAACTGCGCAACATGGCCAGTACCGGCGGCAACCTGTTGCAGCGCACGCGTTGCTACTACTTCTACGACACCGGCGTGCCGTGCAACAAGCGCGAGCCGGGCACTGGCTGCCCGGCGCGTGAAGGCCTGAACCGTATTCACGCGATTCTCGGTGCCAGTGATGACTGTGTAGCGACGCACCCGTCGGACATGTGCGTGGCGCTGGCTGCGCTTGAGGCCGTTGTGCACGTTGAAGGGCGCGCCGGCAAGCGGACCATCGAGTTCGCAGACTTCCACCGCCTGCCCGGCGATGCGCCGCAGCGCGACAATCAGTTGGCCGATGACGAACTGATCACGGCCGTCGAACTGCCAGCCGCACGCTTCGCCAGCAACAGCGCTTATCTGAAAATTCGTGATCGTCAGTCTTATGCGTTTGCCCTGGTGTCGGTCGCTGCTGCGCTCGACCTGGACAATGGCGTGGTACGTGATGTGCGCCTGGCCCTGGGGGGCGTTGCGCACAAGCCGTGGCGTGACAAGGCGGTCGAGAGCCTGCTGATCGGCAAGCCCGTGACCCGCGAGAACTTCGCCGCCGTGGCCGACGCCATGCTGGAAGACGCGCAGCCACTTGCGCACAACGGTTTCAAAGTCAGACTGGCCCGCCGAGCGATCATTCGCGCCCTGAGCGATGCCGCAACAGGAGGGAGCGCCCAATGAACCAGCCATTTTCGCCAATGGGCAAGCCTGTAGACCGCGTTGACGGCCGACTGAAAGTGACCGGGGGCGCGCGTTACGCCGGTGAGTACCCTGAAGAGGGTCTGCTGTACGGCAGCGTGGTCTCCAGCACTATCGCCAGCGGTCGCGTTGCCAGCATCGATATCAGCGAGACCATGAAGGTGCCGGGTGTCGTCGCCGTCATCGACCACACCAATCGTCCTTCGCTGGCCAGCTACGACGAGAACTATGAAGACGCCGATTCGGCCGACGGCTCGCCGTTTCGCCCTTTTTATAACGATAAAGTGCTGTACAGCGGTCAACCGCTCGCGCTGGTGGTGGCCGACACGCTGGAGCTGGCGCGGCATGCGGGCTCGCTGGTGCGTATCGAATACGAACAGCAGGATCACCAGACGGATCTGCAGGCCATGCTCGACACGGCCTACGATGCGCCTGCCGAACTGCCGCCGCCGCGCGGCAACTTCGAGGGCGAGCTGGCCAGTTCTGCGCTGAGCGTCGATGTGACCTACAGCACGCCCAGCGAATACCACAACCCGATGGAGCCGCACGCATCGACCGTCCTGTATCAGGCCGACGGCAGCTTGCAGATTCATGACAAGACCCAGGGCACGCAGAACTGTCAGGACTACCTGCACAAGGTGTTCGGGCTGGAAAAGGACAAGATCCGCGTACTGGCCGCGTTCGTCGGCGGTGCCTTCGGTTCAGGCCTGCGTCCGCAGTATCAGCTGCCGCTGGCAGTGATGGCGGCCTTGCACCTGAAACGTTCAGTGCGCCTGACCCTGACACGGCAACAGATGTTCACCTTCGGCTATCGCCCGCGCACTATTCAGCGCTTGCGCCTTGGCGCTGCTGCCAACGGTCGTCTGTTGGCGGTAGGCCATGATGCCATCGGCCAGACCTCGCGTTTCGAAGACTTCAGCGAGCACGTCGTGGAGTGGAGCGGCATGCTCTATCAGTGCGACAACGTGCAACTCACTTACAAACTGGTGCCACTCGACGTGTTCACGCCGCTGGACATGCGTGCGCCGGGCGCAGCCTTGGGCATGATCGGCCTGGAATGCGCCATGGACGAACTGGCCTGCGCGCTGGCCATCGACCCGGTACGTCTGCGCCTGACCAACTACGCCGAGCGCAACGGCAACGAAGACAAACCGTATTCCAGCAAGGAGTTGCGCGAATGCTACAGCCAGGGCGCCGAGCGTTTTGGCTGGGAGCGCCGCAACCCCGAACCGCGCAGCATGCGTCAAGGTCGCCAACTGGTCGGCTGGGGCATGGCGGGCGGTGTCTGGGAAGCGATGCAAATGAAAGCCAGCGCCAAGGCGCGCCTTGCCGCGGATGGCACGCTGGTGGTCAGCAGCGCCACGACCGATATTGGCACCGGCACTTATACCGTGATGACGCAGATCGCTGCCGAATCTTCGGGTATCGATGTCGAGAATGTCACCTTCCTGCTGGGCGACTCTTCGTTGCCGACTGCACCGTTGCAGGGTGGATCGTTCACCGTGTCCTCAGTCGGTACAGCGGTGCAACAGGCGTGTCAGGCCTTGCAGCGTCAGGTACTGGAAGTGGCGAAAGGGCTGCATCCACAGTTTGCCTCGGCCACGCCGGATGAGGTTCGCTTTGAATCGGGCAAGCTGTACCTGGGCGATCAGGTGCTGTCGATGGCGGAACTGGCGGCCTCTCAGGCCAGCGGCGTGATTGAAGTGCAGGTCGATGCCGAACCGGACAAGAAGCGTGAAGCCTATGCTGCCGCGACGCACTCGGCGGTGTTCGTCGAAGTGCTGGTCGACGAGGACCTGGGCACCGTCAAGGTCAGCCGCGTGGTCAGTGCCGTGGCGGCAGGCCGGGTGGTCAATCCGAAGATGGCGCGCAGTCAGATTCTCGGCGGTGTGGTCTGGGGCATGGGCATGGCGTTGCACGAAGAAGCCATGCTCGATCATGACCTGGGTCGCCCGATGAACCACAGCCTGGCTGAATATCACATTCCGGTGAATGCGGATATCGGTGACATCGACGTGCTGTTTGTCGAAGAGCATGACGAAATCGTCAACGCGCTGGGTTCCAAAGGGGTGGGCGAGATCGGTATCGTGGGTGTACCGGCAGCGATCGCCAACGCGATCTACCACGCGACCGGGAAGCGCATACGCGAGTTTCCGATCACGCTGGATAAACTGTTGTAACAACGACGCGGCTCGCGTTCCGCAAGGCGTTCCCTCGCTGAGCGCAAATCTGACTGCTTATCATGCCAATGCTCGCGTTGGCATGCAGTTAATGACGCTCTGCGTCACACGTCTTCATTCTGGCGAGACAGCGTGCGTAAACCAGGTTCAGGCTTTAAGGGTGCCTGCCTCTTGTACAGCCTGAATCAGGCGTCGACGCTGCAATGTGTGACGCGGAGCGTCACGAACTGCATTCCCACGCGGAGCGTGAGGAACGAGAGGTGTCCTGAGTGCTTCGCGTTGGCGCGCAGCTCCGAACGCTCCGCATCTGCACTCGCTCGGCAGGTGAGACAACCCGCCACGCGACAATAGACCACACGGCTTAACGGGCCGAACAGGACTACTCTTTCATTGTCGGTTGATCCAGGTCATTGCTTTAATGCAATGACTGATCAGTAGACCAGCGTTTTCGCCACCGGAACGCTGCATAAAAAGAAACACCAGCACTCATTACCGTGGGGGCAATCGCTGTTGGCCTGTTGCCGGCAGCAGGTTTCATCTGAGAGAGGAACATTCTATGTTCGGTTTAGAGGCTATCGATCTCGCCCGAATTCAGTTCGCATTCACTATTTCGTTTCACATCCTGTTTCCTGCCATCACCATCGGTCTGGCAAGTTACCTGGCTGTACTCGAAGGCCTGTGGCTGAAGACCCGCGACGACGTCTACCGTGACCTGTACCACTTCTGGTCCAAGATATTTGCCGTCAACTTCGGCATGGGCGTAGTGTCCGGGCTGGTCATGGCCTATCAATTCGGCACCAACTGGAGCCGCTTCTCTGATTTTGCCGGTGCAGTAACCGGCCCGCTGCTGACCTACGAGGTCTTGACCGCGTTCTTCCTTGAAGCCGGTTTCCTCGGTGTGATGCTGTTCGGCTGGAACCGCGTCGGCCGCAAGCTGCACTTTTTCTCCACGGTCATGGTTGCCATCGGCACGCTGATTTCCACGTTCTGGATTCTGTCCTCCAACAGCTGGATGCAGACCCCGCAAGGTTTCGAAATCATCGACGGCCGGGTTATTCCGACCGACTGGTTCGCAGTGATTTTCAACCCGTCGTTCCCGTATCGCCTGACGCACATGGCTATCGCCGCGTTCGTCGCGACGGCCTTCTTCGTCGGCTCGTCGGCGGCCTGGCACTTGTTGCGTGGTCGCGACACTCCGGCCGTGCGCAAGATGCTCTCGATGGCCATGTGGATGGCCCTGCTGGTCGCGCCCGTTCAGGCCGTGGTGGGTGACTTCCATGGTCTGAACACGCTTGAGCATCAGCCAGCGAAAATCGCCGCCATCGAAGGTCACTGGGAAAATGTCGGTGACGAGCCGACCCCGCTGATTCTGTTCGGCATCCCCGACATGAAGGAAGAACGGACCAAGTACGCGGTGGAAATTCCGTACCTGGGCAGCCTGATCCTGACTCACAGCCTCGACAAGCAGGTGCCTGCGCTTAAGGAGTTCAAGCCTGAAGACCGGCCGAATTCGCTGATCGTATTCTGGTCGTTCCGGGTCATGGTCGCCCTCGGCATGCTGATGATCTTCACCGGTTTGTGGAGCCTCTGGCTGCGCAAGCGCGGCACGCTGTATAACTCGCGGCCGTTCCTGTATCTGGCGCTGTGGATGGGACCTTCGGGCCTGATCGCGATTCTCGCGGGCTGGTTCACCACTGAAATCGGCCGTCAGCCGTGGGTTGTGTACGGCCTGATGCGTACCGCGGATGCTTCGTCCGGGCACAGTGTGGCGCAGATGAGCATCACCCTGGTGTTGTTCGTGGTCGTCTACTTCGTGCTCTTCGGCACAGGCCTGGGCTACATGATGCGTCTGGTTCGCAAAGGGCCGAAAGCCTACGTCGAACATGTGCCTCACGGTGGTCCCGGCCAGCAACGCACACCGGCCCGTCCGCTCTCCGCCGCTGTTGAAGGCGAAGAAGATGGCGACAATCTTGACCGTCACGGCAAGGGGATTTAAGCCATGGGTATCGATCTTCCGCTGATCTGGGCCATCATCATCGTCTTCGGCATCATGATGTATGTGGTGATGGACGGCTTCGATCTGGGCATCGGGATTCTCTTCCCGTTCATGAAAGACAGTTCCGACCGCGACGTGATGATGAACACCGTCGCGCCGGTCTGGGACGGCAACGAAACCTGGCTGGTGCTGGGTGGCGCGGCGCTGTTCGGCGCGTTCCCGCTGGCCTATTCGGTGGTCTTGTCGGCGCTGTACCTGCCACTGATGTTCATGCTCATGGGCCTGATCTTTCGTGGCGTAGCGTTCGAGTTCCGCTTCAAGGCGACCGAGCTGAAGCGTCACTGGTGGGACAAGGCGTTCATTGGCGGCTCGCTGGCTGCGACCTTCTTTCAGGGCGTGGCACTGGGCGCCTACATTGAAGGCATACCGGTGGTCGATCGCCAGTTTGCCGGTGGCTCGCTGGACTGGCTCTCGCCATTTCCGATGTTCTGCGGGCTGGCCTTGATCGTCGCCTATGCGCTGCTGGGCTGCACCTGGCTGATCATGAAAACCGAAGGCTCGCTGCAGAAGGCGATGCATGATCTGGCACGTCCGCTGGCCCTGGCAGTACTTGCGGTCATGGGTGTGGTCAGCCTGTGGACGCCGCTGGCCCACGCGGATATCGCGCATCGCTGGTTCAGCATGCCGAACCTGTTCTGGTTCATGCCGGTACCGATTCTGGTGCTGGTGACCATGTACGGTCTGTTCAAGGCAGTTGCCCGCAATGCCCACTACACGCCGTTTCTGCTGACCCTGTTGCTGATCTTTCTGGGTTACAGCGGTCTGGGCATCAGCCTGTGGCCAAACATCATCCCGCCTTCGGTATCGATCTGGGCAGCCGCCGCGCCGCCGCAGAGCCAGGGCTTCATGCTGGTGGGCACGCTGTTCATCATTCCGTTCATCCTGGGCTACACCTTCTGGAGCTACTACGTGTTCCGCGGCAAGGTGACGGCTGCAGACGGTTATCACTAGTCCTGACCGAGGAGAATGACGATGTCTGGTAAAAATTCCATGCACGATCCTGATCCGGCGCTGAGCAAGCCGCTCTGGCAACGACTGGCCTGGCTGGTCGGAATCTGGGCGGGCAGCGTATTCGCACTGTTCATCGTGGCCAGCCTGATGCGCATGTTCATGAGCGCAGCGGGTCTGACGACTCACTGATACTGAATTCCCGTTCGTGTCCTCCGGACACGTTTTGTGACCCCCTTGCCACTCGCGTGGCAAGGGGGTCTTTTTTTGCTCAGTGGGTTACTTGCGGGCTTTCAGAATCACGAATTTCGGCGTGGCGGCGACTTGTTCAACGCCGCGGAACAGGCGCGACAGTTTGGTGTGATACCCCAGATGACGATTGCCGACGATGTACAACGCACCGCCGGTGACCAACGCGGCCCGCGCCTGGAGAAACATCCGCCAGGCAAGGAAGTCGCCGACCACCTGCTGCTGGTGGAAAGGCGGGTTGCACAGCACCACGTCCAGCGAGTCAGGCTCCTGACCCTCCAGCCCGTCTGCCGCGCGCATCACCACGTCGCGCTCACCGAAGGCTGTTCGCCAGTTCTCGGCCGCCGACTGCACGGCCATGAACGATTCGTCCACCAGTGTGTAATGAGCCTGTGGATTGTCCAGAGCACTGGCGATCGCCAGCACGCCGTTGCCGCAACCCAGGTCGGCCACTCGCGCTGTGCCGAGGTTTTTGGGCAGGAACGGCAGGAATGCCCGGGTGCCGATATCCAGCCCCTCACGGCAGAACACGTTAGCGTGATTGACCAGTTCGATGGCCGGTTCATCAAGCGTGTAGCGAGTCGGATAGGGCGAAGATCGAAGCGCTTTGGCCTGCGGCGTCACGAACAGCAAACGTGCCTTTTTCACGGCCAGCGAAGCCTGCACCGGCCCTACGTATTCTTCCAGCAAGTCACCGGCCGAGCGCGGCAGGTGCTTGACCATGGCAGCCGCCACCACGCGAGCGTGGGGTGCCAGCTGGCCTTGCAGGCGGATCAGTTGTTCTTCCAGCAGCGCCAGCGTCTTGGGTACCCGAATCAGCACCCAGTCAAAGGGGCCGTTCAATGGCTCGCTGGCCGGGATCAGCGGTACGGCGTCATAGCCCATGCCATTGCGCGCAAGATTTTTTTCCAGCCCTTGCGCCGCCAGAAACGAGTCACTGCTGCTGACCACCGAGGCGTGGCGGGCCAGACTGGCCGCCAGCGCGCCGAAGCTGTCGTTGAGCACCAGTACCCGGCTTTGCAGGCTCAGACCGACCTCTGCGATGTGGCTGAGCAGGTACTCGTCCGCGGCGTCGAATGCCTGGAGCGGCTCATCCTGTTGCTCGGGTTGGCGAATGAGATCAAGTTCAGCGAAGGGACTGATGAGCAGGGGCATTGGCGGGAGAACTCTGTGCAATCAAAGGTATGTCAACGAGCCCGATAACGGCCGGGCTCGCTAAAGCAGGTGATTTTACGTCGTTTTCGCTTCGATATCTGCATGATTGCGGTCTGACTACGGCTTTATCAGAACATCCCCCTCAATGCTGCCTGAACGGCTGCGGCAGTCTTGTTGCAGACGCCCATTTTTTGAATGGCGCTGGCAATGTGGAAGTGAATGGTGCGCTCCTTGATGCAAAGAATGATTGCGATGTCGCCAGCCGTTTTACCTTCAGCGGACCATTTGAGTACTTCTATCTCTCTCTGTGTCAGGTTTCTTGCTGGTGACGGTTGTACAAATTTGATGTCAATTGCGTTCATTTAGCATCCGTCCCCTGAACAGCGGTACCCCGCTGTATGTTTCCAAGTCTAGGAAACAAATGCCGCCCATTCAGGCCCCGCCCGATTGGCCTGACGGATGGTGATAGCACTTTTCTTACTGAAAGGCGTGCCAAGGCTGAAAGCCGCGAGGTAGAGCGATTGGTGCAATGGGGTGTATTGGCATTCGGCGGGTGGTGCACGCATCAAGAACCAAATGCTCTAACTGAGGACGGCGTTTTTTTCATGCCGGTCGCGAATCGCCTCAAGTCAACACAAACAGCCGGTGTTTATCGAGCCCGCTTTGCGGGACACTGGCGGTCTGCTTTTCATGTTCAGGAGCCCGAGGCGAATCATGACCGTCAGCGAAGACAAGTTCACACGGCAGACGCTGCAACGCGTCACGCCGTTGACCCCCAATCTGTTTACCCTGCGAGCCACGCGTGATCCCGGTTTTCGATTTCGTGCAGGGCAGTTCGCCAGGCTCGGTGTGACCAAAGCTGATGGCACCACCGTGTGGCGTGCCTATTCGATGGTGTCCTCGCCCCACGACGAGTTTCTCGAATTCTTTTCCATCGTGGTGCCAGGCGGTGAATTCACCAGCGAGTTGAGCCGCCTGCGCGAGGGCGACAGCCTGATGGTCGAGAAGCAGGCATTTGGTTACCTGACGCTGGACCGTTTTGTTGATGGCCGTGACCTCTGGCTGTTGTCCACAGGCACAGGCGTCGCGCCGTTTCTGTCGATCCTTCAGGATTTCGAGGTTTGGGAGAAATTCGAGCGGGTGATTCTGGTGTACAGCGTTCGTGAATCCTGCGAGCTGGCTTACCAGCCGCTGATCAATGAACTGATGCAGCGGGATTATCTGGCCGAGTACGCGCACAAGTTTATGTTCGTGCCGACAGTCACCCGCGAGCAGCACCCTGGTGCACTGAATGGCCGCATCACGCAGTTGATCGAAAACGGGGAGCTGGAACGGGCTGCCGGCATTGCCCTGACCCCGGAGTATTCGCGGGTCATGCTGTGCGGCAACCCGCAGATGATCGACGACACCCGCGCACTGCTCAAGCAGCGTGACATGCGCCTGAGCCTGTCCCGCAAGCCGGGGCAGGTGGCGGTGGAGACGTATTGGTAGCCGCTGTTATTCAAGCTGACTATCGTGCCAATGCGCCGAGCGTTCAAAGTCGGACGCCGAGCGTCCGGAACTGCGTTCCCACGCGGAGCGCGGGAACGATGGGCATCTGCGCATACTCGATCAAAGCGGACGGGCAGGGTCCACGGTGATGGGTTCTGCCGGCTTGTTCTGTTCCTTGAGCAGATCACGAATCTCGCTCAGCAGCACTTCCTGTTTGGAAGGCGTTGGCGGCAGGGTAGGGGCCTTGGCCTCTTCGCGTTTCAGTCGGTTGATGGCCTTGACGCCCATGAAGATGGCGAATGCGACAATGATGAAGTCGAGGACGGTCTGGATGAACTTGCCGTAAGCCAGCAGCACTGCCGGTGCCGTGCCTTGTGCCGGACGCAGCGTGACGGCCAGGTCACTGAAGTCCACGCCGCCGATCAACAAGCCCAGCGGAGGCATGATGACATCGCCGACGAACGACGAAACGATCTTGCCGAACGCTGCGCCAATGATGATACCGACGGCCATATCGACCACGTTACCTTTGACCGCGAAGGCCTTGAACTCGCTAAGTACGCTCATGCGTCATTCCTTGTTACAGATAAAATTGATTCATTGGAGTGTAGCCCGGCCGCGCCTTTGCCGCCCGGTCTACGTTCAATCGACCGGAGACGTCTGCGTAAGTTTTATCCGGTTTTCAAAAGCTGTGGCTCGCTGAGCGGGTAGCAGGTACTGCACCTGCGTTATCATGGTCGTTTTTCGAGACTGGGGTTGTCATGGCCAAGGCCAAACGCTTGTACGGCTGCACCGAGTGCGGCGCGACATTTCCCAAGTGGGCGGGCCAGTGCGCCGATTGCGGCGCCTGGAACACACTGGTCGAAACCATGATTGAAAGCGGTGCCGCCGCGCCGCCCAGCGGACGCACTGGCTGGACCGGCTCACAGGCGCAAATCAGGACCCTGGCGGAAGTCAGCGTCGAAGAAATCCCGCGGTTCTCCACCAATTCCGCCGAACTGGACCGGGTGCTCGGCGGCGGTCTGGTGGACGGCTCGGTGGTGCTGATCGGCGGTGATCCTGGCATCGGCAAGTCGACCATCCTGCTGCAGACGCTGTGCAATATCGCCCAGCGCATGCCGGCTCTGTATGTCACGGGTGAGGAGTCCCAGCAGCAAGTCGCCATGCGCGCCCGTCGTCTTGGGCTGCCGCAGGACAAACTGCGGGTCATGACCGAAACCTGCATCGAGACCATCATCGCCACGGCCAAGGTCGAGAAGCCCAAGGTAATGGTGATCGACTCGATCCAGACCATCTTCACCGAACAGTTGCAGTCGGCACCGGGCGGCGTGTCGCAGGTTCGTGAAAGCGCCGCGCTGCTAGTGCGCTACGCGAAACAGAGCGGCACGGCGATCTTCCTGGTGGGCCATGTCACCAAGGAAGGCGCACTGGCCGGTCCACGCGTGCTGGAGCACATGGTCGACACCGTGCTGTATTTCGAAGGTGAGTCGGATGGGCGCCTGCGTCTGTTGCGGGCGGTGAAGAACCGCTTCGGCGCGGTTAACGAGCTAGGCGTGTTCGGCATGACCGACAAAGGCCTCAAGGAAGTCTCCAACCCGTCGGCGATTTTCCTGACCCGTGCGCAGGAAGAAGTGCCGGGCAGTGTGGTCATGGCCACTTGGGAAGGTACGCGCCCCATGCTGGTGGAAGTTCAGGCGCTGGTGGATGACAGCCACATGTCCAACCCGCGCCGGGTGACGCTGGGCCTGGATCAGAACCGTCTGGCGATGCTCCTGGCAGTGCTGCACCGGCATGGTGGCATTCCGACCCACGATCAGGACGTGTTTCTCAACGTGGTCGGTGGGGTGAAGGTGCTGGAAACCGCCTCGGATCTGGCGTTGATGGCTGCGGTCATGTCCAGCCTGCGCAATCGTCCGTTGCCGCATGATTTGCTGGTGTTCGGCGAAGTGGGCCTGTCTGGCGAAGTCAGGCCGGTGCCGAGCGGTCAGGAGCGCCTGAAAGAGGCCGCCAAGCATGGCTTCAAGCGGGCCATCGTGCCGAAAGGCAATGCGCCGAAGGAAGCGCCTCCCGGCTTGCAGATCATTGCTGTCACGCGCCTGGAGCAGGCACTCGACGCGCTGTTTGAATAATCGCGCCTAGAGTTCTATGAGCGCCGCCAGCTCACGATCCAGCTCTGCCTGATCGCCGAGGTTCAGCTCGACCAGCCGCTTCAGGTGGCTGATCGAGTCGAGGTCGATGTGCCGACAGACGAATCCGAGTTGCCGATTGTTATCGTGGGTGATTGCAACGTCCATCTTCACGTGCGTCTCGTTGCTGAGCACGATATCGACATCGAATGGCTGGTCCGGATCGCCGGTCCACGGCTCGGGCCGTTCAATCAGCATGCCCTTCAATGACAGATCGATCAGTGTCACTTTCCAGCTGTGATCGCCTTGCTTGAGTTGGGTCTTGGCGTCGAAGGCAATGCGTTTGAAACGACGTCGATCTTCGTGTGAGTCGGTCATCGAGTAAGCTCTCTTGTTAACCGCTACCAGCGTCAGCGGACAGGTTGTTTTCTGATCATTGTTGATGTTCATGCACGATAGACCTGAAAGGTCTTACAGAACAGTTCCGCATGTGCGTTTTGTGATCCGGCAACCCTTTATGGGTGCTATTGCAGCCCTCTATGCCGGGTATCTGCCGCACTTGATCAAATTTCGACCTAGACCATGGTTGGGGGTGGTCTTTCGCCGAAGCGGCGCTAAACTCTCGCTGCTTGCCTTCTAGTCAACTCTGCTGGAATAAAAAATGAAAAATAATAATAGTCTGATGCGCCATGTTCCGTGGCTCATCGTTGCAATTGTCGGAGCATGTGCTCTCGGGGTCGTGGCCTTGCGTCGCGGAGAGGCGATCAACGCCTTGTGGATAGTGGTCGCTGCGGTGGCTATCTATCTGGTTGCTTATCGTTACTACAGTCTTTTCATCGCCACGCACGTCATGCAGCTCGATCCGCAGCGCGCGACACCGGCGGTGGTCAACAATGATGGTCTGGACTACGTGCCGACCAACAAACACATCCTGTTCGGTCACCACTTTGCGGCCATTGCAGGCGCCGGTCCGCTGGTCGGTCCGGTGCTCGCCGCGCAGATGGGCTATCTGCCCGGTACGCTGTGGCTGATCGCCGGTGTGGTGCTGGCCGGTGCGGTGCAGGATTTCATGATCCTGTTCCTGTCCACGCGCCGCGACGGTCGCTCGTTGGGCGACATGGTTCGCGAGGAAATGGGCCGCATTCCCGGCACCATCGCCTTGTTCGGCTGTTTCCTGATCATGATCATCATCCTCGCGGTGCTGGCGCTGATTGTGGTCAAGGCTCTGGCCGAAAGCCCATGGGGCATGTTCACGGTCATGGCGACGATCCCGATTGCGATGTTCATGGGCATTTACATGCGCTACATCCGCCCCGGCCGCATTGGTGAAATCTCCATCGTCGGCGTCATTCTGTTGTTGGGTTCGATCTGGGTAGGCGGCGCGGTTGCCGCCGATCCGACCTGGGGGCCGATGTTCACCTTCACTGGCATCCAGATCACCTGGATGCTGGTGGGCTACGGCTTTGTGGCGGCAATGCTGCCGGTCTGGCTGCTGCTTGCGCCGCGTGACTACCTGTCGACCTTCCTGAAAATCGGCACCATTCTGGCCCTGGCGATCGGCATTCTGGTTCTGGCCCCCGAGCTGAAAATGCCGGCCCTGACCCAGTTCACCAACGGCACTGGCCCGGTCTGGAAAGGCGCACTGTTCCCGTTCCTGTTCATCACCATCGCGTGCGGTGCGGTATCGGGGTTCCATGCGCTGATCTCTTCGGGCACCACGCCCAAGCTGCTGGATAACGAAAAGAACGCCCGTTACATCGGTTACGGCGGCATGCTGATGGAATCGTTCGTGGCCATCATGGCGATGGTTGCCGCTTCGGTGATCGAGCCGGGCGTGTACTTCGCCATGAACAGCCCGGCCGCCGTGGTCGGCAGTGACGTGGTGACGGTCGCGCAGACGGTTTCCAGCTGGGGTTTTGCCATTACGCCTGATCAACTGACAGCGGTGGCCAAGGACATCGGCGAAAACACCATTCTGGCCCGTGCCGGTGGTGCGCCGACCCTGGCGGTTGGTATTGCACAGATCCTCCACCAGGCGCTGCCCGGTGAGAACACCATGGCGTTCTGGTACCACTTCGCGATTCTGTTCGAAGCGCTGTTTATCCTGACCGCAGTCGATGCCGGTACGCGTGCCGGCCGCTTCATGCTTCAGGACTTGCTGGGCAGCTTCGTTCCAGCCCTGAAACGCACCGAGTCCTGGACCGCCAACGCCATCGGCACCGGTGGTTGCGTGGCGCTGTGGGGTTATCTGCTGTACCAGGGCGTGATCGACCCGCTGGGCGGCATCAATACCCTGTGGCCGTTGTTCGGCATCTCCAACCAGATGCTCGCCGGCATCGCCCTGATGCTGGCCAGCGTTGTGCTGATCAAGATGAAGCGTCAGCGCTACGTGTGGGTGACCATGCTGCCCGCCGTCTGGCTGTTGATCTGCACCGTGACAGCGGGCCTGATCAAGCTGTTCGACGCCAACCCTGCGGTCGGCTTCCTGGCCCTGGCCAAGAAATACAGCGCGGCGGCGGATGCCGGTCAGATTCTGGCCCCGGCCAAGACCATGGACCAGATGCAGCATGTGATCTTCAACGCCTACACCAATGCCGGGTTGACCGTGCTGTTCCTGTTCGTGGTGTTCAGCATCCTGTTCTACTCCATCAAGGTCGGCCGTGCCGCCTGGAGCACCCAGGAGCGTACCGACAAGGAAGCGCCGTTCCAGGCCATGCCGCCCGCGTCGCAGGTGTGATGATGCTGACCCACAGAGGATTTGCCCATGTTCAATGACCTGAGTCGCCTCGGCAAATACCTCGGTCAGGCCGCGCGCCTGATGGTGGGCATGCCCGACTACGATACCTACGTCGAGCACATGCAGAAGACGCACCCGGACAAGCCGATGATGACCTACGAGCAGTTCTTTCGGGAGCGGCAAGAGGCGCGTTACGGCGGCAAGGGCGGGCCGAAGTGCTGTTGATCCGCTAATCTGCGTTATTGTTTGACCCGACGCGCCACAGGCCATCACCTGCGGCGCGTTTTCATTCCAGCTGAATGCATCACGCCAGGAGCCTTATGACTGAGTTGCAACCCATCCCCGTGACCGTGCTGACCGGTTTTCTGGGCGCAGGCAAAACCACCTTGTTGCGTCACCTGCTCAAGGCCGAGCACGGCCTGAAAATCGCCGTGATCGAAAACGAATTCAGCGACGCCGGTATCGACAGCCAGTTGCTCGGCACTGATCCGGTGCAAATCATGACCCTGTCCAACGGCTGCGTGTGCTGCACCATCCACACCGACCTGACCAAGGCGCTGTATCTGCTGCTGGAGCGTCTCGACAGTGGCGAAATCGCTTTCGACCGACTGGTGATCGAATGCACCGGTCTGGCTGATCCGGCGCCTGTCGCCCAGACGTTCTTCATTGATGAAGAACTGCGCGAGCGCTATATCCTCGACGGCATCATCACCCTGGTCGATGCGGCCCACGCCGACACCCACCTGACGCAGACCATCGCCCAGGCGCAGATCGGCTTTGCCGACCGGTTACTGGTCAGCAAACGTGATCTGGTCGACGATGCAGCCTTCGACGCCCTCAGCGCACGCCTGACCCGCATCAACCGCCGCGCCCCGATCCGCATCGTCGAGCACGGCAAAATCGACCTCGCCGAACTGCTCGACGTGCGCGGTTTCAACCTCAATGCCGACCTCGGCGGTGGCATGACCCTGCGCCCGCTGGCCCCGCCCGAAAAGTCCAGCGACCGTATCACCAGCCTGGTGCTGCGCAGCGATAAACCGCTGAACCTGGACCGCCTCAGCGAGTTCATGAACGACCTGCTTGAAGAACACGGCAAACAATTGCTGCGCTATAAAGGCGTGCTCAACATCGAGGACGAACCGCGCAAGATGGTGTTTCAAGGCGTGCTCAAACTGTATGGCTTCGATTGGGATGCAGACTGGGCTGCAGGTGAACCGCGCGAGAGCGTGATTGTGTTTATTGCCGATGAGTTGCCGGAGGAGAAAATTCGGGCGGGGTTTGAGAAGGTCTGTGCCTGAGCCTCTCCATTAGGGCAACTCTTATAGACCACCCAGCAAAAAGCCCCGGCTCTCACGAACCGGGGCTTTCGGTATTGCGTTTAAACGAAGCGTATCAAGCGCCGTAAACCGGCAGCTTCGCGCAGATGGCTTTGACCTTCTCACGAACCGCGTCGATCACGGTTTCGTTGTTCAGGTCAGCCAGGATGTCGCAGATCCAGCCGGCCAGTTCCTTGCACTCTGCTTCCTTGAAGCCGCGAGTGGTCACTGCCGGGGTGCCGAAGCGCAGGCCGGAGGTGACGAACGGGGAGCGTGGGTCGTTGGGTACAGAGTTCTTGTTGACGGTAATGAAGGCACGACCCAGAGCGGCGTCGGCGTCTTTACCGGAGATGTCCTGTTTGATCAGCGACAGCAGGAACAGGTGGTTTTCAGTACCGCCGGACACCACATCGAAGCCGCGCTCGATGAACACACCGGCCATGGCCTTGGCGTTCTTGACCACTTGTTGCTGGTAGGCCTTGAATTCAGGCTGCAGCGCTTCCTTGAAGCAGATGGCCTTGGCCGCGATGACGTGCTCCAGCGGACCGCCCTGGGAGCCAGGGAATACGGCGGAATTCAGCTTCTTCTCGATTTCCGGGTTGGCGCGCGCCAGGATCAGGCCGCCACGCGGACCGCGCAGGGTCTTGTGTGTGGTGGTGGTCACGACGTCGGCGAATGGCACCGGGTTCGGGTAGACACCTGCCGCAACCAGACCGGCGACGTGGGCCATGTCGACGAACAGGTAGGCACCGACCTTGTCAGCGATGGCGCGGAAGCGCGGGAAGTCGAGGATCTGCGAGTAGGCAGAGAAACCGGCAACGATCATTTTCGGCTTGTGCTCGACGGCCAGGCGCTCGACTTCGTCGTAATCGATCATGCCGTTGCCGTCGATGCCGTACTGAACGGCGTTGTACAGCTTGCCTGAGGACGAAACGCTGGCGCCGTGGGTCAAGTGACCGCCGTGGGCCAGGCTCATGCCCAGAATGGTGTCGCCGCCTTGCAGCAGGGCCAGGTAGACCGCCGAGTTGGCCTGCGAGCCAGCGTGTGGCTGGACGTTGGCGTAATCAGCGCCGAACAGCTCCTTGGCGCGGTCGATGGCCAGTTGCTCGACAACATCGACGTACTCGCAGCCGCCGTAGTAGCGCTTGCCTGGATAGCCTTCAGCGTACTTGTTGGTCAGGACCGAGCCTTGAGCTTCCATGACGGCCGGACTGGTGTAGTTTTCCGAGGCAATCAGCTCGATGTGTTCTTCCTGACGCAGAGCTTCTTGCTCCATGGCGGCAAACAGATCGGCGTCGTACTTGGCGATAGTCAAATCACGGCTGAACATGGCAGTCCTCAAAGGGGCATGGCGGAAAAGGCGGGTATTCTACCCCATCGAGTTTTATCTGGCATATGAAAGGGAGTCATCTTGAATTGTCAGTTGCTTCAGCTTCAAGCTACGAGCTACGAGCGTGGAGCCTTTTGCTTTTCTTGCAGCTTGCAGCTTGAGGCTTGAAGCTGCCCCTAATCCAACATGAACAACGCATCGTTGCTGAATTGCGCTTCGAATTGTCTGGGTGGCATCGGGCGGCCGAAGAGGTAGCCCTGGACCTCGTCGCAGCCGTGTTCGCGGAGAAATTCCAGTTGCTCGTGGGTTTCCACGCCCTCGGCGATGACCGACAGGTTCAGGCTGTGCGCCATGGCAATGATGGCGCGAGCGATCTGGGCGTCCTGCTCGCCGGATGGCAGGCCGTCGACGAACGTACGGTCGATCTTCAGCACATCGATCGGGAATTGTTTGAGGTAGTTCAGCGACGAGTAACCCGTGCCGAAGTCATCCACTGCAATGCTCAAGCCGAGATTTTTCAGGCCGTCGAGGATCTGCATGGCTTCGTTGACCTCACGCATCAGGATGCTTTCAGTCAGTTCCAGCTCAAGACAGGCGGGCGACAGGCCGGTCTGCTCCAGAATCGTGGCAATACGCTTGCCGAGCTGGCCGTCCGAGAACTGCCTGGCGGAGATATTGACCGACACCTTAGGCACTCGCACCCTGGCCTGATGCCAGTGTTTTAGCTGACGACAGGCTTCGGTCAGCACCCAGTCACCGACTTCCACCACCAGCCCGAGTTCTTCCAGTACCGGGATGAACTCATTGGGCGGGACCAGCCCGCGCCGTGGATGACGCCAGCGCAGCAAGGCCTCGGCACCGGTCAGACGCTTGCCGTCACCACTGAACTGCGGTTGGTAATAGAGGGTGAACTCCTGCTGCTCAAGGGCGTGACGCAGGTCGCTTTCCAGCTCCAGACGCTCCAGCGCAGTGGCATTCATGTTCGCCTGATAGAACTGGAAGTTGTTCTTGCCGCATTCCTTGGCGTGATACATCGCCGTATCAGCGTTTTTCATCAACTGGCTCAGCTCTTTGCCATCCTGCGGGCTGAGGGCGATGCCGATACTGGCCGTGACGAAAAACTCGCGGCCTTCGAGCACGAACGGTGTCACCAGGCTGGTCAGAATCCGCTCGGCAACCTGAATCGCACGATTCATCGCCTCTTCACGGGTGCCGCCCTGTTGCAGCAGCAGGGTGAATTCATCACCGCCCATGCGCGCCACCGTGTCATCGGCATCGACACAGGCGAGCAGGCGCGTGGCCATCTCCTGAAGCATGCGGTCGCCCGCGGCATGTCCCAGCGAATCATTGATCGGCTTGAACCGGTCCAGATCCAGAAACATCAGCCCCACCCAGGCTTGCTGGCGCTCGGCCTGTTGCAGCGCCGAGTACAGACGGTCCTGAAACAGGGTGCGATTGGGCAGGTGCGTCAATGCGTCGTAGTAGGCGAGGCGATGAATGCGATCCTCGCTGGCCTTGCGCTCACTGATATCGCTGAAAAAGCACACGTAACTCGCCAGATCACCTTCGTCATCGACCACCGCCGTAATGCCGACCCATGCCGGGTAATGCTCGCCATTGCGTCGTTTGAGGCGGACTTCGCCCTCCCAGGTGCCGCGTCCGCTCAGTTGCCTGATGATGTAACGCAGGTGCGCTTCCTGTTCGGCTTCCACCGTGAGCATGCTCGGCAACTGGTCGACCACCTGAGCCACTTCATAGCCGCTGACCCGGGTAAAGGCCTCGTTGGCCTGCACGATATAGCCCGCCGGGTCGGTAATCAGGATCGCCGAGGTCGAATGCTCGAAGACCGTGGCGGCCATGCGCAGGTCTTTTTCCGCCCGTCGCTGCTGACTGACGTCCCGGCCGACGCCGAGGATGCCCTCGAAATTGTCGTGCTCATCCCAGACCAGTACCACCCGCAGCTCGACCGGAATCTTGCGCCCGTCGGCGCGCAGGCAGTCGAACAGAAACAGCCGGGTCGTGACTTCGCTGCGCAGGCTGGCCAGTTCCAGAGGTTTTTTCAGTACCTTGCGGATGCGGCTCATGAGCGCGTAGAAACCGCTCAGTTGCTGTTGAGTCGCCACGGCACCGGTCCAGCCGTGTTCAAGGATCCAGTCGGGGCTGTAGCCCAGAATGCTCTCCACCGAAGGGCTGACATAGTTGGAACGCAGTTGATTGTCGGTGGTAAAAATCACATCGCTGATGCTCTCGGCCAGCATGCGATAGCGTTGCTCGCTGTCACGCAGTGACTGGCTGGACGCAACCTGATCGGTGATGTCCTTGGCAATGCCGATGATTCGGGTGACCCGGTTTTCAGCGTCCCAGGCCAGGGCCTGCTCGCGAACGTCGAAGCTGCGCCAGTGGTTTTCGCGATCACGAAAGCGCAACACGTTTTGCAGCAACTCGTTGTGGCCGTAATGGCGCTGACGCAGGCGCATGTCCTGGTAGCTCTTGGCGTCTTCCGGGTGCAGCAGGACTTCCCAGAAGAACTCGCCCATGGCCTGTAGTTCGGACTTGCTGTAGCCCAGTGTGTGCCCGAAATGGTGGTTGCTGTAGATCATGCGCTGGCTCAGCACATCCTGAACGTACAGGTGATCCGGCACCGTGCGCACGACATCGGACCAGAAGCTTTCACGGTCCTGCAGCGACAGTTCGATCTGTTTGCGGCTGGTGATGTCGCCGATGCTGAGGATCACCGCGTCGGAGTCGCGGTGCTCCTCTGGCAGGCGCATCACCAGCCACAAGTGCTGATCCTGATCGCCTGCCTGGGTGAGGCAGATTTCCAGCTCCAGCCGTGGCTGTTTGTCGAGCACTGCCTGAATCAGTTGAATGCCGATGCCGGGGCGTATGCGCGACTCGCCCTCGATCAGCTTCTGCCACGCCCGCTCGGCGCATTCGATATTCAGCAGGCTCAGCGCCACCTCGTTGACTTCGGTGATCCGCAATTGCTGCAACAGTCTCTTCAGCGCTGTCGGTTGATTCCGGACTATGCGATCGAGGTCCTCAGCGGACTTGATCTGCAGGACTTCCAGTTGCTCCGGCAGGCCGGACATGTCCATGACACAGATCGCAACGCCCGCACCTTCGAAAATATCCCGATAGCGGCGGCGGCTTTGCTGCATCTGCCGTTGCCGGGTGCGCAGGCTGACCAGCGCGATCAACGGCAGAATCGACAGCAACAGGCCGATCAGGCACTTGCCAACCAACGGCCCTAATAGCGCCCTGCGGGTTTTGTAGGCATCGAACATCCCGCGCAGTTGCCAGTCACTGTTGGCCAGCGGCTGCAGCAGAATGGTGTCCGCCAGGCCGCTGTCGGAGTCGTTGGCAGGCAGGACTTCACGCACGATCACCCGTTGGGTTTTGCGCTGCTCCAGACGCCACAGGTGTTGAATATCCTGGGCGGGCTGGCTGAACAGGTCCTTGAGTGCGTCCGGAGACATGCGCAACGCCCAGTAATCACCGCTGCTGCCTGTGCCCAGGCGAACCAGCAGATAGACCTGAGCGCCGTCATCGGTGCTGATGTAGAAATAGGGGCGGCCCAGTGCCTGTTTCATGGTGCGTTGCAGAAACTCCCCGTCGCGGGAGGCTTCCGCGCTGTCGCTGACAATATTGCCCGCCGGGTTAAGCCGGGCGGCGCTACGCAATGCGGGTAATGCAGTGCGCAAGTTCGCGAGGGTATGGGGCTGCTGCAGTTGCTCTCCGGACGACTGGGCTTCGTCCAGCAGGTTCATGGCGATCTGCGCCTTGAGCGCCATGTTCAGGTTCATCCGGTCAGAGAGCTGAACACTGTACTCGATGCTGCGCTGACGCTGACGCTCCTGGGTCTGGCGGAACTGCTCGATCAGTTGCCACAGGAGCAAGGCAAGCATCAGCAATACCAGCCCCGCCAGCGCACCTTTCACTGACCCACTCAGATGCCTGCCCGTACTGTTCGCAGCGATACTCGATGACGGCAAATGCGTTGAAGTGGGCAAATCGTTGTTCCTGAATGCTGAACTGGAGCAGTAATGCTTTAAGCAACATAGCCGGTCCCCCGGAGGGCGGCTAGCATGCCTTTAGTTGTGGCAGAGTGCCAGCCCTGCGGGGCCGTATCGTTTGCCCTGTGGGCTGCATTCGGGTAGCTTTGCGCAACGCGTGGTTTCCACCGACTCCAGCATGAGTGACTCCACTTTTTGCACTAATGACCCGGCTTTATATTCGTCTGCACTGCCCCAACCTGTTTATGCCTGGTTTTATTCAAGGCGCGGAACGGTCCTGCGGCAAGTCTCAGGGACAAATAAAAGCTTTTTTTCGGCCGGAGCTTTAAGCTCGCGTTCCAGATCGGTCCTCATCACAGACGCTAGGTTTTCATTCCATGGCTCAATACGTCTACACCATGCATCGGCTGAGCAAAGTTGTGCCGCCGAAGCGGGAAATTCTGAAAAATATCTCCCTGTCCTTCTTCCCGGGCGCCAAGATCGGCGTGCTGGGCCTCAACGGTTCGGGCAAATCCACGCTGCTGAAGATCATGGCAGGTGTCGATACCGAGTTTGACGGCGAAGCGCGTCCGATGCCGGAACTCAATGTGGGTTATCTGCCGCAAGAGCCGCAACTTGATCCGAACAAGACGGTTCGCGAAGTGGTTGAAGAAGCGGTCAGCGTCATCAAGGACGCTCAGGCCCGTCTTGATCAGGTATACGCCGAATACGCCGAACCGGATGCCGATTTCGACAAGCTGGCCGCCGAACAGGCCAAGCTCGAGTCGATCCTGCAAGCCAGCGACGGTCACAATCTGGAGCGTCAACTGGAAGTGGCGGCCGATGCACTGCGCCTGCCGGCCTGGGATGCGAAGGTTTCGGTCCTTTCCGGTGGTGAGAAGCGCCGTGTCGCGCTGTGCCGCCTGCTGCTCTCCGCACCGGACATGCTGCTTCTCGACGAACCGACCAACCACCTGGACGCCGATTCCGTCGCCTGGCTGGAGCACTTCCTGCACGACTTCCCGGGCACTGTGGTCGCGATTACGCACGACCGTTACTTCCTGGATAACGTGGCGGGCTGGATTCTGGAACTCGACCGCGGCGCGGGCATTCCTTACGAGGGCAACTATTCGGGCTGGCTTGAAGCCAAGTCGGATCGTCTGGCCCAGGAATCCAAGCAGCAGACGGCCCATGAAAAGGCCATGAAAGACGAGCTGGAGTGGGTCCGCAAGGGCGCCAAGGCGCGTCAGTCCAAATCCAAGGCGCGTCTGCAACGCTTCGAAGAAATGCAATCGCAGGAATTCCAGAAGCGCAGCGAGACCAACGAGATCTACATCCCGGCCGGTCCGCGCCTGGGTGACAAGGTTATCGAGTTCAAGAACGTCACCAAGGGTTACGGCGACCGTGTGCTGATCGACAACCTGTCGTTCTCCATGCCCAAAGGCGCCATCGTGGGCGTAATCGGCGGTAACGGTGCCGGTAAATCGACCCTGTTCCGCATGCTGATGGGCAAGGAACAGCCAGACTCCGGCAGCATCGAAGTCGGCGAAACCGTGCAGCTGGCCTGTGTGGACCAGAGCCGTGATGACCTAGATGGCAGCAAGTCGGTGTTCCAGGCCGTTTCCGACGGTTCCGACGTGATCCGTATCGGCAACTATGAAATCCCGTCGCGTACCTACGTCGGCCGTTTCAACTTCAAGGGCGGCGATCAGCAGAAATTCGTCAAGGACCTGTCCGGTGGTGAGCGCGGTCGTCTGCACCTGGCGTTGACGTTGAAAGAGGGCGGCAACGTCTTGCTACTCGACGAACCGTCCAACGACCTCGACGTTGAAACCCTGCGTTCGCTGGAGGAAGCGCTGCTGGACTTCCCTGGCGCTGCCATTGTGATCTCTCACGATCGGTGGTTCCTTGACCGTGTGGCTACGCACATCCTGGCGTACGAAGATGACTCGCAAGCGATCTTCTTCGAAGGCAACTACACCGAATACGAAGCCGACCGTAAAAAACGTCTGGGCGAAGCGGCTGCCCAACCGCACCGCGTCCGTCACAAAAAGCTGGCCTGATCAGCTTTCAGGCATGCGCCGTTCCTGACCGGGAGCGGCGCTGTCGCCTACACATCACTCGTCGGTTTCGATCAGCAACACTTCAATCGACAAATCCCCCGCCGGACGTTGCCACACCACCTCGTCGCCTTTTCGGGCACCGATCAGTGCGCGGCCCAGTGGCGATCCCCAATTGATGAGCCCCTTGGCTGCATCGGCCTGATCCTCGCCGACCAGATGCACCCGCTGCTGGTTGTCGTCTTCATCGGCAAACGTGACCCGACTGCCAATCTGCACTTTCTCGGTCGACACCGCTGCAGCAACGACCTGAGCACTTTGCAGGCGCTGGTTGAAATAGCGTAAATCGCGTTCAAGGTCAGCCAGGCGCTGTTTGTCGGCGTCATCACCCAGAGCGCTTTGCGCGCTGTGCTGGGCTTGCAGATTACGCACCTGTTCTTGCAACAGCTCCAGGCCGCGGGCTGTCACGTAATTGGTCTGTTCGCTGACCAGGCGTTCTATCGGCTGCTCGGCGTCGGCAGCAGCGTTGTCTTCGTTTACGAATGCGCGACTCATGAAGTGTCCTCCCTAATAGGCGTTGGGCCACGAAAGGACATCATTGGTTTCGTCGAATTTGCGGTGTGCCTGGAGGTCCCTGCGCGTCAGTTCGGGCGATAGGCCTTCGCGGCGCTACGAGTCTTTTCCCGTTCCCAGTCGCGATCACGGTCATTGAAAATCTGCCCGGGGTCGAAGCGATCACGATTGTTCTGGGCGGCCTGACACTGGCGAAAGCCATCGGTCCAGCCTTCGGCGTAAAGCTTTTCCTTGAGGTAGCGGGGCACGTTCTTCTTGAAAAGCCCGGTGCTGGCGCCCGCGGCTTCCCGACCGCTGCCACAGCCATCCTGATAACCGTCAGCAAAGCCGGGTGGGTATCCCTCGGCCAGCATCTGGTCACGGGTGGACTGACAACCCGCCAGCACGATGGCCAGCGACAACAACAGCCAATACCGCTTCATGATGGTTTCCTCTTCTTATTGGAGGAGTCTAGAAGCAAATATGTCAGTTATTTGTAAAAGCGACGTAGGGAATGTGTGATGTCATCGTGCTTTCATCGGGTGCGGCCGATGAAAGCGTTTTTTGACGTCCGATCAATAGTGATACCACTTCACTTCAAGCATCACTTCGTTCTGCGGCGAGCTCATCTGGCTGAATTCGCGCTGGGCACTCAGGCGCAGGCCGAGGTTGCGGGACAGCTCCCACTGTTGATTGAGGCTGACGCTGCGGCGCACTTCGCCGTTGGTGAAATAGTCACCCTTGGCTTCCAGGCTCAGGTTACCCAGCGGGTTACGCCAGAGCACGCCGGTATTGAAACCGGCGGCAGGGGAGACGAATTCGGCAAAATCGTTGTTGTGCTCGATACGCACCGTACCCAGTGCAAAGCCCAGCACTTCGTCACCCAGTTGCCAGGTTCCGCCGCCGCCGCCATTCACATGGCTGACGAGGTTTTCGTCGCCATGCTTGCCGAGTACGCGTTCGAGTCCGCCGGTGACCTGCCATGACCAGGGTTTCAGCAGTTCGGTACGCGGCGTCAGCGAGCGGATGGTAGCCAGATCCAGCTGCTGCACCTGCCATTCGTTGCCTTCGTATTGACGCACCTTCAGCTGAAGAATCTCGATCTGCGCGCCCAGCGGGAAGCCGTAGGCGTTGTCGTTCAGATCGTGATAAGCCATGCGCAGGCCATACTCGGCAAAGGCCTTGTCGCCTCGTGTACCTGCACCCAGTTGCCAGGTGCGCGATTCGTGGCCTTCTTCCGGCAGGCCGGGGCGCGGGATGTCGAGTTGTGGCGGTGGATTCTGGTTGATGGCCTGCAGCAGTTCAAAGCTGCGCTGCGATCGCTGGGCATCGCGCTCAAGCCCGTTGGCGCGATAACGCTCCAGACGATAGGCCGCGTCCTGAATCAGTGCCCGGCGTTCTTTCGGCAGTGCGAGGTACTGGCGGTCCTGCAACTGCTTCTGATCGGCGCTCACCTTCAATACCCACTGCTGCTCGTCGGCATCGAGGGGCGCAGCACGGCTCAGCAACTCGCGCTCACGTGACGGGCGATAGTCGATCTTCTCCACCAGCCCGGCAGCCTTGATGGCTTTAACGGTGTCGGTCGGGATTGCGGTCAGCCCGAACTGTTCGGTGAGGCGCAGCCCCGGCCGGGCGACTTGCAGCAATTCCAGCAAGCGGTAAGAGCAGTTTTCATCGAAGAAGAAGTAGCTGAAACGGATCTGCTTCAGTTCCCACACGTGCTCGACCATACGTCCGGTTTCTTCCGGTGTCAGGTTCAGTCGGTACTCCCACAGGTCGCGGTTTTCCAGACTGCGGTATTCCGACAGTTTTTCCTGATAGGGCACCAGTGCGAACAGCCCCGGATAGCCGCCCGCCAGGCCTTTCCAGGCGTACAGAATGCTGTTGTCCATGCCTTCGATGTAGGCACCGAAGTTGATGGCATAACTCAGCAGGGTCGTGTTGTTGGTTTTTGCACTGGCCGGGTCAATGCGTAGCAGCGTATGACCGAACATCGAAGACGGGCTGTTGAGGTAGGCCGCCGGAAAGATCAGCACGGTGCTGTCCGGGGCCACGTCCTTGTACCAGGCCTTGAATTCCTTGCAGTCCGGCGTCGGCAGGTCAGTCAGGTGCAACTGATCGCGCAGCCAGCGGGTGCGCGCCGGGTACACGCACTGTGCATGGGTCTGTTCGTTGCTGACCGGTGCGTAGATGGCCGTCAGTGTTGCGCTCAGTTCCGCCTTCGGGTCGTGGGCACCGTCGGCAGCGAGAAAGAATTTGGGGTCTGTCACGTAGCTGCGCCAGCCGCCGAGCTTGCCAGCCTCGTAGTGGCCCAGGGAAATCCAGAACGGCTCGTTGGCCAATTGCTGCAAACGGTCAGCGCTCGGATGAGGAGCCGCAGACAAGGGGGCACAGACAAACAGCGCCAGCGATACAAGACGTTTGAGCATAGAGAGCAACTAGTCAGGGGGATTCAAAAAAGAGATCCCGCCCTTTGCAATGAAAGGGCGGGCGAACGACTTTAAGCCTGGGTAGCGTACTTGGCCAGAGTCGGGTCGTTTTTCAGAACGTTGACGGTGTTAGTGTGAACGTCTTCAGCCGTGGCGTCGGCCTTGCTGAAAATCTGCGAGAAGTGTTCGTGAGTGACGGCCGCGAAGTGTTCGCGATCTTCTGGAGCGACGCCCAGTACCACAGCGTAGGTCGTCAGTGCTTCGCCCTGACCCATTGCCATGTCTTTGGAGAGTTCATCCATCATGCCGTTCATGGCAAGCCAGGATTTACCGCCATAGGTCAGTGCGCCGTTGGTCGAGCAACCATTGGTGCCGGAGGTCATGCCGAAGGTAGCGTTGCCCGAAGTGCCGTTGGTGGTCGAAGCCAGGAAGTGAGCGGGTGTACCGCGCTGGCCTTCAAACAGCATGTTGCCCCAACCGCAGTCAGGACCACCTGGCGCTTGAGCCATAGCGTTGATGGATACAGCGGCGAAGAGCGTACCAAGAAGAATCCGTTTCATAGCTTTTTCTCTTTTTAGTTCAGCCAAGGGTCGAGTTTCTTGAGTATCTACATCAAGACAGCTGGTCATCTCATAACCACCTGTGCCATTTGGAGCCTGGGCGGGTTCCAAGGGTTCCGTCATTTGTCGCAGATTATTACCCGCCATTACTTTTTAGCAGGTGTTGTCAGCAGCGTCCAAGACGTTAAAAAACATTCCGGCTTTTCCTGCCTTGCAAGTCGTGTGCGGCGAGCGCCAGAATGCCGACATCTGCCCCGCCTGATGTAAGGATTACTGATGCCCGATTCTGTCGCAGCCAACCTACGCCTGGCGCCACATGCGCTGACCCGTCCGTTTTCCGCTGAACAGTTCAGCTTTTCGACCACCAATGATCTTGAACCCTTTCGCGGAGTACTTGGCCAGGAGCGTGCCGTCGAGGCCTTGCAGTTCGGCGTGGCCATGCCGCGTCCCGGTTACAACGTGTTCGTCATGGGCGAGCCCGGCACTGGCCGTTTCTCGTTCGTCAAACGTTACCTCAAGGCCGAAGCCAAGCGGATGCAGACGCCCTCCGACTGGGTCTATGTCAATAATTTCGATGAGCCGCGCGAACCCAAGGCGCTGGAATTGCCGCCGGGCAGCGCGCATGCCTTCATGGCCGATATCAATGGCCTGATCGACAACCTGCTGGTGACGTTTCCGGCGGTGTTCGAGCACCCGTCCTACCAGCAGAAGAAAAGCTCGATCGACCGGGCTTTCAATCAGCGTTACGACCGTGCGCTGGATGTCATCGAGCGCCTGTCGCTGGAGAAGGACATTGCGCTGTATCGCGACAGTTCCAACATCGCCTTCACGCCGATGGCTGATGGCAAGGCGCTGGACGAGGCCGAGTTTTCGCAACTGCCGGAGGCGGATCGCGAGCGTTTTCATGATGACATTTCCGCCCTTGAAGAACGCCTCAACGAAGAGCTGGCCAGCCTGCCGCAGTGGAAGCGCGAGTCGAGCAATCAGCTGCGGCAGTTGAACGAAGAAACCATCATCCTGACCTTGCAGCCTTTGTTGGCGCCGCTGTCGGAAAAGTACGCTGAAAACGCGGCTGTCTGCGCGTATCTGCAAGCCATGCAGGTGTATCTGCTCAAGACCGTGGTCGAGCAACTGGTCGATGACGCCAAGACTGACGCCCAGGCGCGCAAGTTGCTGGAGGAACAGTACAGCCCGAGTCTGGTCGTCGGGCATACCCACGACGGCGGCGCACCGGTGGTTTTCGAGCAGCACCCCACGTACGACAATCTGTTCGGACGTATTGAATACAGCACCGATCAGGGGGCGCTCTACACCACCTATCGCCAGTTGCGGCCCGGTGCCTTGCACCGTGCCAATGGCGGCTTCCTGATTCTGGAAGCGGAGAAGATGCTCAGCGAGCCCTTCGTGTGGGATGCGCTCAAGCGCACGCTGCAATCGCGCAAGCTGAAGATGGAGTCGCCCTTGGGCGAGCTGGGCCGTGTGGCGACCGTCTCGCTGACGCCGCAGGTCATTCCGTGGAGCGTCAAGATCGTCATCATTGGTTCGCGCTCGCTGTATTACACGCTGCAAGACCTCGATCCTGACTTCCAGGAGATGTTTCGGGTGCTGGTCGATTTCGACGAAGAAATCCCGATGGTCGACGAAACCCTGGAGCAGTTCGCCCAGTTACTGAAAACCCGCACGTCCGAAGAGGGCATGGCGCCGCTGACGGCCGACGCCGTGGCGCGGCTGGCGACCTACAGCGCGCGTCTGGCCGAGCATCAGGGGCGGTTGTCGGCGCGCATCGGTGACCTCTTCCAGTTGGTCAGCGAAGCGGACTTCATCCGGCAACTGGCCAATGACCATCAGACTGACGCCGGGCATATCGAACGCGCTCTGAAAGCCAAGGCCACGCGTACCGGGCGAGTCTCGGCGCGGATTCTCGATGACATGATGGCCGGCGTGATCCTGATCGACACCGATGGCGCGGCGGTCGGCAAGTGCAACGGTCTGACGGTGCTGGAGGTCGGTGATTCGGCCTTCGGCGTTCCGGCACGTATTTCGGCGACCGTCTATCCCGGTGGCAGCGGGATTGTCGACATCGAGCGCGAGGTCAACCTCGGGCAGCCGATCCACTCCAAGGGCGTAATGATCCTGACCGGTTATCTGGGCAGCCGCTACGCTCAGGAATTCCCGCTGGCGATTTCCGCGAGCATTGCGCTTGAGCAATCCTACGGTTACGTGGACGGCGACAGTGCGTCGCTGGGCGAGGCCTGCACGCTGATCTCCGCGTTGTCACGCACGCCGCTCAAGCAGTGTTTTGCGATCACCGGCTCCATCAACCAGTTTGGTGAAGTGCAGGCGGTGGGCGGGGTCAACGAGAAGATCGAAGGCTTCTTCCGGCTTTGTGAGGCACGCGGGCTGACGGGCGAGCAGGGCGCAATCATCCCCCACGCCAACGTCACCACGCTGATGCTCGATGAGCGTGTGGTGCAGGCGGTGCGCGACGGGCAGTTCCATATCTATGCAGTTCGCCAGGCCGATGAAGCCTTGAGCCTGCTGGTCGGCGAGCCTGCGGGTGCGCCGGACGAGAACGGCGAATTCCCTGAGGGCAGCGTCAACGCTCGGGTGGTAGAGCGTCTGCGGGACATTGCGGAAATGCTCAGCGACGAAGACCTCAAGGAAGAACTGGAAAAAGAGCCCGCGCAGTTGCAGCCGGAACTCAAGCTCTGATAGCTGTGTGAATCGGGTCGGGTGGCAAGCAGGTCGCCAGGCCCCGTTCATCAGCGATGTTTCGCATAGTGCAGTTTTCCTCTAGTCTTGGCTGTGACCGCCGTGGCCTTGAGGACTGGTGCATATCCTGCTTCGAGAGAAGCTGGATATCGGTACTGATCAGGAGCGCATTATGCAGCGTAGCCTTTGCCTTACCCGAGAATGTCTGGGGCTGATGACCCGTATCGAATGTGTCATTCGGCCGCTTCCTTGTGACGGCAGCCAGTGGATGCTGCTGTTTGCCGCTGGCATGGCTGATGAGCAGCCGTCTGCCATCAAGTCCCAAGGGCCGTTCAATGGGCAGCCTTCTGCGCAGTCAGTGCTGACCTCCATTACCGAGAGCCTGTCGCTGCACGGCTATCGATGCACAGACGACATTTCGATCTGGTCCCTGCACATGCAGGCCGAACTGCGGCGCATCAACAGCGACAGGTCGCCTTGTCAGCGATCATCGCTGTTCTGATCATTCGCCGGTCTGATTCCTGAAAGCGCCTTGATGCATTGCCTGCGATATTTTGTCGCACAGTCAGAGCCGCGCGTCCCCGCTGATATACTCGTCCGTCCTTTCAAAACACCTTGCGAGTTTCAATGGAACGTTTTTTTGAAAATGCCATGTACGCATCGCGCTGGCTGCTGGCGCCGATCTATTTCGGTCTTTCCCTTGGCCTGCTGGCGTTGTGTCTGAAATTCTTCCAGGAAGTCTTTCACGTCATTCCCAACATTTTTTCGCTTGCCGAAGCCGATCTGATTCTGGTGCTGCTGTCGTTGATCGACATGGCGCTGGTCGGTGGCCTGCTGGTGATGGTGATGATTTCCGGCTATGAGAACTTCGTCTCGCAACTGGACATCGATGAAGACAAGGAAAAGCTCAACTGGCTGGGGACCATGGATTCGTCTTCGCTGAAGATGAAAGTCGCGGCCTCCATCGTGGCAATTTCCTCGATTCACTTGCTGCGGGTGTTCATGGATGCCACCAATATCAAGCCGGAATACCTGATGTGGTACGTGATCATCCACATGACCTTCGTGATATCGGCATTTGCGATGGGCTATCTGGACAAACTGACCAAGCACGAGCATTGAGGCCTGATCCGGCCGCCCGCTGTTCAATGGCCAGTCAGGTCTCAAGGGGCAGGCGGCCCGGTTTCTGGCATGTTGTCCGGCGATGCGGTAAAAAGTCCATTCCGATGCTTAACATGCAGCGCAGGAGGTTCGATCATGAATTATCAGGAATTGGCCAGCCACGCTCAGGCCGGGCGGGTCGAGGAGTTGAACCTGATTTCCCTTGAAGGCGGCATTTATCTGCTGGATGTGCGCATGAATGGCACCTCGGTGATGCTCAAGGACCCGGCGGGCAAGCCCCTGCACCTGCGTTCGGTGGAGCACGCGAGGGATATGCTGAAGGATTTTCCGGTAGTGCCGTTTTATCTGGTGCACTGCGTCGTGCATGACGAGCTGTGCGGTATGCCGGTCAACGACCGTTCGGAGATGCGCATGCCGATCTCCTTTCATTCCTCGTGGTCCTGACGGTCAGCGTTCGATCAATGCTGCGATAGGGCTCGTCCTGCCAACTGTGCTAGGCTGCTCGGCCTTTTGGTTCGGGGCGCATCAGGGTGCATCGTGATGACCGTTCAGGTTTTACGCGATTGCCGACTGCGTGCCCCTTTGCGGAGCAGTGTCATGTCCGAAGTCAATCTGTCCACCGACGAAACCCGCGTCAGCTACGGCATTGGCCGTCAATTGGGCGACCAGTTGCGCGATAACCCGCCACCGGGCGTTGATCTGGAAGCTATCGTGGCAGGTCTGCGCGATGCCTTTGGCGGTCAGCCAAGCCGTGTCGGTCAGGAAGAAATGTCCGCCAGCTTCAAGGTCATCCGTGAAATCATGCAGGCCGAAGCGGCTGCCAAGGCTGAGCAGGCTGCTGGTGCTGGCAAGGCTTATCTGGCTGAAAATGCCAAGCGCGAAGGCGTGACCACTCTGGCGTCGGGTCTTCAGTTCGAAGTGCTGACCGCTGGCGAAGGTGCCAAGCCAACCCGTGAAGACCAGGTGCGCGTTCACTACCATGGCACGCTGATCGACGGCAATGTGTTCGACAGCTCCTACGATCGTGGCGAGCCTGCCGAATTCCCGGTCAGCGGCGTGATCGCTGGCTGGACCGAAGCACTGCAATTGATGAACGCTGGCAGCAAATGGCGTCTGCACGTGCCGAGCGAACTGGCTTACGGCGCTCAGGGCGTTGGCAGCATCGCACCGCACAGCGTGCTGGTGTTTGATGTAGAACTGCTCGACGTTCTGTAAGCGACCCGTTCGATACAGAAGATCGCTGAACGAATCGAACTGATTCGTTCAGCGGCGGGGTTGTGCTGATGCTCCATGCTCAGTGCAACTCACCCATTGGGCGCAACGCCCGCGCATAACAGAACAGAAACAGATTGCGCACCATCTCCTTGAGCAGCAGCGGCTCGCTGGAGCTCAGGCTGTAAACGTCCAGATCGCCCTGATCACGCAACTCTTCCAGAGCTTCCTCTTCAAGAACGGCACACACCTCGCCAGTCTCGCGGTGCAGAATTCTCAAGTAAGGGTGAGGGCGGTCCAGCCATGCATCGATCAAATAAGTCATGTCTCATCTCCTTCGTTTGGTCAGATGAGAATAATTCTTATCGAGATAATAGCAAGTCACTATTGAGATTAATTCTCATTTTTTGCTGAGTGGTTGATTCAGGTCAGTTAATAGCGGGCGGAAAAAAGCCCGTCACGCTGGACGGGCTGTTCGGTGCCGGCTTGCTGTCAGTGGGTGCGGGCGACCGCAAACTCGCTAAGCTCGACCAGCGCATCGCGATACTCGCTGGGCGGCAGTGCTTCAAGGCAGGCAATGGCGCGGGCGGCGTAGTCGCGGGCCAGGCGCGCGGTGTAATCCAGCGCGCCGGCACTTTGCACGGCATTGCGGATGCTTTCCAGGTCTTCCAGGCCGCCTTTCTGAATGGCCTGACGAACCAGCGCGGCTTGCTCGGGGCTACCTTCGCGCATGGTGTAGATGAGCGGCAGGGTAGGCTTGCCTTCGGCCAGATCGTCACCGACGTTCTTGCCCAGTGTTTCGGCATCACCGAGGTAGTCGAGCAGGTCGTCAACCAGCTGGAAGGCCACACCCAGGTGATCGCCGAAGGTGCGCAAGGCTTCAGTCTGCGCTTCAGAGGCATTGCACAGGGCGGCGGCGCTGTGGGTCGAGGCTTCGAACAGCATGGCTGTCTTGCCGCGAATCACTTCCATATAGGTTTCTTCGGTGGTGCTGGCGTCGCGGATCTTGGAGAGCTGCAGGACTTCACCCTCGGCAATCACGCGGGTTGCCTTGGAAAGAATTCTCATGACGTCCATCGAACCCAGCTCGACCATCATTTCGAACGAGCGGGAATAAAGGAAGTCGCCGACCAGTACGCTGGGCGCGTTGCCCCACAGCGCGTTTGCGGTGGAGCGCCCGCGACGCATGCCGGACATGTCGACCACATCGTCGTGCAGCAGCGTGGCGGTGTGCAGGAATTCGATGGTGGCGGCCAGCAGACGAACATCGTCGCCTTCACGGCCCAGAGCCTTGCCACACAACAGCACCAGCAGCGGGCGCAGGCGTTTGCCGCCGGCCGACGTGATGTAATCGCCGATCTTGGAAACCAGCGGTACGCGGGACGTCAGTTGCTTTTTGATGATAAGGTCAACGGCACTAAAGTCGTCCGCCACCGTGCGGTAGAAGGCTTGGGGTTGCATCAGCGACACGTGCTCCGGATAGGTTGCGCCGCATGCTAGGTTGCGGGGTAGAGCGTGTCAAGGTATGACGACCCGCCTCTTGCAACCCATGATTGCCTTGCGTACAATCGCGCACCCTAACTTTCCTGGGCAGCACCTGCCTTACGCAATGCAAACGGGCCGTTCCAGCCCCATGCAGCCATGCCAGCCAATACTCTTCTTATAAAGAGCTGGGTGAGCAGGATTTTCGGAGAAATACCATGTACGCAGTAATTGTTACCGGTGGCAAGCAGTACAAAGTCGCCCCAGGTGAATACCTGAAAATTGAAAAACTGGAAATCGCTACTGGCGAATCCGTCACTTTCGACCGCGTTCTGCTGGTCGGTAATGGCGACGACGTCAACATCGGTGCTCCGGTTGTTGCTGGCGCCACCGTTGTGGCTGAAGTGATCTCGCAAGGTCGTCACGACAAGGTTCGTATCATCAAGTTCCGTCGTCGTAAGCACCACATGAAGCGCATGGGCCACCGCCAGTGGTACACCGAGATCAAAATTACAGGTATTCAGGCTTAATTCAGCCTAATCCTCATTTGGAGAATTGACTCATGGCTCACAAAAAAGCTGGTGGTAGTACCCGTAACGGGCGCGACTCAGAAGCCAAACGCCTTGGCGTGAAGATGTATGGCGGCCAGGCTATCATCCCTGGCAACATCATCGTGCGTCAGCGCGGTACCCAATTCCACGCTGGCTACGGCGTTGGCATGGGCAAAGATCACACCCTGTTCGCGAAAGTGGAAGGCGTGATCAAGTTTCAAGTCAAGGGCGCCTTCGGTCGCCGCTACGTGAGCATCGTTCCGAAGACTGAAGTCTCCGCAGCGTAATCACGCAGTTGCTTAAAAGCCCTGTCTTGCGACGGGGCTTTTTTGTTTGTAGAGGTAGAGAGGCAGGTGAGTCTCTTGCAAAACTGTTTGTGCGGGCTGTTGTGATGTTGACCCTTGGGGTCGCTGGTTTCTGATCGGTATCGCAACGCTCATTTTTGCAAGAGTCTTATGTAATTTATGTGGTTCTGCTCGTCCCTGTGGCGGGAGGCGTGCGTTATGAAATTTGTAGATGAAGTATCCATTCGAGTAAAAGCCGGCGACGGCGGCAACGGTTGCATGAGCTTCCGTCGCGAAAAATTTATTGAAAACGGTGGTCCCAACGGCGGCGACGGTGGTGATGGCGGTTCGGTCTACATGATCGCCGACGTCAACCTGAACACGCTGGTCGACTATCGTTACACCCGTCACTTCGATGCCGAGCGCGGTTCCAACGGCGGCAGCGCCGATTGCACCGGTCGTAAAGGTGAAGAGCTGGTACTGCGCGTACCGGTCGGAACCACGATCATTGATGCGACCACCCAGGAAATCATCGGCGACCTGACCAAAGACGGTCAGCGCCTGATGGTTGCCCAGGGCGGCTGGCACGGTCTGGGTAACACCCGATTCAAATCCAGTACCAACCGCGCGCCGCGCCAGACCACGCCGGGCAAGCCGGGTGATCAGCGTGATCTCAAGCTGGAATTGAAAGTGCTGGCCGACGTAGGTCTGCTGGGCCTGCCGAACGCTGGTAAAAGTACCTTCATTCGTTCGGTGTCGGCGGCCAAGCCGAAAGTTGCCGACTATCCGTTCACCACGCTGGTGCCGAACCTGGGTGTGGTCAGCGTCGATCGCTGGAAGAGCTTTGTCGTTGCCGACATCCCCGGCCTGATCGAGGGTGCATCCGACGGCGCAGGCCTGGGGATTCGCTTCCTCAAGCATTTGGCGCGTACCCGTCTGTTGCTTCACCTTGTCGACATGGCGCCACTGGATGAAACCAGTGCCCCGGATGCCGCCGAAGTGATCGTCCGTGAGCTGGAAAAATTCAGTCCGTCGCTGGCGGAGCGTGATCGCTGGCTGGTGCTGAACAAGTGCGACCAGATTCTTGAAGAAGAGCAGGAAGCGCGCAAGCAGGAGATCGTTGATCGCCTGGAATGGACCGGCCCGGTCTACGTGATCTCTGCCATTGCCAAAGAAGGCACCGAGCAACTGACGCGCGACATCATGCGTTACCTCGAAGAGCGCAGTCTGCGTATCGCCGAAGAGCCTGGTTATGCCGAAGAGCTGGCCGAGCTGGATCAGCGCATCGAAGACGAGGCGCGGGCGCAGTTGCAGGCGCTGGACGATCAGCGTGCCCTGCGTCGCAGTGGCGTGAAGAGCGTGCATGACATCGGCGACGATGACTGGGATGAAGAAGACGTTGAAGATGAAGATGGTCCGGAAATCATTTACGTCCGAGACTGATAGCTTGAAGTAAACTTGAACGCCGCTACGATTGTTAGCGGCGTTTTTGTATCCCGAATTTGAAAACCCTCTGGCTAAGGTTGGAAGAAGATGCGCAGCAAAGTGACGGGTGCCCAGCGCTGGGTTGTGAAAATCGGCAGTGCCCTGCTGACCGCGGATGGCAAGGGCCTGGATCGCAACGCCATGGGTGTGTGGGTTGAGCAGATGGTGGCGCTGCATGAGGCGGGCGTCGAGCTGGTGCTGGTTTCTTCCGGGGCTGTGGCGGCCGGTATGAGTCGTCTTGGCTGGACAGTGCGACCCAGTGCGATGCACGAGCTTCAGGCTGCTGCTGCAATCGGCCAGATGGGGCTGGTGCAGGCGTGGGAGTCGAGCTTTGCCGAGCATGGCCGGCATACCGCGCAGATCCTGCTGACGCACGACGACCTGTCGGATCGCAAGCGTTACCTGAACGCGCGCAGTACGCTGCGCACGCTGGTCGAGTTGGGCGTGGTGCCGGTCATCAACGAAAACGACACCGTGGTCACTGACGAAATCCGGTTTGGCGATAACGACACGCTGGCGGCGCTGGTCGCCAATCTGGTCGAGGCCGATCTGCTGGTTATTCTGACCGACCGTGATGGCATGTTCGACGCTGACCCGCGCAATAACCCTGACGCACAACTGATCTACGAAGCGCGTGCCGATGATCCGGCACTGGATGCGGTGGCGGGCGGCACCGGCGGTGCGCTGGGTCGTGGTGGTATGCAGACCAAGCTGCGCGCTGCGCGTCTGGCGGCGCGTTCCGGTGCGCATACGGTGATCGTCGGCGGACGCATCGAGCGCGTTCTGGCGCGACTCAAGGGTGGCGAGCGGCTGGGGACCCTGCTGTCTCCCGAGCGCGAAATGCTCGCCGCGCGCAAGCAGTGGCTGGCCGGTCACCTGCAGACGCGCGGCACACTGGTGCTGGACGATGGTGCGGTGTCGGCACTGGCCAGGGATCATAAAAGCCTGCTGCCGGTTGGCGTCAAGCTGGTGCAGGGCAGTTTTCGGCGCGGTGAGATGGTGGTGTGTGTGGCGTCGGATGGTCGGGAGATTGCTCGTGGCCTGAGTAACTACAGTGCCATCGAGGCCCAGAAAATCATTGGTCACTCCTCGGAAGCCATTGTTCGTGAGCTGGGCTACATGGCCGAGCCGGAGTTGATTCACCGGGATAACCTGATCCTCGTCTGATTCGGGTTGCGGGTTCAGGTAAATAAAAGGAAGAAACGATGCGCGTCATGCAAGGTGTTCTGGCTGCTTTGTTGTTGGTGCCGGCGCTGGTCTCGGCAGAAGAGATCGGTCAGGTATCCACAGTGTTCAAAATGGTCGGGCCTAACGACCGAATCGTGGTTGAGGCTTTCGATGATCCCAAGGTCGAGGGTGTCACCTGCTACCTGTCGCGTGCCAAGACTGGCGGAGTGAAGGGTGGTCTGGGGCTGGCTGAAGACCGTGCCGAGGCATCCATTGCCTGTCGTCAGGTCGGCGCTATCCGTTTCAAGGAGAACCTCAAGGATGGTGACGAGGTCTTCAAGGAGCGCACTTCGCTGGTCTTCAAGACCATGCAGGTGGTGCGTTTCTTCGACAAGAAGCGCAACACGCTGGTGTACCTGGTCTACAGCGACCGCGTCATCGAAGGCAGTCCGCAAAACGCCGTGACGGCGATCCCGATCCTGCCGTGGGCGCCCGCTCCTGCACCTTGAGCGTGTAACAAGATCGGACGCAGAGCGTCCAGAATGGCATGTCGACGCGGAGCGTCGCACGATAGTTGAGATTATCGTTCCCTGCGCTCCAGCGTGGGAATGCTGTGGGTGGCGCTCTGCGTCACAGATCTGCACCGCACCACACACTCAAGATCGGACGCGGAGCGTCCAGAACGGCATGTCGACGCGGAGCGTCGCACGATAGTTGAGATTATCGTTCCCTGCGCTCCAGCGTGGGAATGCTGTGGGCGGCGCTCTGCGTCACAGATCTGCACCGCACCACACACTCAAGATCGGACGCTGAGCGTCCGGAACGGCATGTCGACGCGGAGCGTCGCACGATAGTTGAGATTATCGTTCCCTGCGCTCCAGCGTGGGAATGCTGTGGGTGGCGCTCTGCGTCACAAATCTGCACCGCACCACACACTCAAGATCGGACGCGGAGCGTCCAGAACGGCATGCCGACGTGGAGCGTCGCACGATGGGTGAGATTGTCGTTCATCACGCTCCTGCGTGGGAATGCCTTGGGCGACGCTCTGCGTCACAGATCTGCGGCATGATGAATATTCTTGTGCCTGTCTCTTTCCTGCAGGCAATAAAAAACCGACCCTGAGGTCGGTTTTTTAACAAGCGGATCGCTTAGGCTGCAGCAGCAAGGCTCAGAGCCTTAATGTGACCGTTCAAGCGACCTTTATGGCGAGCAGCCTTGTTCTTGTGGATGATGCCTTTGTCGGCCATACGGTCGATAACAGGCACAGCCAGAACATAAGCGGCTTGCGCTTTTTCTGCGTCTTTTGCGTCAATGGCTTTAACTACATTCTTGATGTAGGTACGAACCATGGAACGCAGGCTGGCGTTGTGGCTGCGACGCTTCTCAGCCTGTTTTGCACGTTTTTTGGCGGAAGGTGTGTTGGCCACCGTCGAGCTCCTCGAAAGACTTTGTGAAATAGCAAACAAAATAGGCCGCGAATCATGCCGATGAGTTGAAGTCTTGTCAAGGGCAGTTAAGGTGTTCCGCTGAGTGGTTGCTACATTTGACCGGAGGATTTATTTCCGGCCTGTGACCTGTAAACTCGCGGCCTTTGCTTCGGGCGTTTTTGCGGCGCGAAGTATCGCATAAATGGCTGGCTTAATCGCCCATCCTTTGCCAAGGCGCTCAACTCTTTCCATGAATCTACTCAAGTCACTTGCCGCCGTCAGCTCTATCACCATGGTTTCGCGGGTTCTGGGCTTTATTCGCGACACCATTATTGCGCGTACTTTCGGCGCCGGAATGGCAACGGATGCGTTTTTCATCGCCTTCAAACTGCCCAATCTACTGCGGCGCATTTTTGCCGAAGGGGCTTTTTCCCAGGCATTCGTGCCGATTCTGGCCGAATACAAGAGCCAGCAGGGCGAGGAGGCGACCCGCACGTTTGTCGCCTACGTGACCGGGCTGCTGACGCTGGCCCTGGCGCTGGTGACGCTGCTGGGGGTTATTTTTGCGCCATGGGTCATCTGGGCCACAGCGCCAGGCTTTGTCGACACGCCGGAAAAATTCGCGCTGACCTCGGATCTGCTGCGCGTGACCTTTCCTTATATATTGCTGATCTCCCTGTCCTCGATGGCCGGCGCGATCCTCAACACCTGGAACCGCTTCTCGGTGCCCGCATTTGTGCCGACGCTGCTCAATGTCAGCATGATCTTCTTCGCCCTGTTCCTGACGCCTTATTTCGATCCGCCGGTCATGGCGCTCGGTTGGGCCGTGCTGGTCGGCGGCCTGCTACAGCTGCTGTACCAGCTGCCGCATCTGAAAAAGATCGGCATGCTGGTGCTGCCACGTCTGAATCTGCGCGATACCGGCGTCTGGCGGGTCATGAAACAGATGCTGCCCGCCATCCTCGGCGTCTCCGTCAGTCAGATTTCTCTGATCATCAATACGATTTTTGCCTCGTTCCTCGTGGCCGGCTCGGTGTCGTGGATGTACTACGCCGACCGACTGATGGAATTGCCATCCGGTGTGCTGGGCGTCGCGCTGGGTACGATTCTGCTGCCGATTCTTTCCAAGACCTACGCACAGCGGGATCGCCAGGAGTATTCACGGATTCTCGACTGGGGCCTGCGCCTGTGTTTTGTGCTGGTGCTGCCTTGCACACTGGCGCTGGGGTTGCTCGCCGAACCGTTGACCGTTTCGCTGTTTCAATACGGCAAGTTCGATGCGCTGGACTCGGCCATGACCCAGCGTGCGCTGGTCGCCTATTCAGTGGGGCTGCTGGGGATCATCCTGATCAAGGTGCTGGCGCCCGGCTTTTATGCCCAGCAAAATATCCGCACTCCGGTGAAAATCGCGATCTTCACCCTCATTGTCACGCAGTTGCTCAACCTTGCGTTCATCGTGCCATTGCAGCATGCAGGGCTGGCGCTGGCGATCAGCGTAGGTGCGTGCATCAACGCCGGCCTGCTGTTCTGGCAGTTGCGCAAGCAACAGCTGTTTCAGCCGCAGCCGGGCTGGACGAAGTTTCTGCTCAAGCTGGTCGTCGCAGTCAGCGTAATGTCGGCCGTCCTGCTGGGGATGATGCATTTCATGCCCGCGTGGGACCACGGGCAAATGCTTGAGCGCTTTGTGCGTCTCGGGGCGCTGGTGGCAGCGGGTGTGGTGACCTATTTTGCAATGCTTCTGTTACTCGGCTTTCGCCTCCGGGATTTCGCTCGCAAGGCGGTCATGTAGGTCGCTGCACAGCGGTTGGCTGTCGGTTTTTTTCGTTGCGCGCCACGAACCGGGGTCCGGTCTTGGCGTGTTGCCTGTCGTCCACGGCCGTGTGTGGTTATAATCAGCCACTTTATGAGCAAGAAGTGCGTTATGCAGCTGGTTAGAGGCCTTCACAACCTGCGCCCCGAACATCGGGGCTGCGTCGCCACGATTGGCAATTTCGACGGTGTACACCGCGGCCACCAGGCTATCCTGGCGCGGTTGCGCGAGCGTGCCGTCGAATTGGGTGTGCCCAGCTGCGTGGTGATTTTCGAGCCACAGCCGCGTGAGTTTTTCGCGCCGCAGACAGCGCCTGCACGTTTGGCCCGCTTGCGCGACAAGCTCGAGCTGCTTGAAGCCGAGGGCGTTGACCGGGTACTTTGCCTGTCCTTCAATCAGCGTCTGTGCAAACTCAGCGCGGCGAGTTTCGTGGAAACCGTGCTGATCGACGGTCTGGGTGTTCAGCACCTCGAAGTGGGCGACGATTTTCGTTTTGGCTTTGACCGGGTCGGTGACTTCGACTTCCTGCAACAGGCCGGCACAACCTATGGTTTTACCGTGGAAGCGGCGCAGACCGTTGAGATCGATGGCATCCGCGTCAGCAGTACCAAAGTGCGTAAAGCCCTGGCTGCATCGGATTTTGCCCTTGCCGAGCGTATGCTGGGTCGCCCGTTCCAGATAACCGGACGGGTATTGCATGGCCAGAAGCTGGCGCGGCAATTGGGTACGCCCACCGCCAACGTGCAACTCAAGCGTCGTCGCGTGCCGTTGAGCGGGGTCTACCTGGTCAGCATGGACATCGACGGCAAGGCCTGGCCGGGGGTTGCCAATATTGGTGTGCGCCCGACCGTGGCCGGCGATGGCAGTGCCCACCTTGAAGTGCATCTTCTGGATTTTGCCGGCGACCTTTACGGCCGGCGTTTAACGGTGGCTTTCCACCACAAGCTACGTGATGAGCAGCGTTTTGCCTCGCTTGAGGCGCTCAAGACGGCGATCAATGCGGACGTCGCCGCCGCCCGTGCCCATTGGCATGGTTAACCTGATGGACATGTATCAAAAATAGTCGACCGAACGCAGACATTTTGCATGCATAGCCTAACCAAGAGCCTGAAATGACCGACTACAAATCCACGCTAAACCTTCCGGACACCGCCTTCCCTATGAAGGCCGGCCTGCCCCAGCGCGAGCCGCAAACTCTGCAGCGCTGGGACAGCATTGGCCTGTACCAGAAGCTGCGCGAGATTGGCAAGGATCGTCCCAAGTTCGTCCTGCACGACGGTCCTCCGTACGCCAACGGCAATATTCACATCGGTCATGCGGTCAACAAGATTCTCAAGGACATGATCCTGCGTTCCAAGACCCTGGCGGGCTTCGATGCCCCTTATGTGCCGGGCTGGGACTGTCATGGTCTGCCGATTGAACACAAGGTCGAAGTGACCCACGGCAAGAACCTGTCCGCCGATCGCACACGTGAGCTGTGCCGCGCCTATGCCGCCGAACAGATCGAAGGCCAGAAGTCCGAGTTCATCCGTCTGGGCGTGCTGGGCGACTGGAGCAATCCGTACCTGACCATGAATTTCGCCAACGAAGCCGGGGAAATTCGTGCGCTGGCCGAGATGGTCAAGGGCGGTTTCGTCTTCAAGGGCCTGAAGCCGGTCAACTGGTGTTTCGACTGCGGATCGGCGTTGGCCGAAGCCGAGGTCGAATACCAGGACAAGAAATCCTCGACCATCGACGTCGCGTTCCCGATTGCCGACGAGGCCAAGCTGGCCGCAGCTTTCGGTCTGCCGTCGCTGGGCAAGCCTGCGTCCATCGTCATCTGGACCACTACGCCCTGGACCATTCCGGCCAACCAGGCGCTGAACGTTCACCCGGAGTTCGAGTACTCGCTGGTCGATGTCGGCGACAAACTGCTGGTGCTGGCGTCCGAGCTGGTCGAAAGCTGTCTGGCCCGTTACAAGCTGGAAGGCACGGTCATCGCGACCACCACCGGTCAGGCGCTGGAATTGATCAATTTCCGCCACCCGTTCTACGACCGTCTGTCGCCGATCTACCTGGCTGAATACGTCGAACTGGGTGCCGGCACCGGTATTGTTCACTGCTCGCCTGCCTATGGCGTGGATGACTTCAATATCTGCAAACAGTACGGCCTCAGCAACGACGACATCATCAGCCCGGTGCAGAGCAACGGTGTGTATGTCGAGTCGCTGGAGTTTTTCGGTGGCCAGTTCATCTTCAAGGCCAACCAGAACATCATCGACAAGCTGGTCGAAGTCGGCAGCCTGATGGACACCGAAACCATCAGCCACAGCTACATGCACTGCTGGCGTCACAAGTCGCCACTGATCTACCGCGCCACCGCGCAGTGGTTCGTGGGCATGGACAAGCAGCCTGAAAGCGGCGAAACGCTGCGCAAGCGTGCGGTCAAGGCCATCGAAGACACCGAATTCGTACCGGCCTGGGGTCAGGCGCGTCTGCACTCGATGATCGCCAACCGTCCTGACTGGTGCATCTCGCGTCAGCGCAACTGGGGCGTGCCGATCCCGTTCTTCCTGCACAAGGAAAGCGGCGACCTGCACCCGCGTACCGTCGAGCTGATGGAAGAAGTGGCCCAGCGCGTCGAGAAAGAAGGCATCGAAGCCTGGTTCAAGCTGGACGCCAGCGAGTTGCTGGGTGACGAAGCCGGCAAGTACGACAAGATCTCCGACACCCTGGACGTCTGGTTTGACTCGGGCACTACGCACTGGCATGTACTGCGCGGTTCGCACCCGATGGGCCATGAAAGCGGTCCGCGTGCCGACCTGTACCTGGAAGGTTCCGACCAGCACCGCGGCTGGTTCCACTCGTCGCTGCTGACCGGTTGCATGCTGGACGACCACGCACCGTATCGCGAACTGCTGACCCACGGGTTTGTGGTCGACGAGAACGGTCGCAAGATGTCCAAGTCGCTGAACAACGTAGTCGCGCCGCAGAAGGTCAACGATTCGCTGGGTGCAGACATCATGCGCCTGTGGGTTTCGGCGACTGACTATTCGGGCGAAATGGCAGTTTCCGATCAGATCCTGCAGCGCAGCGCCGATGCCTATCGGCGTATCCGCAACACTGCACGTTTTCTGCTTTCGAACCTGACGGGCTTCAACCCGGCGACCGACATCCTGCCAGCCGAAGAAATGCTCGCGCTGGACCGCTGGGCCGTGGACCGCACCCTGCTGCTGCAGCGCGAGCTGCAAGAGCATTACGGCGAATACCGCTTCTGGAACGTGTACTCGAAGATCCACAACTTCTGCGTGCAGGAGCTGGGTGGCTTCTATCTGGACATCATCAAGGATCGTCAGTACACCACGGCTGCCGACAGCACTGCGCGTCGCTCCTGCCAGACCGCGCTGTTCCACATCTCCGAAGCGCTGGTACGCTGGATCGCGCCGATCCTGGCGTTCACCGCCGACGAGCTGTGGCAGTTCCTGCCGGGCGAGCGCAACGAATCGGTGATGCTAAACACCTGGTACGAAGGCCTGACCGAGATGCCTGCCGAGTTCGACATGGACCGTGCCTACTGGGAGCGGATCATGGCGGTGAAGACCTCGGTCAACAAGGAAATGGAAAACCTGCGCGCGGCCAAGGCCATTGGCGGCAACCTGCAGGCTGAAGTGACCTTGTACGCAGAAGACTCACTGGTCGCTGACCTGTCGAAACTGAGCAACGAACTGCGTTTCGTGCTGATCACCTCGACCGCCAGTGTGGCACCGTTCGTGTCGGCTCCGGCTGATGCGGTGGTCACCGACGTGGCGGGTCTGAAACTGAAAGTGGTCAAGTCCAGCCATGCCAAGTGTGCCCGTTGCTGGCATCACCGCGAGGACGTTGGTGTGAACCCCGAGCATCCGGAAATCTGCGGCCGTTGCGTAGACAACATCAGCGGTGCTGGCGAGGTGCGTCACTATGCGTGACACATCGTTGCCTAACGCCTCGTTTGGCCGTCTGGCCTGGCTGTGGTTGACCGTGCTGATTGTGGTGATAGACCAGGCCAGCAAGTATTACTTCGAGAATTCGTTGAGCCTGTATCAGCAGATCGTGGTGATCCCGGATATCTTCAGCTGGACCCTGGCCTACAACACGGGTGCTGCCTTCAGCTTTCTGGCAGATGGTGCCGGTTGGCAGCGCTGGTTGTTCGCCCTGATCGCGATTGTAGTCAGCGCGGTACTGGTGGTCTGGCTCAAGCGTCTCGGTCGCGATGACACCTGGCTGGCCATTGCGCTGGCGCTGGTGCTGGGCGGCGCGTTGGGTAATCTCTATGACCGCATCGTACTGGGTCATGTGATCGACTTCATTCTGGTTCACTGGGAAAACCGCTGGTATTTCCCGGCCTTCAACGTCGCGGACAGTGCAATCACCGTCGGTGCAATCATGCTGGCGCTGGACATGTTCAAGAGCAAGAAAACCGGAGAAACCGTCAATGACTGAACAGACGTCGACTCAAGGCTCGGCAGGCGAACTGCGTATCGGTCAGAACACGCAGGTCACCTTGCATTTCGCCCTGCGTCTGGAAAACGGCGACACCGTCGACAGCACCTTCGAAAAGGCGCCGGCCACGTTCAAGGTCGGCGACGGCAACTTGCTGCCCGGTTTCGAAATGGCTATTTTCGGTTTCAAGGCGGGCGATAAAAAGACCGTGCAGATTCCACCGGAAAACGCCTTTGGTCAGCCCAACCCACAAAACGTACAGATCATGCCACGCTCGCAGTTTGTGGGCATGGAACTGTCCGAAGGGTTGCTGGTGATCTTCAATGATGCGGCCAACACCGAGTTGCCCGGCGTGGTGAAAGCATTCGATGACGAGCAGGTCACCATTGACTTCAACCACCCGCTGGCGGGCAAGACCCTGAGCTTCGAAGTGGAAATCTTCGAAGTAAAGGCGATTCTGGCTTCCTGATCTCCGCCATCAAGCCCGGCTTCGGCCGGGCTGCTCCGCACGTAACTCCGCACGTAACCATGAGGCACAGCATGCAAATCAAACTCGCCAACCCCCGCGGCTTCTGTGCCGGAGTGGACCGCGCGATCGAAATCGTCAATCGTGCCCTGGAAGTGTTTGGTCCGCCGATCTACGTGCGCCATGAAGTCGTTCACAACAAATTTGTCGTCGAAGACCTGCGCTCTCGCGGTGCGATCTTCGTCGAAGAGCTGGACCAGGTGCCTGACGACGTCATCGTTATCTTCAGCGCCCACGGTGTTTCCCAGGCCGTGCGCACAGAAGCCGCAGGCCGTGGCCTGAAGGTGTTCGATGCCACCTGCCCGCTGGTCACCAAAGTACATATCGAGGTCGCCCGCTACAGTCGGGACGGTCGCGAGTGCATTCTGATCGGCCACGCCGGTCACCCGGAAGTCGAAGGCACCATGGGCCAGTACGACGCCAGCAATGGCGGCGCGATCTATCTGGTCGAGGACGAAAGTGACGTCGCGAAGTTACAGGTCCGCAACCCGGACTCGCTGGCCTTCGTGACCCAGACCACCTTGTCGATGGACGACACCAGTCGTGTCATCGATGCCTTGCGCATGCGTTTCCCGGCCATTGGCGGGCCGCGCAAGGACGACATCTGCTACGCCACACAAAACCGTCAGGACGCCGTCAAGCAACTGGCCGATGAGTGCGACGTGGTACTGGTAGTGGGCAGCCCGAACAGCTCCAATTCCAACCGTCTTCGCGAACTGGCCGAGCGCATGGCCACCCCGGCGTACCTGATCGATGGTGCCGAAGACATGCAGCAGAGCTGGTTCGACGGCGTGCAACAGATCGGCATCACCGCCGGTGCATCGGCGCCGGAAGTGCTGGTGCGTGGCGTGATTCAGCAGTTGCATGCCTGGGGCGCGACCGGCGCGGATGAGCTGGCGGGTCGCGAAGAGAACATCACCTTCTCGATGCCCAAAGAGCTGCGCGTCAAGTCGCTGCTCTGACAGCGCTCAGCCACACAGGGCTGTTTCCCGTTTTGTGTCTTCGATCCTGACCCGGCCGGTGGCCGCCACTATCACGCGATAGCGGCTGACCGGCTGGTCCTTGACGCAAACATGCAACGTATCGTTGGTCCTGCCCCGCAGGCCTCCCAGACCATTGAAACTCAGCTGTCTGGCTCGCCTCGGGCTGCCAGCAACTTGTGTCTTGCCGTCATTGGCGCGTTCCACCAACAACGTATCGTTTTCGTCCGGCCCTTTGCCATCTGCGTCGAGTATGATCCGCCAGCCATTGCTCCAGTCTTGCTCGATGGCGTGAATGGTCACGATCTGATTGCGCGTGATCGCGGCGACTCTTGCCGAGCGGATGCCGCTGGCCAGCTCCTGAGCCGTTGCGAGCCCCCGATTCGATTCGATCAGTTCCTTGAAAGAAGGTGTTGCGATGTTGGCGAGAATGGCGATCAGTGCCACGACGATGAGTAATTCGACCAGTGTGAACCCTGCATGCTTCATGTGCTTTCCTCCCTGGAAAACGCCGTTTCAGAACCCTGCGGGCGTTCGTCGTCGCAAAACAACCGTACGTCTCGCTATGGATTTTCCTGCGGCGTTGCTGCCTTATAGTCATAACGTCTAGGAGACACTCAATGCGTCATATAGCCAAGGGATTCAGCCTCATCGAATTGTTAGTCACTGTGTCCCTGGTGGGCATCCTGGCGGCTATCGCGATCCCGAATTTCACCAGCTCCATCCAGAGCAACAAGGCCGATACCGAAGTCAGTGATTTGCAGCGCGCGCTCAACTATGCGCGGCTTGAGGCGATAAACAGGGGAGTGACAGTGCGAATTGCACCGACCAGCGGAACCGCCTGGACCGGCGAATTGCAGGTGTATCTGGCTTCCGACACCAAGACACCGCCTACTGCGCTTCGCACAGTGGCCGCCATGAGCAGCGGGGGAGCGCTGGTAACGAACCCTAACGTAGCGGCATTTGATTTCAATAATCTGGGCGGGCTGATTGCCCCGGCTTCGGCGGTAACCATGACCTACACCCGAGGCAGCACGATCAAAACCATGAGTATTTGCCTGACCGGACGGATTGTCCTCGGTGGAAACTGCTGATGCTTTATAAAACCCGACATCGCCAGGCCGGCATGACCTTGATCGAGGTGCTGGTTTCGGTACTGATCCTGGCTATCGGGCTGTTAGGGGCTGCGGCTATTCAGCTCAACGCGCTCAAATACACAGACAGCTCGACCATGAGCAGCCAGGCCAGCTTCATTGCCTACGACATGATGGACCGTATTCGCGCCAACGTTGATGGCAATGCGAGTGCCAATGGGACGACCAATGTGTTGGCGACTTATGGTTTGGCAAGTCTGGATTTGGCCCCGGTTGCTAACCTGAACAAGGCCAGAGATCAGGATCTGTCTGATTTCAGAGCCAATATCATTAATTTTGCAAACACGAGCGGAACGGGCAGCATTGTGGTCAGTGACTCTACGTTGGTGACTATTACCGTTGGCTGGAGCGACACACGTGCCGCCGGTGCGAGCAATCAGGCAACAGGCAATACGGCCGTCACGCCGCCACCTCAAAGCTTCAAGCTGGTCTCGCGCATCGGGGTCACCCCATGAGAAAGGTTTCCAGAGGCTTCGGGCTGGTTGAAATCATGGTGGCGCTGGTACTGGGGCTGGTAGTGAGCCTGGGGATCATCCAGATATTCACCGCCTCCAGAGGCACATTTCAGAGCCAGAACGCTGCCGCGCGCATGCAGGAAGATGCCCGTTTTCTGTTGAGCAAACTGGTGCAGGAAATCAGGATGACCGGTATGTATGGCTGCCTGAGTTTCAGTGGTTACATACCTGTTTCGCCAGCGATAACCTATCCCATAGCGATGGATAACCCGATCCTGTGGGATAACGCGAACAATAAACTGACGCTGATAACTGCTGATATTGGCACTACAGGGGGCTCGCCCACCTGGACGATCATTTCGGATTGCAGATCAACGCTCCAGCTATATGCCGGTGCGCGTGCTCCAACTGCCGGACAAACCGCGTTTCCCTTGCGGCAACTGGTTTACACACTGAGCGGCACAGACCTGACTATCCAGGCCACCACGGGTGGTAAGCCAGAGCCGCTGCTACAGAACGTAGCCGGGCTGGATTTTCTTTTCGGCGTGGTGGGGAACCCGATGACTTACACCCGGACCATTACCACAGCCAATGCTGGCGATATACGCAGTGTACGCATCCTCCTGACGCTGCGGGATCCGGACGGGCGGGTCAAGGATCAGCGGTACAGTGTCGTCGCCTATTTGCGTAACCGCTTTTGAACAGGCCGAACATGAACAAGACCGTGCGCCCCAATATGCCCCATGCCTTCGCTGCCAAACAGCGCGGCATGGTGTTGCTGGTCAGTCTGGTATTCCTGCTGCTATTGACGCTGCTGGGTATTTCATCAATGCAGAACGCCACGTTACAAGAAAAGATGGCGGGCAGCGTAATGGTCCGTAACCAATCCTTTCAAATGGCTGAAGCGGCGTTGCGCCTGGGTGAGTCGGAGATCAAAAAGGCGGGTTTCTCGATGGCTGTGTGCACCCCCCCAGTCAATTGCGCGCCCCCTACCGACTTCAATACGGTGCAAGGCAAAGGTGCGGGTAGCGCCGGTGTGACGTGGGTTGAAGCGGCGGGCGGCGGGTTGTATGCCATTCAGAATCTTGGCACCTTGGGCATCGCGATGGCGCCGATCAAGCTGCCCTCCACCTGTTCGAGTTCAAGTGTCGTGACGCTTTATCGGGTCACTGCTGTTGCTCCCGTTTCCAGTCAAGCCGTTCCGCGTACGGTGTTGGAGAGCATTTATGCCAACTGTTAAAGGGCTGCGTGGTGCACTGAAGTACGTTTACGGCGCATTGTTGGCGTTGTACATGACCGCGCCGGTCTATGCGTTTACCCCCGCGCAGGTGCCATTGCTCAGTGCATCGGCAGTGGCGCCGAATCTTATGCTGCTCGTGGATAACTCCGGGAGTATGTACAACATCATCTGGGCGGCAGGGTTCGATCCGACTATTAAGCGGTCGGATATCACTTACTACTCCACTCAATGTATAAGTGGTTTCATCACAGTGGTCTGTCCCTTTGCGAGTACGATCTCGGGAGACGATACATTGTCGCTGGGGGATATCAATGGCATCAGTATTTTCAATCTGTCGCTGCTTTGCCCGTCGGGAGGGCGTCCCGTCTTTCGGGATAATATTCGATACTGCCTCGCCCTTCCTGATCCTGCCGGAGGCGGGCTAACGCGTTACACCGCCAATTACCTGTCCTATCTGATCGATCTGGTCCAGCCTAACTTCGGAGTTCGCAACTACCTTAATGGTGTTATCCCCAACGACTACCGGATGAATGTTGCGAGAACCGTAGCAACCAATCTGGTTACCAACAACACATCGCTGAGGATCGGGCTTGCCACGTTCAACGATCCCAATAATTTCGACCTCGGCCCTGGAGGCAAGATCGCAAGAGTGGTCACTGATCTATCCCCGGTAGCCGCCACCAAGTATCAACCTGCTGGTATCACACAAGCGCAAGCCACCGCTAACCTCAATGCTCTGAAACAGGCGATTACCAACCTGAATCCGACAGCCAATACCCCACTGGCTGAAACCTATTATGAGATCACGCGATACTTTCGCGGTATGGCACCGTTCTATCAGAACGGTTCGAACTACGTCAGCCCTATTCAATATCGGTGCCAGAAAAACTACGGCGTTGTGGTGACCGATGGCCTGCCGACCTATGATCGAACCTTCCCGACCAATGACCCTGACGATGTTCTCGACACAACGCGTTCGCTACCCAACTGGGATTTGAATGCGGCTAACGATGGCGATGATCTGTTTGGCGATGGAGAGGGTGACAGACTGTATCTGGATGACCTGGCGAAGTTTGCCTACGACATCGACCTGCGTAGGGACGCCGTTACGACTGGCGGTGACTTGACCGGAAAAAGCTGGGATAGCGCAGGTTTCATCAAGCAAAATCTGAGTACTTACACCGTTGGTTTCACGCTCTCCAATCAGATGTTGATCGACACGGCCAACGATAGTCATGGCCATGGTAAGTACTTTCAGGCCAACGACAGTGCCGGGTTGACTACAGCATTGAGCCTTGCGCTAAGTGACATCTATGCCAAGGCCGGGTCAGGTGGAGGCGGGGCTGCCAACTCGGCCACCTTGCAGGCCGGAACGCGTTTCTTTCAGACCCTTTACGATCCCTCTGACTGGCACGGTACGATCAGGGCTTATGATCTTGACCCGGTAACGGGTGACACGGGTAATGCGGTATGGGACACCGACACCACCGTAACTTCCGCGATCACTGCTCCGGTATTTGAAACCTGGAATACGCTTACGTCAGCGAAGATCGCGCTCGACTTCAATGCCCTTTCCCCTGCTCAGAAAACTGCCGTTAACGCGACGCTACCCATTGGGGCGACGGGCGATCAGTTGATTGCCTGGGCAAAAGGCACCGCAAACACAGCGCTCAGATCCCGTACCAGATTGATGGGGGATCTGGTCAATACCAACCTCGCACTAGCCCTCCCGACAGAAAGAACCTCGACTGACCTCACCGGTACTACGGCCTACACCGATTATCTTGCGATTAAATCGAGCAAGATGAGTTACAGCCTGCTTGTTAACGCCAATGACGGTTTTTTCAATGTGATCAATGCCGACTCCGGTCGGCGAAGCTATGCCTACATGCCTTCAACGGCATTGACTTCCCTTGGTACGGTCGCGTCCACGAACTATGGGGCTGGCGTACATAAATTTACCGTAGACGGGCAGATATCTGTCTTCGATACTCAGATCGATAAAACCGCTGTGTGGCGTACGGTAGCTGTAGGTGGGCTGGGGGCTGGAGGCAAAGCTTTCTTCGGCGTCAGGCTGTTTGAAGGGACAACCAATAGTGTGGGGGCTCTCTGGGAAGTCAGGGCTCCAGATACCTCGGACTCCAATAACAAATTCAATAATCTGGGTTTCAGTTACTCCAAGCCCGATTCGGCACGTATGGACAATGGCACCGGAATAGTCGTTGTTGGTAACGGCTATGGGAGCTTTACAGGTAGAGCATCGCTATTCGTACTGGATGCCACCTCGGGAGCGCTGATCGCCGAGATCCCGACCCCGGTGATAGGTAATGAAACAGATAATGGTTTGTCATCTGTCAGGCTTCGGGTCAATTCGCAGAATGTTGTTCAGGCAGCCTATGCCGGCGATCTTAAAGGGCGCCTGTGGAAATTCGATTTGAGTTCGGCGGCTGCGAGCGGCTGGAAGGTCGCGCTCAATGGTGCGCCTTTGTTTACTGCGCCTCGTGGGGCCGGACAGCCCATTACGGTGCAGCCGTTGATTCTGGACCATCCTCTGAATGGCAAGATCATCTATTTCGGTACTGGCAAGTTTCAGGAAATTGCCGACAAACAAACTACGGCGCTGCAAGACTTCTATGCCATATGGGACGCCGACAGCGGGGCGGGTAACTATGTCGAAGCCAATTTGCAGGCGCAGGCTATAAATGGTTCTGTCTCAGGCAAGGACGCTACCTATTTCACCTCCACCTCAAACGATGTGGACTGGGCGTCGAAAAAGGGTTGGTACCTGCCATTGTCTACGGCCGAGCCTTATGTGGGAGAGAGAATTATTTATCCTGCACAGACCAGTAGAGGACGGATTATTTTCACCACAGCTGCCGTCAACTCTACTGACCCCTGTGAGAGCACTGGTACCGGGCGTTTATTTGAGCTTTCGGCTGCGACAGGCAGCATGCTCAATTATCAGGTTCTGGATACCGATGGTGATCTGGACGTCGATAGCTCCGACGTCCGGGTGTCGGGTCGTGCGGTAGGCAGTGGTATTCCAGTGCTTTCCTCAATCCTTAGCGGGACGATCAGTACGAAAATGGATTCATCCGGTCAGCTCCAGCCTCCACTTGATATGAAGATAATAATCGACTCAACCGGCAATAAAATTCTTCTGCCTGAGGCGGGTGGCGGCTCATTTCAACGCATCATGTGGCGACAAATCCAATAGGGAAACGAATCATGCGGGTGACATCCAGAGGCTTTACGTTGATCGAACTCATGATCGTCGTGGCGATTGTCGGTATTCTGGCCGCCATCGCTTATCCCAGTTACACCGAGTATGTGAAGCGCACTCAGCGTTCGGCTATTGCCAGTCTGTTGTCCGAGCAGACACAGGCGCTGGAGCGTTTCTATTCACAGAAGGGAAATTACGCGGATTACAAAGGTGTGGTGGGTGCCAACACCTATTACAAAATTACGCCGGTCCTCAACGCCACCGATTTCACCCTGACAGCCGACCCTATCCCGGGCACGATGATGGCTGGCGACAAATGCGGCAGCTTCGTGATCACCAATACCGGAGCGCGCACCAACCCCGGCGCCACAGCCGGCGTGACCCCGAAAGACTGTTGGGGCCGCTGAAACCCGTTTCCTTGTCCCGAGACCAAGATGTCCAAGCAGAAAGTAGTCATCGTCGGCGGTGGAGTCATAGGCCTGCTGACCGCCTTCAACCTTGCCTGCGAGCAGGTCAACGTCGTATTGCTTGATCGCTCCGCCGTCGGCCAGGAGTCTTCATGGGCCGGTGGCGGGATTGTTTCGCCGCTTTATCCGTGGCGCTACAGCCCGGCAGTTACCGCATTGGCGCACTGGTCGCAGGATTTCTATCCGCACCTCGGTGAGCGTTTATCTGCGCAGACCGGCGTCGATCCCGAAGTGCATACCACCGGCCTGTACTGGCTCGACCTTGATGACGAACAGGCCGCGCTGGAATGGGCTGCGCGCGAGAACCGGCCATTGAGCAGCGTCGATATCTCGGCCGTGCATGATGCCGTGCCGGTGTTGGGGGAGGGGTATTCGCGGGCGATCTACATGGCCAACGTTGCCAATGTGCGCAACCCCCGGCTGGTCAAATCGCTCAAGGCTGCCTTGCTGGCGATGCCCAATGTCGAGATTCGCGAGCAGTGCGAAGTCAGCGGCTTTGTGCGTGAAGGCAGCAGGGTTTCAGGCGTGAGCACACCGTCAGGCGCTGTCATCGGGGATCGGGTGATTCTCACAGCAGGCGCCTGGAGCGGCGAGCTGCTCAAGACTCTCGGCGTGGACCTGCCGGTCGAACCGGTAAAAGGCCAGATGATCCTCTACAAATGCGCATCGGACTTCCTGTCGAGCATGGTTCTGGCGAAAGGGCGTTACGCAATCCCGCGTCGTGACGGGCATATCCTGATCGGCAGCACGCTGGAACACGAAGGGTTCGACAAGACCACCACGCACGCAGCGCTGGAAAGCTTGAGAGCATCTGCCATTGAGTTGTTACCAGAACTGACCAATGCCGAACCCATCGCCCAGTGGGCAGGGCTGCGTCCCGGCTCACCTGAAGGCATCCCCTTCATCGGGCCGCTGGCCGGTTTCGACGGGCTGTGGCTCAACTGCGGTCACTACCGCAACGGCCTGGTACTGGCCCCCGCGTCGTGCCAATTGCTCACCGACCTGCTGCTGGACCGCCCGCCGATCATCGACCCTGAGCTTTACGCACAGGCGGGACGTCTGCATTCCTGACTGACCGCATTCACTCAGACTGTACTGCTATCGGCCGCCTGTTCCCCTCCGGCCTGATCCTGAACCAGATCGAATACATCGCTGGCAGGAACACCAGGGTGAGTACCGTGCCCGCGAAGGTGCCGCCGATCAGTGTGTAGGCGAGCGTGCCCCAGAACACCGAATGGGTGAGCGGGATGAACGCCAGAATGGCCGCCAGCGCCGTCAGTATCACAGGGCGCGCACGTTGCACGGTTGCTTCGACCACCGCCTGAAACGGATCAAGCCCTGCCTGCTCGTTATGGTGAATCTGGCCGATCAGAATCAGCGTGTTGCGCATCAGAATGCCCGACAGGGCGATCAGCCCGACCAGCGCATTGATGCCGAACGGTTGCTGAAAAAGGATCAGTGTCGGCACCACGCCAATGAGTCCCAGCGGGCTGGTCAGGAACACCATGACCATGGCCGAGATCGAGCGTACTTGCAGAATGATGATGATCAGTGTCACCGCCAGCATGATCGGGAACAGCGGCAGCATCGCGTCCATCGCCTTGCCGGACTCTTCAATCGAGCCTGCCTGCGCGATCCGGTAACCACTGGGCAACGTGTCGATGATGGGCTGTAGCTGCCGAGTGATGGCTGTCGACACATCGGGTGGCTGCAGGCCGTCGGCGATGTCGCCGCGCACTGTGATGGTCGGCACGCGGTCACGACGTCGCATTACCGGCTCTTCCATGCGTACGTCGACGCTCCCCACCTGTGACAGCGGAATACGCTGCCCGTCGGCGCCTGCGAGGGTGAAGTCCATTATTTTCGCCGGGTCGAGGCGCGTGTCTCCAGCCGAGCGGGCGATCACCTGCACCGTGCGAATGTCCTCGCGCACCGCAGTGACGGGCAGGCCCGTCAGAAGGAATTGCAGCTGTTGCGCGACCTGGCTGGAGCTCAAGCCGATGGCCTGCATGCGGTCCTGCTGCAGGGTGAAATGCAAGGTCGGTGTGCGGGTGCCCCAGTCAGTATTGACCGTGCGCATCATCGGGCTGGCGGTCATGACCTGCTGCACCTGCGCAGCAATGTTACGCAGCATGTCCGGGTCCTGTCCGGTAACCCGGTAGGCAACAGGAAACGCTGAATACGGGCCGAATACCAACTGCGTGACCCGCACACGGGCTTCCGCTGCCAGGCCTTCAGAAATCGCCTGGCGCAACCGGTGTTTCAGCGTTTCGCGTTGTTCCTGACTGTCAGTGCGAACCACGATCTTGGCGAATGACGGGTCAGGCAATTCCGGGCCCATCGCCATGTAGAAACGTGGCGCGCCCTGGCCGATGTAGGCGGTGACGATGGTCGCTTCGGCCTGCTCGGCCAGCCATTTTTCCACTTTTGTGGCGGCGGCACTGGTTTGCGCGATTGATGTGCCGTAAGGCATCTGCACTTCGACCAGCACTTCAGGGCGATCAGACACCGGGAAAAACTGCTTCTTGACCAGCCCCATGCCCAGCACGGCCAGCACAAAAAGCCCGATGACCGAACCTGCGACCATCCATTTGCCAGCGATGACTCTGGCCAGAATCCGGCGGAAACGGTTGTAGCGTGGTGTGTCGTAAAGCGCTGCGTGCCCGCCTTCGACCTGCTTCACATCAGGCAGCAGTTTGACGCCCAAGTACGGGGTGAAATAAACGGCGACGACCCACGAGGCAATCAGTGCAATACCCACGATCCAGAACATGTTGCTGGTGTATTCGCCCGCAGTGGAACGTGCAAAGCCGTTGGGCATAAAGCCGACGGCGGTGACCAGCGTGCCGGATAACATGGGCGCGGCGGTGTGGCTCCAGGCGTAGGCAGACGCGGCGATGCGGTCATAGCCTTCTTCCATTTTCACCACCATCATTTCGATGGCAATGATCGCGTCGTCTACCAGCAGCCCAAGTGCCAGGATCAGCGAGCCCAATGTGATACGGTCAAAATTCTTGCCGGTCATGGCCATGATCACAAAGACCATCGCCAGGGTCAGCGGTACAGCGGCAGCGACTACCACGCCGACACGCCAGCCCATGCTGATGAAGCAGACCAGCATGACCACCAGCAGGGCGACGAAGAACTTGATCATGAACTCATCGACCGCCGAGCTGATGTTGACGGCCTGATCGGTGACTTTATTCAGGCTCATGCCCAGTGGCAGTTCGGCGTTGATCGCGCCGACTTCCCGATCCAGCGCCTTGCCCAGGTCCAGGCCATTCCAGCCGTCACGCATGACAATACCCAGCAGCAGCGCGGGTTCGCCGCCACTGCGAATCATGAACGTCGCCGGGTCTTCGTAACCGCGTTTGACCGTGGCGATGTCCGCCAGCTTCAGCGTGCGGCCCTGAGCCACGACCGGTGTGTCGCGGATTTTCTGCAACTCATCGAACGCGCCATCCAGCCGAATGAACACCTGCGGCCCACGGGTTTCAACCGAGCCTGCCGCAGTCAGCGCATTCTGGTTGTTCAGTGCGGTGAATACGTCCTGAGGGCTGATCCCCAACGTTGCCAGTCGCTCATGCGAGAACTCAACGTAAATCCGTTCCGGCTGCTCGCCGACGATATTGACCTTCTTCACGCCTGACACATGCAGCAAGCGTTGGCGCAGCGATTCGGCGTCCCGGACCAGCACACGCTGTGGCTCGCCTTTGGCCTTGAGCGCGAACAGTGCAAAAGTGACATCAGAGTATTCATCGTTGACCATCGGCCCGATGACCCCGGATGGAAGTGTCATGGCCTCGTCACTGATTTTCTTGCGCGCCTGATAGAACTCATCCGGTACCTGTGAGGGCGGCGTGCTGTCGAGCAAGGTCAGGGTTGTGAACGCCATACCCGGTCGGGTGTAGGTTTCGGTGCGGTCGTACCAGCGCAGTTCCTGCAGGCGCTTTTCGATCTTTTCCGCGACCTGGTCCTGCATCTCCTGCGCGGTTGCGCCGGGCCAGACCGACACTACGGTCATCACCTTGACCGTGAAGGCCGGGTCTTCCGCACGACCCAGTTTGAAAAACGCAATGATTCCGGCCAGTGAAATCAGGCAGATCAGGAACAGGGTGATCGAGCGCTCGCGCACCGCCAGTGCCGACAGGTTGAAACGACCACCGCTCATGGTTGCGCACTCCCTGCCACGGTGGCCGCCGCTGGCGCGCTCACCCTGACGGGTTGGGCGTCGTGTAGAAGGTGTGCGCCGAGGGCGACGATTTGCACGCCGGGGCTGAGCTGCGTGCTGATAAGGGCGTGCTCGTCATCAAGGTGGCGGACCGTTACTGGCGTCCAGTAGACCTGTGTCGACTCGCCTTTGATGACCCAGATGCCCGGTCCCTTGCCCGCGTCGTACAAGGCGCTGATCGGTACCTGGAAAACGTCCTGTCCGAGGGCGTCGGTACCTGGGATTTTCACGGTGATGGTGGTGCCCAGCGGCGCATTGGCCATGTCGCCTTCCAGTACGTAGCGCGCCTCGAAGGTGCGGGTCTGGCGGTCCGCAACGTCCGAGAGCTGTCGCAGCCGGGCGCTGGTGCTGAGGTCCTGATTGCCGAACAGCGTGGCTTGCGCGGTAGAACCTATACGGGGTCGCAGGTTCTCCGGGAGCTGAATGACTGCTTCACGAGGTCCTGCATGTGCAACCCGCACCACCACTTGTCCGGCGCTGACGACCTGGCCGGGTTCAACGAGGGTTTCCATGACAATACCATCGGCATCCGCCACGAGCTCTGCGTAACGGGTCGCATTGAACGCAACTTCTGCCTGCGCTTCAGCGGCGCTGAGTCGAGCCTTGGCCGAGTCGGCCGCGGCTTTGATCTGGTCGTAGTTTGAAGCTGATATTGCGCCGCTGCTGCGCAGGTTTCGGTAGCGCGCTTCATCATCCGCCGTCTGCCTGGCCTGCGCTCTGGCGGCAGTCACTGCTTCGCGTTGCGCCTGGGCAGCCAGTTTCAGGTCGGCAGGATCGATACGCATCAGCGGTTGACCGCGCTTGACGGTCTGCCCGGTGTCGACAAACCGCTCCAGCACTTTGCCGGAAACCCTGAAGCCCAGATCGCTTTGCACCCGCGCCGCCACAGTTCCGGTGAAAGCACGAGGTATGACGTCGGCCTCCTTGAGGGTTGCGACGCGCACCAAGGGCGATTCGGTGCGCGGGTCCGATTGCGTCTTTTCGCTGCAGGCGGTCAGTACGATCGGTAGAACACAGGCGAAAGTGAGCAGGGCGAGGCGGTGCCGGAGCATGGGAATCTCAATGTGCAGTGATCGAGACCTGCACTGTGATTCCAGTGACCAAATTAGTCAACAGTCACAAATCTGTTTTGCTTACGGCGACAGGCTGCGTAGCACCAGGCTGGACAGTTGGGCGGGGCCTTCGTCTGTGTAATCGAAGCTGTGCTGCAGGAGTAGCGGATTGTAGTAGGTTCGCATCACCAGACAGATCGCCGCGACTGTTTCATCAAGCGGCGTCTTGCGCTCGAAGTCGCCGGTTTGCCGACCTTCCTGCAGAATCTCCTGAAGGATTTCCTTGAGACGTTGTTGATAAATGAGCGTCGCCTGCCACTGCTCGGTGGCTGCTGAAGCGGCGATTTCGTATAGCTTACGATCCTGTGAGAACAGCCGCAGGCTGGCGTCGACAACCGACTTGAACATGCGCCGCAGCTTTTCCGGCGGGCTGTTCGCTTCGTTGACCGCTGCGCGAACCTCGGCCTCGATTTCGCTCAGGCAGTTGGCGCAGATCATCTCACCGATGGCCTGTTTGGACTCGAAGAACTTGTAGATATACGCCTTGGAAAAACCGATGGCTCTGGCGAGATCAGAGACAGTGGTCTTGCCGTAACCGTACTGGCTGAAATGCTCCGTGGCCGCAATCACGATCTGATCACGAATCTCATGGTCGACCGGGCCACGGCTTGCTGCGGGATTGCTGAGGGATTTGTTCATGGGGGGAGCTTACTGGCATTGATGTCAGTGGACAATAAGTGACTTTTTGGGAAAGGGGTCACAATGAGTACTGCTCCAGTGTTTTGCAACTCCCGATCATGATCGGACGCGGAGCGTCCAGAACAGCATGCCAACGCGGAGCATTGGCACGATAAGTGTTCTCACGGACGCTTATCGTTCCTCACGCTCCAGCTCAGACGCTGATCGTTCCTCACGCTCCAACTCAGACACTGATCGTTCCGCACGCTCCAGCGTGGGAATGCCTTGGGTGACGCTCCGCGTCACAAATCTGCCATGCGCCGCCTACGCAAGATCGGACGCAGAGCGTCCAGAACGGCATGCCAACGCGGAGCATTGGCACGATAAGTGTTCTCACGGGCGCTTATCGTTCCGCACGCTTCAGCTCAGACACTTCTCGTGCCGCACGGCTCCAGCTCAGCGTTTATCGTTCCTCACGCTCCAGCGTGGGAATGCCTTGGGTGACGCTCCGCGTCACAAATCTGCGCTGCGCCGCCTATGCAAGATCGGACGCAGGGCGTCGCCACGGTAGTCATGATCCTCAATCCAGCCCCAGCTTCTTCAGTCGGTAGCGCAGTGACCTGAACGACAAGCTGAGCCGTTCTGCGGCGGCGGTGCGGTTCCAGCGGGTTTCTTCGAGGGCTTGCAGGATCAGTTTGCGCTCGACGCTTTCCAGGTAATCCTCCAGGTTATCGATATCGGCGAGGTTCGCGCCGTGGTGTTCCTGGGTGCTGGAAGACTCGGCCAGGCGCAGGTCGCTGGCGTGGATTTCGTCGTTTTCGCAGAGGGTGTAGGCGCGCTCAAGCATGTTCTCCAGTTCGCGCACGTTGCCGGGGAAGCGATAGTTTTTCAGGGTTTCCAGCGCCTGCGCCTGCAAGCGCGCAACCGGTTGCGCATCCTTGCCTGCCAGGCGGCGCAGAACGCTGTTTGCCAGTTGGTCGATATCCTCACGGCGTTCGCGCAATGAGGGCACGCGCAGCTCGATCACGTTCAGCCGGTAATACAGGTCCTGACGAAAACGCCCGGCCGCTACTTCGGCACTGAGGTCCTTGTGGGTCGCGCACAGGACGCGCACATCGACCACCTGTTCCTGCTGACCGCCAACACTACGGATGGATTTCTCCTGAATCGCCCGCAGCAGTTTGACTTGCATGGCCAGCGGCAGGTCAGCCACTTCGTCGAGAAACAGCGTCCCGTTCTGGGCTGCTTGAAACAGGCCGGGCTTGTCTTCGTGCGCACCACTGAAGCTGCCTTTGCGATGACCGAAGAATTCGCTTTCCATCAGTTCCGAGGGGATCGCCCCGCAGTTGACCGGCACGAACGGCTTTTCGTTACGTGGCCCCTGCTCGTGGATCAGGCGCGCCACCAGTTCTTTGCCGCTGCCTGATTCGCCACTGATGTAGATCGGCGCCTGGCTGCGCGCGAGCTTGCCGATCTGATTACGCAAAGTGCGCATTGGCGGCGAATCGCCAATCAGGCGGCTGTCGATGCTGCGTACCGGTTGAACGCTGGAGGGCAGGCTCAGCGCGCTGTTCACCAGTTCACGCAGGCGGTTGAGGTCGACCGGCTTGGTCACGAAATCGAAGGCGCCGGCCTTGAGCGCATGAATCGCGGTATCCAGGTTGCCGTGAGCGGTGATCATGGCCACCGGCACCTGGGGGTAACCGTGCTGAATGTGTTGCACCAGTTCAAGGCCATTGCCATCCGGCAGGCGCATGTCAGTCAGGCACATGTCGAACGGCTCGCGCGCCAGCCATTCATGCGCCTCGGCCACGTTGCGGGCGCTGCGGGTGTCGAGCTTCATGCGCCCCAGGGTGATTTCCAGGAGTTCACGAATATCCGGCTCATCGTCGACTATCAGAATCTTTTGCCGTGGGCTCATGCTCAGCTCGTTTTGAACGGGTGGGCGAAGGTGATGCGCAAACAACTGCCGCCTTCTGGTCGGTGCGCGTATTCCAGGTGCGCCTGATTGCTTTCGCATAACTCTCGGGAAAGGTATAGCCCCAGACCGGTGCCTTTGCTTTCGGTGGTAAAGAACGGCTCGAACAGCTTGCTCAAATGCGGCTCGCTGACCCCCGGCCCATCATCCAGCACTTCCAGAATGGGCAGGTCGCTGTTCAGGTCATGATGCAGCTTCAGCCAGACCTGCGCCAACGTGTGCTGCTTGCTGCTGTAGCGCAGGCCGTTCTGCAACAGATTGGTCACCACCTGTGTCAGTTGCTCCGCGTCCATGCGGGTGGTCAGCGTGCCGGAATGGATCTCCACATGAAGCAGCTGGTTGGGCAGGGCGCAATTGCGGAAGTCGGTGACAAAGGCGTCCAGCCAGACTTTCAGGTCCAGCAGCTGCGGTTGCGCCTCGCGTCGCCGGGAAAGCTGCAAGACGTTTTCGATCACCCGGTCGATGCGCTGCGACTGATCGTGAATGATCTGCCCCAAACGACGGTCCGGCGCGCTGAGCGCTTCCGACTCGTTCAGCAACTGCGCCGCATGGCTCACCGCACCCAGCGGGTTGCGTATTTCGTGAGCAATGCCTGCAGTCAGACGCCCCAGCGCGGCGAGCTTGAGTTGTTGCGCCTGATGGGCGATTTGCGAGAGATCTTCGAGAAAAATCAGCGTCTGGCGCTGATCGCCACGATTGAGTGCGACAAAGCTGGGTTGCAGTTCAGGCCCGATTGCAGATGAGCTGATGCTGCGTGGCAACATGATCGGGTTGATCAGCCACTGACGCAGGCGCTCCACCAGCTGCGGCGAGTAAGCGTCGATAACCTGACCGACCAGCCGCTCGTGGCCAAGCAAAGCCAGTGCGCCCTGATTGGCCAGGAGCACCTGACGGCGGGCGTCCAGTACCAGAATGCCGGTGCGCATGCGTTGCAGGATCAGAGCGTTGAGTTCTTCCAGGCTGTTGACGTCCGCTGCCCGCTGTTCGGCAAGCACTTCGCTGGTCTGCATGCGCGCGGTCAGCGCCTGCACCAGCAGCGCAGCGGCGAAGCACAGTGCCCCCAGAGAACCGGCCTGCACGTAGTCGTTTGACACCGAAGGCGTGCCGAAGCTGATGTAGAACGTCAGGTAAATGATGCCGATGGCAGACACGGCGGCAATCAACAGGCCGATGCGGCCGCGCAGCAGCACATTGCTGATGGCCACCGAGGCGATCAGCAGGTTGCCAATGCCGCTGGACGGGCCGCCCGCCGCGTAGAACAGACCGGACAGCATGATGGCGTCGACCATCGCCAGGCTGAACAGATGCGCCTGGCGTGTAGGCCGTTCCAGCAACACCACGACCAGAATATTGAACACCAGGTACAGCCAGCAACCCGAGCGAAACAGGTTCGGATTGGCCAGTTGCAACAGTTCGGTTTCCAGGCTGCTGGAGATCAGCAGCACCAGTACGACGCCGATGGTCAGTCGATAAAGGTGATACAGGCGCAGAATCCGCTGCGCCTGTGGGCTGGCAAGGTGGGGCGTCTCAGCGGTCACGTGCCGCTGGGCCTTCCAGCCGGTGTGCCTCGCTGCAATACCAGTGCTGTCCCTGGCTCAATGCGCGGTCGCGAGGGGAGTGAACGCCACAATGGGCGCAACGCACCATCGGTGCAGCATCGATTTCAGGCGGCTGTTGGCGGGGCTTTGGCTTGGGAGGGTTGATCAGGCGTTTGACGAACCAGATCACCGCCGCGATCAACGCGACCCACATTAATAGGCGAATCATGACTACCCGCTTAGTGATTGACGATGGCGCAGTGTAGCCAAGCCGCGAGCGGGCGCACAGTGGCTAATGTGATGCATAAAAAAAGAGGCCCGAAGGCCTCTTTCTGTACACGCTCAGGATCAGTCGAACAGACCCAGGGTCATGTAGCTGAACCAGGAACGGCTCTTGGTGCCTTTCTCTTCAGCTTCTTTCTCGGCCTGCTCGTCCAGCTCTGCCTGATTTTCCGGCAACAGCTCTTTCGGGATCGAGTCCTTGGCGTCCTGATACTGCTTCTTGATGTCCTGATCGGCACGGGTCTGGCCCGGTGGCAGCGGCGCGCTGCCGTCGATCAGGCCCAGCGTCGCTTTCGACAGCCACGAGCGGTTGTCGGCTTCAGCCTGGCGCGGGGTGAACTTGCCGTCAGCCAGTTGCGGGTGGTTCGGGTAGTTGGTCTTCAGCACTTCCAGGCTGGTAGCAGCCAGGTCGTCGAGGTGCAGGCGCTGGTAAGACTCGACCATGACTGCCAGACCGTCGCCCACCGAAGGCGTCTCCTGGAAGTTTTCCACTACATAACGACCGCGGTTGGCGGCGGCGACATAGGCCTGACGGGTCAGGTAGTAGTCGGCTACGTGGATTTCGTAGGACGCCAACAGGTTGCGCAGGTAAATCATGCGTTGCTTGGCATCAGGCGCGTAGCGGCTGTTGGGGTAGCGGCTGGTCAGCTGGGCGAACTCGTTGAACGAGTCACGCGCAGCACCCGGGTCACGTTTGGTCTGGTCCAGCGGCAGGAAGCGAGCCAGCAGGCCGACGTCCTGGTCGAAGGAGGTCAGGCCCTTCATGTAATACGCGTAGTCGACGTTCGGGTGCTGCGGATGCAGGCGGATGAAACGCTCGGCAGCGGATTTGGCTGCTTCGGGTTCACCGTTTTTGTAGTTCGAGTAAATCAACTCGAGCTGGGCCTGGTCAGCGTAGCGACCGAACGGATAGCGTGATTCCAGCGCCTTGAGCTTCTCAGTGGCACTGTTATAGCTATTATTTCCCAGGTCGGCCTGCGCCTGCTGGTACAGCTCGACTTCGCTGAGGTTTTCGTCGATGACTTCCTTCGACGAACAGGCCGCAGTCAATGCGAGGATGGCGATCAGCAGCAGGTGTTTCACTTGCATGGCGGCTTGCGTCCCTATAACGGCCTGCTGTCTTGGGCGGGGCCGTCCTGTTATGATGAGCGCCCCGCGATACCGGCGGGACAAAAGACGCCGTATTTAACCACAAGCGCGCTGCCGAAACCAAAGGCTAGCCGCCACCTAGTCTGGTCATGTCCGAAAATATAGAACTTCGCGCAGAGGTGCCGTCCGAATTGGGCGGTCAACGCCTCGATCAAGTCGCCGCACAATTATTCGCTGAGCACTCGCGCTCGCGCCTTTCCGCCTGGATCAAGGACGGCCGCCTGACTGTGGACGGAGGCGTTCTGCGCCCTCGTGACATCGTGCATGGTGGTGCTGTTCTCGAGCTGATTGCCGAGCAGGAGGCCCAGGGTGAATGGGTCGCTCAGGACATTGAGCTCGACATTATCTACGAAGACGACCAGATCCTCGTCATCAACAAGCCCGCAGGGCTGGTGGTGCATCCGGCTGCCGGTCATGCCGACGGCACGCTGCTCAACGCCTTGCTGCACCACGTGCCGGACATCATCAATGTCCCGCGTGCCGGCATCGTGCATCGTCTGGACAAGGACACCACCGGTCTGATGGTGGTCGCCAAGACCATTCAGGCGCAGACACAACTGGTGACCCAGTTGCAGAGTCGCAGTGTCAGCCGTATCTACGAGTGCATCGTGATCGGCGTGGTGACCGCAGGCGGCAAGATCGACGCGCCTATCGGTCGTCACGGCCAGCAGCGGCAGCGCATGGCGGTCATGGAAGGCGGCAAGCAGGCGGTCAGCCATTACCGCGTGCTGGAGCGCTTCCGTTCGCACACGCACGTGCGGGTCAAGCTGGAAACCGGCCGCACGCACCAGATTCGCGTACACATGGCGCACATCAACTATCCGTTGGTCGGCGACCCGGCTTACGGCGGTCGTTTCCGCATTCCGCCAGCCGCCAGCCTGACCATGGTCGATTCACTCAAGACCTTCCCGCGTCAGGCACTGCATGCGCGCTTCCTGGAGCTGGATCACCCGATCACCGGCAAGCGCATGAGCTGGGAATCGCCACTGCCGGATGATTTCGTCTGGTTGCTGTCGCTGCTCAAGCAGGATCGCGAGGCGTTCATCGGGTGAATGACTGGCTGATACCTGACTGGCCCGCGCCAGCGCAGATCAAGTCGTGCGTTACCACTCGTTCGGGCGGAGCCAGTCTGGCCCCGTTCGACAGTTTCAATCTGGGCGATCATGTCGATGACAGCCCAGAGGCCGTGGCGAGCAATCGCCTGCGCCTGACCACTCATCTGAATGTTCAGCCTGCCTGGTTACGCCAGGTACATGGCGTGAACGTGGCTCATGCCGACCCTTCCCGTGTCGTCGAAGCCGATGCCAGCTGGACAAGCAGCCCCGGCGTGGCGTGCACCATCATGACCGCCGATTGCCTGCCGGCCCTGTTCTGCCGCCGCGACGGTACGCGTGTCGCTGCCGCGCATGCAGGCTGGCGCGGTCTGGCGGCGGGTGTGCTGGAAGCGACAGCGGACAGCCTGCAGAGTGATCCGCAAGACATCCTGGTCTGGCTCGGTCCGGCCATCGGTCAGCGTTCCTTTGAAGTCGGCCCGGAGGTGCGCGAGGCGTTTACAGACAGCCATCCTCAAACCGCCGAGGCATTTGTCGCCAGTTCGAATCCTGATCGTTTCATGGCCGACATTTATACGCTTGCCCGGTTGCGACTGGCTGCCCACGGTATCTCTGCCGTGTATGGCGGCGGGCTGGATACGTTCACTGATTCACGCTTCTTTTCCTACCGCCGCGCCGCCCGTACCGGCCGCTTCGCCTCGCTGATCTGGATCGAACACGCCTGATTGCAGGCTGTTTTGCGCAGGCCAGCTAGGCTTGCCTGATGCTCGTCTGATCTGTATCAACCCGTGCTCGCTTGAAACACGCAGAATCGTCCGCATCTAACTGGCTATCAAGCAGGTTTTCTTTATAGGTGTGTTCATTGCTCCGGCCTGCATTAAAAGGAAGGTGACTAATGCGTATCGACAGATTGACCAGTAAATTACAGTTAGCGTTATCGGATTCCCAGTCGCTGGCCGTTGGCCTCGACCACCCAGCCATTGAGCCTGCGCATTTGATGCAGGCGTTGCTGGAACAGCAGGGCGGCTCCATCAAGCCTCTGCTGCTGCAAGTCGGCTTCGACATCAACAGCCTGCGCAAGGAACTCAGCGCCGAGCTCGACCGGCTGCCAAAAATCCAGAACCCGACCGGCGACGTCAACATGTCGCAGGACCTGGCGCGCCTGCTCAATCAGGCAGACCGTCTGGCGCAGCAGAAAGGCGATCAGTTCATTTCCAGCGAGCTGGTGCTGCTGGCGGCAATGGATGAAAGCAGCAAGCTCGGCAAATTGTTGCTGGGCCAGGGCGTCAGCAAGAAAGCGCTGGAAAATGCCATCAACAACCTGCGCGGCGAAGGTGCCGTGAATGACCCGAACATTGAAGAGTCGCGTCAGGCACTGGACAAGTACACCGTCGACCTGACCAAGCGCGCCGAAGAGGGCAAGCTCGATCCGGTGATCGGCCGTGATGACGAAATTCGTCGCACCATTCAGGTCCTGCAGCGCCGCACCAAGAACAACCCGGTGTTGATCGGTGAACCCGGCGTGGGTAAAACCGCCATCGCCGAGGGGCTGGCGCAGCGCATCATCAACGGTGAAGTACCAGACGGCCTGCGGGGCAAGCGTCTGCTGTCATTGGACATGGGCTCGCTGATTGCCGGTGCCAAGTACCGTGGCGAGTTCGAAGAGCGCCTGAAGTCGCTACTCAACGAGCTGTCCAAGCAGGAAGGCCAGATCATCCTGTTCATCGACGAGCTGCACACCATGGTCGGCGCCGGCAAAGGCGAAGGCTCGATGGATGCGGGCAACATGCTCAAGCCTGCGTTGGCCCGTGGCGAGCTGCATTGTGTGGGTGCCACCACGCTCAACGAGTACCGCCAATATATAGAGAAGGACGCCGCGCTTGAGCGTCGCTTCCAGAAAGTGCTGGTGGACGAGCCGAGCGAGGAAGACACCATTGCGATCCTGCGTGGCCTGAAAGAGCGCTATGAAGTGCACCACAAGGTTGCGATCACTGATGGCGCGATCATCGCGGCGGCCAAGTTGAGCCATCGCTACATCACTGACCGTCAGTTGCCGGACAAGGCCATCGACCTGATTGACGAAGCGGCCAGCCGTATTCGTATGGAAATTGACTCCAAACCAGAAGTGCTGGACCGTCTGGAGCGCCGTCTGATTCAGCTGAAAGTCGAAGCCCAGGCGCTCAAGAAGGAAAAGGACGAAGCGGCCATCAAGCGTCTGGAAAAACTTCAGGGTGAGATCCAGCGGCTTGAGCTGGAGTATGCCGACCTTGAAGAGATCTGGACCTCGGAGAAAGCCGAAGTCACTGGCTCGGCGCAGATCCAGCAGAAAATCGAGCAGTCCCGTCAGGAGCTGGAAGCCGCGCGTCGTCGGGGTGACCTGAACCGCATGGCCGAGTTGCAGTACGGCATCATTCCGGACCTGGAGCGCAGCCTGCAAATGGTCGACCAGCACGGCAAGTCGGAGAACCAGCTGCTGCGTAGCAAGGTAACGGAAGAAGAGATTGCCGAAGTCGTCTCGAAGTGGACGGGTATTCCGGTGTCCAAGATGCTCGAAGGCGAGCGCGACAAGCTGCTGCGCATGGAAACCCTGCTGCACAACCGGGTCATTGGCCAGGAAGAGGCAGTGGTTGCCGTCTCCAATGCTGTGCGTCGTTCGCGTGCCGGGTTGTCTGACCCGAATCGTCCAAGCGGCTCGTTCATGTTCCTTGGCCCGACCGGTGTCGGTAAGACCGAGCTGTGCAAGGCACTGGCCGAATTCCTGTTCGACACCGAAGAGGCGATGGTGCGGATCGACATGTCCGAGTTCATGGAGAAACATTCCGTGGCTCGCCTGATCGGTGCACCACCGGGCTATGTCGGTTACGAAGAGGGCGGTTACCTGACCGAAGCCGTGCGTCGCAAGCCGTACTCGGTGATCTTGCTCGATGAGGTCGAGAAAGCGCATCCGGATGTCTTCAACATCCTGCTGCAGGTGCTGGAAGACGGACGCTTGACTGACAGCCACGGGCGGACAGTGGATTTCCGCAACACCGTGATCGTCATGACCTCCAACCTGGGCTCTGCGCAGATCCAGGAACTGGTCGGTGATCGTGAGGCGCAACGTGCAGCGGTGATGGATGCTGTCGGCACTCACTTCCGTCCGGAATTCGTCAACCGGATCGATGAAGTGGTGATCTTCGAGCCTCTGGCGCGTGATCAGATCGCCGGTATCACCGACATCCAGCTGGGCCGTCTGCGCAAGCGTCTGGCCGAGCGCGAGCTGACGCTGGTCCTGAGCCCTGAGGCGCTGGACAAGCTGATTGCCGTTGGTTACGACCCGGTCTATGGCGCACGGCCGCTGAAACGCGCCATCCAGCGCTGGATCGAGAACCCGCTGGCGCAACTGATCCTGTCGGGCGGCTTCGAGCCTGGCAGCAGCATCACCGGCAAGGTGGTCGACGACGAGATCGTGTTTGGCTGATTCACTCGTCTGCGTCTATATAGAAGGGCTCTCGGCATGAGAGCCCTTTGCCTATCCGGGCAGTCAGCCGTAAAATCGGGCCCGAAAGGCCATCTGAAAAAAAATCGCAAATCATTGTCTTAAAAAGCAATTTATAGGGTTGACAGGTGTTTTTAAAATTGTAGAATAGCGCGCCTCAGAGACGTGAACGCAACGATACAAACGAAGCGCAAAGGTCGATGAGATTGAAATCAACGAGTTAACAGCAAGCTGGTTTCAAGGCTACAGGTTGTAAAGTTGAATCTGAAATCGATAGTTCCGCGATAGCTCAGTTGGTAGAGCAAGTGACTGTTAATCACTGGGTCCCTGGTTCGAGTCCAGGTCGTGGAGCCAGATTTCGCAAGATTCAATGCAGTTTCAGTCGGGGTATAGCGCAGTCCGGTAGCGCGCCTGCTTTGGGAGCAGGATGTCAGGAGTTCGAATCCCCTTACCCCGACCATATTTGGGTCGTTAGCTCAGTTGGTAGAGCAGTTGGCTTTTAACCAATTGGTCGTAGGTTCGAATCCCACACGACCCACCATTTTTAGCTGGTTTGTATCTGGCTGGATCTTAGGGAGTGACGCCACAAGCGTCATCCAAATAGAAAACGCCTCCTCGGAGGTGTTTTTTAGCATCATCGGGGTATAGCGCAGTCCGGTAGCGCGCCTGCTTTGGGAGCAGGATGTCAGGAGTTCGAATCCCCTTACCCCGACCATTTTCGCCCAGCTGCATCAGGGTAGAAAATCAGGACTCAAGAACAGTCGTTTTGAGCCCAACAAAAAAGGCGTCCTTCGGGACGCCTTTTTTGTTGGACGAAGTCCTGACGTTCATTGTCGAACATTGGCAAGTCAGCGGAGGTCATGTTGTCGCCTTCAGTTCACGTCACCCAGGGTTGTCAACAGCCAATGGACCGGCCGTGAAAAGTCAGGGGCAGGGATAAATCTGCACTGGAAAGCGGGGACTTCTGCGTGACCGAATCGGCAGGATGGAGCGTGGGGCGATGCCTCTGGACAAGGTGGTTGGTGAGGTTGTCTGCTCAAGCAGGGGGGAGACAACCGTTCCGAAAACCCTTAATCCAGAACGCCGATACGCTGCTCATCCGGCCAGAACAACGCCGCCTGCCCGCACGCCTGGCCCTGCGAGTCCAATAAGGTCCACACCACACCCGCATAGATCATGAACGGTTGATTATCCGCATCCACTCGCCAGCCGCTGTAGCCCTCGGCGATGCCATTGGCGGTGACTTGCTCCAGCAATACCTGGCGCGCAGCGCGATCGAGCTCCGAGGCGCTGAAACGTGAGGGCATGCCGATGAAGCTGTCGCGCGGGTACTTGAAGCATTGCAGCGCGCATTCGTTCACGTAGGTAAAACGCGGGTCTGCGGCGCCATCGTGGGCCAACAGGCTGTAGGGCGCCTGGCTATGCAGCCAGGTGAGGCGTTGTTGCGAGTCCAGTTGTCGAGGCGACGGCAGTCCGTGGCCGGTCCAATGTCGGTAACTTTCATCGAGCACTTTTATGAGCTGTTCTTGAGACACCTGTCACCTCGCATCGTCAGTTGGAAACGTTTGCCCTTTGGCAGGCACGCCGTAGCGAGCGCAAGATCGCCAGAGTGCCGCTGCGCTCCCAGTGGTGTAATCAGCGAGCATGCAAAGATGTTTTTATTAGAGGATTTATTTTTGGGACGATACGCTATATCCCAGGCTGCAACGGTAAGTTGATATTGTTTTGCCATCTTGATCACCTGGCTTAAATGAAAGGGCGCGTGACCGAAGACCAGGTTTTCTGGGTTTGCATCAGGCATCATTATGATATATTTATTGATCATGGTATTTAAAGATTGATAAATTAAATTTAATTATTATTTGTGGGTTAGTGAATGTACGCTGGTTTAAATAGTGCTAGAGGGCAAGGATGATAATTCTTGCGTCGAAATGCCACAGGGCTTAACGCAACAGACTGCCCGCTAATATGAGTGACTGTCATGAGTGATATTTTAAATAAAATAAAACGTTATAAGCTTCAGGAAATAGAGGCAGCAAAAGCGAGTTTGCCATTAAGTCGCCTCAAGCAGCTTGCCCTCGAACAGTCCAGCCCCCGCGGTTTTTATAAAGCGCTGAAAGTTAAAGAACAGCAGGGTCTGATGGGGCTAATTGCAGAAATAAAAAAAGCAAGCCCATCAAAAGGTCTGATTCGCGAAGACTTCAACCCTCCCGAGCTGGCGAAGGCTTATGAAACCGGTGGGGCTGCCTGTTTATCCGTTCTTACCGACACGCCAAGCTTTCAGGGCTCCCCGCAGTTTCTCATTGACGCGCGAAATGCTTGCGCCCTTCCAGTGCTGCGCAAAGACTTCATGTTTGATACTTACCAAGTGTATGAGGCTCGTGCCTGGGGTGCGGACTGCATATTGTTGATCATGGCCTCATTGAGTGATGACCTGGCTGCCGAACTTGAAAGTGCGGCCATGACGCTGGGAATGGACGTTTTGGTAGAGGTGCATGACGAACATGAAATGGAGCGTGCGCTCAAACTGTCTTCCCCGCTGCTCGGCGTCAATAATCGCAACCTGCATACCTTCGAAGTAGACCTCGGCGTGAGCGAGCGACTGTCATCAATGGTGCCCGCAGGCAAACTTCTGGTCGGCGAAAGTGGAATAGGTAACCATAATGATTGCCTACGGCTCAAAAAATCCGGCATCACTACCTTTCTGGTCGGCGAAAGCCTGATGCGCAAAGAGGATGTAGTGGCGGCGACAAAAACACTGCTGACCGGCAGTGCTGACTGACACGTATTAAATTCATGGCTAAGAGGGGCGATCATGCGCTCCTCTGACGAGTCATTTGCTGTGGAGTCAGTATCCACAGCATCCCCAGCGGTCCGACCTGGAAGCAGTAGAAAACCCTTAGAGCGAGAACCTCGCCACCAGCTTGCTCATGTCTACAGCAAGCACTGAGAGCTCGGAACTTGCCGCTGCTGTTTGATTGGCCCCCGTTGCGCTCTGGATAGAAAGATCACGAATACTCATCAGGTTGCCGTCGACCGAGCGTGCGACCTGCGCCTGCTGCTCCGATGCGGTTGCAATCATCAGGTTCATTTCGTTGATTTCATTGATCGCTTTCGCGATCAGGGTCAGCGCTGCTCCGGCTTCATGAGCAATGGTGAGTGTGCCATCGGCCTGATCGCAACTTTCACTCATGGCCTTGGTGGCCTGTGCAGTGCCCGTGAGGATGTCGCCAATCATTTTCTCGATTTCCTGAGTCGAGGTCTGGGTGCGATGTGCCAACGCTCTGACTTCATCGGCCACCACCGCAAAACCGCGTCCCTGCTCACCTGCCCGTGCCGCTTCGATTGCCGCATTCAAGGCCAGGAGATTGGTTTGCTCCGCAATCGTACGAATGACTTCCAACACCTTGCTGATGTCCCTGGACTGCACGGCCAGACGCTCTACATCGACACTGGTGCTCTGCACGGTCTTGCTCAGTTTCTCGATGGCATTGACCGTGCTGGTGACCCGCGCTGCGCCGGTGCGGGTTGATTGATCAGAGGCTTTAGCTGCATCCGATGCAGCGGCAGCATTACGCGCCACCTCATCGACCGCAGCGGTCATCTGGTTGACTGCAGTGGCCGCCTGATCGATTTCGTTATTCTGGCGCAGCAAACCTCTGCTGGACTCTTCGGTGACCGCGTTCATTTCCTCGGCGGCGGACGCCAGTTGAGTGGATGAATCGCCAATCAGCTTGATCGTATCGCGCAGGTTGTTTTGCATGACTTGGGTGGAACGCATCAAGTCGGAAAATTCGTCTTTGCCCGTGACAGTAATCACGCTGCGCAGATCACCTTTGGCGATGGTGTCGTTGACCCGCAACATGTCGCGCAACGGTGTAACAATACTTTTGGTAAACAGCACGGCCAGCACAATCGTCGCCAGCGTCGCGGCTGCAATAATAAAGATTACAAACGTCAAACCACTTTGATACGAATCCTCGGATTCTTTTCCTGAGTTTGCGGCCTCGTCAATGTTAAGTTGAACAAGTCCGGTCACGGCACCGTCAAGAAGACGGGTAACAGGGGTCACATTGGAGCTTAGATAGGCCAGAGCTTCAGTCGGCGTATTTCGCCGAATAAGTGAGGTCACTTCATCAAATGCAACCAGCATTTTGTCAGTGTTATCAGAGACGACCGTGAACAGTTGCACTTCTTTTGGGTTCGCATTTTCGCCCGAAACAAAAGGAACATAGAGCTTGATTTGTTTCTTTAATTCCTCGTTAAGCGTGGCGATCGTACGGGTCGTCGTGGCAATGTCTTGCGGATCCGTCTGTGAAAGCATTCGGCGGACTTCCAGCCTCAGGCGCAACATGGAGGCATTGATCCGGTCGGCAACCACCACGCTGGCCAAGGCGTCGTCTTCAAGGTCTCTGGCCGTCTCGCGGATTTCTCCCATTTTCCATACTGAAATACCACCCAAGGCGACCAATAGGAGCGCAATAAACATAAAGCTGAGTGCTGCACGCGCTGATACTTTCAGATTTCTCATTGTCACTGACCTCCTGGTAGAATTGATTTTTCATAGTTTTAGACCTATCGGCTACTAAAAATATAACTTGAGGGCATCGGGCTTGCTCCCTTTATTAGTTCTGCCCGGTTTTGTGTTATTGAGTTTTTTAGTGCGCTTTTTTGGGGCGAAAGTTTATGTAAATCAGAGTTAATTACAGCTTTCCATCAGTAGGCAATTGAAAAGCAAGAGAAAAACCACTCTTGGAGGATGGCCGGACGCCCAGCCGTTCCCACCCCTCTAAATCGTAGCTATTCAATACGGTCAGAGTTTCAGGGGGGAAAGTCAGGCCTCAAGAGCAGTCGCTGTTGTCGGGATCGTCCCGCGTGACGACTTGATGCATGGGCTATCCCACGCAAGGCTTCATAACGATTCTCTGACCACCAGCGGGCAATCCACCGGCTGGGATCCCGAGACGTCGAGGCTTTCTATCAAGTGCCGTGCAGCATTGCGACCGATCTCGTAATACGGCAACTGCACCGTGGTCAGAGCGGGTATGAACAGCTCGGCAATGCCGATCATGTTGTCGTAACCGAGCACGGCGACATCGCCGGGGATTTTCAGGCCTCGGCCCAGCAGCAGCTGGTAGGCACAAAAGGCAATCCGGTCATTGCCGCAGATCAGAATGTCGAACTGCGGACGGCCATCAATCATGTGCCGTTCGAGGATGGCGGCGGTTTCCCAATAGGCGTCATGCTCGGACAGGTTGTACTGCAAGCGTTCGTCGGCAGCCAGGCCGAATGCCTTGCAGGCACGTAGCATACCCGCTTGCCGAATTTCCCAGGCCAGGCTCTGTTTAGGCAGGTTGATGAACAGCGGGCGTCGATAGCCCTTGCTGAACGCGTGGTGCAAGGCGCGGTACTGTCCTGTTTCGTCGTCTGGCACATAACTGACGAGGCTGCTGTCATCGGCTACGCAGTTGGCGAGTACCAGCGGTTTGCTCTTCAAGCGCTGGGGAATGCTCACTTTGCGTAACCCCATGGCGCTGAAGATCAACCCGTCGGGGCGATGCGACAGCATCAGGTCAATGTTCTGGTCGGTAGGCGGATTGCTTAGCAGGTTAAGGATAAATACGTTCCAGCCTGCCTGCTGCGCGGTCTGTTCGATTGACAGCAGCAGCTCGACCGCAAACGGCGTCGTCGCAGTGTCCAGGGCAAATACGCCGATGGTTCGGGTCTGCAGGTTGTCGCCGCGAATCCTGCGAGCCGACAGGCTTGGTACGAATTGAAGCTCATCGATCGCGTTGCGCACTCGCTGATAAGTCTCGGGGCTCAGCTTTCCCGGATCATTGAGCGCTCGAGACACCGTCATCAGCGACACACCGGCCAGTTTTGCAACGTCTTTAACTGAGGTCATGCGAGGCGGGCCTGTCGGGTTGACTGATGATTATCATGCTACAGAGACCTGGTTTTTTTCGCGACTTCAATGATATGGCCTACAGGTAGCCCGAGGAGAGCGTCCATGCGTTGGCAATGCAGACTTGGCCTCCGGTTCCGTTGGCAATAAGTTTCACCCCCAGGCTGTCGATCTGTGGATAAAGGCGGCTGCTGAAAGAGAAGCTGCCGTTGTTGTCGAACACCTCAATGGACGAGCGATCAAGGAACACTCTTAGCTCCAGTTGGCCGTGTTGTGGGTCTATTGCCACGCTGCGTTGACCGCTGACGTGGGTGCCCGACTGATCGCGGTCCAAAATCAAACGCTTTAGCGCTGCGTCGTAGTAAAGCAGAGTCTGCTGTTTGCCATCGGCGCTGCAACGCAAGGCTACGCCCAAGTGGCCTTCGATGCAGTCGAGCAGGTCAAGATGCACGTGGATTTCGAGCATGTCGCCATGTACGTCGGTTAGCCATTGGCTACCCGCTTCGCTCCACCAAGGAGTGCCTGGTAATACCGTGTCGCGCAACGCCGTCAGTTCGCGTGCGGGCTGCATGCAAAGGCGATCGGCATGCAGTTCAAGTTCGCGTGGCAGGCCGAGCATGCCGCGCCAGTGATGCGCCTCGGTGGGGGTCGGGCTTTCCCACATATCGATCCACGCCCACAGCAGACGTCTGCCATCGGCGGCCACCAGCGTCTGCGCTGCATAGAAGTCGTGGCCGCTGTCCAGCTCGATAAAGGGCCCGCCGGTGAATTGCCATTGATTGTCGACCTGGCCCACTCGATAGCCGGTGTGGAACCTGTTCAGTCGCCCGTAGCGCTGTGCCGGCATGCCCTGGGGGGAGTAAAGCAGTACGTCGCGTCCATTGAGGCGAAACAGGTCGGGGCATTCCCACATATAGCCGTCGCCTTCGTCGCCAGTGGACACATAGCTCACGAATTCCCACGTGTGCAGGTCCGCAGACCGATACAACGGCAGCAGCGGCGTGTCACCCAGGCGCGCACCGGCAATCAGGTACCAGTGGTCATCCTGCTGCCACACCTTGGGGTCACGGAAATGAATGATCGTGTCTTGCGGCGGGGTGTCGATGACGGCCCCGTGTTTGACGAAACTGATGCCGTCGGTACTGGTGGCCAGGCACTGCACCTGACGGATAAAACGCTCGTCACCCACTTCACCCAGCCAGGTATGCCCGGTGTAGATCAGTGCCAGGGTATCGCCACACACCACTGCACTGCCGGAAAAACAACCGTCCCTGTCGAAGTCATCACCAGGTGCCAACGCAATGGGCAGGTGCTGCCAATGGACCAGATCAGAGCTCTTGGCGTGGCCCCAGTACATCGGGCCCCATTTCGAGTCGAAGGGGTGGTGTTGATAGAACACGTGGTATTCGCCGTGAAAGTACACCACCCCGTTAGGGTCGTTCATCCAGCCCGCAGGCGGGGCCAGGTGATAACCGGGTCGATAATCATGGATCACCTGCGACAGGCCATCCTTCAATGCATGGTGCGCACGTTCAAGGGCGGTAGACATTGGATCGCTCATGCTATTTACAGAAAAGCTCATAGGGTGCCCGTTTGTACGAAGTGCGGCGTAGTGTCGTTTGCCACATGTTGACTGGCGTCTGTATGGCGCTTCAGGGCCAGGCCATCGGCGTCGAACAGGTGCAGGTTGCTGTCGTCGAACTGCAGCGCGACCTGGTCGCCCACTCGCCAACCAGCCTTGGCGTCGCAGCGACAAATCAACGGTTCGCTCTCGCCGGTTGCCAGGTGCACGTAGACCTCGCTGCCCAGGTATTCGACGCCGGCCACCGTGACCCCAACGCCGTTGTTCGACGTATTGAGGGTGATGTGCTCCGGGCGAACACCCAAGGTCAGTTGCGCACCCTCGGGCAGATTCGAGCTGTCGAAGGGTAGGGATTTCATGCCCAGTGCCGGGATATCGATCAGGCTGTTCCGGTCCGGCGCGTGCAGGCGCACTGGCAGAAAATTCATTCTCGGCGAGCCCAGAAAACCGGCGACGAAGCGGCTGGCGGGGCGCTCGTAGAGCTCGCGTGGTGAGCCAACCTGTTCGACCTGACCACCATTGAGCACGACAATTTTGTCAGCCAGGGTCATGGCCTCTACTTGATCGTGAGTGACGTAGATCATGGTCGAGCCCAGCCGCTTATGAAGCCGGGCGATTTCGTTGCGCATCTGCACCCGCAACGAGGCGTCGAGGTTTGAGAGCGGCTCATCGAACAACAGGATGTCGGGTTCCCGCGCCATGGCTCTGCCCATTGCCACACGCTGGCGCTGCCCACCAGACAGTTCCCTGGGCTTGCGTTGCAGCAGTTTGTCCAGTTGCAGGATTTGTGCGGTTTTCAGCACGCGTTCGCGCAGGCTGCTTTTTTCGGTCTTGGCCAGCTTGAGACCAAAACTGATGTTGTCGTAGACGCTCATGTGCGGGTACAGGGCGTAGGACTGAAAGACCATGCCGACGCCACGCTCACGCGGCTCCAGGTCATTGACCCGTCGTCCGTCGATCAGCAGGTCGCCACCACAGATTGAATCCAGGCCGGCGATCAAGCGCAGCAGCGTCGACTTTCCGCAGCCCGACGGGCCCACGAACACAACGAACTCACCTGCGGCGATCTCCAGGCTGACGTCGCGCAGAATACGCGTGCCGCCCAATTGCTTGTTGAGGTTGGCTAGCTTCAATTTCATCACGATGCTGTTCCTTGTCAGTTGTGTGCATCAACCTTTCAACGCGCCGGCAGTGAGGCCGGAAACGATGCGGCGCTGGAAGATCAGCACCAGAATCACCAGTGGGACGGTCACCAGCACCGACGCCGCCATCAACAGACCCCAAGGCAATTCGTGGGAGCTGCCACCCGAAATCAGGGCGATAGCGACCGGGACCGTTCGTTGTGCATCTGTGAGGGTGAAGGTCAGGGCAAACAGGAATTCGTTCCACGCGGCAATAAAAGCCAGCAGGCCGGTGGTGACCAGGGCGGGCCACAGCAGCGGCAGCAGCACACGGGTCAGCGTGACCCAGGGCGATGCGCCATCCATGATTGCCGCTTCTTCCAGTTCGTGCGGCAGTTGCCCCATGAACGTGGTGAGCACCCAGACGGTGAAGGGCAGGGTGAAAATCGTGTAGCTCAGGATCAACGCCCACGATGTGTTGTACAGACCCAGCGCACGGATCACTTCAAACAGCCCGGACAGCACCGCGACCTGAGGAAACATGGAGACCCCGAGCACCATCATCAGGACCGTGCCGCGCCCTCGGAACTTGACCCTGCCCAAGGCATAAGACGCTGTCAGGCCCAGGAACAGCGCCAGCATCACCACGCTCAGCGCAACCACCAGCGAGTTGGCGATGGCCTGCAGGAATGACGCCTGGCTGAGGACCGCGGCGTAATTGGAGAAGTCGGGGCTGGCGATCCAGTAGCTCGCCTCAAACAAGGCACTGGACGGCTTCAACGACGTCAGGATTGCGTAGTAGAAAGGGAAGATCGCGTACAGCAGCAAGATCCCGATAAGGCCCCAGAAACCCAAGCGCATCAGTGCTTTCTTCAGTCGGCGCAGGTTCATGAGCGCACCTCCAGTTGGCGACGCCCCAGGTACAGATAAAGCATGGCAATCACGGCCACGACCAGAAACAGCAGGGTCGAGGCTGCGCTGCCATAGCCGACGTCCTGGAACTCCACCAGGTGCTGGCGGGCATAGACCGACATACTCATGGTGCTCGAAGAGTTGGAGGTCAGGACGTAGATGACGTCGAATACCCGCAGTGAGTCGAGGATGCGAAAGATTGCTGCAACCAGTAAGGCTGGCATCAACAACGGCAACGTGACACGCCAGAACACCCGCACTGGATGAATGCCGTCGACTCTGGCGGCTTCGTAGCAATCGCTTGGCAGCATCTGCAAGGCCGCCAGCATCAGCAGGGTGACAAAGGGCACGGTCTTCCAGACGTCGACGATGATGACTGCCCACATCGACAGATCCGCATCTGCTGTCCATGCCAGGGGCGCGTCGATCAGGCCCAGGCTCAGCATCATGTGGTTGATGATGCCGAACTGGTCATTGAGCATCCACGACCAGATCTTTGCCGAGACGATGGTCGGAATCGCCCAGGGGATCAGAATCAACGCACGGACCAGCGCGCGACCGGTGAACTTGACGTTCAACAGCAACGCCACCGTCAGCCCCAGGACCATTTCCAGCCCGACCGACACCACGGTGAAATGCAACGTGTTGCGCACCGCGTTCCACCATTGCGGATCGACCAGGACGCCTGACCAGATGACGCCGTCGTAGAGCAGATAATTGCTCAGGCCCACGAATGAGCCACTGCCGGTATCCGACAGGTCGGCGTCGGTCAGGCTGAACCAGAATGTGCGCAGCAACGGCCAGGCCGCCACCAGGGTCAGGCACACCAGCATGGGTGTCAGAAACAGCCAGGCGGCGCGTAGCCTGCGACGTTGTACAGGCGTTTCCCGGGTGACGAGCTCGTCGTCTCCGGGGTAGTCGGTAGAAGAGACAGGCATGTTGATTTCCTTACGTGTGGCTTACCAGTTCCGGCGTTTGATGCGCGTCAGTTCGCTTTCCAGTTCGACCAGTGCCTGATCGACCGGTATATCGCCCGCCAGTACGCTATGCACCCGATCAAAGAACGCGTTGGAGACGCGTGGGTAACCGTTGGCCGTGATGGCGGCGGGGCGCATGACCCCATTGCTGAGGATGCTGTGCAACTGGGGGTAGTAAGGCATCGCCGCGATCAACTCGGGGTCGGCATACAGCGACTCGATGACCGGGTTGTAGGCACCTGCCAGGGCACGCCGTTTTTGCTGCTGTGCGCTGGTCAGGTAGGCAACCAGTTCTGCCGCAAGCTTGGGGTTGCGGCTGTAGCGCGAAACCGCCAGGCCCCAGCCTCCCAGCGTGGAAGCATGGGTACCGTTTGCGCCGCCACTGGGCAGTGGAGCGACGCCGACCTTGTCTTTTATCGCGCTGTCCTTGCTTTGCACCAAGGCCCAGACGTAAGGCCAGTTGCGCATGAACAGCGCATTTCCCGACTGGAATACGCCACGGCCTTCTTCCTCGGTGTAATTGAGGACGCCGGGCGGGGAGATGTCGCCGACCCAGCTTTTGGCAAGGGTCAGCGCGGTTCTTGACGCCTGGCTGTTGACCACGATGTCTCCGCGCGAGTTAACCAGTCCGCCGTCCGGCTGGCTGCTGATCCATTCCAGGGCGTTGCACGTCAGGCCTTCATAGGCGCGCCCCTGGAAGACATAGCCCCACATAGTGGCGTTTCCTGCATCGCGTTCGGCTTTTTGAACGTATTTGGCGGTGGCGGTCATGTCCTCCCAGGTCTGGGGGACCGGCTTTTGGTACTTATCGAGCAAATCCTTGCGGTAGTACAACAGCCCCGAGTCGGTGAACCAGGGCATCGACACCAGACGGCCGTCGACTGTGGCGTTGTCCACCTGCGCCTGGAAATAGCCTTGCGTGGCATTCGCCGGAAGTAGCTCGCGCAGGTCCGTCAGGTGTTTGGCGAGCATCCCCGGCCACACCATGTCGATTTGAATGATGTCGATGTCGGTGGACTGGGCACTGAGGATCTGCTGGTAGAACGACAGGCGCTCGGTCGCCGAATTAGGCGTGGACACCACCTGGACGTTGTTGCCGGTCTGTTTCGACCACGTATCGACTGCCTCTTTGCACAGTTGCAATTCCGCTCCGACGGCTCCGCACGAGATCGTCAGATTGGCCGCGTGCGACAGCGCAGGAAACCCTGCAGACAGGGCTAGCAGCGCGGCGGGAAGAAGAGATTTCAGCTGTTTCATAGAGCCCTCTTTATTTTTGTTTTTATAAAAGTTAACGTTAACATCGTCAATGTAGCAGCGTATTTCCGATGTGGCACCCTTTTTTCTTCGATTTGCACAATTTTGCGCTAAAGGAAAGAAGCACGGCCAACGTCACGAAAACAATAAAAACAAAACAGGAAGTCCCCATGCAAAACGCACCCAAATGGCTGCTCGCAGGTATGCTCGGTAGCTCGGCGGCGGTCTCTCAGGCCGCGACTCTGGAAGAGCGGATGGTGGCATTTGAAGCCCGTACCAGCGCTGCTGAAAAGCGTGCAGCCGCCGCTGAACAGCAGACCCAGGCGCTCGCCCGGGAGCTTCAGCAACTCAAGCTCGCCACCCCCGCTGCGCAGCCTGCCGCGCCCACTTCCACGCCCACTGTGGCGGCCAGTCCACAGCCTGCTCTGGATGATCGCGTGGCAAAACTCGAAGCCCGCCAGCAAAGCATGGAAAAGCCAGGCAGTGCCGGACACCTCACCGATGGGTTCAGCTTCAAGGGCTATGCCCGCTCCGGTCTGTTGATCAACGACGGCCTGGGCGGCGGTCGCGGCGGGCCTTATACAACCCCCGCAGGTTCAGTCGGTGGTGCGGTCGGGCGGCTGGGTAACGAAGACGACACCTACATGCGCTTCGATCTGTCGAAAGAAATCTATGCGCAGAACGGCACGCGTTCCAAGTTCACGGTCTCCATCGCCGATGGCGTTGAAAGCTATAACGACTGGACGGCCACCGAAAGCAATCTGAACGTGCGTCAGGTCTTCACCGAGCTCGACCATATCGCCGCGTTCAAAGGTAATTCCGTATTCGAGAACTCCACCCTATGGGCCGGCAAGCGATTCGACAGGGATAATTTCGATATCCACTGGCTGGACTCGGACGTGGTCTTTCTGGCCGGCACCGGTGGCGGTATCTACGACGTGCAGATGACCAAGGACTGGCGCTCGAACTATTCCCTGATCGGGCGCAACTACGGAGATTTCAGTGAGGGCGGCGTCGATGCCGATGTGGAAAGCTACATCCTGACCTCCAACCAATTCTTCGACAATGGTCAGTGGCAGTGGATGTTCAACGCCATTGGCGCAAAGAAAAACGACGTCGGTACGCGCACCAATCAAGCCGGTTTCGCACCCGCAGATTCAGGCTTGCACACCATGTTGGCCAATCACCAGAAGGACTTTTTCGGCCGCGAAGGTTTCTTCAAGACGGCGTTGCTCTATGGGCAGGGCCTGGGTGCACAAGTCAAGGACATTGGTTCGGATGGCGAACTGATCGACGAAGCCCGCGCGTTGCGTCTGGCCATGTATGGCGAAACGCCTATCGCGCCGGGATGGCGCATCGGCCCGAGCCTGCTGGCCGAGCAGAGCAAAGACCGCTATGTCAAAGGCGACGATTACCGCTGGCTCACGCTGAACATGCGCCTGGCCAACGAGATCAACAGCAACTTCGAGATGGCCTATGAGCTGAGTTGGCAAACCATGGACCTCGACCCCAAAGGCTACCTGCAACGCAATGCGGTCGACGGTAACTTCTGGAAGTTTACGGTTGCGCCGACCTTCAAGCCGGACATGGGTGACCTGCTCACGCGTCCCGAGCTGCGAGTCTTCGCAAGTCTCATGAACTGGTCTTCGGACCTGGACCGCTACAGCACGACCGGCAACTTCGGCAAAAGCGACTTCAACGCCGGTGGTGTTTGGCAGTTCGGCGTTCAGATGGAGACCTGGTTCTAGGTTTTGGCCGACGTGTACTTAAGCCCGCAGAGCAAAATTGCGGACTTTTGCCGCACAACAGCGCAGGGCGAAATGCACTGAACGCCTTAGCCCGGCCTGACTCCAAATCTTGCCCCGGCGCTCAATTCCAACGTATCGCGTCGATGGGCGTTTGAATAACCTGCCCAATCAAGGAATTCCCATGACCGATCCACGTAACGTCGCTCACGACAAGAAAGTTCAGCAAGAGAAAAAGAACCACGGCGAAGAAATTGCGCCGAATGCCGAGCACGCACCGCAGCCAGGTATGAAGCCAGCGCTCAAGCACGACGACGATGAGAAGGAAGACGAGCAGGCTTGAGCCAGGCACTCGCCTGACCTGAAGATTGCCGTCTGGCGGCGCTGGCTAAAGCCAGCAGCCGCTACACCACCGCGCATTTTTCGTATCACGCCGAATCTCCTTCTGGCTCAGCGCTGGGCCATGGGAACGTCGCAAAAAAACCGGGAGCAAGGCGTTGCGTCCGCGAGCGCTTCCTCTACCTCTAAGTGTGCTCAAACAACTCAGCGATTTTCTCTGGAAGCGGTGCTGACGAGATCAACACCAGGCGTTGGCCTGCACGAGTCATTGCCATGTACAGTTTGCGAGCGTTCTGCTCAAGCTCGTCTTCGCTGACGCTGTCAGTCTGAACGGTATCTCTGATCAGCTTTTCCAGCCCAAGCAGAAATACGACATTGGCTTCCAGCCCTGTCGCGCTTTCAACAGTGGCAATTCGCAGGCTTTCATCGTGGCTGGGTGCGACGCTCTGGTCGTTCATGTCCCAGATCCGGTCCGGGCCAAAGCGCTTCTTCAGGGTTTTTATCAGTAGGGCCTTGTCTACGCTTTTACCGTATAGCAGCAACATTCCCGTTAACGGCAATTCAACGTTCTTCTGATGAGCAGCAATTTCATTACAGGTCTGCGCAATTGCATCCTGAGGTGAGTGCGACAAGACGAACAGCGGTGGTGTGCCGGCCTCCATGCCGTCGAACTCTGGCTGCAGGTAATCATCCGGGTCGGTCTGGATAACTCCGGCGAGCATCTGATTGGCGGCGCTCAAAATTGCCTGAGTGGTGCGATACGACTTGCGCAGCTTTTTGGTCTTGCCTGCTACATCAAGACCGACCCGTTTCCAGCTAAGGCGACTCTTCAGAAAACCCTGATTCGGATCGGCGCACAGAAAAAGCGTGCCTTCGTTTTTCCCCAGCGTCAGTTTGATCAGCTGGAACCACGAAGGCGCGAAAAACTGGGCTTCGTCCACCAGAATGTGTTGATAAGGGTCAAGCTTGTCGGCGCGTCTGGCCAGGCACAGATCACGTGACAGGGAACTCCATAAGCGCAGCCCCGACTGTTTCAGCAGTGCAGCCGTGACGCGCTCGTAAAGTGCCCAGACGTGTTGGCGTTCCTCTCTACGCAACGCAAAGCCTTGGCCTGCACGTTCGACCTTGAGGTAATCAGCCTCGTCGGCGATCACGCTGTCATTGATGAAATTGAACTCATCAAGCAACAGCTTGTTTTCCGGCTTCAGGTCCGGATATTCAATGTCTCGAAAGTGCTGGATAAGGTCGATGACTGGCTTGTCGTAACTGGACATCTTCAATGTTTTTTTGAACAGTGTTCTCCACTGTCTGGAGATCCAGCTCAGCGCCGTCATGATGGTGAGGTTCGCTGGCATTTCCCCGTACACCCGCTGCAAGCGGTGCTTGAGGTCTTTAACCACAGGCACGTTGTGAATCAGCATGAGCACCTGCTGGTCAGGAAACTTCCTGGCCAGAATAAGAGCACGGTTCGCAGCGATAAGTGTTTTGCCACTGCCCGCCACACCATTGACCAGGCGCACGGAAAAATCCCCGGCCAGTTCGGTTTGCTCGTCCGGAAGGTCCAGATCCAGTTTGCTTGCCCACTCCTGCTGACTGTCCAGAAAATAGCGCACGGTACGGGCGTTGTTGTCACGCACAAACTGACGCTGCGTGGTAAGGCTCCCGGCTATTTCGGCTTCGGGAAAGTAACGGCCCATGATCGCTTGTCTGGCGTCCAGAGACAGAGTTTTGAGCAGCTTGGGTAACTGCTCTGCGCCGGAGTCGATGAAGGTCTTCCTGGACATCAGCCGTATTCCGCTGCCTTTGCAGTGATGTGACCACAAGGCTTCGCTCTGATCCGAGTCGCAACCCCACATCACGACCAGCTTGCGGATGGCGGGTATGTGGAGCTCGGCCTCGAACGCCGACAGTTTCTTCAGCATCTCACTGAATGCTGTCTGGTCTGCGGTGACAAACAGCTGGCCCGGATCGAGTGTGTCAAACGGCAGCTCGCATACCATGAGCGCCAGCCATTCCAGTTCGCCGCGTTGCAGGAAGAAGTCCGGTGACCATGTGTCCTGGGTGATGCATTTGCGGACAACGTAATCGCCTTCCAGCTTCTTGAGCACTCGTTTGCACTGCACTCCGGCACCCGTACTGCGTTGCCATTCAGGTATGAACAGGGTCATGGCTGGAATTCGACCTTTTGACAGTGGCTGATCAAGTCACGGTATTGCTCGGCCCAGACCTGAGCGGTTTCGCTGGCGCAGACAATCCCATGCTTCAGTTCAGGGCCAATAATGATCAGCTTGGTCATGGCGCGGGTGATGGAAACATTCAAGCGCTCAGGCTGGAAGAAGAACTCGCCGATTGCACTGATAAACGACTCGTCGGCGCTGGCCAGCGACAGGATGATCAACTCGCGCTCCTGGCCCTGCATACGCTCCACGGTATCCGCTACGATGGCATGTGCGGCATCGCGACCAAACTGTTTTGCAAGTGCCTGGCGAATCGCTCTCCCTTGTGCGCGGTAAGGTGTCACGATGCCGATTTCGTGCAGCGGCAGTCCTGAATCATGTGCTTCCTTGCACAACTGGACGACGCGCTTTACGTCGGCGGGGTTACGGTTGCGCGCCTTCATGTCCTGGGTGGCGATGAACACCGCACAGGCTTCTGGATCAAGTGCCTCACTGGCGGCACCCTGGGAACTGGCCTGCAGCCGACGGTTTTTGTTTCGCCCTTCCGAGCGTAATTGCCCGTCGTAGTACATCTGGCTGGGCCACTCGGTCAGCCAGCAATTCATTCGGTAGGTTTCTTCCAGCATTACCGAATGATCGGCATCCTGAGCCGTCAGACGGGCGAACACCGACATGGATTCCTTGGACAGAATCGAACGTGACAGCAGGACCGGAGGCAGTTGTTTCTGGTCTCCGATGAAGATGAAGCGCTTGCCCTTGCGCATCGCCATCAGGGCAAGCGGTACGGTGATCTGACTGGCTTCGTCGAAGATGATGGTGTCGAAACTGTAGTGGGCTAACGATCTGCACGTCGCAAACGGCGTGGCGCCTATCACATAACCCTGACCTGATTCAGGCATACGCTCCCAATTGGCCGGTTCGGCTTCCAGGTCCACGTGCTTGTCGAGGTCTTCGCGGCGACCGCCCACCTTGAGCGTCGGCACATTGCGCGCAGCAATCTTGCTCAAGGCGTTGTTGATCGCCATGTGCGTATGGGAAGTGACGAACACCCGTTCACCTCGGGCGACCAGCAATTGAGCAATCAAGGCCAGAGCCCGGGTTTTGCCTGTACCCGGTGGTCCTTGAATGCAGGCAATCCGTTCCGCGCCAAGTGCGAGGCCTACAGCGTCTGCCTGTTTCTCGTTACAGCCGTCATCCAGCGCAACCCTTGTGCCGTACTCGACTTCCGGGTCATTGAAACCGATGTCGGGCGCATCGCCCAGCAGTGGCAGAATTGCGTTGTTGCCCAGCGCATCGCGCTCGATATCTTGCAATGCCTGAATATATTTCGGGGTCAGATCAATGCCGTCAGGGTCCACATAACAGGCACCTTCCTGGTAACTCTCCCAGATGAGCATGGCCCGGTCCGAGCTGAGCAGCCAGCGATCGTCTTCTTCCTTCTCGAACTTCATGCCCTGACACAGCAGCGCACCGTGAGCGTCGCCCAGATGCAGTCGCAGCAGATCCCCGGCGCGAAAGCGTGATTCGTTTTCGTCCAGATAGGCCCACAGTTGCCCAGGCTTTTCGCTGCGCTCCAGGCGGGTGAAACCCTGCGTCCAGCCTTGCAGCAGTTTCTCTTGCAGAGGGCGCTCCCATACCTCGTTCAATTTTTGCAGGTTGGCAGCTTGCTCTGCGTAGACGAACTCATAGAGTTTTTGAATCAGCGAATGCTGTCCAGGCATGGCGGTGAACATCCCTTATCGACCGTGGCATGGCTGGCAGTGTTACATAATATTTATGATGGGGGCGAGTAGGGGCGGGGGCTGGGCCCTGTATAAAAACGTTGCCGAGCTAAGGTCAGGCAAGGCAAAACAGGCGAGGAGCGGTCGGATTCGCAACAGGTTGTCAATACGCTTTCCGAGAGGCTGTTACCTTCGTGCGCGTTCATAGTTGTAAAGCGTCCTGATTAAACAAACTTGTACAGTTTTGAATCAATGAGGTTTATCAGACAGGCGTAAAATGATCGTTATCAGCGGGCATGCATGCCCTGCATATTTAACGCTAAAGAGCCGATTGCCATCTCTCAGCCTCTTGATTGAATTGATGCGGATGCGGCCTTGTTAGCGCATGTTTTCAAGTTATCGTACAACATGGGCCGATGAATTGTTCAGCAGTCGCATTGCCATAAAACACGGTAGGTATTTCTTGTAGAGCGCTTTGAATACAAGCCTTGCAGTGTTTATCACTGAAAATGATAAGACGCTATTAGTGTGCTTTCTCTTTTATTTAATGGAACCCGATGACGTTAGGTGACACTCAGCTAGCTCAACTTTCTAGTGGGTAGACGGTGAGCATTTGCCATGGATTACCTCGAATCAATTATAAGCTCCGCTTATTGGCAGCACCTGGTCCGTAGTGGCAATTGGCTGCTTGTTTTAAGGTGCTTATTATCACCCAACGTTACTCAGGATTCGGCCGATCCGGAGAGTGGCTATGTGCTTCGTGCGTATCGACTGACTGCTGTCGGGCCTCATAACTATCATGATGCCTGTAATGCCAAGGACGAATATTCATCGCGTGCCCCGAGACGAACGCGCAGGAGTGCTCACGAATGAACCCTATAACACACAGCTTTAGTCATCTTGGGTTTTCAAACGCTCAAAGTACTTCAGCGCAGGCGCCCGGCGGTAATAAAGTGCCTAACTTTGTTTCGCGAGGGCGAGGCCAAGGAGTCCCGCTGGAGCATTTCAACACGGCTGATGAGTATCGTTTGGCACGCCAGCAGGGCGGCGTGCTGAAATCAATAGACGGCAAAGAGTTCATGCTACTGCTGCAGAAGTACACGGCCGCCGAAACAACCGACGAAGAATTTGCGGACCTGAGGGCCGCCATACCGCGCTATTCCATTGAATTGGCCGAGCCGGGTCAGACTAAAGTGCTTTATCGGGGGATATCGCTGCCGGAGAAGACTGCGTCGCGGTTACTGAATATCTCCTGGGGTTACGAAAGCCGCGAAATAGCCCATGGTCTTATTCATGGCTTGCGGGTAGTTAAAGGTGTTTATACCGCGACTGGGGTGGCCAGTGCTTCGACAGTGTCGGCCATTTCACAAGGTTTTGCGGTGGGGAACGCGAACAAGAAAAAAGAAACACCGGTTCTGTTTGTGCTGCACGCGAAGCCCGCCGTTCCCGCGCGCAATCTCACTGGTGCAAAGGGTGTAACACTCAGTGAAAGCCGGTTGCCGTTATCGGTGGCCAGCAAGAGTGAACATGAAGTCATTCTGGATATCACCAACCGGTACGAAATTACCCATGCTCGCCGGGAAGGTGCGTACATTGTCGTAGACATGAACGTTTTAGGGCGATCCAGGAGGGGGGGCGAACTTGAGGTCATCGAGACTGATAAATGGAACCAGCTCTCTGGCGCCAAGGGTTCTAACCCAGGAGGATTGTTTCAGGCACCCGATGGCGTTAAATGGTATGTGAAAACGAACCCGTCTACCAATAGGCTTCGAAACGAGGTACTGGCCTCCAAGCTGTACCGCGCCGCAGGAATTGATGTTCCTGACATAAAACTGGCGTCTCGCCAGGGCAAGCCAGCATTGATTTCCAAACTGATAGACGGGAATCATAAAGACATCAAAACGATAGAGGGAAGTGGCCAGTTGCGGTGCGGCTTTGCTGTGGACGCCTGGTTGGCGAACTGGGATGTCATCGGTCAGACGGGGGACAATATCATCTTCAATGACCGTAACAAACCTGTGCGCATCGACCTGGGTGGCGCGCTGGTCTTTCGTGCCCAAGGGGGGCATAAGGGTAATCAGTTCGGTAACACGCCAATGGAACTGGTCACGATGCTGTCTCTCAAAGAAAACACGTCCAGTCACGCCTTTCGGAAAATTGAGCGTAATGACATCCGCATGGGCATTGCGGCAATAGAAAAAATACCGGACGACCATATTAAGGCACTCTGCGCAGAACACGGTCCCGGCAATTACAGCGAACGCATTGAACTCGGTAAAAGACTGATCAGTCGTAAGCATTGGCTTGTCAATATGAAACAGGCGCTTCCTCATATTCATCGCCAAAAGAATGAGGCTGGCCATGTAGTCACTGTTGAACACCCTACGTCACCCAGCGCTACGCATACCTGGCGTGATCGAGACGCAACAGCCGTTTTTGTACCTCACTGCACTGTCAGTGGCGTAATAAACAACCTGGCGTTCAGTTCAATTAAGCCCCCCAGCACGCTGGATGGCTGGCGCCAGCTTAAAACCCGTGCTGTCGACTTCAAAGAGCCCGAATTCAAGTTTTCCAATCATCTTCCTCCCGCCAGCGGCGCAGTGATTTTCGAACCTGACGGCAGGATCTGGGTCACCGAACCGACCAACCACCCGTTCGGCGCAACGCACGCTTTGCCCAAGGGAAAAAAGGAAGCCGGTCTGAACTTGAGGACCAATGCAGTCAAGGAAGTCTACGAAGAGACCGGGCTTAGAGTTGAGCTTCACGGTTTCATTGGTGATTACGACAGAACAACATCACGTACCCGTTATTACCTTGCCAAGCGCATCGGTGGAACGCCATCGGATATGGGCTTTGAATCTCAAAGTGTCAAGCTGACAAGGCTTTCCGAGGCCAACAGATTGCTGTCCAGTGAACTGGACGCCGCCATCTTGCTGGATGCCGCGCAGGTGTTCCAAAAGACCTCTTTCCACTGAGCCTCAGGTGCTCGGGCGCTGATGGACGGTATAGGGATTTTGAAACCCTGCGAAAAACCGTTTCACCCCAACGTGTTACCTCCATAGCAAAGGAGTAATGAAATGACGATTAATACTCATGTCAGTAATAACGGTCCATCGTGGTCACCCCTCTCGCTGGTCAATCAGGCACCGGACCTGCAACACTCCGGGAAAACATCAGGTAATGCCGTTCACTTTCTCCCTCCAGAAAATACCAACGGTTCGAGCAACGCCGTCAATTGGGGCGGCAGCACGCTGAAAGCTGATACCGCAGGCGCCGGACGAGCAGGTGGCTCAGGTCAAAGCGAGTTGGTCGAGGTGCTGAAGACGCTTATCTTTGCGCTGCTCAAAAGTTTGATGGGCAATACCTCCGCACACCCTCCATCTGCAAGCAACTCATCCGCCAGTGACCCTGCTGCAAGCCAGCCTTCCGGATCATCCGGGCCTGGAAGTAATGCTGCTTCCCCAAGCTGTGCAAACAGTCCGGCTTCAGACGCAAGCCCATCTGAACAGTCCGGTGAAACGTTCCCGATCAACAACTCTGGCCTGGGTGCTCATGGTGGCGCAAATACCGTCCCGGACCGGATTGCCTCTCCCGAGGCGGCTCGAAAAATGGTCGAAGATGTGAAGAATGCCGGTGGGGGAACACTGCGCATCCAGATGACTCATGACCAGATCAATGACCCGGCGCAAATGGCCAAACTCAAAGCCATGGTCGATGCCGGTGACAAGCAAGGAGTCAAAGTCCAGTTCACGTTTCGCGACAACGCGAACGGCGGCGGGGGCAATGTCTTGTCCGGCGATAAGCTCAAACAAGCCGCCGACGATGTCAAAAATGTAGTTTCAGCCCTTGGAAAACATCCGAGCTTTGTACTCGACACGTTCAACGAGGGAGGCAAGAGCGCCACTCAGGGCTGGGCTGATATGCAAAGCACGTTGATCAAGTCTGCGCGTGACGCCGGTTACAAGGGCGACATTGTGGTGGAGGACAGCAATTGGGGCGGCGGTCTCACGGCAGGCGGGGAAAGCGGACTGGTCAAATACGCTGATCAGTTGAAAGCCGCCAACGGCCGTGGCAACCCTGGCCTGATTGGCAGTATCCATGAATACGCCAGTGGTGCCGACGCCTCCTCACGTCTGTCATCGGAGATCAAGGCGCTAACGGGGGCGGGCTTCAAGCCTCAAATAGGCGAGGTCGGCAACGCCAACTGGACCGGAGGCAGCAACTTCGAACAGCGCGATGGGGCCAACCAGGCTGTTAAAGACAATATGAACGCGCTGAAAGCAGCCGGCGCGGATGTCCTGCCATGGATGGACCAGTTCCAGAACGGCAAGATCAAACACGACGTCGGTTTTTCGAAAGGCGATCAATTTTCCTGACGCTGTTCGTGACGTCTGATCAGACTTATTAACTCACCGTCGCCTGGTTGCCTGCAAAGGCAGCCGGCGATCAACGCTGTGCCACCTGCACGTGCTTACAAAGTACCTGCTCGAAATAGAAACAAAGCCTTCGCACAACGAGGCGCTTTAAAGGAAAGATTTCATGCCGAATCCAGTTTCTCATCACTCTGCCAGTCAGGCTTACCTTTATAACCAGCCTTCCAGTAGTCAGGCACCCACTTCGCATGCTCCGCGACCCGTGCAAGGCGTTCCACGGGTCGCCAGGCCTGGAAATTCAACCGCAATCGTCGGAGGGCACCGTGTTCAGGTCACCGCAGTTAACCAGACGGGATTTACGTCTGCTTTTGCGACTTCCCAGACAGTGTGCATCACACAAATGGCGCAGCGCGGTATACCGCTCAACTTCGCCCGGCAGGTGTTAAGTCAACGCCAACTGCTTGCACAGGCGGCGGAGCGCGACAAGGCATATATCCTCAACAGTCAGCTGAATAACTTCCCCGCAGAGAGAAGCAGGATTGAACAGGTCAGTCTGCAACACTTTCGTCGATATTCACCCGCGCACGGCGAGCGCATCGTTGATGCATTGCATACCTATCAGCAGGACTATGGTGATAACTATCTAATGAACATCAGCTCGATGGGTTATCGATCGCTGACGCAGTACTTGCAGTCCCTTCACCCTCGATACAACAGTGAAAGTGAAGTCAATAATTTTATCCGTGATTTTGCCCGGCATTACGATGCAGGCGAACTGGACCGCGATGAGCTTGATCTGCACAAGCACCACATCGAAAGGACGCTGGCACCGCAAGCTGCTCTTTTGCAACAGTTCATTCACGCGGCACCGCGCATCTCGGGCGTCTCTCTCTTGAAAGGGGCGGTAGGAAACGATGAGCTTTTCACCACTCAACTGAATGGTCATTCGGCGCTGCAAGCCTTGTTGTCGGGTAACTCTTTACAATTCAACGGTTTTCTCAGTACTACCTCGCGTGCCGGTGCGGCGATCGAGTTCTCCAGTGTGGATGATAGAAGAGAGCTGAGCAGGGCCAGGTATACGGTAGATTTCTCGAAATCCGATGCGGCATCGGAAGTGTTGCGCAGGCAGGCGATGCGTGAGCTGCAGGAGGGTCAGATTGATCCCGCGTCGATTTTTTTCCGCTTCAAGGCAGATCGTGTCGCAGGTATCAGTGTTGACGCAATTCAGGATGCTCACAACGCGGCAATGACCCTCAGCGGAGCGGGTGAGCAGGAAATCCTCCTCAATCCAGGGCATCACTTTCACCCAGAGAAAATCGTCATGCTTGAGCAAGGTTTTGCGGTCAGCGGGACGCTTTCCTACGGCTGACGCTGATGTGTCGCAACCCTGATCGGTGTGCCCGCTTGGGACGTGACGCCCATGCCGGACCGGAGGCCGCAACTTCGAACAGCGCGATGGAACCTGTTTCGCTTATCCACCACTCACCTGGCAGCTATCTGCACGGTAGCGAGTGATCAATTCAGAACGTTGAGTTTCAAGGGGAGCGGCCTGTTTCGGCGCCTCCCTAGCCTCTATTTTCATAGCCGATAGATGACAGGTATAAACGCTATGCCTATAAAAAGACCCGCGCTCAATCTAAAGCTCGATACGTCACTGGCTCAGCCGCCTGTGAAGAAGGATACAGGTGCAGAATTGCGCCGTTTGAATCAGAGCGAGGTACGTGCCAACACTCCGACACTCCGACACGTTTCGCCTTGAATCATCGTGCCCCCACTTATGAGGTCGCGCAAAGCGCTCTGGGCGAAGACCACGGTGGCTGGACGGCCGTCAATCATCTCAAGATGACAGGCACTGAAGTCTTTATTCATATGAGTCGCAAGGACCCCAAGTGCAAAGGCGAGTTTGCCGGCGACAAGATCCACCTCAGCGTTGCGCCTGAGCATGTGCCCAGCGCATTCAATGCGATAGGCAAAATACTGCAGGCAAGCGATAGCCCGGTAGACACGTGGAAAGTGACTGACATGAACTGCCTGGATTCGGATATGCCGGCCGCCAAGCAGCGTGTGGCCCTGGGTGCTCAGTTCACCATTTACGCCAAGCCAGACCGTGCCGATAACACCTACAGCCCAGAATACATGGGGAAAATGAGGGGCATGATCAGCAGTATCGAACAGGAGTTGAAATCAGCCGGTGTAGCGCAAAGCAACAATCGCCCGGACTCGGATGTCGCACCCGGGCACTGGGCCTATGCGTCTTATCGCAATGAACACAACAGCAACAGGGCAGGGTCATCCCACCAGCACAAGAACCTTGAAGCAGAACCTTTTTTTCAATTGGTCTCTTTCTCTGATGCCGCATCCGGGGCATCCAGGTTGAGTACTGAGCAACACGCGTTGCTGCCACCGCCATGGGCCAGGTAAAACGGTTTTGCCTGATTCACCGTCGTCCATTTTGGTCATGATGATGTCGGTGAGGTGTTGAGCAATACGACGCCGAGCGGTTGTTCAATGAGGTCGGGCTGGAGACCACCCAAGGCAAACCTGCCCTGAATAGTCATCCAGCCCGACGTTGCAACTACGGTCAGAAGCGGACCGTCACCCCTGCGTTTACCGAATGGAAACGAGTGTCGGTACCGAACTGCCCTTGATAGGACAGGCCCAGGTCGGTCTGACGATTCAAGCGCAGTTTCGCGCCTACTTCGGTCAGCGCCGTGTTGCGGGTTTGAGCGACGCCTTGCACTTCGAAGTTTGGACCACCGGCAAAGCTCTGGTCGTTGCGCGGATCCAGATCACCAAAGGCACGTCGCCATCCCAGCGAGCCGTACACCTGAGTATCGAGGTTCGCGATACGGGTATTCGTCGATGCGCGCAGGCCCAGCGTCGAGAAGACGGTGTCCTGCTTGTCGCTGGACACGTCCAGAGCCGCGGGTCCGCCTTTTTCGTGCAGATCCTTGGCGTCGTAACGCACGTAGGAAAGGCCGGCGAAAGGTTCCAGAGCCACGCTGCCTAACGGTATTTGGTAGGCCGCTTCACCACTTGCCTGCAGCGATTGGGCGTTGCGTTTGCCGGTCAGGTGATCACTGAATCCTGCAAATGCCACATTCCGCTCGCTCTCCAGACGGTGCCAGGTGTAACCGACGTCGGCGCTGAGGCGCAACGCGTCGATCTGGCCACCGGTATAGAGGCCCAGATGGTAGTTATCGCTGTGGCCCTCGGCATCGCGGTCATCGGCATCGAACTTCGAGCGGCTATAGCCGGCATAGACGCCGCCGCGCCAGTCCGGGGTAAAGCTGCCGTCGGCGCCGAATAGCAGACCGCCGGTGCTCTGGCTCAGACCGCCCGCACCTTTATTGCCGTCGACCTTGGTCCAGTTGCCAAATGGCTGCACCCAGGCACCGTTTTCGGCGGCGGGCGTGCTGGGCATCAGGTTGAGTGCCATGGCTGGCATGCGCAACGTCCCGCTATCGAGCAGATTGCGCACACGGGTTCCCAGCACGCCGGACACCACCTGGCTGTTGGCGATCAGCGCGGTCGACGTGCTGCTGTGGTAATCACCGGACAGTTGATCGGCAGCGTTGCGAGCGCTTGCGGCATCCAGAATCAACAGGTTGTTGTAAAGGCGCAGGGGTTCGCCACTTTGCTGCAGTACGCTCAGCGCGCCAGCGGTATTGAACTGGTTTTGGGTCAGCATGACGGACTGGAAGATGCCTGGGGCTGGAGCTGGCTCAGGTGTCGGCGTCGGCGTCGGTGTAGGAGTCGGTTCTGGAGTTGGAGTTGGAGTAGGTTCCGGCGTAGGTGTTGGCGTAGGCGTAGGCGTAGGCTCCGGAGTTGGAGTCGGTTCTGGAGTAGGTGTAGGTGTCGGCTCTACGTTTTTTTGCTCGATGGTGAGGTTCAGATCATTGGCGGTGCGCTGCAGCCCGACATTCAGGAACGCAGAATTGGTAAGCGCCTGGGCATAGGCAGTGCCTGCGGCGGCGCCGTCAACCAAACCGCCTTGGGCGGAGAGCAGGGTGTAGGTTCTGCCACTCTGATAGCTCTGCGCCGGATCCAGCGCAGTCACGTTGACCTGCGTACCGCGCAGGATGGCGGTGCCGCTCACGTTGATCTTATCGGCTCTGCCGTCGCCCGCGATGTCCGCGGCGTAACGCGAACCGGCGGCCATGTCCAGGTCCCCTTGTATCGCCAGCGCACCTATGGCGTTTTCCCCTGGCGATAGCGTACCGCCCGAGGCGACCTGGGTGGTGCCCACCTGACCGACGCCGGCCAGAATACCTCCGTCCAGTACCTGGGCGCTGTTGGTGTAGGTTCCGAATTCGGTGCGGCCCGCAATGCCGTTGACCACCAGGGTGCCGTTGCCTACGTTAAACCGCGAAACGCTTTGGGTGGTGGCAGTGTTGCCGCGCTGATTGAGCTGGTCGACGTTGCCCGACAGCACCAGTCGACCGCCGCGCACCACAACGCTACCGGCCAACCCAGAGATGTCGCCGCTCAGCGTGGTATTGCCGTTGAACGCATACACTCGGCCTGTTCCGTTCAGCGTGTTGGCGAACTGCAGATCGGGGTCGGTATGGTTGAATGCAAGGTGCCCGTTTCCGGTGCCGAAAGTAATGGCGGTTTGCGGGTCTATCCGGCCTGCCGCCTGAGGTGTTCCGGCACTCACGAAATCGATATCAGTACGGTTAGGATCGACCACGAGCGCGCCGCCAACAATAAGCGTGCCTCGTGTCGCATTGTTGATGTCGTTCACAGTACTGATAAGGATACCGTTGGTGGCGCTCAGCTCGGCGCCGTCGGCCACTGTCAGGTAGGTGCGGGTTTCGTTAGTACCGAGCGTTATGTTTTGCGCTGCCAGGCGCGTGCCTTGCCCGGTAATATTCACCTGATTGCTTCGGCTGCTGACGGCTGAACCCAGTCGCAGAGAGTTACTCGTCAGTACTGCGCCGTTCTCGAGGGTCAGATCGTTTTTGTTAAGGAAAGAGCCGCTGTTGTCCCAGCGCGTTCCTGCACCGGAAAGCCTGACGACGGAGTCAATGTCGACCTGCTGGCTGTTGATTTTGCCGCCATCATTGGCCGTGATGCTCGAGCGATAGACAAACACTCCGCCGGCCTGGATGTTGACTGCATCGACCAAGGAGTTCTGACCACTCACCGACAGCGTCGCGTTCGAAAATGCATTGGAACGGGCGCCAAAAACGTCACCTAAATCCAGATCCCGAACCGACACTTGCCCGCCGTTACGGACCGTCAGGTCACCCTGACCGACACCACCGACAACGATGCTATTACCGAGCACGAACGAGGTGCGAGGCACGACCCAGCGCGAACCCGCCCCTTCAACCACAACGTTGGCCTGAGCCATGTTGACGCCGGTACGGCTGGCTTGACCCACGATACGGCCGCCTTCGCTGGTCACGGTTGCGCCGCTGTTGATCGTCAGGGTGGAGGTGTTGCCGTCAGTTGAATTAACGTCGATCGCGCCATCGATTACGCGGTCGCTGCTAAAGGTGTCTTGACCGTTAGTGAGCACATAGTCAACGGCCTGAGCCTCTGGGAGCAGTGCAAGCGTAATCGCAAACGCGAGAGGGGATATTCTGAATAAGGGATTCATAGCGACTCCAGATACTCCATAAAGGCCACGAGGGTGGCTGCCAGCCTTGAGGGCTTAGGCGTTTTCCGTTCGGCAGGTTGCCAACGTCGGGAGTATCAGGAGGCGAAGGTGTAATGGATATAGCACGCATGTACTAGCGGTCACTCAATTTAGCCACGATTAATCAGTTACCCAGGCATGCCGTAGTTCAATAGCTCATCTGTACTATAGAAGTCTGCGGTTGCAGTCCTTATTCTCGTGCGGGTGATCTTAAAGGCTCGCGAGAAGCGACGGCGGTTCAAACACATGGAACATGAAGTCTCCAAACTTACCGAGCAGGCTCGATGAAAAGTAAACGCGCTTACAGGGAGGGTTAGTTCAGTGTAATGCGTTGTTAGTTGGACGGTGCGCAGCCCCGCTTTTGTCGGACTGCGGGCGGGGTGTCTGGAGTGGCGCGTTTCTTTCGTGCTCTTTTAATCATGCGTTTGCCGAGGGTTTTTCTTCGGCAAATTGAAAATCACGATGGCCGTAGACTAAAAATGACCTTGTTGAAGACCACACTTGGCCTCGCCGCTGTATTTGCCTCCTCTCATCTTCTTGCTGGCGGTTTTGCCCGTACCGAGCAGAGCATCGCCGGCATGGGCAGCGGTCAGGCCGGCCGTGCGTCGATGGCCGAGGACGCCAGCACGGTGTACGGCAACCCGGCGGGTATGGCGCGGCTGGACGATAGCCAAATCACTGCCGGTGTCACGTTCATTGACGCATCCACCGATATCAGTCATGCCGCCGGTCGCTCACGGGGCAGCAACGACGGCGATATGGTGCCTTTCAGCTCGGTTCCATTCGGGTTTTATACGCAGAAAATCGATGAGCGCTGGGCGTTTGGATTGGGGCTCTATGCACCCTTTGGTTTGTCCACCGACTATGAAAACGGTTTTCAAGGCCGGATGTTTGCCAGCAAAAGCGATATCAAGGTGGTGACAGTGCAACCCACCGTCAGCTACGCCTTCAATGAAAGGCTGTCGATTGGCTTCGGTCCTACTTTCAATCGAATTGCCGGGACGCTGGAGTCAGATATCACGCTCAATCCGGCCATTGCTGACACCCGGGTGAAAGTTTCAGGTGATGACACTGCCGTGGGCTTCAATATCGGCGTGTTATTCAATGCAACCGACTCCACCCGCGTAGGCCTGACCTACCATTCCAAGGTCGATTACAAACTGGGCTGCCACACGCAAGTTTCCACCGGCGCAGGAACGCCACCGCAGTTGCTCGCGAGCAACCGCTATGACTGCACGTTGAAAGTGGCCACCCCGGAGTCCTATGATCTTTCAGTCACTCACGCGCTGAGTGACGCCTGGACCCTTTACACCAGTGCGACCTGGACCGGCTGGAGCAGCATGCAGGATTTGAGTCTGCGCAATCAGCCGGTTTCCGCTGCGCAAGGTGGCTCGCTGGCCTCGGCACTGACCGGCTCCATTCAGGAAGGCTTGAACTGGCACGATACATGGGCCTATGCAGTTGGCACTGCGTACCGATTAGATCCGCAGTGGGTGTTGCGAGCTGGCTTGATGTTCGATCAGTCGCCGACCAGTAACACCGGACGTTCGCCACGCACACCGACAGGCGATCGCCAGATATTCAGTGTAGGAGCGGGTTATGACGTCACACCGCAACTGACCCTTGATGTCGCTTACTCCTATCTTCAGGAAGAGAGTGTCGATGTCAGCCGCGCCAACGCGCTGGGCAGCTACAGCGCGACGTACAAAAGCCATGCGAGCTTGTTCGGCGTCGGGGCGACCTACAGGTTTTGATCCTGAAGACACGCTCACAACGCTGCTGTTTGCGAGTGATGTTATGGAGCCTGTCACTTGGCGGAGCCAGCCTGGCAGGCTGTTCAGGTTTTAGCGTTGATGAAATAAAAGCTCAACAGTTCGCTTCCAGGGGCAGGCGCAGTGTGCGTTATAGCGCATCTGTACTATTGAGGCGTCCTCACGTCGTAGATAGAGTCGCGTGCGAAGTTATGTGCAGTGTTTATTTAAATAATTGATGCCTGGGTAAATCATGTACCCAACCGTCGGCGGAGTGTGTGAATGAAAAGTGCAGCCTTGTTTCCGTTAGTTCTGGCATTGTCAGGATGCGCGGGGCTTGATCAGGCCATGTCGGTGACAAACGGGATCTTTGACCAGACCGGGGACTTGTTGAGTGGGGATCTCCGAGGGCTGACAGAGGCCAAACAGACGACATTGACTGAAATCTGGAATGATTGGGAAACGAATGAAGTCACTGCCAAGGAAAAATGGGACGCCCACACATTGATCATCCCTGGTGTTGTGCAGCGTATTACCAAAACCGGAACGGTCATCGGTCAGAATCAGATTGCGATCATCTTCACTGACCCCAAGAACCCCAAATGCACCGGCCAAGGGTTGACCCGCGATGATCTGCTGGTGAACAAGAAGAAGATCAGCGGTTTGAAGAAAGGCGACAAGATTGTGATGAAGGGTGTTCTCGGCACCAGCGAGTCGAAATGGACCGACAATGACTCCTGCTGGCTGTCTTTTGACAAGGCTGAGTTTACGCTTCAAAAGTAAACGTTGAGCGCCGGTAATCGCAGTATTACCGGCTTCAAACCTTTTGCTGAGCGGTCAGTATGTGTAGAACCGGTCGACCGTCTCGCCGTTGAAGTGTATGACTATCTTTTTGATCACCTTTTTCATACCCGTACTTTTCGTTCCTGTGACGGTGCTGACGTCATCCATCACATCTTCGGCATCTCCCAAGTGACCATCTGCCTGCGCCAATGCTGAGCCCGACGTTCCGCTGCCGTACTTGTAACTGTACTTGTAGGCCATTTTCTTTAGCATCGCCACGCCTGATTCGCCGCGCTCGTACCACCACTGTGCGGAGTTGTCGCCTACATCATCCTCCGCCGAAGTCGGAGCGCCAAATTTCGCCCGGATTTGAGATTTGGTCGATTTTTTGGGAATGATATTGGCTTTTATATAGTCAGGCTCAAACTTAGGCTCACCCGTCAACGCATCCAGCCCACCAAGAGGATTACTGCCTCCCGTCGAGCAGGCCGTCAAAGTGGCCATGACTGTCATCGCAACCGCTAAACCTTTTAGCCGCGCCAGTGAATAATAATTGCCCATGCCGAATGCCCCTGAAGGTAAATCAGTTGTAAGGTTTTTATAGACAGACAGAAACGTGCGAAAAAGCCTTGCGGTGACAGGCTTCGCAGCGTCTGAATATGCTGAAGTTGTTTCTTTCTCAGCTTAGGCTAACGGTGTAAGTGTTCACTATAGTACAGGTGTACTAGCGCAGTATTTAACGCCGTTTTACTCGCACTCACGTGCCTACTAATTAGTTGATTATCGCACTCAAGACCCGGTAAGCGACGCCGCTCCACGACTCGTCGTTTGCATCAAGTCCATCTTGAAGCTTATGAGCAGTGAACGCAGTTCCGCAGGCCGCACGGGTTTGGACAGCACCGGTATCTGCGGGTCATTCAGCGATTGCTGAACGTGCTGAATCTCGTGGCCGGTGATGACGATTGCAGGTATCCGGCGGCCATGCAATTCGCTCAGGTGGCTGATGTAGTCGGCACCGGTGGCGCTTCGGTCAAGATCGAAGTCGGTCACCACCAGATCGCAATCGACGCCCGCCTGAGGGATGGCGGAAGCGGTCTGGACGTCGCAGCCCCATTTACGCAGCAGCATCGCGGTGGCCTGCAGCACGTTGTAATTGTCTTCGATCAGCAGAACACGTAAACCCCCCAACAGGCGTTTGTTCCAGTCGATGTCCGGGACGGGCGCAACTTGCCGTGCCGCCACAATCGGTAGTCCGCTGATAACGACCACAGTGCCTTTATTCAGGCGTGAACCAATCCGGATGTGCAGCTTCAGCAGATCGGCGATGCGTTTGACGATACTTAGCCCGAGCCCTACGCCCTCGATATCCTGATCACGCTCTTCGCGGACACGATAAAACTCGTTGCACAGATGCGGAAGATGCTTTTCCGAAATGCCGCGGCCCCTGTCGTAGACGCCGATGTCCAACGCCCCATTGCGGCGTCGGCCGGCAATAAGCAAGGGCTTGCCGGGGGCGTATTTGAAGGCGTTTGAGATCAGGTTTTGCAGCAGGGTGCGCAGCAGCGCAGGGTCGCTGCATGTATGCTGTCGGCACGGTCGCACGCGAATTTCGACCCCGGCCCAATTGGCTGCTTCACTGTTCTGGCTGACCAGGCCATTGATTAATGCGTCGACATCAATCGTCTCGAGGCGTGGATTCACTTCTCCCTGATTGAGGGTGTAGATATCCAGCAACGAGCGGAAAAGCTGCTCTACCGCGCTGAGGGCCCGGTCAATATTTTCGACCAGGCGGCGCTCGTCTGCGCCCAGCGAAGCATCGCGCAGGCAGGCCGTGAACAGGCTGATGGAGTGAATGGGTTGCCTCAGGTCATGGCTGGCCTGGGCGAGAAACCGTGATTTCGCCTCATTGGCCGCCTGGGTTTCATTCAGCGCGATGTGCAGCCGCGAGAGCAAGAAGTAAACGAACGACGGCAGCACCAGCATCGTCAGGATCATCATCATCGCAACGGCGGGATGCTCCTGCAGGAAGGGCGTGAGCTGGATGATCAGGCATAACGACGCCAAGGCAAGGCCGGTCGCCAGCAACAGGTAATTGCGCCCGTAGCGCATGCCATAACCCACCGTCATGCTGAGCATCACCGAATAAACCGGCAGCATCGGTTCGCCACCCACGGTGATAGTGACGATTCCGGCCATGTTATCGACGATCAGCGCGAACATTCTGCGCCGGGTAGACACACCGGGTCGTACTGCAATACGCCAGATCAGACCGACACCAACGACGGCAAAGCCCAGGCAATAGCCGAGAATGACCCACATTCGGCTGCCGGGCATGTTGTCCAGTGCGTGCATGATCAACGCGTAAAGTGCAGAGGTGGCAATAACGGCCATGCGCAACAGGGCCTGGATCATTTCCAGGTCTCTGCATCGGGAGAGAATCGACATCGCGTTTTCCTGGTCAGTCCAGTACGGCTGAGAGGCACGTCAGGTGTTCAGCGCGTCGAGGGCGGTACAGTGATTTAGATAAGAGAAGAGGGGTGACAATGTCGGCGCGCTGTACAGCGGGCTTTTGATGTTCGGGAGTACGGAACCCGGAGGGAGTCCGGGTCCTGTAGTCCATGTGAGGTGGCTTTATCAGCTCTGCCAGGTGGTGTAGTAGATTGGAATGCCGCGCGAGTTGGTGATCGATGCGTAGTTATGGCCGGGGGCAAATGACTCGCCACCCGCGAAGGTATAACCAAAAGCACTGAACTCAATACCACCACCCACTTGGTCCAGCTCTGCTTCATTCAACAGTCGGACGTCCTGACCGGTACGAAGCGCGTCGTGTGTTTTCTTTGGGTTAATTGCTTGAGTCATGGCGTCGTTTCCTCTGAACGGGTCATTTAAACGTTAAGTCTTTCGTAGCAACGACCTACGGCAGACAGCGTTATTAAAATCATCCCCTGACTCGAGTCGCAATAGTACACATGAGCTATATGGGGCTGTGTCTTTTGGCTATTAGTTCATATGTGCTATTGAGAGGGGCGGTCGCTAACGCTTTAATACTCCGCGCTTTAAACACTCTAAACGTCAGCCGGCCCATGAATGTTTTGTCCGTTACTCACGTGGCGGCTGCATGACTCTGTCAGGCCTCTATTCGCCCGCTACTGAAACACTATTGAGCCTTTATGGTTTTTATGGCGCATTCCTGATGATTGACGCGACGTACATTCATGCTCTTTCGACCTGAAGCGCTCGACGCACAAAAGCGCAGTACGCTGGGTACGGTCTTGTTGGTCAGCCCGGTGTCGATGCGCCTTGCAGCCGCCGTCGCGCTGCTGTTCTGCATCTGCATGGGCCTGTTTCTGACCTTCGCTACCTACACCAAACGTACTGCTGCAAGCGGTGTGCTGCTGCCTGAAACAGGCCTGATCAGGATTTATGCGCCACAAGCCGGTGTGGTTAACCATCTGCGTATCACCGAAGGACAGCCGGTGAATGCCGAAGCCGTGTTGATGGCGTTGTCCAGTGATACGCAAAACGGCGAAGCGGGCGGTGCGCAACGGGCGATCAGCCTGTCGATCAAACGCCGCCAGGAAAGCCTGACTCAGGAGATCGACGAGACCCTGGCCTTGCATCAGCAGGAGCTGGAGGGCAAAAAACGTCAGGTCGAAGCGCTGGAAACCGAGCAGCAGAAAATACTCGCGCAAATCGACCTGGCGCGTCAGCGGCTGGCGTTGACCAAAGGGATTGCCGAACGCTACGCCAACCTGCAACGCCAGGATTACGTATCGCGTGATCAGCTTCAGGAAAAAGAAGACGCCGTGCTGGACATGCGCTTGCGCGGTGAAGAACTGAATCGCTCGCTGCTGACCGTGCGCGCCGAAAGCACCAGGCTGCGCGCTGAGCTGGTCGAGCTACCCTTCAACCAGAGCAAGCAACTGGCTGACCTGCAACGCAGGCTGGCCGAGAGTCAGGACCAACTGGTCGAAAGTGAGACCAAGCGGGAGATTCTGATCACTGCGCCAACCGACGGTGAGGCAACCGCCCTCTCGGTCGCCAACGGTTCACGGGTCGACAGTGCGCGGCCGCTGCTGAGCATCGTGCCCGCCGATGCAACACTTCATGCGGAGTTGTATCTGCCCAGTCGCTCGGTAGGCTTTGTCCGCGTGGGCGATACCGTGATGTTGAGTTACCAGGCCTATCCCTATCAGCGCTTCGGCCTGCAGCCGGGCACCGTGTCGTCAATTTCCCGTACCGCATTGCCCGCTGATGAAGTCATGACGCTGGGCAATGTCTCCGAACAGATGCGCGAGCAGGGCCCTTTCTATCGGGTCACGGTCGCGCTGGCGTCTCAAACCATCGAGGGTCAGGGCAAACGCGAGCGTTTGCGCTCCGGTATGCAGCTGGACGCCGACATCATGCAGGAAAAGCTACCGCTCTATGAGTGGCTGCTCGAGCCTTTGCGCGGAATAGGAAAGCGCCTTTGAACCTCAAAAATGCGTTCACTTTCGGGGTTGGAAGAAAACTGCCGGTGGTGCTGCAGGCCGAAGCCACTGAGTGTGGCCTGGCGTGCATGGCCATGATCGCCAGTTACCACGGACAACACAGCGACCTTTTTTCTCTGCGTGAACGTCTTTCGCCGTCGATGAAAGGCGTCAACCTCAAGCAGCTGACCCGCATGGCCGCGCAACTCGGGCTGGGCAGCCGGGCACTGCGCGTCGAATTGAGTGCGCTGGGTCAACTGCAACTGCCTTGCGTGCTGCACTGGAACTTCAACCATTTTGTGGTGCTCAAGGAGGTCACTGCGCACGGCTTAGTGGTACATGACCCAGCGCGTGGCCTGTGCAAGCTGTCGCTGGATGAGGTGTCGGCGGCTTTTACCGGCGTGGCGTTGGAGATGTGGCCGGAGAGTGACTTCCAGCCGGTCGCTGCCCGGCCGCCCATTCCGTTGCGCAAACTGCTGGGGCGAGTACGCGGATTTGGCCGGGTGCTCACCCACGTGCTGCTGTTGGCGCTGGCGCTGGAGCTGTGCACCATTCTCAGTCCGTTCTTCATGCAGACCGTGATCGATAAGGTGCTGGTCAGTGCCGATCTGGATCTGCTGGCGGTGCTGGCCATCGGTTTCGGCATTCTGTTGATCATTCAGCACAGTGTTGCGCTGGCCCGCGGGTGGGCGCTGATGTACCTGGGTACGATGCTCGGTTCACAGTGGCAGATTAACGTGTTCACTCATCTGCTGCGTTTGCCGGTGGCGTTTTTCGAGCGCCGCCATCTGGGCGATATCGTCTCGCGCTTCGGCTCTCTGAAGTCGATCCAGCAGACGGTCACCACTTCGTTCATTGAGGCGATGCTCGACGGACTGATGACCGTCATCACGCTCGGACTGATGATTGCTTACAGCCCGAAGCTGGCGCTCGTCGCCGTGGTGGCGATGGTGATTTATGCCCTGGCGCGCTGGGTCTGGTTTGGGCCGTTGCGGCGAGCCAGCGAGAATCAACTGGTCCATGCGGCTCGTCAACAATCGCACTTTCTGGAAAGCGTGCGCGGCGTGCGCACCATCAAGCTGTTCAATCGCCACGAGCAGCGCTGCAACGCCTGGAGTGCCTTGCTGGTGGAAGAAATCAACGCCGGTCTGCATCCCCAGAAACTGCAACTGGCCTATCGGACCTTCAACGGCGTTCTGTTCGGGCTGGTGACGATCATTGTCATCTGGCTGGGCGCCAGGCTGGTGCTGGAAGGGCAGTTCAGTGCCGGGATGCTGATTGCATTCAACTCGTACAAAGAGCAGTTCAACGGCCGCGTCGCCGGGCTGATCGACAAGATCGTTGACGTCATCATGCTGCGCCTGCATGGCGAACGCCTGGCCGACATTGTGCTGCAGGAGGCCGAGCCGTTTTCTGGCCTTGATGCATTCGATGACGCCAGCAGTGAGAAAGCGCCCAGCCTTGAAGTGCGTGATCTGCGCTTTCGCTATTCCGAGTATGAACCTTACGTGCTGGACGGTGTGTCGATCCATGTCAGCGCTGGCGAGTCGGTTGCTATCGTCGGTCCATCGGGCGGCGGCAAAAGCACTTTGCTCAACGTCATGCTCGGCATCCTGGCCCCCAGCGCTGGCAGTGTCCTGCTGAATGGACTGCCGGTCGGGCCTGAGCATGTCAACACGTTGCGGCGCCTGACCGGCACGGTACTTCAGGATGACGTGCTGTTCGCCGGGTCGATTGGCGACAACATCAGTTTTTTCGAGACCGGTGCCGATCAGCACTGGATCGAGCAGTGCGCACGGCTGGCCGCTGTCCACGATGATATTGCTCAGATGCCGATGGGCTACAACACGCTGGTGGGCGACATGGGCACGGTATTGTCCGGCGGCCAGAAGCAGCGGGTATTGCTGGCCCGGGCGCTGTATAAAAAACCGCAGTTGCTGTTTCTCGATGAAGCGACCAGCCATCTGGACATTGCTCGCGAAGCGGCGGTCAATCAGGCGCTTCAGGCGTTGAATATCACCCGGATCATTGTTGCCCACCGACCAGAAACCATTCGCTCGGCGGATCGGGTCGTGGCGCTTGCCAATGGTCGAATTGCCTACGACGGCCCTGTGCTCGAAGAGCCTTCAGCTCGGGGTTCCGAGCCGTGATGCGCGGTGTCGGCGGGTGGGCTTTGTTGAGTGCCGCCGGTATGTTGCTGGCGTCGCTGTGCATGGCGGATAACCGCGTGGAGGCTTGCCCTGGTTCCAGTCGGCTGCCCGATACCCTGAACCTCGCAACGGCGGTGTCTGTCGCGTTATGTGCCGATCCCAAGCTAAGTGAAGCGTGGCTGACCGAGCTGGCGCGTCAGGCGGAAATGGACGCTGAGCACTCGGCCTACTACCCGAACGTGGAAGGGCAGTTTCAAAAAGGTCGGGCCGGCAAGACCACGCGTTATCCGGGTTTCTCCGAAGCCAATTCAAGGCTGAACGCCAGTACCAGCATCTATGGCCTGAACATGAGCTGGGTGCTCTTCGACTTCGGGCTTCGCGCCGCAAAAGTCGAAAGTGCCCGCCAGTTATTAAACGCCGCCAGTAGCAGCCGCATTGAAGAAGTGCAGAAGTCGATGCTTGCCACCGCCAGGGTCTTTTACCAGGTGCAGGCCAACACCGCTTTGTTGCAGGCCAAAGTCAGTGCTGAACGTCTTGCCGACAACAGCTTGAAAGCTGCTGACGCGAAATACCGTGCTGGCGCCGGCGAGCAGACGGATCGTCTGCAGGCGCAATCCAGTTTTGCCGAAGCGCAGCTGGATCGGGTAATGGCGGAAGGTGACCTGGCCGCGGCGAGAGGCGAATTGGCCAGCCAGCTCGGGTTATCGCCTGCTGCCCCGCTCAAACTGGTTGCGCTGGATGAACCGGGCAGCGAAGACGTGGCGTTTCTGGGCGACGTCAATGCGCTGATGGAGCAGGCCAAGGCGTTACATCCGGCCATAGAAAAAGCCCGCGCAGACTGGGCGGCGAGTCAGGCAAAAGTTGAGGCAGCGAAAGCCCAGGGCCGACCTACCGTCTCGCTGTTCAGCAACTACAGTCGTCAGGACACGCCCGTCGAGCAGGTTTCCACCCGGCAGGAGATAGACACCTGGACAATCGGCGTGCAAATCACGGTGCCGATTTTCGATGGCTTTCTCAATCGGCGCAGGGCGAGGGCTGCCAGTTACGAAAGTGCTGCTCGCGAACAGGCGTTGCATGAGGTTGAAAACAGTATTGCGCTGAGCGTCTGGAAGAGTCAGCAGGCGCTGGAATCCAGAACCCGCGCACTGGCCATCAGTCGTCTGTTTGTTGAGAGTGCGAGCAAGTCTTATGAAATTGCCCAGGGTCGTTACAAAGCGGGTGTAGGCAGTATTCTGGAGCTTCTGCGCTCTCAGAATGACTTGGCTTCAGCGACGCAAAAGCGCGTGGAATCGTTGGTCAACTGGCATAACGCCAAGCTGCAACTGGCCTCTGACCTTGGCAGTCTGAACATCGGAGACTGAACGTTTTTCAAGCAGTTACTTGATCGCCAGGCTGGAGAATTGCGCTGCGGCGGCCGATCGAGTGGACACTCCCAGCACCTTGAGCAGACTGGACACGTGTATACGCACAGTGAACGGCGATATACCCAGATCCTTGGCAATCTCCTTGTTGGTTTTACCGGCGGCCACCAGGCTAAGCACTTGTTTCTGACGGGCAGTCAGGGGGCTTAGTGCGTTAACGGCCGATTCGTTGAAAATCGAGCCTTCAGACTTGTACTTGACGACGACTTCGCCCTGACGAATGGCGACGATGGAGTCGGTTATTTCCTGCGGGTCGATGTTCTTGCCGATAAAGCCATCAGCGCCATTCAACATGACCTGGGAGATTGTCTCTGGATCATCGATCATCGAAACCACGATGATCGAGGTGCGTCGGAACTCATTGCGCAGTTCGGCGATGGTGTGCATCGACTCCAGGCCAGGGAAGCGCAGGTCGAGAATCAGTGTGTCAACTTCGTCACCGGAGCGCGCCAGCGTCAGCACTTCATTGAAATTGCCGGCTTGCTCAATGATGGCTTCTGGCAATAGACGTTCGATGGTACGCAACATGCCTTCACGAAATAAGGGGTGGTCGTCAGCCACTATGATTCTGCACGCCATGCCTCTGCTTCCGAATTTTTAGTCGGCTTATCATACTTGATAGCAACAATTTGTATCGCCTGTGATACACATTTAAAGTCATTATTTGAGCGCTAGCGCGACACCCTGAAAAAGTCGGTTTGTATGATGCCAGTCAGATGATAGTGGCCAGTAAAGTTGGATTAAGTTGCCGCGCAAAATGGCACGCCACACGCCTGTACCGCGCTCGATCATAAACGGCATGTAAGCGGTAGTCTCCGGTGGCCGCTCGTCGAGCGGTACGAGTTCGCAGTAAATCGAGGTGCGGTGATGAAAGACCGGAAAAACGCTGAACTGGATCAGGCGACGCTGAGGCTGATCGTGGCAACGTGCGCGATCACCTATGTGTCGCTGGTGGGGTTTCTTCCCGGGCTCGACGTGGCGAAGTATCAGCCGATCATTCTCTACTATGCGGGCTTTCTGGTGGTTTCCCTGATCCTGCGCCAGCACATCATCAGTTACCCGGGTGTATTTCCGGTACGCCGTGTACTCGGGATGGTCCATGACTACACCGGAATTTCCGTCGGCCTGGTCGTGGGCGGTGAGGCGACGCTGCCTATTTTCAGTGTGATGGTCTGGGTGACCCTGGGTAACGGCATGCGCTTCGGCTCGCGTTACCTGGCAATTGCCGCGTCGCTGGCACTGCTGGCGATATTGATCATCTATCAATTGACGCCGTACTGGCAGGCGCAACCGTTCATGGTGCTGATGCTGGTTGCTGTCACGATTCTGGTGCCTGGCTACGCCCACATTCTGTTGGTGCGGGCTCGGCAGGCGTCAGAGCAGGCGACCGTTGCCAACCGTGAGAAAGAGCGTTTTCTGGCCCAGGCGAGCCATGATCTGCGCCAGCCCATTCACTCCATCGGCATGTTCACTGCGTGTCTGCGCGCCAGCCCGCTTGGCGAATACGAGCGACAACTGGTCGACAACATTGATCGTTCCCTGCACAACGTTTCGCAGTTGTTTCGCTCGATTCTGGATATCTACACGCTGGACAGCGGCAAAGTGTCGGCCAAGTCGGACGTGGTCAATCTGGGTGACATGCTCAATGAAATCGCGCAGCAAAATACGGCAGCTGCCCGATGGGCCGGCGTCGAATTGAGAGTCCGGCCGTGTCGGCGCTGGGTCAGAGTCGATACCTCATTACTGGCCACGATGGTGCAGAACATTCTGTCCAATGCACTCAAATATGCCCCCGAGCACCCGGTGCTGATCGGTGTGCGTCGCCACAACGGCGGCTTGTCGATCAGCGTGCACGATCAGGGACGCGGCATCGCGGCTGAGCATCTGCCCAAAGTCTGTGACGAGTTCTATCGGATTCGGCACGTGCGTGACAAGGACGTTGAAGGCGTAGGGCTGGGGTTGTCCATCGTCAAGCGGCTCAGTCAGATTCTGAATGTACAGATTGCCATCGATTCGCGGGTCGACCGCGGTACCACGGTGACCATCCATGGGCTGGAGGAGGTGAGTGCACCGGTGCAGCCTGTGCGCAGAAAGCCATTGGGCGACAGCCTGCTGAAAGGCGTCAGGATCTGTCTGGTGGAAGACGACCACAACGTGCTTATGGCGACCGCCGCGTTGCTGGAGCGATGGGGGTGCGAAGTCCAGACCGCGCGTTCCGCCGAGGGCCTGATTACCGATTGCGACATCATCGTCGCCGATTACGATCTGGGGACGACGGCCAACGGCCTTGATTGCATCGAACGTATACGGGCTGCCCGTGGCTGGGACGTACCGGCGCTTATCGTCACCGGGCGGGAGGTGGAAATTGTTCTGGAATCGATGCACGGCGCGGAAGTATCCGTGCTGTCCAAGCCGCTGCGCCCCTCGGAATTGCGCCTGAACCTGTTGTCGGTTCGCGAAAGACGGGTGAATGTGCCCTGACCTTGGCGCAGGTCAGGGCGCACAGAACATCAGCCAACGAACGGCCCGCGAATGTCTGACGGTGGAGGCACGTCAGGGAATGGATAGAGGCAGACCGGATCAGGCTTGATCACACCAATGCCGGGTACCGGCATGATGGTGAAATCGGCACCACCGCAGACCCGCTGCAACTCGGCGTCTGTGAGTTCATGAGTCTGGCGTATACCGACTGAAATGTCGGTGGTTTTCAGATTGCGAATAGTCATGTCAAACCTCTCCATGTGGGTAGGGGGCACGCTTTTTACGCAGGACGTTTATAAGCAGGATTGCCTGAACCTCGGCCACTATCAACTTAATCTCCAGACGCTAGCTTCATATGATTTCTGCAGCCGGATCGATAGATGAAGGCGGTTTGAGACTCAGGCAACCCTGACAGACTGTTTGCCAAGAACATGCCGTTTTATGAGCAGGAGGTATCATCCCTGCTATTGTCACGCTGGAACTTGGTAACAGTGGCCACGGCGGCAAACATGCCCGCGAGCCCAATGTAATGCCCAGGAAGTCCCAGACTGGCTGCAACCAAGAAGCAGAGTGCTGCAAGCCAGAACAGTCCTGACGAATTGATGGTTTTTCCAAACAGTTCTTTACGATCGGAAATCATAAGGGTCTCCACTGTCCTGCGTGGATGGCGTATGGCGCCACTCAAGCAATATGAAGCCGTTACTGCGCCATCGTCTGATAGGCATCGAACGCACTGGCTGCGGCAACGCCAACCAGAATCGCGCCAGCGCCGACAGCGGTAACCGGTGCCAGCGCCGTCGCAGCCGCCACTACGCCAATGGCTGCCACGCCTTCGCCGACGGTCATGCCGCCGCCAATCTGCGACATTTCGTTTTCGCTGAGTTCACGAACACTCACATACTTATTCATGTTTCATTACCTTTATCTAACGTCAGTTAAAACCCGTTTGGTAAGTAAGCGACTTGCAGGTCGCGTCAATAATAATTAATGAGTGTGTGAAAGAATGAAATAGTACACGTGTGCTAGCGAGTGTGCGTGATCTTGAAATGCATCCATTTAGCGTGCCTTTTAATGCGCGTGCTCAATGACCCTCTACAGCAACTTATCGTCCATCACCTGTGCAAAATCACCTGGTGAATCTCCTGCAGCGGAACAATCCGCTGCGCAGCATTCAGTTTGATCGCTTCCTTGGGCATGCCGAACACCACGCAACTGGCCTCATCCTGAGCCACGGTCGAGCTGCCGGCATCCAGCATCTCCTTGAGGCCGCGTGCGCCGTCGTCGCCCATGCCGGTCATGATGATGCCGGTAGCGTTTTTGCCGGCGAATTTGGCGACCGAGCGAAACAGCACGTCTACCGAAGGGCGGTGCCGGTTGACCAGCGGGCCGTCGATGACCTGCACGTGATAATAGGCGCCGCTGCGGGTCACCATCATGTGTTTGCCACCGGGAGCGATCAGGGCCAGGCCGGGCAGGATGCGGTCGTTGTTTCTGGCTTCGCGCACTTCGATCTGGCTCAAGCTGTTCAGGCGTTCGGCGAATGAGGCGGTGAATTTCTCCGGCATGTGCTGGACGATGACCATGCCCGGGCAGACGCGGGGCAGGGCGGTCAGTACCGCTTCCAGTGCCTGGGTGCCGCCGGTTGAGGTGCCGATGGCGACGATGCGTTCGGTGGTCTGCGCCATGGAGTGACCGCTGGCGGCGGGAAGAATGGCATCAGCGGTGAGTTTGCTGGCGGGGTTCAGTACCGGGGCGGCACTACGCTTGCCAAGGTTTCTGACATTGGAATTGGCCGCCGCTCGAATGGCGGCCACCAGTTCGTTGGCTGATTCGAGCAGGAAGTTCTTCAGGCCGGTGGTGGGTTTGGTGATGATTTCCACCGCCCCGGCAGACAGCGCCTGCAACGACGTTTCCGCGCCTTTCTGAGTCAGCGACGAGCAGATCACCACCGGTGTCGGCCGCTCGCTCATGATTTTCTTGAGGAAGGTGATGCCGTCCATACGCGGCATTTCGACGTCCAGTACGATGACATCCGGCCACTCCTGAGCCAGCTTGCTCATGGCGAAGATCGGGTCTGACGCCGCGCCCATGACATGTATATCGGGGGTGTCGTTGAGAATCGCCACGAGTACCTGACGAACTACAGCCGAATCATCGACCAGCAGTACGCTGATTTTTTTGTTTGGCATCTTTTTCCATTGCTTCCATTGGTTGGTGCCTGACCCATACGTTTCCGTCCCACAGGTCGAAGATGATGTTGCGATGCCCGGTGCTGCCCAGGTCCTGAGCGGTCAGTTGTAGATGGTGTTGCCCGGCCAGCGCAAGCGCCGCGTGAATGTTGCGGTCGGCGACGTTGTGCATGTGCGGATCGAGACGCTGGGTGGGGAACATTTCGCCGCCGCCGAACAACTTGACCTGATACTCCGCGGGCAAGGTGCCGTTGGCCAGAGCATGGCGGATCAGTATTTCCATCGCTTCGTCAGCGTATTTGCCATCCAGCGGCTGGTGCTTGCGGATACGTCCCGGCAGCATGAAATGGCACATACCGCCAATATGCCGGTACGGGTGCCAGAACGTGATTGCTACACATGAACCCAACAAAGTGCGCAGGCGCGCAGGCCGGGTCTCGAAGATCACGTCACCGGGAGCCAGCACTATTTCGGAAACGCCGACGGGCGTGTTCATGGTTTGCGGTATATCGAAGGGGAGACCATTTTCAGCATGTCGTTCACACCGTTGAGGCTTTCCGAGTGGCTGATAATGAAATAGCCACCGGGTTTGAGACGCGGTATCAACCGCGCCACCACCTTGCTTTTGGTCTCCTGATCGAAATAAATCATCACGTTGCGCAGAAAAATCACATCGAACTCGCCCAGGTCAGGGAGGGTGTCATTGAGATTGACCTGCACGAAGCTGACCCGGCTGCGCAACGATTTGTCGATCAGGAAAGTGCCCTCCTGGCGTCCTATGCCTTTCAGACAGTATTTGACCAGCAAAGGTTGCGGCAGGGTTTCGGTGCGTTCCAACGGATAGTGGCCGCTGCGAGCCTTGCTCAGTACACGGGTGCTGATGTCTGAGCCGATCACTTCCCACGGCATGCTGCCTAGCTGTTCCGCAAGCGTCATTGCCAGGCTGTAGGGCTCTTCGCCAGATGAACTGGCAGCGCTCCAGACCCTGAATACCTTGCCCGGCACCACCTTCGGCAGCACCTGCTGGCGCAGGAACTCAAAGTGCTTGGGCTCACGGAAGAAGTACGTCTCGTTGGTGGTCAGCAGGTCCAGCGCAATTTGCAGCTCGCCATTGCGCTGGTCGGTCATGATCAGCTTGAAATACTCGCCGTAGCTGTCCAGCTCGTAATGCTTGAGGCGTTTGAACAGGCGGCCTGCGACCAGTGCCTTCTTGGCCAGGGTCAGTTTGATGCCCGCCGCGCTATACAGCCAGGACTGGAACTGGCCGAATTCGCGATCAGTGAGCGACGCTGTGTCAGGCATGCTAAGGCCTCAATGTGCGTCGAGGTCGGGCGCAGGTGCCTGACCTGCTTCGGCCAGGCTGGACATCTCATCGATGGACAGCACTTTTTCGACTTCCAGCACGATCACGAATTTACCGTCGACCTTGGCCATGCCACTGATGAAGTCAGCCCGAATCCGCGCGCCGAAATTGGGCGGCGGTTCGATCTGCGAGGCGGGTATTTCCAGCACTGCAGAGACGTTGTCGACCAGTAGCCCGATATCCTGCGGCTGACCGTCCTCGGTGCTGGCCTCAATGATGATGACGCACGAGCGGCGGGTGATGTCCGAGTTCTGCCGCCCGAAGCGTGCCGATAGATCAACCACCGGCACCACTGCACCGCGCAGGTTGATCACGCCGCGCACGAAGGCGGGCATCATCGGCACGACGGTCAGGCTGCCGTATTCGATGATTTCCTTGATGCCCAGAATGCCGATGGCAAACATCTCGCCACCGAGCATGAAAGTCAGGTACTGCGCCTCTTCTTCGACCGCTGCTGCGGTCTGTCGAGTCGTGACCAATGAGCCCATGTCGTTCTCCCTGTGAATCGGTATCGAAGCCGGTGATCAGAAGCGAGTGAATTCCGATTCGTCCGGCGAGCTCGCCATGTTATGCGCGAAGGCCTTGCGCGGCGCCTGCTGCACAGGGCGTGGCGGCTGGCGAGTCGGGCTGCTGTGGCTGTCGATACTGCTGCTTTGGGCCATCGCTCTCGGCGATGAGTCGAGGGTGAAGAAACTCATCGATTGCTGCAGTTGCTCGGCCTGACTGCTCATTTCTTCCGCCGTGGCGGCCAGCTCTTCGCTGCTCGATGCGTTCTGCTGCGTGACCTGATTGAGCTGGGTCATGGCGGTATTGATCTGTGCGACGCCGGCTGCCTGTTCTTCGGAGGCGGCGCTGATTTCCTGCACCAGGTCAGAGGTCTTGTTGATCGACGGCACCATCTCGTCCAGCAGCTTGCCGGCTTTTTCGGCCATTTCCACGCTGCTGGAAGACAGCTCGCCGATTTCCTGGGCGGCAACCTGGCTGCGTTCGGCCAGCTTGCGCACTTCAGCCGCCACGACTGCGAAGCCTTTGCCATGCTCACCGGCGCGGGCTGCTTCGATAGCAGCGTTGAGCGCGAGCAGGTTGGTCTGGTAAGCGATGTCGTCAATGATGCTGATGCGCTGGGCGATTTTCTTCATCGCCACGACGGTCTGTTGTACCGATTCGCCACCATCGGTCGCTTCCTTGGCGGCCTTGCTGGCCATGCCGTCGGTGACCTTGGCGTTCTCGGTGTTCTGGTTGATGCTGGCGCTCATCTGTTCGACCGACGCGCTGGTCTCTTCGACGCTGGCAGCCTGTTCGCTGGTGGCCTGGCTCATCGACTGCGCGGTGGCGCTGACTTCTTCCGACGCGCTGGCCAGGTTGTCGGCGGCGTTACGCACTTCGCCGATGATGTGCGCCAGCTTGGCGACCATGTTGCGCATGGCGTTGAGCACCATGCCGGTTTCGTCTTTCGAGCCGTGCCCGATGTAGGCGTTCAGGTTGCCTTCTGCCAACTGCTCGGCGGCGGTCGCTGCTTCCTTGAGCGGGCGAGAAATGATCCGGGCGATGAACAGCGCCAGCCCCAGACCGACCAACAAGGCTGCAATCAGTACCACGATGATCGAGATGCGGGCGGTTTCGTACAGTTGCGAGCCTTTGTCTCCGGCGGCAGTCGCGCCGACGTCGTTAAGTTCGACCATTTTTTGCAACTGGCTGGTCACTTCATCGAAGTGCAGTTTGGACTCTCCTCGCAGCAATGCACGTGCCTCGGTCTCCTGGCCCTGACGGGAGAGTTCGAACAGATTAGTGCTGACTTTGAGGTAAGCGGACCATGACGCACTGACGGCGCTGAACATCTGACGATCCTGATCGCTGATGATCAGCTTGTCATACGTTGCCAGCCGTGTTTCAAACTGGCTGCGCGCCTCAGCAGCTTCCTGCTCCATCTGGGCCTTTTCCGGAGCGGCATCAGCGGCAATATGACGGTTTTCCTTCAGCCGGTAATTGGCTGCGTAAAAGCGCATGCCCGAAGCAGCCCGCATGGACGGCATCCAGTTTTCCTTGATGTCCTGGGCGGCCTGATTCACCTGGCCAAGCTGGATAATCGCGAAAACTCCCATGGCTGCGGTCAACAACAGAACCACCAGAAACGAGGTAATCAGCTTGGTGGAAATCTTCAGATCGTAAAACCATTTCATCGGGTTACTCCTTGGAGTTGCAAATCCGTCAGCGAGAAGCGGGCGAGAGCGAATGAGGGGGTTGAGTCGAGCGTGCGTCCATTTGTACGATCTGATTGAGCAGTGCCGGCACGTCGAGAATCAACGCCACCGCGCCGCTGCCCAGAATCGTCGAGCCGCTGATCCCGCGCAGTGCGCCGAACAGCTTGCCCAGGGGTTTGATCACGGTCTGGAACTCGCCGAGCAGTTCGTCCACCACCAGCCCTGCCTTGTGTTCGGCATAGCGCACCACCACCACGTTCTGGCGTCGTGCGGCCGGGCCTTCGTGATTGAAGTGCTCGCGCAGGTAGACCAGCGGCAACACTTCACCGCGCAGGTCCAGATAACCGTTATCCCGGCTTGCCTGACGATCCTGTTCATCCAGTTCGATGCATTCCTGAACCATGTCCAGCGGGATCACGTAGGTCGACTGATCGATACCGACCAGGAAACCGTTGATGATCGCCAGCGTCAGTGGCAGGCGAATGCGCACGATGGTGCCCTGGCCTGGCTGGCTATCGAGATCGACTGTGCCGCGTAGCAGGGTGATGTTGCGCTTGACCACATCCATGCCGACGCCGCGCCCGGACAGGTTGGTGACGGCTTCGGCGGTAGAAAAACCGGGTTCGAAGATCAGGTTGTAGATTTCCTGATCCGTCAGGCTCGCGCCTGCGGCAACCAGCCCGCGCTGCTGGGCCTTGTCGAGAATGCGTTCGCGATTCAGCCCGGCACCGTCATCGGCAATCTCGATCACGATGCTGCCCGAGTCGTGATAGGCATTAAGGCTCAAATGCCCCTTTGCCGGTTTGCCTGCTGCACGCCGCGCCTCGGCGCTTTCAATACCGTGATCCATGGAGTTGCGCAGCAGATGCATGAGCGGATCGCCGATTTTTTCGACGACCGTCTTGTCCAGCTCGGTTTCCGCGCCATTGATAATCAGGTCGATGTCTTTGCCCAGTTCCTGACTGACATCGCGCACCACACGGCGGAAGCGGTTGAACGTGTCGCCGATGGGGATCATGCGCAGGTGCAGCGCGCCGTCGAGAATCTGCTCCACCAGCCCCGACACGGTTGAACTGGCCTCCTGAAGCGGGTCGTTGTCGCACGACTTGGCCAGCAGGCTGGCGCCGGCGCTGGCGATGACCAGCTCGCCGACCAGGTTGATCAACTCGTCGAGCTTGTCGGCGTTGACGCGAACATAACGGCCGTCCTTGTTTTTCTGCTCGCCGCCTGCCGATGGACGCTCCACCGCCGTTGCCACGCCAGGCTCTCGCGGCACTGCTCGCTGGTCGCCCAGCAGCTCGCCGCTGGCAACCATGCCGCTGCGTTCGGTCTGCGAGACCAGCTCAGTACCGGTGGGCTCGCCACTGTCTGTCGAGTCATTAGCGGCAGTGATTTCAACGACACAATCTTCACGCACGAAATCGAACACTTCGTTGATCGCGGCATGCCCGGCAGAGGAGAGGAAGTCGATATCGAAGCCCAGGTGACAGGACTCCGGGTCCCACGCTTCCACAGGCGGAATACTGTCGGTCAGGGTGCTGACCTGAATCATCTTGCCCAGCGTGTTGAGGTAGCGCAGGAACGACAGCGGGTCCATGCCATTGCGGAACACGTCGACGCCAAAGCGTAACGAGATATGCCACAACACCTCTGCATTCTCGGCATCAGTCGTATCGGACGAGCGCGCTTCTTCAATAACCGGAGCGGCCCCCGGTGCCTGGTAGACCTGCAACGCCTGACGCAGCGCTGCTTCGCGCTCCAGCGCTGGCGGCTGAAGCTGTTGGCCACGGCTGGCGACCACGTCGATCAGCTCAAGCATGTGATCACCGGATTTGAGCAACACTGCGATCAGCCCGGCGTCCACCGACACACTGCCTTCGCGCAGGCGATCCAGCACGTCTTCGACAATGTGGGTGAAGCTGACGATGGGCGTCAGCCCGAACAGTCCGGCAGAGCCCTTGATGGTGTGTGCCGCTCGGAAGACTGCGCCAATCGCGTCCACATCGCCCGGTTCGCTTTCAAGTTGCAGGAGGGATTCCTCCATCGCCTGCAACAGCTCACGCGCTTCGACGATAAACGTCTGCTGAGCCTGATCGAGGTTAATGCTCACAATGACTTCCTATGTCCGACTACTTAACAGTGCTGCAAACAGACGCGCTACAGCACGACACCCGGATTACATAACGCGAAGGTTTCGCTCACCGCCTTGCTCTGGCCGGTCAGGTGCAGCGCCGTGCCCGTCTTGCTGGCCTCGCGCTGAATCACCGCCAGCAGTTGCAGGCCTGCGCCGTCCATTTCGGTGACGTTCGACAAGTCGACCTCCAGGCGCGCCGCACTACTGATCTGCGGCAGCAATCGGGCGGCCAGTTCGGTCACGGTATAAATCGTCAGTTCGCCGTCGATCTGCACGCGTGCAGTGTCATCGGTGGTCTCGGCAGATATCGTCATGCTGACCTCCAGGGACATTTAGTCAGGGCTGTCCATCAGGACGGTTTTTCAGTGCTGCACTTGTCAGGGCAGGATCAGCTTGGAAACCGCCGCCAGCATTTGCGCGGGCTGGAACGGTTTGACCACCCAGGCTTTTGCACCCGCCGCCTGACCCTCGGCCTTTTTCGATTCCTGAGACTCGGTGGTCAGCATGATGATGGGCGTGAATTTGTAACTGGCCAGCTTCTTCACCTCTTTGACGAAGGTGATGCCATCCATGTTTGGCATGTTGACGTCGCTGATGATCAGGTGCACTTTCTGCCCCGTCAGCTTGCCAAGTGCATCCCTGCCGTCGCTGGCTTCGATTACGTCGTATCCGGCACTTTTCAGAGCGATGCCGACGACCTGCCGGACACTGCTCGAATCGTCGACCACCAGTACACTCTTAGCCATGATCTACCCCTAGAAGAACGTGATTTCCTGTGAATTCTGCTGCGCTGCCGATTCGCCGTGATGCGTGCGGCGTTGCTCATCTGTCGCGTAAGTGGACTCCATGCGTGCCAGCCATTGCCGGGCGTCGATGGCGACGGCCTGGTCGGGCGACTGGCTGGCCTGCAGCACGTGTGCGTGCAGGGCATCGATGTTGTCGCGGACATGGACCAGGATCTGACTGACCCGGTCCTGAAACTGCAGGCTCACGAGAACGTCGGTCATCTCGTCGCGGATGCCGTAGCTTTCTTGCTTGAGCAAGTCAGCGGATTCGGCCAGGCGCCCGGTAATGCTCTGGAAGCGCTCCAGAACGTTCTGAATGCTCTGCTCGGAAGCGCTCACCGAGTGGCTGTCCTGATCGGCACCGCTGGACGCGGCCTGGACCAGTTGAGTGATGGCGTTATTGATGATGTCGACCTTGGCCGACATCTGCTGGCCGGTCTCGCTGGACTTGCTCGACAGGCTGCGCACGGCATCGGCGACCACGGCAAATCCCCGGCCTGCTTCGCCCGCGCGGGCAGCTTCAATGGCGGCATTGAGGGCCAGCAGATTGGTCTGTGCGGCGATGGCTGCAACGTCGGCCGCCATGGTGCGCAGTTCGCCTGTGTAGGCGGTGAGGCTGCGCACCTGGGAAAGCGTCTGGTCGCGGCTGGCCTGAGTGGCCTTGAGCGAATCGATCACCTGGCTCAGCTCGCTGTCACTCTGGGACAGCACTTTCAGCGCGCCGTCGGAGTTCTGTCCGTCCAGCTCACCTGCCGCGTGCTGCGATGCCTGCACGGTTTCCTGCAAGCGCTGGGAAATACCAGTGAAACGGTCGGTCAGCTCGACAATGGCGGTTTCGGTCTGCTGGCGCGAGCTTTCCACCTGTTTTGCCCAGATCGGCATGGCACCCAGGAATACCTCGTTGAGCTGCGCACTGGCGGCCATCGCACTGGTTTGAGCGTTATGCGTGAAGTGATGATCCAGCGCCCGAGCGCCGGCGAGATGCACCTGGCTGGCTTGCGAGCGTGCAGCCCAGATACCTGCACCGGCGCCCAAGGCGATCAGTACAGCGCTGGCAATGAGATTGTTCGCAGTTGTGCCCGACTGGGTGAGTATCCAGGCGATGGCGGGGATAACAGGAATCAACGGAAACCAGACGAAACGCGGATGATGTTGAACTGGCGTAGTGTGGAGTTGACTCGACGTCATGGGTTCGATCCTTGAACAGTGCTACTGCTGTTAACGGCTGTAAAGGTTATCTGCGCGATCGGGGCGAACTTGATAGACGAAGTCACGCCTTCCGTCCGGTTGACCTGTACAGAAAGCGGCTCCAGTTAAAAGTAGCTGGTATTACGGGCACGGCAAGTCAGCACAAGAGTCGCAGAGCTCTCGTTCCCCACGCTCCAGCATAGGAATGCATTGGGTGACGCTCCGCCTCACAACTCTGCGTCGCGCCGCATACTCAAGACAGGACGCAGAGCGTCCGGAAATGCGTGCCCACGCGGAGCGCGGGCACGATAGGGGTTCTTTCGCACGCCTATCGTTCCTCACGCTCCAGCGTAGGAATGCATTGGGTGACGCTCCGCGTCACAAATCTGCGTCGCGCCGCATACTCAAGACAGGACGCAGAGCGTCCGGAACTGCATGCCCACGCGGAGCGCGGGCACGATAGGGGTTCTTCCGCACGCCTCTCGTTCCTCACGTTCCAGCGTAGGAATGCATTGGGTGACGCTCCGCGTCACAACTCTGCGTCGCGCCGCATACTCAAGACAGGACGCAGAGCGTCCGGAAATGCGTGCCCACGCGGAGCGGGGGCACGATAGGTGTTCTTTCGCACGCCTATCGTTCCTCACGCTCCAGCGTAGGAATGCATTGGGTGACGCTCCGCGTCACAAATCTGCGTCGCGCCGCATATTCAAAACAGGACGCAGAGCGTTAAACGCTAGTGCAGCTTCATCCGCGGCTCGGTGCCTTTGCCGATTTTGCTGCCCAGCATCAGCATCAGGGTGCGGAAGGCGCCGTACAGTGCCATCTGGTGCATGCGGTACAGCGAGACATAGAACATCCGCGCCAGCCAGCCTTCGAGCATCACGCTGCCCATCAGGTTACCCATCAGATTGCCGACCGCCGAGAAGCTCGACAGCGAGATCAGCGAGCCGTAGTCCTTGTAGGTGTACTCCGGCAGCGTCTTGCCTTCGATCCGCAGGCGCAGCGATTTGGCCAGCAACGACGCCTGCTGGTGAGCGGCCTGAGCGCGAGGCGGCACATTGCGGTCGGTGCCTTTCTGCGGGCAGGCGGCACAGTCACCGAAGGCGAAGATATTCTCGTCGCGAGTGGTCTGCAGCGTCGGCAGCACTTGCAACTGATTGATGCGATTGCTTTCCAGCCCGTCCAGCTCATGCAGAAAGGCCGGAGCACGAATGCCCGCCGCCCAGACTTTCAGACTCGCCGGAATCACCTGCCCGGTAGCCGTGACCAGACCGTCTGCCGTCACTTCACTGACCGCTGCATTGGTCAGCACGGTAACGCCCAGCTTCTCCAGCGTCTTGTGTACCGGCGCACCGATACGCTCCGGCAGCGCAGGCAACACCCGTGGGCCCGCTTCAATCACCGTGATACGCAGGTTTTCCGGCTTGATCTGCCCCAGCCCATACGCGGCCAGCTCGTGCGCGGCGTTATGCAGCTCTGCCGCCAGCTCGACGCCAGTCGCCCCTGCACCAACGATCGCGACGGTGATTTCCTGTGTACTGTCAGCCTGACCCGCGTGGGCGCGCAGGTAGTGATTGAGCAGTTGCTGGTGGAAGCGCTCGGCCTGCTTGCGGCTGTCGAGAAACAGGCAATGCTCTGCAGCGCCTTTGGTGCCGAAATCATTGGTGGTACTGCCCACTGCGATCACCAGCGAGTCATACCCCAGGCTGCGCGCCGGAACCAGTTCCGCGCCTTCTTCATCCAGCGTGGCCGCCAGATGGATCTGCCGACCTGCCCGGTCCAGCCCGGTCATGCGGCCGAGCTGAAACTGGAAGTTGTTCCATTTGGCCTGGGCCACGTAGTTCAGCTCGTCCTCATAAGAGTTGAGCGAACCGGCAGCCACCTCGTGCAACAGCGGTTTCCAGATATGCGTCAGGTTGGCGTCCACCAGCGTGACACTGGCCGTACCTTTTTTGCCCAGGGTTTTACCCAGACTGGTCGCCAGCTCCAGACCGCCAGCGCCGCCGCCAACGATAACAATACGATGCGTCATAAGGATTACTCGGAAGGTTTAAGAAATTCGCGGGAAGCTCGATCTTCGCGAGCGCAAGGCAGCTCATAGCGTCAGATGGCTCGGTAACAGGTTCATTACAGCAAGGCCTGGATCAAGAGCGGGGCGCTCGACTGGAGGCCAGGTTGCCTGAAGGTATTCTTCGACACGCCTTTGCACTGCGTGGTTCAGCGGGTTGATCACTTTATGCGTGGTCTCAAGCGTGCTGTCGCACCGGGGGCCAGGGATCGTTGATGTCCAGTGGCTCGACCTGCACGGTGTCGTCCAGCCGGATAATGCCGCTTTGTAGCACTCGCGCATTAATTCCGCCATGCCCGCGCACCGCCTGGAAGGTCCCATGACCCAGGCGCTGCTCAAGCTTGGCGCACGGCTGGCACCAGCCGGTGGTCTCAAAAATGGCCTGGCCGATGCGGAAGCGACGGTTCTTGAGGCTGAACAGGTTGATGCCACTGATCACCAGATTGCGCCGCAGATCCTGCGGCAAGACAGGGTTTTCGACAGAACGGCCCAGCAACGAACCCACCACCGCCAGATGCTCCCACTGAATCAGCGTGACCTGCCGCGCATTGCGCGGGCCGGGTCGCGAGTGATCGCCGGTCAGGCCAGCCTCGCGACGCGCTTCCACCGCGTCCAGCTCGATCATCTCGGCGCGTGATTCCGGGCGCACGCCGATCCAGCGCACACGGCCTTGTTGCGGCACATCGGCCAGTAACTCCTGAAACGGGCTCATAGACTGATTCCCACATCAAAAACCACACTGCGCCCCAGATTGGTCCGCAGAAAATCCGGAGCGCCCGGATGCGCGAACAATACCCGAGCAAAGGTCGGCCCCACCAGCGACAACGAGCGCCAGCCCTGACGCAGGTACTCGGTGGGTGGGGGAAAGTGGCTGTTGAGGTCGAGCACTTCGCGCTTGAGACTGGCGAACGCAATCATGTCCAGCTGGCTCAGATCAATACCGCGTTCGCGATAGCTGGTGGATTTCTTGTGCAGGGTAGGGGCGAGTCTGTGCAGCAGTTCGGAAGCAGGAATGCGTTTGGGCTTGGCTTCCCGACGCACCAGTTGGCTCAGCGAGAAAGCGCTACGTCGTCGCTGCAACTCCTCGCGCCACTCATCATTGAGACGCCGGCCTTCGTCCAGCACGAAAAACACCTCAAAACGCCCGTCACGAAACAGCACATCGGGCGGCTCCTGACTGGCAGGCGTGAAGTCCTCATTACGATGCGCAATGTTCAGCCCCTGCAACAGCCGCTGACAAACCCAACGCTCACGCTCCCACTTCCGCGCATTGGACAGAAAGGCGTTGGCTTGTTCGGCCTGGATCGTCAACAGGCGTAGGTAGTCTGAGTCATCCATAGGGGGGCTAGCTTACCGCTCAAATGTGAAGGTGAAAAATAAAGTCTGATGTGATTTCGGGAGTTTTTTGCATCGGGCTCCAAAGTAAGCGAAAAAACCTTTCAGCAGGCTAAAGCTTTGCTTTGTTGCGCCGAACTGGAACACTCTGTGAGACGTACTCCAACCCTGCTCATTCCTGCGATAAAGAATCCCTCCCTATGAAAGTCGCCTCGCTTGCCTTTCTCTGCCTCACTGCCCTTGCCACTCAAGCTCAAGCTTCCAGCCCTGATGCTTGGGCGGCTTACGACAAAGCCGTCTTGGAAAGCTGTATCAAAGCCAGTGGTTTGAAAGATGCCAAACCTGTCGGTACTCCAGCTCAATTTGATGACCGCGTGGGCTACACAGCTCTCCTCATGCAAGGCCAGTATCCGCAGAAGCATATGAAAGGTCGTCAAGGTACCGAGCTTTGCCTCTTCAATAGCAAATCGAAGGCTGCTTTTGTCACAGAGTGGGACTCCATTCGCACTACCGGAAAGACTCAGTAAAATCGGGTAGGCCCGTGCGGTGATGCCTTTTCACCGCACTAAAAAATCGCTTTCTTCGATTTTCTTCCACCGCTGCGATGTTTTCTAAGTGTTGGAATGAGCTCAAAAAACGGGACGCTGACCTCGATCATTCTCGTTCCCGCGCTTCGCGTGGGAATGCATTTCTGGACGCTCTGCGTCCAACCTGGAATGTGCGGCGCGGTGTAGATTTGTGACGCGGAGCGTCACGAGATGCATGCCAATGCGGAGCATTGGCACGAGAGTCAGGCAGAGCGTGGGCATACCTCCTGGAACGTCTCAATGCCCTCTGTGCGGCGCCTCCAAATCTCCTGAAAACATCTCATCTTCAGCATCCGGGCTCACCGGAATCGCATGTTCCTCGGAAGCCCATGCCCCCAGATCAATCAGTTTGCAGCGCTCCGAGCAAAACGGACGGCTGGGGCTGGCGGCGCTCCATTCCACGGGTGCATCGCAGGTCGGGCATTGAACGGTCATTGGTTGGCTCATGATTGGCCTCCACGCAAAGTAAGGTAAAAGTGGTGCAGCCGCTCGACTTCGCTGGTCAGCCAGGCGTGATCGCGGTCGTTGACCAGCACATCATCAGCGTGGCGCAGGCGATCTTCACGCTGGATCTGCACCTTGAGAATGGCTTCGACCTGGTCCTGACTGGAACTGTCGCGCAGCATCGTGCGTTCTATCTGCAGTTGCGGTGGCACATCGATCACCAGCAGGCGCTGCACCATCCGGGATTGCCCGGATTCGATCAGCAGCGGCGACACCAGAATGGCATACGGCGATCTGGCGTTGGCCAAGTGGCTGACGATTTCCTGATTGATCAGCGGATGCAACAGCGCTTCCAGCCAGCGTCGCTGCTCCGGGTTTTCGAAGATCAGCTTGCGCAGCGCGCCACGGTCCAGCGCGCCGCTTGCCTGCAATACGCCGCTACCGAAATGCGCCGCTATCTGCTCCAGCGCTGGACGCCCGGGCTCGACGACCCAGCGAGCGGCATGGTCGGCATCCACGGTGTCGATGCCGAGGTTGATAAAGCACTGCGCTGCTGCGCTTTTACCGCTACCGATGCCGCCAGTCAGGCCAAGAATCCAGGGTTTTTGATCAGGATTAGTCATCTGAAACCGGCAAACTGCATGTAAGAGTCGTTTATTTGACCACCCCAGAGCAAAGCGATCCACCCCGCAATGGCCAGATAAGGACCAAAGGGGATCGGCGTGCCGCTCTCAAGCCGGCGCACACGCATCATGATCACTCCCAATACCGCGCCCACCAGCGATGACAACAGGATCGTCAGCGGCAAAATCTGCCAGCCGCCCCACGCGCCAAGCATGGCCAGCAATTTGAAGTCGCCATGGCCCATGCCTTCCTTGCCTGTGATCAGCTTGAACAGCCAATACACCGACCACAGCGTCAGATAACCTGCTACTGCGCCCCACAGCGCATCGCTCAGCGAGGTGAACAGCCCGAGAGCGTTGACGATCAGGCCCAGCCATAGCAGCGGCAGCACCAGCGAGTCAGGCAGTAGTTGGTGATCAGCATCAATCAGGCTCATCGCCAACAGGCCCCAGCTCAACACCAGCATTGCCGCCGCTTGCCAGCCGAAGCCGAAGTGCCACGCGATGTAGGCCGACAACACTGCGCAGGTCAGCTCGACCAGCGGGTAGCGTTTGCTGATGGGGGCTTTGCAGTGCGAGCATTTTCCGCGCAGCAGCACGTAGCTGATGATCGGCAGGTTTTCCCACGGGCGGATCTTGTGCGCGCAGTGCGGGCAACTGGAGTGGGGGAGGAGCAGGTTGAAGACGGGTTGGTCCGGTTCGACGGGGAGGCCGAGCATTTCACGGGATTGGGTTTTCCAGTCGCGCTCCATCATTTTTGGCAGGCGGTAGACGACTACGTTGAGGAAGCTTCCGACGATAAGGCCGAGTATGCAGCAGGTGGTGACGAAGGCCAGGGGCGAGCTGGCCAGGAGGTCGAGGAGGGGCATGTTAGACGACGCTTCCAAGTTTGAAGATGGGAAGGTACATGGCAATGACCAAGCCGCCGACGATAACGCCCAGCACCGCCATTATCATTGGCTCCATAAGGCTGGTTAGACTATCAACCATGTTGTCGACTTCATCTTCGTAGTAGCTAGCGACCTTGTCCAGCATGGTGTCCAAAGCGCCTGACTCCTCACCAATGGCTGTCATCTGGATCGCTAAGCTTGGGAATACACCTGTGGAGCGCATCGAGAAATTCAATTGCATGCCAGTGGAGACATCCTGCTTTACTTTATTAACCGCATTTCTGAACACCACATTTCCTGTCGCCCCGGCAACCGAGTCCAGCGCCTCCACCAAGGGCACGCCAGCGGCGAAGGTGGTTGCAAGGGTTCGTGCATAGCGGGCTACTGATGACTTGAAAATCAGCGGTCCTATGATTGGGACTTTCAACAAAAACCTGTCAAGGCCGTCGCGAAATTTTTGAGATTTTTTGTAGGCCCGTTTGAACAGAAAAAAGCCTCCAACGAGCAGGCCGAGAATAGCTAGCCACCATTGCTGCACAAACTCTGAAAGGGCAATCACCATAAGGGTGAATAGGGGTAAATCTGCGCCGAAACTTGAAAATACTGTCTGAAATTGCGGTACCACTTTGATTAGCAGAATTCCTGAAACTATAACCGCCACCACTAAAACCGCAGTAGGGTATGTCATGGCTTTCTTGATCTTGGCTTTGAGCTTTTCAGTTTTTTCCTTGTAGGTTGCAACCCTGTCTAAAAGGCTTTCCAACGCACCGGCCTGCTCACCTGCATCGACGAGGTTGCAGAACAGCTCATCGAAATGCTCCGGCTTTTGTCGCAAGGCTGTTGCGAAACTGTTACCCGCAGAGACTTCCTGTTTTAGCGACACCACCAACGTTCGCATGTTGGGGTTTTCGGCGCCCTCGCTGATTATGTCGAACGACTGGAGCAGAGGTACGCCAGCCTTCATCATGGTAGCCATCTGTCGAGAGAAAAAGGCTATATCTAATGGCTTGATTTTCTTGCCGTTTCCAAAGATAGAGGTTGACTTTTTGCGTACTTTGGTCGGGTTGACGCCCTGCTTGCGCAGTTGGGCTTTTATAAGTGCTGGATTGTGCCCGCTCAATTCTCCACTGAGCTTTCCACCTTTTTTGTCCAAGCCTTCCCAAGTATAGATACTGACTTTAACTGCCTTGCTGGCCATGCTTAATCCTTGGTCACTCGGTTGACTTCTTCCAGGCTGGTGATGCCCTGCATGGCCTTTGACAGGCCCGAGGTACGCAGGTCATTAAAGCCGTCCTTGCGCATCTGCCTGGATATCTCCAGCGAGTTGCCTTCCTCCATAATGATACGTTCCAGCTCCGGTGTCTTTTTGACCACTTCGTAAATACCGACCCTGCCCCTGTAGCCGCCGTTGCAATGCTCGCAGCCCACTGGACCATATATCTTGAAAGTGCCAATCTTCGCCTCTGGAAAGCCTTCCTTAATCAGTGTCTCGCGAGGAATATCGAGTTCTTTCTTGCAATGGCTGCATAACTTGCGTGCGAGTCGTTGCGCGATAATCAGATTGATCGCCGTAGCAATATTGAACGCTGCGACGCCCATGTGATGCAGGCGGGTCAGAGTTTCTGCGGCGCTGTTGGTGTGCAAGGTGGACAGCACCATATGGCCTGTCTGCGACGCCTTGATGGCGATTTCGGCGGTTTCCAAATCACGGATCTCACCGACCATGATCACGTCGGGATCCTGACGCAGAAAAGCACGCAGTGCTTGTGAAAAATCCAGACCTTGACGCGGATTGACGTTGACCTGATTGATGCCCTCCAGATTGATCTCTACGGGGTCCTCAGCGGTGGAAATATTGATATCCACAGTATTGAGAATATTCAGGCCGGTATAAAGCGAAACAGTCTTTCCCGAACCTGTAGGGCCTGTGACCAGAATCATGCCTTGCGGTTGTTTAAGGGCCTCCAGATACAATGCCTTTTGTTCTGGCTCGTAACCCAGAGCATCAATGCCCATTTGCGCACTGGTCGGATCAAGGATCCGCATCACGATCTTCTCGCCCCACAGCGTAGGCAAGGTGTTCATACGAAAATCGATAGCTTTGGTTTTGGAAACCCGCAACTTGACTCGACCATCCTGCGGTTTGCGCCGCTCAGATATATCAAGGCTGGCCATAACTTTTAAACGCGCTGCAATACGGTTTGCCAGATGGATCGGAGGCTTGGCGACTTCATGCAGAATCCCGTCGGTACGCAGGCGTACGCGAAAGGTCTTTTCGTAGGGCTCAAAATGGAGGTCCGAGGAGCCGAGTCGAATAGCGTCCATCAACATTTTATTGACGAAACGTACTACCGGAGCGTCGTCAGCATCACTTTGGTCAGCAAGCGAGGTCTCTTTACTATCGGACTGGTCAACGTCGAGACCGAGATCGACGTCTTCCATCTCTCCCAAGCCATTACCCGTCTCAAAAAACTTATCGATGGCATTACTGAGTTTGTCGTCCTCTACGAGTATCGCCTCGGTATTTAAACCGGTGCTGAACTGAATATCAGTCACTGCCTGATGATTAGTAGGGTCGGATATGCCGATAAAAAGCTTGTTCCCGCGTCGCCACAGGGGTAGTGCATGGTGTTGCCGGACGAGCTTTTCGCTTACCAGCCCTTTGGGCTGACTTTCCTTATCAAGGTTCGACAGGTCCATGAACGGAATGCCGAATTGGTCAGACGCCATCTCCGCAAGCGTCAGGCTTTTGACTAACTTGTTCTGTACCAGATAGCTGACGAGCGAAATCTTGTCGCGTCGCGCCTGCTGATAGGCCAGTTGGGCATTTTTTTCGTTGATAAGCTCGGCCAGAACCAGTTGCTTGGCCAAACCCGTGAGCACGACATCGGTCATAGAACCACCACACACAGACAGTGTGAGGTTTATAGCGCAGTCGAACGATGCTGCCAAATGGCAAGGGTAGATGTGACGAAAATTGTCAGTTTCTGCGAATTTCTGGGTGATAAAATGTTCGTTTCGGAGCCTGTCAGACAAATGAACGTAGCAATCATCACTTTGGCACGACGTATGCTTCAGCCACCTAAAGGCACTACCTAATTGACGCCTGGGAGAAGTACGTTATGAATCTACAAAAAGGTTTCACACTGATTGAGCTTATGATTGTTGTCGCAATCATTGGCATTTTGGCTGCTATCGCAATACCTCAGTACCAGGATTACGTTACACGGGCACGTTGGGCTGAAAACAACACGGTTATCGCACCTGTCAAAGCCGCAATTGCCGAATGTCTACAGGTCAGTAATAGTACTGTGGGTAGCTGTGATACAGCCGATAAACTTAAAACTGCCACGGGGTATGCTGGAGTGCCTGGAGGGATTAATAATTTGAGTTCGGTTACTATTACTGAAAAAACCGCAGCCATCGTTGTAACAGGAACCGCTGCAGTGGGAAGTTGCGTCGTTACGTGGACTCCTAGTGTGGCTGACGCGAACAGAATTAGCTGGGCAGGGGTCACCTCTGGCACCAATTGCTCCAAGTCTAAGACTGGTATATAAGTCGCCTTTGATATTCCAATAGCAGGCTTTAAATAGTTTGGTATAAGTGGCCCTCTCATAATTGATAGGGTCATTTTTTACGATGTAATTTTATTCTAGACCTTGCCCATAAAGGTATTTGCCACGCTCTCTTGCAAATTTTTTCGAGCTGCTAAGTCTGTGTTTTTTATTAAGGCGCTACGCATAATTATCTAGGGTTTATGCTAGATGCAGCCTTATAAAGATATAGATCCGCTTTTCATTACTTGGCATGGTTATTGGTCAACTGTAGGTCGATGAAATTTTTATTTCACTCAACCTCTATCCCTCTCCAAGCTCCACCTTCAACCGATACCCAATCTTCGCAATCGCCTCAATCGCAGGCAGCAACTCCAGCCCCAACTCAGAAAGACTGTACTCAGCCGAAGGCGGTGAAGTCGCCAGCACAGTCCGGACAACCACACCTTTCTCCTCCATCTCCTTGAGCCGCACCGACAGCATCTTTGCGGAAATGCCGGTAATATCAACGCGCAGTTCGCCAAATCGCCGAGGCCCGCCACTCAAACTCCACAGCAGATTTGGCGTCCACACGCCGCCCAGCAACCACATGCACGCAGCCACGGCACATTCGGGCACAGGGTTGTCGACTTTGCTCTTGCGCATTTTCAGAGACATTGCGGGGTGTTCCTTCGTGGGGTGGCGAGTTTCCAGCGCGTAACCAGGTTACAGAATGGTAACTGGAGAATGAGAGTAACCTTAAGTTACCAGCTATACAAAAGTTATCCGGGTGCTAGGATCTGGTCATTCTCAACCACTGGAACAATCACCTTATGAAGCTCTACTACTCACCTGGCTCCTGCTCGCTCGCTGCCCATATCGTGTTGCATGAAGCTGGCGTCGCTCATGAACTGGTCAAGGTCAATCTGCGGCAGCACACGCTTGAATCTGGCGAGGACTACTACGCGATCAACCCCAAGGGTGCTGTGCCTGCGATTGAGTTAAATGACGGTGCTGTTCTGACTGAAGGTGCTGCCGTCCTTCAGTATCTGGGCGACCACTTCGTGCCTGCACTGGTGCCAGCCAACGGCACGCTGGAGCGCGCAAGGTTGCAAGAGATACTTAATTATCTGGCTGCCGAATATCACAAGGCCTGGACACCACTTTTCTATCTGCCAAAGGGCGCTGACGCCACTGATGCTCAGCGCCCGGTCATCGCCAAACAAACCTATCTGAATGGCCTGCTGGCAGATGGTCGTGATTACCTGCTGGGAAATAACTTCAGCGTTGCCGACACTTACCTGTTCGCGGTTACGCGCTGGTCAGTCAACTTCGGTATCTCGTTGGACGAGCTGCCAGCGTTGAAAGCGTTCATGGCCCGAGTCGACGCACGCCCGTCCGTCAAAGCGGTGCTTGAAACCGAAGGTTTGCCTGCGTTGTTCAGCAAGGGCTGAGGTATTTAGGTCCGCTAGCAGATACAAGCTGTTCAAACGAAAACGCCCCAGCGGAGTTGCTCCGCCGGGGCGTCTTTATGTAATGACTGCTGAAAGTTACCGCGCCACCCCATCAACCCGAGGCTGTCTACGAATCCTCCTCCTGACCCCAACAACCACCATCACCACCAGCAATCCCACCACCACAAAAAAGATCGCATTAAACACCGGAAACGGCTGGTCACGGCTCGTCACCGCTTCAATCTCCGTCACGTTGGGAAACATCGACAGGATGGTTATCCGCCAGCCGTAATAGCGAATCAGCGCCAGTTGCTGGGAGTCACGCGAGTAGCCCTGGGCTTTGGCCTGGATGTCGGCGGAGTCGAATTTGAAGTACCACGGGAAGCTCCAGCCGGTGTCTTCGTTGCGGTAGACCACGACTTTCTTGGTGTCCGGGTCTTCGGTGTTGATGAAGTACACGTCGCGGGTCGGGCCGTCTGCCGGGTTTTCGGCGTTGATGACGCCGTCGGCGTCCATTCTTTTGACTTCCACACCGGTGATCATCACGACATCATGGCGCGGCAGGACGTAGTAGAGGCTTAATGCGCCGATCCCCAGTGCAACGAATACCACAAGCCAAATCGACCTTTTAAGCCACTTCATACCAGCGTCCTCTATTTTAAAATTGCGTGACTTTGCCTTAATCCGAACATTTCGAAGCAAAACAGTTATTACAAAATTCGACAAGGCTGTTTCGGGCGGCGCAGTCTTCCGGAGATTGACATGATTTGGTTCCTAGAAGGGCAGGCCAGCCAGCGCGACGTGATTATCGGTGCGCGCGATGCCTTGCCTGCGTCGGTGCGCATTATCGCTTCTCATCGTCAGCAGCGCTCCGAAATTACCGGTCTGGCTGATGTGGCGTTGCAAGAGCCGCTCGATAACCAGGAACGGATCGACTGGGTGCTGGAAAACGCTCGTTCGCTGGGCGTCAAAGTCATCATCGCCGGGCGGGTGGGCGGCCTTTATGAGGCGCAGCGTGCGCGTTTCATTGCTGAGGGGTTGGACCTTGTAACAGGCGGAACGTCTCTGCAAACCTTCATGGATGTCGACAACAAGAGCCGCTTCACGGCTGCGGCCGAGGCGGCAGGGCTGGCGTGCATACCGGCGATCACCGCGTGCAATGCCGAGGAGCTGCAAGCGGCTTACGAGACGCTGTCGGTTTCCGGCGAGGTCTGCATCAAGCCGGTGGTCGGGATTTACGGTCAGGGCTTCTGGCGTTTCAAGACAGACGTTGATGATTTTCGCTGTTTCGCCAACCCGGATGAGCGAGAAACAACGTTTAAGGCGTACTTTGATGCCTATCGCCAGTCCGAGGACCTGCCAGCAATGCTGCTGATGCCATATATGCCTGGCAGTGAGTGCTCGGTGGACATTGTGTGTGAAGGTGGCAAGGCGGTTGCTTTCGTCGGCAGACGCAAGGTGGGCTTGAACCAGACCTTCGAGCGCGACAGCGCAGCCGTGCAACTGGCGGTGCGCGCGGCCGAGCATTTTGCCTGCGACGGGCTGATCAATGTGCAGACCCGTGATGACGCTGAAGGCCAGCCACGCTTGCTGGAGATTAACCCGCGCTATTCGGGCGGCATCGGCTATACGCGCCACACGGGTGTCAATCTGCCGGGTATTTTCGCCACGCGGCGTCTTGGGCTGAAAGAACCGGAAACACATTGGCTGGAGGATATCCGGATCAAGGCCATCACCGTCGCTGTACGGGCCGAGGTTTGATCAGGATAATAGATTTTTGCTATCACTAATCGCTCTAATCACGGAGGATCGGGCATGAAGCTTCTGGCACCAGGTGCAAACACTGCTTTAGCAAACGCTCACTGCACCTGGAATCTGGAGAGCGGCAAGTCTTCGATTTTTGGTGAATACGCCGCCGTGGCCCTGCTGCCGGTCAACGAGAAACGCCTGCCCATGGGCGATCCGGCGCTGCTGCATCAGGAGCAGAGCTGGATGGAATGGAGCGGCGGCCCGCAGAACGTGGGCTGCACGCTCAAACTGGATCGGCTGCCTGCCGACAGCGACCGGGTGTTGCTGATGGTGTATGTATTCGCGGCGACCGGCCCGGTCAGCGAAATTGCCAGCCTGCATCTGCAAGTGAACAACGATATCGAGCATCGCGTCGATCTGCGCAGTAATGGCGAAGCAGCGATCATCATCGGCGAGTTCTACAAACGTAATGATCAATGGAAGTTTCGCGCGCTGAGCGAGGGCTCGGCGTATGGGCTGTCGGCGTTCGGGCGCAAGATCGGTCTGGAGGTGGATGATCGCCATCCGCGTCGTCCTTCTGGCGGTTCAGGCGGCGGGCCGCGGCATGAGTCGGCGACCGGCACAGCGTTTGTGGTCGGTCCGGCGCACGTCCTGACCTGTGCGCATGTCATCGAAGACATGACGGTGTTTCATATCAATTCGCTGGAAGGCCGCTACAAGGCCGAGCCGGTGGTGATTGACCGGCGCAATGATATTGCGTTGCTGCGCGTGCAGGGGGCTCCGCTGTTGTCTCCGGTTACATTCCGGGACGGGCAGGGCTGCGAGCCGGGTGATAACGTGGCGGTTCTGGGTTATCCACTGGCGTCGATTTCCGGTGGCGGCTTGCAGGTGACCCAAGGCGGGATTTCCGGACTATTCGGCCTGCACAACGACGCCAGCCTGTTCCAGTTCACTGCGCCCATTCAGCCGGGCTCCAGTGGCAGCCCGCTGTTCGACAACGGTGGTGCAGTGATCGGCATGGTGACGTCTACCGTACCGGACGGGCAGAACATGAATTTCGCGGTCAAGTCCGCATTATTGTTGTCCTTTCTACAGGCCTGCCGCATTGATGCGCCGCACGCCCGTCCGGAAAGGTCGTATACCACTACAGAAATCTCACGCATCGCCCAGTCATCGTTATGGCTCGTGGAAGCCTCACGTCAATGATGCCGGGCTTCCTGCCGTTTGAGCAGGTGTCAGTTAATCAGGAATTTATCGATGGACAGCAGCGCAGCTTTTTCCAACCCTACAAAGCTTCGTGCTGATCTGCTTCGCGGTCGCCTCGATGTCAGCGTCGATTCGTCCACCATTGCCCCGGATTCACTGTTTGGCTTTGCTGAACGGCGTAACCCCAAGCGCGCGTTTTTGTTTGTATCGCGAGTGCTGGGCCGCCATATTCCGGCGCGTCCGAGCGTGATGCTCAAGAGTTTTCAGGACCTGGCAAACAAGATCCCGGCAGACCTGCCTGGCCCGGTGCTGGTCATCGGCATGGCCGAAACGGCAGTCGGCCTCGGCGCAGGCGTTCACCGTGCCTACAGCGCAACGCGCTCCGATGCGCTGTATCTGGTCAGCACCCGCCACCCAACCGGCACCGAGCTGTTTGCCCGTTTTGAAGAAGAACACAGCCACGCCAGCGCCCATTTGATTCATCTGCCGGCTGACCCGGCAATGCGCGAGATGATGCTCAACGCCCGTTCGCTGGTGCTGGTCGATGATGAGGCTTCCACAGGCAAGACCTTCATCAATCTTCATCAGTCACTGGTCGAGGCCGGCCTGAGCAAGATCGAGCGGGTGGTGACCTGCGTGCTGACCGACTGGTCGGCAGGGGCTGTCAGTACCTCGATGGGCGCGTCGGCCGAGCAGGTGTCACTGTTGCAGGGCTCTTATTCCTTTGATGAAGACGTCAGCGCGCCATTGCCGGACATGCCGGAAGTGGGCACCGTCGCAATGGGCGACTGGCCGCTGGTCACCGCCAATGACTGGGGCCGTATGGGCGTACTGTCGGTCGCCGATACGCTGGCGCCGGGCCTTGTGGTCAACAAGGGTGAACGGGTTTTGGTGGTTGGCACCAGTGAGTTTGTCTGGCGTCCGTTTCTGCTCGCCGAGCGTCTGGAAAAAGCCGGCGCCGACGTGCACTTCAGTTCCACCAGCCGTTCCCCGATTGCGCTTGGTCATGCTATCGATCATGCACTGTCGTTCTCGGACAACTACGGGCTGGGCATTCCCAATTTCCTGTACAACGTGCGCCCGGGTCAGTTCGACCGGGTGCTGATCTGCACCGAGACCCCGAAGCAGGCCGTGCCTGCCGAGCTGACCGAAGCGCTGAATGCCGAGGTCATCTGTGATGAGTAACGACCGCCCGCTGATCTTCGTCGATCTGGACGACACACTGTTCCAGACCGCCCGCAAAACCCCGGCTGATATTGAAAAGCATGTTGCGACGCTCGACGTCAGCGGTAATGCCAACGGTTACATGACCAACGTGCAGAAGTCTTTCGCCCACTGGTTGCTGGCGCATTCCGATGTGGTGCCGGTGACGGCGCGCAGTGTCGAAGCTTACAGTCGGGTCAAGCTGCCGTTTACGGCGGGCGCGATCTGTTCGCACGGTGGCGTGATACTCGATGTCATGGGGCGGCTCGACCCGGCCTGGAACGAGCAGATGAAACTGACCCTGGCCGTCTACCAGTCGCGTTTGCCCGAACTGTCCGCTGCGACGCTGGCGATCGGTCAGGAAATGGGCTTTTCGTTACGCGGCTGGGTGGTGGAAGAGGCGCAGTTGTTCCATTACGTGGTGACCAAGCACAACGAGAGTGACGACAGCATCCTCACCCAGGTGCTGGCCGAAGTACAGGCCCGTGGCCTGCTTGATGACATGCATGTTCACGGTAACGGCAACAACCTGGCTTTTCTGCCCGAAGGCCTGGCCAAGCGTTACGCCGTCCAGGAATGGTTGCGCCGCGACAAGGCGATCAACGGCGAGCGTCCGGTATTGGGTTTTGGCGACAGCATTACCGACCTGGGTTTCATGGACGAGTGCCACTGGTGGGCGACGCCTGCCCGCAGTCAGTTGGCGAAAATGTTTGTCGGAGCTGCGCATGAGTGATCCCGTTCACGGGCTGGAGACGGTGGGTAGCGGTAGCTATCTCAAGGACGACGTGCACTTTCTGTTGCGCAGTGTCGAGATGCAGACCACCCGTGTTGAAGAGAAGGAACGCCTGATCCAGACACGGCAAAAACATTATTCGGAAATGATCAGTGAGGAGTCCGCGCCCAGCGACGCTCACAAGGCGCTTTACGAGCGTGCGCTCAGTCAGAACGGCGCGCGTATGGCAGCTGACGTTCACGCGTTGGCGCAGGCGCTGGACAGGCAATGCACCGGGTCTGAAATCATTCTCGTGTCGTTCGTGCGTGCCGGTTTGCCGCTCGGTGTGCTGCTGCGTCGGGCATTGATCGATCTGGGCCGTGCAGCGCATCACTACGGCATCAGCATTGTCCGTGATCGCGGCATCGACAACGTGGCACTGGAAGCAATCATTCAGGCTCACGGCGCGCAGAACATCGTGTTTGTCGACGGCTGGACCGGCAAAGGCGCGATCTCCGGGGAAATCCGGCGCAGCCTGGCGGGTGATGCGCGCTTTCCGGAAGATCCTCGGCTGGTGGTGCTGGCAGACCCGTGTGGCAGCGCCTGGCTGGCGGCCTCGGCGGAAGACTGGGTGATTCCCTCGGGCATCCTTGGCGCAACGGTCTCCGGGCTGGTGTCGCGATCTATCTGGCCGGTGGACGGCGGGCTGCATGGCTGCGTGGTTTACGAGCATTTACAGGACCACGACGTCACGCGTTCTTTTATTGAACAGATCGAGCGCCAGCGTCGTCAAAAGTGTTCGACGTTGATGTTGACCCCCTGGACGCCGGCGCAGCGAGCTGAACTCAAGAGCGCTGCGTCGCAGGTGGTCGGCAGCCTTGCGGAACGCTTCGGGGTGAATAACCTCAATCGGGTCAAGCCGGGTATCGCCGAGGCGACAAGGGCGGTGATGCGTCGCGTGCCGGATCATGTGCTGGTACGCAACCGGACTGACGGTGACGTGCAGTTGCTGCTGCATCTGACAGAAAAGGCGGGCATCCCCGTCGAGGAAGTCGGCGATGCCCTGGGCCCTTACCGGGCGGTGACCATCATACGGAGTCTCGGCTAATGGCCTTATTCTCGCCTTATGCATTGGGGGCAACCCTGTACATGCCCGCTACCCGTGACGACATTGTCGATGTGGTGTGCGGCGACAAGATTCCCGAGCTGCGTTCACTGGTGGTGTGCCTGGAAGATGCAGTCGCGTTGATCGATGTCGATACCGCGCTGCTCAACCTGCGCCAGGTACTGACGCGTATTCAGGATCGCGGCGGTCGGCCTGCCAATGGCCCGCTGCTGTTCGTGCGTCCGCGTGATGCAGCAATGGCGCGCATTCTCAACGACTGGCCACTGATGGCCCAGGTCGACGGGTTTGTGGTCCCCAAGCTCTCGCTGACCAACCTGACCAGTTGGGAGCAGGCCGTGACCAATCCGGCGCTGGCCTTGATGCCTACGCTGGAAACACCGGAAGTATTCAATCCCGGGGCGATGGTCGAGCTGGGCCAGGCCTTGAAGGCCAGTCTCGATGAACGGATCATTGCCCTGCGCATCGGTGGCAATGACCTGATGGGCTGCCTGGGGCTGCGCCGCAACCCGGCCATGACGCTGTACTCAACGCCCATGGGATACGTCATTCCCATGCTGGCCGGAGTGATGGGCGCGCAGGGTTTTGCGCTGACCGCACCGGTGTTCGAGCAACTGGCCACGCCTGACATCCTGGAGCACGAACTGGCCCTGGATATCACCAATGGATTGGTCGGCAAGACGGCAATTCACCCTTCGCAGGTCAATATCATTCAGAATGCGTTACGCGTCAGTCTGGAGGACATGAACTCCGCCCGGATGATTTTGAACTCTGTGGCTCCCGCCGTGTTCAAGTACAACGATGCTATGTGTGAACCGGCGACCCATTACAAATGGGCTACCCACATCATGGAGCGCGCCAAATGGCATGGAGTGTTACCCGCACCCGCTTCGATCATGGATGCCAGCATTCGACTCGCTGAGGCAGTTAGCTAGATGATAGAACCTGACCTTGAAATCGCAGAACCTGATCTTGAGCCTGTAGGGCCCGACCTTGAAATCGAAGTGGAACAACGCCTGCTGGCGGTGTTCGATTTCGACGGGACCATTACCCGCCACGACAGCTTCGTCCCGTTTCTGAAGTTCGCCTTCGGGCAACGTGCTTTTTCTGTGCGCATGGCGCGGCTGGTGCTGCCGAGCCTCGGCTACCTGGCCAAACGCCTCACCCGCGATGAACTCAAAGGCCGCTTGATCAAGGCTTTTCTCAGCGGTGTTGAAGTGCAATGGCTGCAGCAAAAGGCCGAAGCCTTCTGCCAGTCGCACTGGAAACGCCTGATGCGCCCCGCTGCGCTTGAATCCATTGCCGCTGAAATCGAGAAGGGCGCCATTGTCACGCTATGTTCAGCATCGCCTGCTATGGTCCTGCAACCCTTCGCTGATCGCTTGAAAGTCCAACTGATCGGCACCAATCTGGAAGTGATCGACGGCAAGCTGACCGGGTTGATCGAAGGCAGTAATTGCCGATGCGACTCCAAGGTCGCGCGCCTGGAAAGTGTTTACGGGCCACTTTCGCAGTTCCGGGTTCGAGCCTGGGGCGACACCCGCGGGGATCACGAATTGCTTGCCGCTGCTCAGGATGCGCATTGGCGGTTGTTCCATCCGACGTGGCGTCGAGGCCGTTATAAAGGCCCTGTTAACGCCAAGTTACACAATCCTGATGGTAATGACGGGCCAACACGGTAAGGCTGTAACACTTTTATCCGAATTCCGTATTCCACATGGAGCGAAAAATGGCACTCACTTTGGCAAAGAACCAGACGATCTCACTCGAGAAAACCGCTGGTACAGGCCTCAAGAAAGTCAGCATGGGCCTTGGATGGGACCCTGAAAAAGCCAGCGGTTTCTTCGGCAAATTGCTCGGCGGTGGTGGCGGCGATATCGACCTGGATGCTTCCTGCATCATGCTCGATGCCGACAAGAAGCCCCTCGATCTCGTCTGGTTCCGTCAATTGCAATCGCGCGACGGTGCCATTCAGCACTCGGGTGACAATCGTACCGGCGAGGGCGCTGGCGATGACGAAACCATCAGCGTTGATCTGGAGAAGCTGCCCGCTGCGGTGAAATACCTGGTGTTTACCGTCAACTCGTTTACCGGGCAGAACTTCGAAAAGGTCGCCAACGCCTATTGCCGCATCGTCGACCTGGGCAGCCGTAATGAATTGGGCCGTTTCGATCTGTCCGAAAAAGGTCAGCATACTGGCGTAGTGATGTCCTACCTGTCACGCACGTCAGCGGGCTGGGATTTCACCGCTGTCGGTCAGGCGACCAATGGCCGTACGGCGGATGATCTGGTCGAACTGGCCATCGGAGCTGTGCGCGCATGACCCGACTTGTCCCAGGCGCCAATGCGCCGGTTGCTACCGGACCCTTGACGGTCGAGGTCAGCTACTCCCCGCTGGCAGGTGCTGACATTGATGTGTCCGCATTTCTGCTGACTGGCTCAGGCAAGGTCCGTGGCGATCAGGACATGTGTTTCTACGGCCAGAAAAGCGTGAACAACGGTGCGCTCCAGCAGACGGAAGCGTCGGCGGGCCGTGCAGTGTTCACGCTTGACCCGAGCCGTCTGGATTCAGTCATCGAGAAGGTCGCCCTGACGGCGACCATCTATGAAAACAAGGCCAGCTTCGACAGTGTGTCGCGCCTGGCATTGAGCATTACCGGGGATATCGAAGCGGATATCCCTACCAGCGGCATGAAGGAAACCGCGCTGATTCTGGGCGAGTTCTACTTGCGCCAGGGCGCCTGGAAATTCCGCTGTGTCGCTCAGGGGTTTGCGGGCGGGCTGGAGCCTCTGGCGAAAAACTTTGGCGTTGAAGTCGCCGCGCCTCAGGATTCACCTGCACCTGCACCTGCACCTGCACCTGCACCTGCACCTGTTCCAGCGCCAGGGGCCAAGTCTACGGTCAGCCTGAGCAAGATCACGCTGGACAAGACCCGTGCCTCGATCAGCCTGGAAAAAACCAGTGCCGGTTTTGGCGAGATCAGGGTCAACCTGAACTGGAACCGCCGCAGTGACAACAAAGGTGGCGGCTTCTTCTCGATGAAGAAGAGCAATGCCATCGACCTTGATGTAGGCTGCCTTTTCGAATTGCAGGACGGCTCCAAAGGGGCCGTTCAGGCGCTGGGCAACTCGTTCGGAGCGCTCGATAGCGAACCGTTCATCAAACTGATGGGCGATGACCGGACCGGGTCGGTCAGTGATGGCGAGTGGCTGCACATCAACGGCGCGCACTGGGGCAAGATCCGTCGCATTCTGGTCTATGCGTTCATCTATGAAGGTGCGCCGAACTGGAAAGAGACCGACGGGGTTGTCACCATTCATGCACCAGGTCAGCCGCCCATTGAAGTTCGTCTCAATGAAGAGGGCGGCCGTCAGGGCATGTGTGCAATTGCCTTGCTGGAAAACGACAACGGCGCGGTCAAGGTGACGCGGCGTGTGGATTTCCATAACGGCCACAGCAACATGGATAAAGCCTACGGCTGGGGCATGCGCTGGGCTGCTGGTTCCAAGTAAATAATACTGTGGTATTTCTGGCTGGCTGTGCCGCCTCATGGGAGATAGACATGCTGGACTGGTTGAAAACAAACGCAACAGCGGCCCGCGACAAGCTGGCAACTGAAGTTTCGAAGTTCAAGAATCGTGAATTCATGGACGCTGTGGTTTCCGGTTGTGCACTGGTGTCTGCCGCTGATGGCGATATCAGCGCCAGTGAAAAGCAGAAAATGGCCGGCTTCATTCAGAACTCTCAGGAACTGAAAGTTTTCGACATGAAGGACGTCATTCAGGGTTTCCAGGAAGCCTGCTCCAAGTTTGAGTTCGATTACGAAATTGGCCGTGCCGAGGCATTGAAAACCATCGGCAAGATCAAGAAGAAAGAAGATGCCTCCCGTCTGTTGGTGCGCGTCTGCTGTGCAATCGGTGGCGCTGATGGCAGCTTCGATGAGAAAGAGCGGGAAGTCTGCCGCACGATCTGTCGAGAGCTTGGCCTGAACCCGTCCGATTTTGACCTGTAATTTTTACCCTAAGGAACGCAGTTAAATGGAAAGCACCTCTCTAGGCTTCCCTCCACTCACGATGGCGGTTTTCGTCGGTCTGGCCATTACGGCCATGGCCATCGACATGTTCTCCCACCGGGGAAACAAGCCGATCACCCTGGCGCAAGCCTCGGCGTGGTCGGTCTTCTGGGTCGCCATTTCGCTGGCTTTCGCCGGTTTCCTGTACGTACAGCACGGCTCTGAAGTCGCCACGCTGTTCGTCACCGGTTACGCGCTGGAAAAAGTGCTGAGCGTCGACAACCTGTTCGTGTTCATGGCGTTGTTCTCCTGGTTCAAGATTCCGGATGGCCTGCGCCACCGCGTTTTGTACTGGGGCATCATCGGCGCCATCGTTTTCCGCGGCATCTTCGTCGCCATCGGTACTGGCCTGCTGGCGCTGGGCCCGTGGGTCGAAGTGGTGTTCGCGGTGATCGTTGCCTGGACAGCGATCATGATGCTGCGTGCCGGCGATGACGACGATGAAGAAGTCGACTACTCGCAGCACATGGCGTATCGCTTCGCCAAGAAACTGTTCCCGGTGTGGCCAAAGCTGCACGGCAGCAACTTCTTCGTGCGTCGCTCGGTACTGGAAGAGGAAATCAAGAAGCCTGAAAACGCCGGTATCACGCTGGCTGCCAAAGGCGCGCTGTTCGCTACTCCGCTGTTCCTGTGTCTGGTAGTGGCGGAGATCTCCGACGTGCTGTTCGCGTTCGACTCCGTGCCTGCAATCATCGCAGTGAGCCGCGAGCCGTTGATCGTGTTCTCGGCCATGCTGTTCGCAATTCTCGGCCTGCGTACCTTGTATTTCGTACTTGAAGCCCTGAAGCGCTACCTGGTGCATCTGGAGAAAGCGGTTATTGCGCTGCTGTTCTTCATTGCCTTGAAACTGGGCCTGAATGCTACCAACCACCTGTTCCATCACGGTTACGAGATCAGCGCCAACGCCAGCCTGCTGGTTGTGGTCGTCGTGCTGATCATCGGTATCGTCGCCAGCCTGCTCTTCCCGGGCAAAGAAGAACCGGCTGAAGAAAAAGCGTAAACACTGGATAAAGGAGATAACCGAATCATGGCTTTGACTCTGCAAAAAGGTGGCAACCTTTCGCTGTCGAAAACCGACCCTACCCTGACCAATGTTCTCATCGGTCTGGGCTGGGACCCGCGCGCCACTGACGGCCAGGCATTTGACCTGGACGCCAGCGCATTCCTGTTGGGCGCCAATGGCAAGGTCCGCAGTGAAGCTGACTTCATTTTCTACAACCAGCTCAAAAGTGCTGATGGCTCCGTCGAGCACACCGGTGACAACCGTACGGGTGAAGGCGATGGCGACGACGAAGTGGTCAAGGTCGATCTGACGCGCGTCCCGGCTGATGTCGACAAGATCGCGTTCGTGGTGACTATTCATGACGCGGAAAACCGTGGTCAGAACTTCGGTCAGGTCAGCCGCTCGTTCATTCGTGTAGTGAATGAGAAGTCGGGCGCTGAAGTCGTTCGTTACGACCTTGCCGAAGATGCTTCGACTGAAACCGCGATGATCTTCGCCGAGCTGTACCGCAATAACGGTGAGTGGAAATTCCGCGCCGTCGGTAGCGGTTTCCAGGGTGGCCTGAAAGCGTTGGCCAACTCCTTCGGCATGAATTTCTGATTCGCGTCCAATCACTTTTATATAAAGGATTACGAACATGGCAGTAAGTCTGAGTAAAGGCGGTAACGTTTCCCTGTCGAAAGAGGCTCCTGGCCTGACAGAAATCACCGTTGGTCTGGGTTGGGATCCACGGGTTACCGATGGCACCGAGTTCGACCTGGACGCGTCCATCTTCATCGTTGGCGAAAATGGCAAGGTGCTGGATGACAACAGCTTCATTTTCTACAACAACAAGAAATCGGCTGATGGTTCGGTCGAGCACTTGGGCGACAACCGTTCAGGCGCTGGCGAAGGTGATGACGAGTCGGTAACCGTCAAGCTCACCGGCCTGGCCGCTGCGGTCAAGAAGCTGGTTTTCGCGGTTACCATCCACTCGGCTGAGGAACGCAAGCAAAGCTTCGGTCAGGTATCGAACGCTTACATTCGCGTAGTGAACAAGGCTGACGGCAAGGAAATCGCTCGTTACGACTTGTCGGAAGACGCATCGACTGAAACCGCGATGATCTTCGGCGAGTTGTATCGCAACGGCGAAGAGTTCAAGTTCAAGGCCATCGGCCAGGGCTTTGTCGGCGGTCTGAAACCGCTGGCAGAAGCTCACGGTGTTGCAATCGGCTAAACCCGATCAACGCCCGATAAAAAACCCCGCTAGCGATGGCGGGGTTTTTTATTGGGGCTTTTGAAAGCATTGGTACGACAGTTACGAGGCTATCGTTCCGCGCGCTCTGCGTGGAATGCAGTCACGACGCTCTGCATCGCACGATAGGTGAGGTTCCGACCGCTGAATGAGTTACAAAATCCCGGCACTTTTGGCTGCTTTCAGCCAGTCCGGAAATTCTTCCATCAGCAAGTCATACAGCTTCTCTTCCGGGATTTCATCCAGACGGTCCAGGGCGAAGAAGTTGCAGTTGTCGACTACGCGACCGCCCATGTCGTCCAGCTTTTCGAGAATCCCGTAACCGCGACCACCCAGCCCCACGAATTGCCAGAAAATCGGCAGTTTGGCGGCCTCGATCATCAGTTTGGTGATCTCACGATCCTGGTGTACGCCACCGTCGCTGATGAACAGAATGTAGACCGGCGTCTTGTCGCCTGACTTCTTGTAGTAGTCGATGACCATGCGCATCGCCTTGGGCTCGTCGTTGACGCGTGCGCCCAGTTCCCAGTCTTTCCAGCCGCCATGGTCGGTCTTGATGAAGTCCTGAAAGTTGCTCAGCGTGACTGAACCGAGTTGCTGCGGCTTGGCACCGAATGCCCAGCAGTCCAGCGCGCCGTCATCGTCGAAATGCACCGCCAGCGGAATCAGGCGATCAACCACTTCCTGCACATGGCCGCGCGTGTATTGCGGGTTCATCGAACCTGACGCGTCCAGCACCAGGCCGACTCGGGCCTTGGTGTCGGTCAGTCTGGCTTTCTCCAGGCTGATCTGAGCTTTTTTCGCCAGGCTGATCAGTTGCGGCGCAGCGTCGGCAATCTTCTTCTCAAGAGAAATTCGTGCGGGCGGGGGAGGCGGAGCGTCGGCAATTTCACCGCCAAAATGCACGACCAGCGCATCCAGGCCGGCGTTGTAGCCTTGCAGGTTGGAGGCTATGCGCCATTCGCCGTTCTTGCGGTAGATATCGGCCACCATAATGGCTTTCTCGGCGGAGAAGGTGGCACCGGAGAACTCGCCACGTGCCGCTTCGCGACCTTGTTGCTGAATGTTGAAGTGGCTGGACTGGATATCGCTCATCGCCCCCGCGCCATCAATCGACGCCGTGAACACCAGCCGGTCTATGGACGCGGGCAAACGGGACAGCGAGAGCTGAAAGTCGCCACCGTTCACCTGCTTGACGCCGTTGCACGGGCTGTCTGGCTGGTTGAAGAAGATCATGTAACGGTCGTCTGACAGCTTGCCGTTGGCGTCGATGCCGAAGCACACGTAGTCGATCACATGGGGCGATTTTATGCTGATCGACAGCGTGAGGTCAGTGCCCTGAATCAGGGTAGAAAGCGGAATGCGTTGGCCTTGAGCGATTTGCATGGTTCTTCCTTGGCAAGAGGGCGTCATACGGCCCTCGGTCGAATGACGACGATCAGCGTTCGCTTCTGCCCACACCGGACGGGCCTGCCGCGAGCATGCGTCCGGCCAGACGAGAGAATGGCAGGCTTTGCAGCCACACCGTGCCGGGACCGGTCAGCCTGGCGAAAAACACGCCTTCGCCGCCGAACAGCATCGACTTGATGCCGCCACCGACCATACGGATGTCATAGTCCACAGTCTGGGTCATGGCCGCCAGACAGCCGGTGTCGACATCGAGGCCTTCGCCTGCAGCCAGTTCGATCTTGCGCACCGTGCCGCCCATGTGCACAAACACCCAGCCATCGCCTTCAAGCTTTTGCAGGACGAAACCCTCACCACCGAACAGCCCGGTCAGGATCTTCTTCTGAAACTGAATACCGATGGATACGCCTTTGGCACCGGCCAGGAAGCTGTCTTTCTGGCAGATCAGCCTGCCACCGAAATCGCGCAGGTTCAGCGGCAGGATGGTGCCCGGGTAGGGCGCAGCAAAGGCGACCCGGCCCTTGCCGGAACCCTGCTGCGAAAACACCGTGGTGAACAGGCTTTCGCCGGTGAGCATGCGTTTGCCTGCGCCGAACAGCGAGCCCAGCAGCCCCGACGACTGATTACTGCCGTCGCCGAAGATGGTCTCCATTTGCACGTCGCAGGTTTTGTACATCATCGCGCCGGCTTCGGCGACCGCACTTTCGCCGGGGTCAAGTTCCAACTCGACGAACTGGGTCTCGGAGCCGTACAGCTTGAAGTCCACGCCCTCGGTGGTCTGCGACAAGCCAAAGCCACCCGAAGCATTCGGGTCCGGGGTGAATGAGGGGCGTTTGCCCGGTGCGGCAGCGGGAACCGGCGCAGGTGTCCGGGAAGCCTGCACGGGCAGGCCGGAAGGCCTTGGCTGGATCATTTCAGGTGCAGGGGCCGGGAAGGGGGTTACGCCATCCTTTTTGACGGCGCGTACTTCCTGAACCTGATAGATCGGCTGCCAGTCCGGCATGCCTTGTTTCCAGCACCAGGCTCCGGGCGCTTCACGCGCAATCAATCGCGCTGCCGCTGCATCCATCGGGCCGAGCTGCTTGCCCGCGTTCATGACAAACCATTGGTCCAAGGCGTCTGCTCCCGAAATCGTAGTCGTCGTAGGTGCGTGGAGCCGTCAGATGCTCAGGCGCATGGACAGGTCCACCGCCTTCACATCCTTGGTCATCGCACCGATGGAAATGTAATCCACGCCGGTTTCGGCAATCACCCGCAACGTGTCGTCGTTGATGCCGCCGCTGGCTTCAAGCCTGGCGCGCCCTGCGGTAAGACGAACGGCTTCGCGCATGTCCTCCAGGCTCAGTTCGTCGAGCATGATGATGTCGGCGCCCGCGTCCAGCGCCTGTTTGAGTTCGCTCAGGCTCTCGACTTCGACTTCCACCGGCTTGCCTGGCGCTATCTTGCGCGCAGCATCCACGGCCTGAGCAATGCCGCCGCAGGCTGCGATGTGGTTTTCCTTGATCAGGAACGCGTCATACAGGCCGATGCGATGATTGTGGCAACCGCCACAGGTCACTGCATATTTCTGCGCCAGACGCAGGCCCGGCAGAGTCTTGCGGGTATCGAGCAGCTTGACCCCGGTGCCCGCCACGATGTCGGCAAAATACTGCGCTCGGGTCGCGACGCCGGAGAGCATCTGCAGGAAGTTGAGCGCGCTGCGTTCGCCTGTCAGCAGCGATCGTGCGGGGCCTTCCAGATGAAACAGCGCCTGATTCGGGCTGACCCGGTCGCCATCGACCACCTGCCAGTGCACGGCCACACGGGGGTCGAGTTGACGAAACACTGCATCGACCCACGCGGTCCCGGCAATCACTGCAGCATCGCGGGAAATGATCGTGGCCTTGGCCAGCCGTTCTGCCGGAATCAGTTGGGCGGTGATGTCGCCGCTGCCGACATCCTCAAGCAATGCGCGGCGCACATTGGCTTCGATCTCGGCTGTCAGATCGGCAAGTTGTACATTCGGCATAGCGGGCTCCACTAACAAAGTCGTCCGAGTATAAGGCACTGCAACCTGCTAACCCACCTGCAGCCGTGCTCTGTGCAGGCTTTCTGAACGTGCAGTTGGTCGGTTTGGCAAATTCGTTTGCGATGGAACGCAAATGTCGCGGTCTATGGGTGCTCATGAGTGCTTTGCATTCAGTCGAATAAATGTGGACCACGTCTCGTTGGCGTTAATGAAAATTTTTGCAAGATGCTTCTGAAAGAGTATTCGACTAGTATTTGACGTCACGGGTTTGACGTTTTTTTGCAGCGCCAAGGGAGCCGCTTCACAAAGCGAGGGTGGCAAGCCACGTTTGTGATGGGGTTCGGGTATGTTCCTGACGGGGGGTGTAATGCCGAACGACGAAAAAGTAGTGCCGTTGAGCAAAGTGCTTCCTGCGCAGGGGGCCAGCGCTCCGCTGGCCAGGTTACCGGTGGTATTGCTGCAGGTTCGCGACAAGGCGGCACAGCAGCTCAAAGACGCCTTGCAGGTGCTGTTCGATAACGCCGACGACACGCTGTTCGAAATGGCTGACCGCGCCCAGAGCAACACCGAACAAAACATCTTTTTCGAAGCCATGCGTGATCTGCGTCTCAAGCGCAAAAGCATCGAACGTGGCTTTCTCGACAAGTTCTACGAATCCTTTCTGTCGCTGGGGCAGTACCAGGTTCAGGACCCCGTGCTGCCGGCCGCCGTGTCTTTCGACAAGCTGGCGCTGGTGCATAACGACGATCTCGAGAAAACCGTGGCCGTCGACGCCATGGTCACCAAGGTCATGAGCCGTGACAGCCTTGCGCTGGGCCAGCTCACTGCGCGCCTCAACGTGCTGGTGCCGCAACCCATCGCCGACGAAAGCAACCCGTTGGGGCCGGCAATGCTGTGCAGGTTCTTTCTTGAGGCGGGACGCAATCTGGGTGTGGAGATCAAGGTCAAGCTGATCATCCTCAAACTGTTCGAAAAGTATGTCCTGACCAACACCGATCATTTGTACGGCGAAGCCAACCAGCTGCTGATTGCCACCGGCATATTGCCCGACATGAAGGTCCTGCCTACCCGCAGGTCATCGGATCGGGCGGCGCCCAGGGCTCGCGCTGTCGAGTTGTCCGACACTGCGCTCGGTGAAGCGGCTGACAAGCTTGATAAAGGCGTGCAGGAAGTCTTCGCGGCATTGCAGGAGTTATTGCTTCAGGTGCGTGGCAACCTTGTGCCGCGTCACGAGCCTAATGCCGAAGAGCGTCCGATTTCCAGCAGGGATCTGCTGCGTCTGCTCTCCCATTTGCAGCAGTATGTGCCGTCTCAGGAAACCGCTGATGACTTCGATCTGCGCAACCAGCTTGAACAGCTGCTGACGCGGGTCAACGTGAAAACCGGCAAATCGCGGATTGTTGGCGTGGGCGACGAGGATGTGATCAACCTCATTGCGATGTTGTTCGAGTTCATTCTCGATGACCGCAACCTGCCGCCATCGCTGCGTGCGCTGATCGGGCGCCTACAGATTCCGATGCTCAAAGTGGCGGTGCTCGACAAGAGCTTTTTCAGCCGAGGCAGCCACCCGGCGCGCCGCCTGCTCAACGAAATTGCCACTGCAGCCCTGGGTTGGGGCGGGCGTGACGATTATCAGCGCGACTCGCTGTATCAGCGGGTCGAGCAGATCGTGCAGCGCCTGCTCAATGACTTTGACGACGATCCGTCTATCTTTCCCGAACTGCTCGCTGATTTTCTGGCCTTTACCAGTGACGAACGCCGTCGTAGCGAGTTGCTGGAACAGCGTACCCGCGATGCCGAGGAAGGCCGCGCGCGCGCCGAACTGGCTCGCCAGCAGGTCCAGCAGGAACTGAATCAGCGCCTGTTGGGGCGCACCTTGCCGGAAGTGGTGGTGCGTCTGTTGCAGGAGGCCTGGAGCAAGGTGCTGCTGCTGACCTGCCTCAAGCATGGTGAAGCGTCCGGCGAATGGCAGGCGGGCCTGACGACCATGGACGACTTGATCTGGAGCGTCGAGCTGCATGACGACCCACAGGCGTTGCAGCGTTTGCTGGAGCTGGTCCCGGGGCTGCTCAAGTCCCTGCGTGACGGCCTGACCAGCGCGGCATTCGATCCGTTCGCCACCAGCGAATTCTTCAGCCAGCTGGAGTCGCTGCATGTGCAGGCGTTTCAGCATTTCACGCGTCTGCAGGAAGCCAGTGGCGAAGATGTTGCCGGTGACGCGTCGCCATCAGGCACTGAGGTTGCAGCAGGTCCGCCGATGATGGCGGTGGTCGAGGAAATTGTCCTGATTGCCCCTGAAGAGCGGTTGCTCAACGAACCGGTTGTGCAATTGCCTGACGATGATGCCGGCCTGCAGATGGTCGACACGTTGCGGGTCGGTTGCTGGGTCGAAATTCAGGAAGACGAAGAGCACAAATTGCGCTGCAAGCTGACGGCCATTGTCGAGCCGACCGGCCGTTATGTGTTCGTCAATCGCACTGGCATGAAAGTGCTGGAAAAGACCCGCGTCGGCCTCGCCGTCGAGTTTCGCCGCGGTGCGGTACGCGTCCTCGACGACGCCTTGCTGTTTGACCGAGCGCTGGAATCAGTGATCGGCACCCTGCGCAAGCTCAAGGGCGCCTGATTTCTCGCAAGACTGCAGACGTGTGACACAGAGCGCCACGAGCAGTCTATTCGGGCTGTTTCCTGCGCAAGAGGTCTATATCAACCCCCACCTCCGCATGCATCGCGGGCATAATCGGTGTCATCCATTTCCTCCGCTCAAGGAGCATTCATGCAACTGGACTCCGCAAGCGGTTGGTGCGCTGGCGTGCAGCATTGCCCTTCGCCCAACTTCAATGCGCGACCTGACGGTGAGATCTCGCTGCTGGTGATCCACAACATCAGCCTGCCACCGGCGCAGTTCAAGACCGGCAAGGTGCAGGCCTTTTTTCAGAATCGACTGGACACCACCGAGCATCCGTACTTTGCCGGCATTGCCGATTTGCGGGTGTCGGCGCATTTTCTGATTGAACGTGATGGCGATGTCATTCAGTTCGTCTCTTGTCTTGATCGTGCATGGCACGCCGGGGTGTCGAGTTTTGATGGGCGTGAGGGGTGCAACGACTTTTCCATCGGCATCGAGCTGGAAGGTACGGACGAACAGCCTTTCAGCGAGGCGCAATACCACGCGCTGATTGACCTGACGCGCCAGTTGCGAAAGGCTTTTGTAGCGATCACGCCCGAGCGTATCTGTGGCCACAGTGACATCGCGCCGGGACGCAAGACAGATCCGGGACCCTGCTTTGACTGGGCCAAGTTTCGAGCCGCTTTGCTGGATTGATGTGAGGGACAAACGATGAGTTTTCTGGTGTTACTGCTGGCGGTCTGCATAGAGAAATTTTCGGCACTGCGCCAGCGGGTACAGCGTGATGGTCCATGGTTGAAAGAGCTGACAAAGCTTGAAACCAGCCCGCGAACCGCCGCACGCCCCTGGCTCACGCTGGCGTTGCTGGTGCTTGTGCCGGTCCTGCTGCTGCAACTGGCACTGACGATTGTCGGCTCGGTGGCTTATGGCTGGCTGGTCCTGCCGATTCATTTGCTGGTGCTGATCTACAGCCTCGGCCGCACTGACCTTATTGCCGTGCTCGGGCCTTTTCGTGATGCCTGTCGACGCGGTGATACTCAGGCTGCGGTGCATGTGGCCGAGCGCGACATGGGCGTGCAGGCCGATGACAGCGAGCACCTCTTGCAGGGCGTGCAGAGCTTCATGTTGTGGCAGGCCTTTCAGAGTTTCTTCGCAGTCATCTTCTGGTATTTCGTACTCGGCCCGGTGGCTGCACTGGCCTACCGGCTGTTGGCACTTGCCGCTGACCATGGCACGACCCCGGCGCTGGTCGAGCGGGCAGGGCAGTTGCGTCATGCGTTTGACTGGCTACCGGTCAGGTTGCTGGCTGCCAGCTTCGCGCTGGTCGGCAATTTCGTGGCGGTCAGTCGGGTCATGCTCCACGAATTGCTCAACTGGAACATCAGTTCCATGCAACTGGTCACTCGTGCCGGCTGCGCCGCCAGCGAAGTGCCTTCCCCGGTCATCGGTCCGGAAGGTGTTGCCAGCCTGGATATGCTCTGGGAATTGCTGGTCCGCGCGGCAATCGTCTGGTACGCGGGTTTTGCCGTGTGGACGCTGCTGGTTTGACGTTTCAGCCAGTAACGATTTGAGGCCAGCCGAACAGCTCGCAAGCGTTGCGCGTGCTGGCCTCGGCGAGCCGTTCCGGGCTGATGTTCATCAAGCCCGCCAGCGCCTGGCAGATCTCAGGCAAATGCTGCGGGCTGTTGCGCTGGTTGGGGTACATGGCGGGTGCCATGTCCGGCGAGTCGGTTTCCAGCACAACGCTGTCCAGCGGCAGTTCGGCAATCACCCGATGCATGCGCAGCGCCTGTGGCCAGGTCGCCGCGCCGCCCAGACCAAGTTTGAAACCCAGCTTGATATATTCCCGCGCCTCTTCACGGCTGCCCGCAAAGGCATGAATGATGCCGCAGCGCTTTAGCCTGTGACGCTTGAGGGTAGCGATCACGTCCGCATGGCTGCGCCGCACATGCAGCAAGGCGGGCAGGTCGAAGTCGGCAGCCAGTTGCAACTGCGCGTCGAAAACTTTCTGCTGCTGCACGTTGTCCAGGTGATCGAGGTAGTAATCGAGGCCGATCTCGCCCACTGCACATAACTGCGGATGGCCTTTCAGACGGGTCAGCCAGTCGCCCAGCTCCTTGAGGTGCTCGGCGCGGTGCTCGTCGATATACACCGGATGCAGCCCGAACGCCGCATGCAGAGCAGGGTTGGCAACGGTCAGGTCCCATACCCGCTGCCAGTTGCGCTGATAGACCCCCAGCACCACCATGCGCTGCACACCGAGTGCCTGACTGTGTTGCAGGACGTGCTCACGGTCGGCATCGAACTCTGGAAAATCCAGATGGGTGTGGGTGTCGATCAGTTGCACGTCAGGCCTCGTGAATGCGTTGCTTGAACGCTCGCACGATGGCATGCACGCCGGGCTGGTAGTCATCCTTCTCGATGGCGGCGAGTGCCAGTTGCAGCGCTTTGTCGGCGATCAACTGATGCTGCTGGGCCATGGCATTGACCGGCAACGGCAGGAAATCCAGCAGTTGTGTATCACCGAAGGTGCCCAGATGCAGCTGGATGGAATTCAGCGCCTGGCTTTGCAGCACGTCGAACACACCCTGCAGCAGCACGTAGGAGGTGGTGATCAGCGCGTCGGGAAAATGCCCGTCGCGTTGCAGTATTTCGGTCATCAGGCGTTGCCCGCACTGGCGGCTGAACGCTTCGCCATGCTCGATAGCCGAGGTCCCTGTGAAACCGTCCAGTGCGTGTTCGAACCCGGCGGCGCGCGCCCGGCTGATGCTCAGCTCGGGGCGAGCGCCGAGCAGCGCGATATGCCGTGGGTTGGTCTGTAACAAGCTGCGGGTAAGCTGCAGGCTGGCGTCATGGTCGTCGCTGACCACCGAACAGAAAAACCCGGGATCCATCTCCCGGTCGATGGCGATGACGGGCATGCCCTTGAGCTGCAAGTCACGGTAGCTCTCGTCGCCAGGCGGCAGGCAGCTGGCGACCAGCAGGGCATCACAGCGGCGCGCACGAAAAAGCTGCAACAGTTGCAGTTCGCTGACCGGGTCATCGTCGGAGCTGGCGATCAGCAACTGATAACCAAGGCGGCGAGCGCCTTGCTCCAGCAGCTTGGCAATGCGTGCGTAGCTGGGGTTCTCCAGGTCCGGAAGAATGAAGCCCAGTGTTTTGCTGTGCCGACTGCGCAGGCCCGCCGCTTGAGGGTTGGGTCGGAAGTTGTGCTGCTCGACGACTGCCTTGACGCGCTCGACCGTTGCCGGGCTGATGCGCTGTTGTTCGGCCTTGCCGTTGATCACATAGCTGGCCGTGGTCACGGAAACACCCGCCAGACGTGCAATATCGCTCAGTTTCACCCCGGAATTTCCTTTAATAAGGTGCGTGGATCAGGAAAGTCGAATTATTTTTGATGTGACAGTGATCTTTACACCAGACCGTAGGAAATTCCTAAGTACTTCAAGTATTTTGGGAAGTCTCCTACACCGATTTTGCGGCTGGGCTTCAATGAATCCGCAGAATCGAGTAACGTGCCGTGCAATTATAGATTAAACGATTCAGCACGCCTGTTGTCTGCTGCAATCCAGATGAAAGTGATGTCCGATAGGTGTCGCTTTATTTTCCTACGCTGTCGATCACCCATGATCGTCATTAAAACAAGAATCAGGTGGCGCCTTGGCGCCGCACAGGAGTCAAGGCAATGCTCGAACTTACTCTGGAGCAAATATCCATGGCGCAGTCGGCCGTGGATAAGACTGCCGCACTTAAGCTGCTTGCTGACCACCTGGTCGCCGATGGTCTGGTAGCGGAAGGCTACCTCACCGGGTTGATGAACCGTGAGCAGCAAGGTTCGACCTTTCTGGGGCAGGGCATCGCCATCCCGCACGGTACGCCCGAAACCCGCGATCTGGTGTTCACCACCGGCGTACGTCTGATGCAATTCCCCGAAGGGGTGGATTGGGGCAACGGCCAGATCGTCTACCTGGCGATCGGTATCGCAGCCAAATCCGATGAGCATTTACGTCTGTTGCAGCTGTTGACCCGCGCGCTGGGTGAAGAAGATCTCGGCCCGGCGCTGCGTGAGGCGAAAACCCCTGAGGACCTGCTGCAACTGTTGCAGGGCGCGCCACAGGAACTGGCGCTCGACGCACAGATGATCAGCCTCGGCGTATCGGCCGATGATTTTGAAGAGCTGGTATGGCGCGGCGCACGTCTGCTGCGCAAGGCCGATTGTGTAAGCAACGGTTTCGCCGCCGTACTTCAGCAGGTCGAAGCGCTGTCGCTGGGTGATGGCCTGTGGTGGCTGCACAGTGAGCAGACCGTGAAGCGTCCCGGTCTGGCGTTCGTCACGCCCGACAAACCGATTCGTTATCTGGGCCAGCCTTTGACTGGCCTGTTCTGTCTTGCCAGCCTGGGTGAGGCGCATCAGGCGCTGCTTGAGCGTCTGTGCCTGTTGCTGATCGAAGGTCGCGGCCACGAGCTGGGCCACGCCACCAACAGCCGTGTGGTGCTCGAAGCGCTGGGGGGTGAGTTGCCTGCGGAATGGCCGACCCGTCAGATTCAGCTGGCTAACGCCCATGGCCTGCATGCCCGCCCGGCCAAGATCCTGGCGCAACTGGCCAAGGAGTTCGACGGCGAGATCCGCATGCGTGTGCTGGAGACCGGCGAGGCTGCGGTGTCGGCCAAGAGCTTGAGCAAGCTGCTCAGCCTCGGCGCTCGTCGTGGTCAGACGCTGGAATTCATCGCTGAACCGTCGATTGCTGCCGACGCCTTGCCTGCGCTGATCGCTGCGGTAGAGCAGGGGCTTGGCGAAGAAGTCGAACCTTTGCCTGCCGTTGCCGAGCCTCAGGCAGCACCGACGCCTGCTGCCATCGCCAAACCGTTGAACGCACCGGCTGCGGGCAGTGTATTGCAGGCTGTGTCTGCGTCCCCCGGCATCGCTGTCGGCCCGGCGCACGTGCAGGTATTGCAGACCTTTGATTACCCGCAAAAGGGCGAATCGGTCGCGGCCGAGCGCGAGCGTCTGCACAGCGCAATCGGCGAAGTGCGGCGCGACATTGAAAACCTGATTCAACGCAGTAAGTCCAAGGCCATCCGCGAAATCTTCATCACCCACCAGGAGATGCTTGACGACCCGGAGCTGACCGGCGAGGTCGAGCAGCGTCTGAACGACAATGAAAGTGCAGCTGCCGCGTGGGCGGCGGTTATTGAAGCGGCTGCCGTACAGCAGGAGCAACTGAAAGATGCCCTGCTGGCCGAGCGTGCTGCCGACCTGCGTGACGTGGGACGCCGCGTGCTGGCGCAGATCTGCGGCGTTGAAACCGTCGCCGCGCCGGACGAGCCTTACATTCTGGTGATGGACGAAGTCGGGCCGTCCGACGTCGCACGCCTTGATCCGGCGCAGGTCGCCGGCATTCTGACCGCTCGCGGCGGCGCGACCGCGCACAGCGCCATTGTGGCCCGTGCGCTTGGCATTCCCGCGCTGGTTGGTGCCGGTGACGACGTGTTGTTGCTCAAGCCCGGCACGGTGCTGCTGCTCGACAGCCAGCGCGGCCGCCTGACGGTTGCGCCTGACGAGGCGACCTTGCAGCGTGCGGTTCAGGACCGCGATGCCCGCGAGGAGCGCCTCAAGGCTGCCGCGGCCGCGCGCATGGAACCCGCCGTGACCCGCGACGGCCACGCCGTGGAAGTTTTCGCCAACATTGGCGACAGCACCGGCACCCCGGCTGCGGTGGAGCAGGGCGCAGAAGGCGTCGGCCTGCTGCGCACCGAATTGCTGTTCATGGCGCATTCCCAGGCACCCGACGAAGCGACTCAGGAAGCTGAATATCGCCGCGTCCTCACCGACCTCGGCGGGCGTCCGCTGGTGGTGCGCACCCTGGACGTTGGCGGTGACAAGCCATTGCCTTACTGGCCGATCGACAAGGAAGAAAACCCGTTTCTCGGGGTTCGCGGTATCCGCCTGACCCTGCAGCGTCCGGACGTCATGGAAAGCCAGCTTCGCGCCTTGTTGCGTTCGGCTGAGAGTGGCCCGTTGCGCATCATGTTCCCGATGATCGGCACCCTTGAAGAATGGCGTCAGGCGCGCGACATGACCCAGCGTCTGCGCGAAGAGATTCCGGTCAGCGATCTGCAACTGGGGATCATGATCGAAGTGCCTTCGGCTGCCTTGATTGCGCCGGTACTGGCCAAGGAAGTGGACTTCTTCAGCATCGGCACCAATGACCTGACCCAATACACCATGGCCATCGACCGTGGTCACCCGACGTTGTCGGCGCAGGCGGACGGGCTGCACCCTTCGGTGCTGCAACTGATCGACATGACCGTGCGTGCCGCGCATGCCAACGGCAAGTGGGTGGGGGTCTGCGGCGAACTGGCGGCTGATCCGCTGGCCGTGCCGATTCTGGTCGGGCTGGGCGTGGATGAATTGAGTGTGTCGGCGCGCAGCATTGGCGAGGTCAAGGCCTGCGTTCGTGAACTGACCCTGAGCACTGCTCAGCAACTGGCGCAAAATGCGCTGACGGCGGGCAGCGCTGCCGAAGTCCGTGCGCTTGTGGAGGCTTTGTAATGGCGAAGATTCTTACCCTGACCATGAACCCGGCGCTGGACCTGACCGTGCAGTTGGGGCAGATGGAGCTGGGGCAGGTCAATCGCAGCAATGCGATGCTGACCCATGCCGCAGGCAAAGGGCTCAACGTGGCGCAGGTGCTGGCTGACCTCGGCCACGACCTGACCGTTGCCGGTTTCCTCGGCGTCGATAACCAGCAGGCGTTCGAGGCGTTGTTCGAGCGGCGCAACTTTGTCGACGAGTTCGTGCGTGTGCCGGGCGAAACCCGCAGCAACATCAAGCTGGCCGAAGGCAGTGGCCGGATCACCGACCTGAACGGCCCCGGCCCGCAGGTCAGTGAAGACGCCCAGCAGGCGCTGTTTGCGCGCGTTCAGCAGATCGCAGCGGGTTTCGATGTGGTGGTGGTGGCGGGCAGTCTGCCGCGCGGCGTCACTCCCGAGTGGTTGCAGAAGCTGCTGCTGATGCTCAAGGACCTCGGTCTGAAAGTGGCGCTGGACAGCAGTGGTCTGGCCTTGCGGGCCGGTCTGGCGGCCGGGCCGTGGCTGATCAAGCCCAATACCGAAGAACTGGCCGAAGCCCTCGACGCACCGATCATTTCCATTGACGCACAAGCCCAAGCAGCATCCCGTCTGCACGCTCAGGGCATCGAGCATGTGGTGATCTCTCAGGGATCCGAAGGCGTGCACTGGTTCAGTCCGAACCTGGCCCTGCATTCGCTGCCGCCCAAAGTCACCGTTGCCAGTACCGTGGGTGCCGGCGATTCGCTGCTGGCGGGCATGGTTCACGGCCTGATCGGCGGCCACGATCCACAGAAAACCCTGCGCACCGCCACGGCAATCGCTGCGATGGCCGTGACCCAGATCGGTTTCGGCATCACCGATGCCGCCCAACTCAAACGGCTTGAAGGCGGCGTCACTGTACGCAGCCTGACAGAACAATAAGAGAGGATCGTCATGAAGTTAGCCATAGTTACGGCCTGCCCGAACGGCAAGGTCAGCAGCGTACTCAGTGCACGATTGCTCGAAGCGGCCGCACTGCGCCAAGGCTGGGAAACCAGCGTCGAAATCATCGACCCTAACAAGGCCGATCAGCAGCTGTCGCCTGAGGATATTCAGGCCGCTGATCTGGTGCTGGTGGTCAATACCGGGCCGGTGGAGCTGGATCGTTTTATCGGCAAGCGTCTGTTTCAAGACTCGCCAGCGCACGCGTTGCAGGACGTCGATGGCTTTTTACAGCGTGCTGTAAAAGAAGCGCAGGTGCATGTGGCGTCGCAGGCGGTCGCTTCTGACGCGGCCAGCAGTGCCGGTGCGCAACCGCGCATTGTGGCGATCACGGCGTGCCCGACCGGCGTCGCTCACACGTTCATGGCTGCCGAGGCGATTCAGCAGGCTGCCAAGCGTCTGAACTATGATCTGCAGGTCGAGACCCAGGGCTCGGTCGGCGCACGCAATCCGCTCAGCGCTCAAGCCATTGCCGACGCCGACGTGGTGTTACTGGCCGCCGACATCGAGGTCAACACGGATCGCTTTGCCGGCAAGAAAATCTACCGTTGCGGCACCGGGATTGCGCTGAAGCAGTCCGAAGCCACCCTGAAAAAAGCCTTGGCGGAGGGGCAGGTCGAGTCTGATTCGGCGACTGCCAAATCGCCCGCCCGACAAGAGAAGACCGGGGTCTACAAGCATTTGCTGACCGGCGTATCGTTTATGCTGCCGATGGTGGTTGCCGGTGGCTTGCTGATCGCACTGTCGTTCGTGTTCGGCATTACCGCGTTCAAGGAGCCGGGCACACTGGCTGCGGCGTTGATGCAGATTGGCGGTGAAGCCGCCTTCAAACTGATGGTGCCGTTGCTGGCCGGTTACATCGCCTATTCCATCGCTGACCGCCCGGGCCTTGCGCCGGGAATGATTGGTGGTTTGCTGGCGAGCACGCTGGGGGCGGGGTTCATCGGCGGTATCATTGCCGGTTTTCTCGCCGGTTACAGCGCCGCAGCGATCAATCGCTACGCCCGTCTGCCTGCCAGCGTCGAAGCGCTCAAGCCGATTCTGATCATTCCGTTGCTGTCGAGCCTGTTCACCGGTCTGGTGATGATCTACGTGGTCGGCAAGCCAGTGGCCGGGATGCTCGAAGCGCTGACCCACTTCCTCGACAGCATGGGCACTACCAACGCGATCCTGTTGGGCGTGGTGCTGGGCGCAATGATGTGCGTCGACCTGGGCGGGCCGATCAACAAGGCATCCTATGCGTTCTCGGTCGGCTTGCTGGCCTCGCAGAGCTACGCGCCGATGGCCACTGCCATGGCGGCCGGCATGGTGCCGCCCATCGGTATGGGCATTGCCACGATCCTGGCCCGTCGCAAGTTCGCCCAGAGCGAGCGTGAAGCGGGCAAGGCGGCGTTTGTGCTGGGGCTGTGCTTCATTTCAGAGGGTGCCATTCCATTCGCTGCCAAGGACCCGTTGCGGGTGATCCCGGCCAGCGTCGTCGGCGGCGCACTGACCGGTGCGCTGTCGATGTATTTCGGCTGCAAGCTGATGGCGCCACACGGCGGCCTGTTCGTGATGTTGATCCCGAACGCCATCAATCATGCGCTGCTGTATCTGCTGGCGATCATTGCGGGCAGTTTGCTGACCGGCGTGGTGTATGCGCTGATCAAGCGGCCGGAGCCAGCCGAAATGGAAGTGGCGCCCGCAGGCGCCTGATCTGAATGCCCTCAGCGCGCCAGCGCGAGGGCAACCCCCTGGCCACCGCCGATGCACAGCGTGGCCAGACCTTTCTTCGCATCCCGCCTGATCATCTCGTGCAGCAGCGTTACCAGCACGCGGCAGCCTGACGCGCCAATCGGGTGGCCGATGGCGATGGCTCCGCCGTTGACGTTGAGCTTGTGCGGGTCCAGCCCCAGTTCCTTGCCCACCGACAGAGATTGCGCGGCAAATGCTTCGTTGGCTTCGATCAGGTCCAGTTCGTCCAGCGCCCAACCGGCCTTGTCCAGGCAGCGACGAGTGGCGCTGACCGGGCCGATGCCCATGATCGCCGGGTCTACGCCTGCATTGGCATAAGCAGCAACACGTGCCAGCACCGGCAGGCCCAGCTGTTCTGCTTTGGCAGCGCTCATCAGCATCACGGCGGCGGCACCGTCGTTGAGTGACGATGCATTGCCAGCGGTGACCGTGCCGTCCTTTTTGAACGCAGGTTTGAGTTTGCCCAAGGTTTCGGCCGTGGTACCAGCACGAGGTTGCTCATCGACCGCGAAGGACAAGGGATCGCCCTTGCGCTGCGGAATCAGGATCGGGGTGATCTCGTCGGTAAAGCGCCCGGCCTCGATGGCGGCAATCGCTTTCTGCTGAGACTGCGCGGCGAAGGCGTCCTGTGCCTCGCGGCTGATGTCGTACTGCTGCGCGAGGTTCTCGGCGGTGATGCCCATGTGGTAATCGTTGAATGCATCCCACAGGCCGTCGGTGATCATCGTATCGACCATGCTGGCGTGGCCCATGCGCAATCCGGTGCGCGCGCCCGGCAGCACATAGTTGGCCAAGCTCATGTTTTCCTGGCCACCGGCGATGATGATCTCGGCGTCGCCGCAGCGGATCGCCTGAGCGGCCAGATGCAGGGCTTTGAGGCCAGAGCCGCAGACCTTGTTGAGGGTCATGGCCGGGACGGAGAAGGGCAGTCCTGCCTTGATGGCCGCCTGCCGCGCAGGGTTCTGCCCGGCCCCAGCGGTGAGCACCTGGCCCATGATGACTTCATCGACATGGGCGCCCTCCACACCGGTCTGGGCCAGCAACTGTCGAATGACCGCAGCACCCAGATCGACCGCTGGAATGGCCGCCAGTGAGCCCTGGAAACTGCCCACGGCGGTGCGGGTGGCGGCAACGATAACGACGTCTTGCATGGCGCTGATCCTCATTGTTATTGAGGGCTCATGGTGGCACAGATAGGGATGCCGGTTCCAACCGCGAACCGCTCAGTCACGTTTTACGCCTGGCCTACACCTATCGCTCAAACGTCCATGCGGCGTCTGGCACGTTGCGCCGATCCGTCGCGCACGGCCCAACGCAGAATGGGCGCAGTGTTGTTGACGCCCAGGCGGATTATCCGGCGTTTGACGGGGCCTTGCGTGAGGTCGAGCATTTCGCTGGCCCAGTCCGGCAGCAGGTCGATACCGGCGCGCATCATCAACACGCCAAAAGGCTTGGCCAGCCAGTTGGGTGCAGGCGCATTGAGCAGCAGGCGCAGCACTTCGCGGCTGCGCTCGTCACAGACCAGTTGGCCGCGAATGTCTGCCAGATAGTCAGCGATGGCCTGCCGAGAGCGTGGCACGTTGCGTGCGCCGAGTCGCTCGGCAACCAGCGCTGTTTCAGCGTAGTACGCGTCCTGATCGGCGAACGGCATGCCCGGGTTCAGGTAGCGCACATGCGCTGCGAGAAAGCTGCTGACTTCGGCTACATGCACCCAAGTCAGCAAATCCGGATCGCTGGCGGAGTATGATCGGCCATCGGGCGCGGTGCCGACGATGTTCAGGTGAATATTGCGAACCTTGTCGATCAGCCAGTTGGCATCTCGCGTGGAGCCATAGGTGGTGCCGGACAGAAACTGCCCGGTACGTCGCAGACGGCCGAGCATGTCCTGGCGAAAGTTGGAGTGGTCCCAGATTCCCGCCAGTGCCAGTGGATGCAGCGCTTGCAGCATCAAGGCGCTGATGCCGCCGACCAGCATGCTGGTGAAATCGCCATGCACCTTCCAGCACACCGCCTGGGGGCCAAACAGACCGGGATCCCCTTTGGGGTTTTCCAGATCCAGCTGACCCAGAGCCAGGCCGGTAAGGCTGATGACCTGGGTTTCGATGCGGGTACGGATGAATTCCATGTCGGGCTCGTGCATCGGGGAGGTAAGTTGAGCGTCCGTAACGCGCTAACCTTGTTATGCGTATGTCCTGAAGACCCTTGGAGCGGGGTTTCTGCCGGTAGGGCGTAGGAGCGAACTTGTTCGCGAAGGGGCCGGTATATTCTCTAAGATGTATCGTCTGAAATACTGTCTTCGCGAACAAGTTCGCTCCTACGGCCTTCGGCCAGAATCAAAAGCGAACTTGCGTATAACGGTGCGCGCTGAGCGCGTGTCAGCTAAGCAATCAGCCGCGGTGACGGCCGCGGAAGTAGTTGATCAGGCCTTGGGTCGAGGCATCGTCGGCCGGTTCTTCGGTGCCGCCAGTCAGACGCTGGTACACCGCCTTGCCCATTTCCTTGCCCAGTTCAACGCCCCATTGGTCAAACGCGTTGGTGCCCCAGATCACGCTCTGCACGAACACCTTGTGTTCATACATCGCCACCAGCGCGCCCAGGCGACGCGGGCTGATGCGTTCGACCACCAGCGTGTTGCTCGGACGGTTGCCAGGGATGACCTTGTGCGGCGCGAGTTTCTGCACCTCTTCCTCGTTCATGCCCTTGTCACGCAACTCGGCTTCGGCTTCGGCGCGGGTCTTGCCCATCATCAAGGCCTGGCTCTGCGACAGGCAGTTGGCGTACAGCCACTGGTGATGGTCGGCAACCGGGTTGAAGCTGACGATCGGCACAATGAAGTCGGCCGGGATCATCTGTGTACCTTGATGCAGCAACTGGTGATAAGCGTGCTGGCCGTTGGCACCCACGCCGCCCCAGATCACCGGTCCGGTGTCGGTCAGCGCGGGCGTGCCGTCCTGGCGTACGCTCTTGCCGTTGGATTCCATGTCCAGCTGTTGCAAGTGCTTGGTGATGTTACGCAGGTAATGGTCATACGGCAGGATTGCGTGGCTCTGTGCGCCCCAGAAATTGCCGTACCAGACACCCAGCAGCGCCAGCAATACCGGCATGTTCTGCTCGAATGGTGCGCTCTGGAAATGCTGGTCCATGGTGTAGGCACCGGACAGCAATTCCTTGAAGTTGGACATGCCGATGGCCAGCGCGATAGGCAGACCGATGGCTGACCACAGCGAGTAGCGACCGCCGACCCAGTCCCACATCGGGAAGATGTTTTCTTCGCGGATGCCGAACGCCACTGCAGCGGCGTTGTTGCTGGAGACCGCGATGAAGTGGCGATGCAGCTCCTGCTCCGAGCCGCCCTGAGCCAGATACCAGGCGCGTGCAGCCTGAGCGTTCTTCAGGGTTTCCAGTGTGTTGAAAGACTTCGACGAGACGATGAACAGCGTGGTCTCGGCGCGAATCTTCATCGACAGCTCGTGAAACTCACTGCCATCGATGTTCGCCAGGTAATGGCAACGCACGCCTTTGTGCGCGTAGGCCACCAGCGCCTCGGAAACCAGTTCCGGGCCGAGGAACGAGCCACCGATGCCGATGTTCACCACGTCGGTGATCGGCTTTTCGGTGTAACCGCGCCACAGACCATCGTGGATGCGGCCGACCAGCTCGGTCATCTGGTTGAGCACACGATGGACATCAGGCATCACGTCGACGCCATTGACTTTCAGCTTGTCGCCGACCGGACGACGCAGCGCGGTGTGCAGTGCCGGGCGACCTTCGGAGGAGTTGACCAGTTCGCCATCGTACTGCGCCTTGATCGCGTCCTTGAGGCCCACTTCGCTGGCCAGACTGACCAGCAGGTCGCGGGTCTCTGCGGTGATCAGGTTTTTGGAGTAATCGAGAAACAGGCCGGCGCTGCTGAGCGTGAATTGGCTGAAGCGCTGCGGGTCGGCATTGAAGGCCTCGCGCATGCTGAAGTCCTGCATGTCTTGGCGGTGTTTGTTCAACGCCTGCCACGCGGGCAGAGTGGTCACATCGGAAGGATTGCGGTAGTACGCCATCGCTGCGGGTTTCCTTTAACGGGTTCGGTCCTGGAATTTTTAGAGCGAGGTTGCAAGCTGTCTCACTGGCTATACGTCGCAGACTACCCTGCATGTACCGGTTTGTCTGCGCCTCGTCCTACCTGACCCCGGTACTTTTTCGCACGTAAGGAGCCGGGGTTTTCACTCAAATACTGTTGATTGCGCGTCAGGCAGTCTGTACCGGTATGGCATTTCAGGTGCGGCTTAGTTCATTGGCAGGTGCATCCCTTCAGCTTCTGGTCAGGTGCAGGTTGTCGATCAGTCGCGTAGTGCCCATGAACGCCGCGGCCAGAATCACCACGTCACGATCCTGTGCTGATGCCGGACGCAGGCTGCTGGTCTCGCAGATTTCCAGGTAATCGATCCGGAAACCGGCCGCTTCCAGTTGCCGCTTTTTGCCGGTCAGCAGCGTGTCGAAGTCCTGCTCGCCTGCGCGCAGGGCGTCGGCGATCTGGCGAATGGCCTGATACAGGGCAGGAGCAGCAGCGCGTTGCTCTTCGTTCAGGTAGCCGTTGCGCGATGACAGCGCCAGGCCATCGTCAGCGCGTACGGTCGGTTCGCCAATGATCTGGATCGGCATGTTCAGATCGCGAACCATGGCGCGAATGACGGCCAGTTGCTGAAAGTCTTTTTCGCCGAAAATCGCCAGATCAGGCTGCACCATATTGAACAGCTTGCTGACCACGGTGGCGACGCCTTCGAAATGGCCGGGACGGCTGGCACCGCACAGGCCTTGCGACAAGTGTGGAACGCTGACGATGGTCTGGCTGGTCATGCCATGCGGGTACATTTCTTCGACGCTGGGGGTGAACAGCAGGTTGCAGCCAGCCGCCAGCAGTTTTTCCTGATCGGCAGCCAGTGTGCGAGGGTAGGTCGCGAGGTCTTCCTTGGGGCCGAACTGCAGCGGATTGACGAAAATGGTCGCAACCACGAAATCGGCACGCTGCGCAGCCTTGGCGACCAGCGCGGCATGCCCGCTGTGCAGGTTGCCCATGGTCGGCGTCAAGGCGATACGCTTGCCTTCGCCGCGCGCGCGCGCAATTGCGGCGCGCAGTTCCTGGACGGTTTTGACTGTGTTCATGCAGAGAATCCGTGTTCAATGGCCGGAAAGCTGACGTCTTTGACGGCGGTAACGTAGGCCTGAATGGCGGACTGGATATCTGGCTGACCGATCATGAAATTCTTCACGAACTTGGGCACACGCCCGCTGATGGACAGGCCCAGCATGTCGTGCAGCACCAGTACCTGGCCGTCGGTGGCGCTGCCTGCGCCGATACCGATCACCGGGATCTTTACGGCCTGGGTGATTTCTTCGGCCAGTTCGCTTGGCACGCACTCCAGCAGGATCATCGCCGCGCCAGCCTGTTCCAGAGCGATGGCGTCGGCGCGCATCTGCCGCGCCTGGGCTTCCAGACGACCCTGAACCTTGTAGCCGCCCAGTACGTTGACTGATTGCGGCGTCAGGCCCATATGGGCGCAGACCGGAATTCCGCGTTCGGCCAGCAGGCGAATGGATTCGCCGAGCCAGGCAGCGCCTTCGACCTTGATCATGTGCGCACCGGCCTGCATCAGCGTGGTGCTGTTGATGAACGTCTGTTCCAGCGTGGCGTTGGCCATGAACGGCAGGTCGGCGAGTATCAACGCGCCCGCATTGCCGCGTTTGACGCAGGCAACGTGGTAGGCCGTCTCGGCGGTGGTAACGGGCAGCGTACTGTCATGACCTTGCAGGACCATGCCCAGCGAGTCGCCTATCAGCAGCACTTCGACACCGGCCTGGCAGGCTGTGTGAGCGAAGGTTGCGTCGTAGCAGGTCAGCATGGTGATCTTTTCACCCTTTTGCTTCATGGCCAGCAGCGACGTAACGGTTATGTTCGGCATGTAAAGTCCTCCATCAGGCGCTGTAAAGAAGCGTATTCAGCGCGTGAGAGTCATTCTGGAAAAGCAGGCACACCGTCGTGTCGCGGTGTTTTGCAAAGGCCTGTTTCGCACCCGTTCGCCAGTGGCCAGGCGGCGGGAGGCCTATCTTCGTGAGGAGGGGGCGTGAAGTCAATTGCAGGTGTTACCTGTGTGCCGGATCGGTTACACGGGTGAGGTAACAGACTGGGGCTAAGCTGCGCCGGACAAGCGTTCCAGCCCGGTAAACGGACAGTCGCCGAGCAACTGTTTCAGTTCGCGGCCATCTGCCAGAATCAGGCCGGGGGCCAGCTCTGCCAGCGGGTACAGCACGAACGCCCGGGCGTGCAGGTGGTAATGCGGCACTTTGAGGCGCGGCTCGTCGATAACGCGTTCGCCAAACAGGAGGATATCGAGGTCCAGCGTGCGTGGCCCCCAGTGTTCGTGGCGCTCACGGCCTTGATCCCGTTCGACGGTTTGCAGCGCGTCGAGCAGCGCCAGTGGCGACAGAGAGGTGTCGAGCGCCGCGACCGCATTGGTGAAGCGCGGCTGGCCCGGCAGTAACGAGTCGCTGACATAGAAGGACGATACGCCAGCCAGCTCGCAATCGGGCAATTGCGCCAGCGCCTTGAGCGCGTTGCGCAATTGCTCGGCCGGGTCAGCAAGGTTGCTGCCCAGGCCGATGTACACGCGTTCACCGGTCAACAGCGGTTCATTCACCGCTTTGCGTCTCGCCACTGGTGCGCTTGCGCTTGGCACCGCTGGTGCGACGACGCTTGCGCGGCGCAGTACCTGCGGCTTCGGGCTTGTTGCTCAGGTCACGAATCATGTCGCGGCGTTCGCTGTCGTTGCAGTCCTGATAGTCGGTCCACCATTGACCGAGCCCGTCAGTCTGCTCGCCCGCGCTTTCACGCAACAACAAGAAGTCGTAACCGGCACGGAAGCGCGAATTGTCCAGCAGCAGGTCGGCGCGTTTGCCGGAGCGACGTGGCAGACGCTCCTGCATGTCCCAGATTTCGCGGATCGGCAGCGTGAAGCGCTTCGGGATCGCGATGCGCTGGCATTGTTCGATGATCAGTTCGTGAGCAGCATCCTGCATGGCCGCAATCGGCGGCATGCCACGCTCTTGCGCACGCAGCACCTTGGCCGGCAGCGCAGGCCAGAGCAGGGCGGCAAACAGGAACGCCGGGGTGACCGGTTTGTTCTGCTTGATGCGCAGGTCGGTATTGAGCAAGGCATTGCTGATCAGGGTGTGGGTATACGTCGGGTTGTATTCCAGTGCCTTGGAGCTGGCCGGGAACAACGGATCGAACAGTTCCAGGTCGACCAGCATTTCAAAGGTCGGCGCAGCGTAGCCCGAGAGGAACAGTTTGAGCACTTCTTCGAACAGGCGTGCCGAAGGAATATCCCGCAGCATCGGCGCCAGTGCGCGGATCGGCTGGGCGCTATGCTTCTCGATGCCAAAATCAAGCTTGGCGGCGAAGCGTACCGCGCGCAGCATGCGCACCGGGTCTTCCTTATAGCGTTGTTCCGGATCGCCAATCAGGCGGATCAGGCGGTTACGGATGTCATGTACGCCATTGGCGTAATCCAGAACCCGCTCGCTGACCGGATCGTAATACAGCGCATTGATCGTAAAGTCGCGACGCTGGGCGTCCTCTTCGAGCGTGCCGTAGACGTTGTCCCGCAGAATGCGTCCGCTTTCATTGCGCGAAGACTGATTGCTGTCTTCTTCTTCGTCATCCTGGGGATGATTGGCGCGGAACGTCGCGACTTCGATGATTTCGCGACCGAAGTGGATATGCACCAGCTTGAACCGGCGGCCGATGATCCGCGCATTGCGGAATTCGGCCCTTACCTGTTCTGGCGTGGCGCTGGTGGCGACGTCGAAATCCTTGGGCGTGATGTTGAGCATCATGTCGCGTACGCAACCACCGACCAGATAAGCCTGGTAGCCAGCGTTTTGCAGGCGCTCGACGATATTGACGGCATAGCGGCTGAACTGGCCGCGCTGCAGCGAGTGCTGGCCGCTGTTGAGCACCTCAGGCGTGGTACGCGTATGTTGCTGCGGTTTGCGCAGCGGGGAACGAAATGACTGGAACAACTTCTTCAGCATGGGATGCACTGTTTGAAGGAATATTCGGCCAAAAACGGGGAATGACCGCATGATGGGTCGGGATTCTAGCATTTAGTCGAGGGATGGTGTAGGAAGCTGTCGCGGAAGGAACCAATTATGGCCGGGAGCCATGTCCCGAGAGCGGGTTTCACATTTAGCCTGGAAGCTACTGGGGGAGCCGAAGCTCCCCCAAAGTGTGTGCTCTTTATTGTTGTTTTCTGTTAGGGCTTCTTGTTTTTGTTGAGTGCCCATTCACGAGACTTTTGTCTGTGAAACCTCTCAATCGAGAGTCAAGAGCAAACGGATTGCTTTGGTCGCTGCGTTGCAATGATCATTCGATCCAACCAGTTCAGGCGCTACCTAAGGGTAGTTTTTGTTGTTCTCAGCCTGGTCGTGGGGCAAGCCCCAAATACAACTCCTCTCCAAAAGAATCAGTTAGCTGCGCCTCCGCCGTGTTGTTCTTGTTATGCGTGAGTCGATTCGTATTGTTTTTATTATGGGTGTCGTACTGCTTGTTGTTCTTCTTGTACCAGACATATTGCAGATGCTGTGCCAACTTTTGCGAAGCCCCGTTAATAGGGGCTTTGCGAGCAATGAGCGGTATCTGTCAGCGCAAACGGGCATAAAAAAGCCGGGCCTGCGTTACCGTAAGACCCGGCTTTTGTTACGTGAAGTGCTGGCGGTAACAGTTTGTGTGTCGCCCTGTGCGCCGCATGCCAGAGCCTCGCGCAGGGTTTCAGGTTTCGCTGGCCACTCCTTTGCGGCGCGGTATGCCCAGACGCTGGCGACGCTCCCACAGACACTTGCGACTGACGCCCAGCTTGCGCGCCAGTTCGGTTTCGGTCATGTGGTCCTGGTGCTCCAGAACGAAGTGCTGGAAGTAGTCTTCCAGCGAGAGGTCTTCGCTCGGCTCGCTGCCGGTGGTGTTCGAGGAGCCGGGCAGGGGGGCCATGCCCATGTACTCATCGTCATCGAGACCGTCCAGTTCGATGTCGATGCCCAGCAGGTCGGCGGTAATATCCGGGTTTTCGCAAAGGATCACCGAACGCTCCACGGCATTTTCCAGCTCGCGCACGTTGCCCGGCCAGCTGTAATGACGGATGGCCTGTTCGGCGTCGGGGGCGAACTTCAGGTCGTCACGGCCAACCTTCGCGCTTTGCCGCAGCAGAAACGCCTGGGCAATTTCCAGTACGTCGCTGCCGCGCTCTCGCAACGCCGGGAGCTTGAGGGCGATCACGTGCAGACGGTAGAACAGGTCTTCACGGAATTCGCCATTCTTGGCCAGGGTCTTGAGGTCGCGGTGAGTCGCAGCAATCAGGCGCACATCGACCTTTTGCGATTGCACCGAACCGACACGCCGGATTTCGCCTTCCTGCAAGACGCGCAGCAGACGCGCCTGGGCCTCTAGTGGCAGTTCGCCGATCTCGTCGAGAAACAGTGTCCCGCCGTCCGCCGCTTCGACCAGCCCGGCACGACCGGCACTGGCGCCGGTGAATGCGCCTTTCTCGTGGCCGAACAGTTCGGATTCGATCAGCGATTCAGGAATTGCCGCGCAGTTGACCGAAATCATCGGAGCCTTGGCGCGACGTGAAAGGTTGTGCAGTGCACGGGCGACCAGTTCCTTGCCGGTACCGGATTCACCCTGCACCAGAACGTTGGAGTCGGTTGGAGCCACTTTGCGGATCTTGCTGTAAAGATCGAGCATCGGCGGGCAGGAACCGATGATGCCGATCTCGCCACTGGCGTTCTGCGAAGTCCCTTTTTCAGCGCCGCTTGCCTTGCCCATCGAGCTGCGTTCGGCTTGCAGGCTCTTCACGGTCTGGCGATCCCGCAGGATGCGCGAGACGGCCTGGAGCATTTCGTCGTGATCGAAAGGTTTGGCGATGTAATCCACCGCGCCCATCTTCATCGAGTCGACGGCCGAGCGCAGGCTGGCGTAACTGGTCATGATCAGCACCGGTTTGCCCTCGCCCAGCTTGATCAGTTCGGTGCCGGGTGCGCCTGGCAGACGCAGGTCGCTGACAATCAAATCAAATGACGGAATGCTGAAACGTTCCTGAGCCTCCTGAACGGAGCCCGCTTCACTGACCTCATACTGATTGCGTTCCAGCAGACGACGCAGGGCTGAGCGGATAATCGTTTCGTCTTCGACGATCAAAATATGCGGCATTGATTCAGTTCTCTCGACGGTCTCAGTTCGCGGTGGACGTCGCGTCGACATGGCGTGGCAAGGTCACCCGAATTCGAGTACCACGCTGTTGCTCGGGGTCGGCCGGGCTGTCGATAGTGATCTGTCCATAATGCTCTTCAACGATGGAATAGACCAGCGCAAGGCCAAGTCCGGTTCCTTCGCCAGGCTCTTTGGTGGTAAAGAATGGCTCGAACAAACGGTCCATGATTGCCTTTGAAATCCCACTGCCTTCGTCTTCGACGATGAGGTCGACAGTGTGCTCGGATACTTCGCTCTTGACCCTGACTGCGCTGCCCGCAGGGGACGCGTCGCGGGCGTTGGAGAGCAGGTTGATCAGGACCTGCGCCAGGCGCTGCGGATCACCGACGGCCCAGTGTTCGGGGTTGCACAGGTTGTAGAAGTGTACTTCGAAATTGCGCCGGTTCAGCGCCAGCAGACCAATAGCATCCTGGGCCACTTCGGCCAGACAGACGGCCTCGTCGCTGTGCTGATGAGCGCCCGCGTGGGCGAAGCTCATCAGCGACTGGACAATCCGCGATACGCGCTTGGTCTGTTCGAGGATCTGGCTGCTGATTTCCTTCAGTTCGCCGTCTTCTTCGCGTTCTTCACGCAGGTTCTGCGCCAGGCAGGCGATGCCGGTGATCGGGTTGCCAATCTCATGCGCCACGCCGGCCGCCAGTCGTCCGATACTGGCCAGTCGTTCCGAATGCACCAGTTTGTCTTCAAGCATCTGGGTATCGGTCAGGTCTTCGACCAGCACCACCAGCCCGCTGTTACCGGGTGCGAGCGGTTCGTTGATGGCCGCCTTGTGCAGGTTGAGCCAGCGGGTCTGCCCGTCCAGGCCGAGTTTCTGTTTGTGCAAATGCTCGTCCGGCACGCTGGTGAAGCCGGTCAGCAACCCTTTCCATGGCTCGGCGATGGTGTCCAGTCGCGAGCCGACGACACGTTGCGCAACAATTCCGGTGAGCTCTTCCATCGCCCGGTTCCACATCAGGATTTCCTGATCTTCGGCCAGTGAACAGACGCCCATGGGCAGTTCCTGCAGCGTCTGGCGATGGTAGCGGCGCAGGGCATCGAGTTCGGCGGCAAGCCCGGTCAGGCGCGAGTGGTAGTCCTCAAGCCGGCTTTCGATGAAGTGAATGTCTTCGGTGACGTATTTTTCGCTGCCTGACTTATAGGGCAGGAAGGTTTCCACCATGTCCTGCGCAACACTGGGGCCCATCAAGCCCGACAGGTTGGCTTCGATCCGGTCGCGCAGGCGGCGCAGCGCGTAAGGACGGCGCTCGTCGAAGGGCAGGTAAAGGTCACGCAACGCCTGTTCGACTTCTTTCTGCGCGGCTTTCGCGCCCAGAGGCTTGGCCAGTTGCGTGGCGAACTCCTGCGGTGACACCGCATGCAGTTCGCGGCGTTGCGGGCGGCTCACGTTATCAACGGCGCAGGCTTCGGCGGCACTGACTTCTTCCGGACTGGCGTTGGTGAACAGCGAAATCAGGGTGAACAGCAACACGTTGGCGGCCAGCGAAGCAATCGCTGCCATGTGCCAGCTGGTGTCGTCCAGCACGTAGATCATGTTCAGCCAGGGAATATAAAAGCCCTGCAGGTTGCCGATCAGCGGCAGCAGCATGCTGACCACCCAGACGGAAATCCCGGCCAGCAAGCCAGCGATGAAACCGCGCCGGTTGGCGGTCGGCCAGTACAGCACCGACAGTACGCCGGGTAGAAATTGCAGGGTCGCGACGAAAGCGACAATGCCCAGGTTGGCCAGGTCCTGTTGGGCACCCAGCATCAGATAGAAGGCGTAGCCCAAGGCGATGATCGCCACGATCAGCCCGCGCCGGGTCCATTTCAGCCAGCGATAGATATTGCCTTCGGCCGGTGGCTGGTAAAGCGGCAGCACCAGATGGTTGAGCGCCATGCCGGACAGCGCCAGGGTGGTGACGATAATCAGCCCGCTGGCTGCCGAGAGGCCTCCGATGTAGGCAAGCAGGGCCAGCGATTTGCTGTTGGCGGCGATGCCGATTCCGAGGGTGAAATATTCCGGGCTGGTGGTGGCGCCGAGCTTGAGCCCGGCCCACAAAATCAGCGGCACGGCCAGGCTGATCAACAGTAAAAACAGCGGCAGCCCCCAACTGGCGCTGACCAGCGAGCGCGGATTGAGGTTTTCCGTGAAGGTCATGTGATACATGTGCGGCATGACGATGGCCGAGGCGAAGAACACCAGCAGCAGGGTGCGCCAGGGCCCTTCCTGCAAGGGCGTGTGCAGCGAGGCGAGGGCGGTTTGATTCTGCAGCAGCCACAATTCGAGCTGTTGCGGGCCGTCGAACACGCCATACAAGGCATAGAGGCCAACACCACCCAGCGCGATCAGCTTGATCAGCGACTCGAATGCAATGGCGAACACCAGCCCTTCATGCTTCTCGCGGGTCGCGATGTGCCGCGAGCCGAAGAAAATCGTGAACAGGGTGATCAATGCGCAGAAGGCAATGGCGACCCGGTCCTGCACCGGTTCACGGGTCAGGATGCTGATGGAGTCGGCCACGGCCTGAATCTGCAAGGCCAGTAACGGCAACACGCCGATCAGCATGAAGATGGTGGTCAGCGCGCCGGCCCAGGTGCTACGGAAACGGAAGGCGAACAGGTCAGCCAGCGATGACAGTTGGTAAGTGCGGGTGATCTTGAGGATCGGGTAAAGCAGCACCGGCGCCAGCAGGAAGGCCCCGGAAACGCCGAGGTAGCTGGACAGAAAGCCATAGCCGTATTTGTAGGCCAGCCCGACCGTGCCGTAAAACGCCCAGGCACTGGCGTACACGCCGAGTGAAAGGGTGTAGGTCAGAGGATGGCGAATGATCCAGCGCGGAATCAGGCCGCGCTCGCTGACCCAGGCCACCCCGAACAGCAGCAGCAGGTAGGCGGCGCTGACCAGCAGCATCTGCGTCAGGCTAAAGCTCATCGGCATCTCGCTGGCTCTGCAGAATGAACGTCACCACGATCAGAATCAGCCACAGCATGTACGGCCGATACCAGGCGCCGGTTGCGTCGATCCACCAGTCCATGATGGCCGGGGAGAACAGGTAGATGCCTACCACCAGAAGCAAAACCAACCGGTATATGTACATCTGGTCTCCCTGCGCTGGTAGATGAGGAGCGGCATGTTAACGGATGCCCGATAACCTGCAAGCATCCATAAGTCGCAGTTTTCGGCGACCGCTCTGGATCAGTCTATCCGGGCTTCTTCAATCGTGCGCAGCCTGGGGATCAGGTCGGCGTTCCAGTGCTCGATACCCCAGGCCAGCACTTCCTGCGCTGTGCCCTCGGCCATGTGCGCCTCGACGGGCTGGCCCAGCGCGCGCAGGGCCCGCAGCAACAGCGGTGTCGCCTGATCAGCCGGCAGCGGCGGGGAACGATAGGATTTGCCGAGTTTGTGGCCGTCGGGCTGGGTGATCAACGGTACATGCAGGTAGCGCGGCTGAGGCAGGCCCAACAGTTCCTGCAAATACAGATGCCGAGGTGTCGAGTCCAGCAGATCGGCGCCGCGCACGATGTCGGTGATGCCTTGCCAGGCGTCATCAATGACTACCGCGAGCTGATAGGCGTAAAGCCCGTCACGCCTGCGAATCACAAAATCGCCACTCTCACGACCCAGATGCATGCGAAACGTACCCTGCACCCGGTCTTCGAAACGGTATTCCAGCTCGGGTACGCGAATGCGGATGGCTGCATTGTCCGGTGCGTGTCCGGCATCGCGACAGAACCCCGGGTAGATACCCTGAAACGACTCAAGCTGCTTGCGCGAGCAGGTGCACGCGTACGCCAGGCCATGGTTGAACCAGCGCTGGATGATTTCAGCATAGGCATCATGACGCTCGCTCTGGCGAACCATCTCGCCGTCCCATTCGAAACCATAACGCTCCAGGGTGTCGAGAATCGCGGTTTGTGCACCCGGCACTTCGCGAGGCGGGTCGAGATCTTCCATGCGCAACAACCACTGCCCACCCACCGCCCGCGCATCCAGATACGACGCGAGCGCTGCGACCAGCGAGCCGAAATGCAGATAACCACTGGGAGTCGGCGCAAAGCGCCCGATATAGGCCGGTTTTTTCATGGCCGGGATGTTAAGGGGGGCGAGCGTGAGCGAGCAAGCGAAACGCAGTATTACGCGCAGGGCTCAGCGTCATACACAAATCCGCTTTTGATTCTGGCCGCAGGCCGTGGGAGCGAGCTTGCTCGCGAAGAGGCCGGTACAGCCTCCGGAAATAACGCGTTAATTCTTCTCGTTCCCACGCTCGCGCCCAGACACCTCTCGTTCCCACGCTCCGCGTGGTAATGCATTTCGTGACGCTCTGCGTCACATTGCAGCCATGGCGCATCACTCAACCCGGCCCGAGGTAAAGGCAGCACTAAAGCCTGAGACTCCGCTGCGCTTGATACCGCGCCAGACTGCTGATGTGTGTGACGCGGAGCGTCACGAAAGGCGTGCCAACGCGGAGCATTGGCACGATCAATAAGAGGCCGGTACAGCCTCCGGAAATAGGGTACTTGGACTATCGTCGTGATTCGGGCAGGCACAAAAAAAGACGCCGAAGCGTCTTTTTTCAGTTCAAGGCCAGCCTCAGGTCATTTGCCGACCTGTTTTTCCTTGATTTCTGCAAGCGTCTTGCAGTCGACGCACTGGTCAGCCGTCGGGCGTGCCTCAAGGCGGCGGATACCGATCTCTACGCCGCACGATTCACACCAGCCATATTCCTCGTCCTTGATCAGTTGCAGCGTCTTGTCGATCTTCTTGATCAATTTGCGCTCACGATCACGGGCACGAAGCTCAAGGCTGAACTCCTCTTCCTGGCTGGCACGGTCGGCCGGATCAGGGAAATTTGCAGCTTCGTCCTTCATGTGGTCAACCGTGCGGTCGACCTCTTTCATCAAGTCCTGCTTCCATTTGTTCAGGATCTTGGTGAAATGCAAGCGCATGGACTCGCCCATGTACTCTTCGCCCTTCGTTTGCACGTAGGGTTCAAAGCCGCTGATTGGCTTGCTTTGTTGGTTCTCTTGGGTGGGCATGTCTGGACCGCCTCTCACTCTTCTAATCCGTTGTGCAGGATTGTTCCATCACCGACACCGGTCGGCCCTGCAACTGCAAGCGGGCGAACTTACCAGATCAAATCGGAGTGCGCTACTCCCGGTTGTCGAGCATGATGGCGCAATGGGCCTACACAGCTGGCCCTTGCTAAACAACCCCGTCTATAAATGAACTCTGGCTGCTTGGCATCGTCGTACTTTTCTTTTGTCCGGCATCCGCATACCGCCACAGGCGAGCCTTTAAAGGCGTGGCAGTCGGGTGGTCAGGTAGAATCATGCCTCGCTGTCATGACAATCATATTTTGCCCCCGCTTCACTATAAGGAAGACCCATGGCTCAGCCTTACAGCGCACGCAGTCGCGCCATCGAACCTTTCCATGTCATGGCGCTGCTGGCGCGGGCGAATGAATTGCAGGCGGCGGGCCATGATGTCATCCACCTGGAAATCGGCGAACCCGACTTCACGACCGCAGAACCGATCATCAAGGCGGGGCAGGCGGCGCTGGCTGACGGCAAGACCCGCTACACCGCAGCCCGTGGCCTGCCGCAACTGCGTGAAGCCATCGCCGGTTTTTACGCCCAGCGCTACGGGCTCGACATCGATCCGCAGCGAATTCTGGTCACCCCGGGAGGTTCAGGGGCGTTGTTGCTCGCCAGCAGTCTGCTGGTCGATCCTGGCAAGCACTGGTTGCTGGCCGATCCTGGCTATCCGTGCAATCGACATTTTCTGCGTCTGGTTGAAGGCGAAGCGCAACTGGTCCCGGTCGGGCCGCAGGAGCGTTATCAACTGACGCCCGAATTAGTGGCTGCCCACTGGAGCCATAATAGCGTCGGGGCATTGGTCGCATCGCCGGCCAACCCTACAGGTACGCTGTTGCAGCGTGATGAGCTGGCAGCGTTGTCCCAGGCGCTGAAGGCGCGCAACGGGCATTTTGTGGTGGACGAGATCTACCACGGCCTGACCTATGGCGTTGAGGCCGGCAGCGTGCTGGAGGTGGATAACGACGCCTTCGTGCTGAATAGTTTTTCAAAGTATTTCGGCATGACAGGTTGGCGGCTGGGCTGGCTGGTTGCGCCGCTCGATGCGGTGGCTGAGCTGGAAAAGCTGGCGCAGAACCTCTACATCAGCGCACCGAGCATGGCGCAATATGCCGCGCTGGCCTGTTTCGAGCCACAAACGCTGGCCATCCTCGAGCAGCGTCGTGCCGAGTTTGGCCGCCGTCGTGACTTTCTGCTGCCTGCTTTGCGGACGTTGGGTTTTGGCATCGCTGTCGAGCCGGAAGGTGCTTTTTATCTGTACGCCGACATTTCTGCCTTTGGCGGTGACGCCTTCGCGTTTTGTCGGCATTTTCTGGAAACCGAGCATGTGGCCTTCACCCCTGGGCTGGACTTCGGCCGCCATCTGGCGGGGCATCATGTGCGTTTCGCTTACACGCAGAGCCTGCCGCGCCTGGAGCAGGCCGTTGAGCGCATCGCTCGCGGTCTGCGCAGCTGGAACGCCTGATGCGCTTTACTCCGGAACTTGAGCAAGGCCGCCTGCTGATTCGTTACAAGCGCTTTCTGGCTGATATCGAAACCGACAGCGGCGAACGGCTGACCATTCATTGCCCCAACACCGGTTCGATGCTCAATTGCATGATGCCTGGCGGGCGCGTGTGGTTCAGTCGTTCGAATGACCCCAAACGCAAGCTGCCGGGCACTTGGGAAATCAGCGAAACGCCACAGGGTCGTCTGGCCTGCATCAATACCGGGCGCGCCAATACGCTCGTTGAGGAGGCGCTGCGCGGTGGCGTCATCAGCGAGCTCAATGGCTTTACAGCGCTCAAGCGCGAGGTGGCCTACGGGCAGGAAAAAAGCCGGGTGGACTTTCGCCTGGAATACCCGGAGGGCCACCTGTACCTGGAAGTGAAGAGTGTCACCTTGGGGTTCGATGATTCTGCGGTGGCGGCGTTCCCCGATGCGGTCACCCAGCGGGGTGCCCGGCACCTGCGGGAGCTGGCGACGCTGGCGCGTGCAGGTGTGCGTGCCGTGTTGTTGTATTGCGTCAACCTGACCGGCGTCGAGGCTGTGCGTCCGGCGAAGGAAATCGATCCCGCCTACGCGTCTGCATTGCGGGAAGCGGTTGACGCAGGTGTGCAGATTCTGGCTTATGGCGTGCAACTGACGCCGGAGCAGGTCTACATTGACCGACCGTTGCAGGTGCAGTGGCTGGACTAGGGTCTGTTCCCGTTTCAGTGCGAGCCGCGTTGCTGGGCCAAATCTCGCCAGGCTAGGCGCAGGACGTAGAGAATGGTTGTTCCCTTTTCAAGTCCTGCAACGACGCATGGCGAGATTTGGCACGCAACCCGAAGGGTCGGGCCTGTTTTGCCGCGAGGCTGCGTTACTCGACACTCATTTGGAACAACCAAACCACGTGTCTCCTGCCTTGCCTCGCGGCAAAACAGACTCCGACGCGGCCGCGATGAAACGGGAATAGACCCTAGGCGCGTGAAGGGTATTCAATGGCTGTCATCATCTTGCGGCAGCTCGACCCAGATACCCTGGTCATCCTCGCGGCAGCCAATAGCTGTCAAAGACTGACCTTCGCACGGCCCGGCAACACATTCGCCGTTCTCGATCAGAAACAACGCACCATGTGTGGCGCACTGGATCAGGCTGGCGCTGCTGTCGAGGAATTGGTCCGCCTGCCATTCCAGGCCAATGCCGCGATGCGGGCAGCGATTGCGGTAGATGAACACCTGCCCCTGACGACGTATCGCCAGCAGCTTGTGCTCTCCGACTTCAAACCCGCGACTGTGTGCTTCGGGCAACTGACTGGAGGTGCAAAGAACTCTCAAAGGGCCTCCTGAGGGCGACTTTCAACCATTACTGAACTACGCTCCGCTCAGTTTGACAGCTTCCACAAGCCGCCGCTTTGAAGAGCGTCACGGCGTTATCCCAGCACAAGTGGCGTAGTACTTCTCCGATATCTATGTAGTTCATGTCCCGGATCGAGTTGCCCGTACCTGTTGGTCTATCAGGCCGTATATCGTCCTGCCATGTCTTTCAAACCGGGAACACCATGGAACACATGACTGCGGATGACGAGTGGCAGGCCCGCCAGGGCATCAGGTTGATGGAGCTTTTCGCCCTCAACATCGACGACACCGAGCAGCGCGTTGTCGGTATCTGCCAGCGGGCCTGGACGCCCGTCGGGCCTGTCGCGGCAGTTTGTGTTCAGCCGCGCTTCGTATGTCTGGCGCGCACCACGCTTGACCGGATGCAGGCGCGCGATATCAAGGTAGTGGCTGTTGTCAACTTCCCGCACGGCAGCAGCAATATCGAGTCGGTGGCTTCCGAAGTGCGCGCTGCGCTGATCGCTGGCGCTGACGAGATCGACGTTGCCTATCCGTTCCGGGCGTTGCTGGGCGGGGATCGGCAAACCGGTATCGATATGATATCAGCGTGCAGTTCGTTGTGCGGCGGGCAGGTAGCGCTCACGGTGACCCTTGAAACCGGTGATCTGCGAGACTCGCAAACCATCCACGCCGCCTGCTGCGATGCAATCGCCTCTGGGGCCAACTTCATCAAGAGCAGCACGGGCAAGGCCGCCACCCACGTCACGCCGCAAGCTGCACGCATCATGCTGGCGTCCATCGCTGATGTCGGCGGGCAGGTCGGTTTCAAAGTCGCCGGAGGCATTCGCACGTACGACGAGGCACGCTTTTACCTCGCGCTGGCTCGCGGACGGTTTGGTGTGCAGTGGGTCAATGCCGGGCGCGTGCGTCTGGGCGGCTCCAGCCTGCTGGATGACCTGCTGGGGCGACTGGGGCTGCAGGAAGTGGCGGGTGACAGCGGCGGTTTCTGACGTGTTTGCTGCTTTCAGGCGGGCAAAAAAAGACCCGGCAAAAAGCCGGGTCAAAAACCGTGATTAGCCTGATGAGGAGATAATCTGAAAGTCCGAACCAAGGTCTTTCAGGCTACCGTCCAGTCTCGCGACCGGATGTGATAATCATAACTATTCTCATTTGTAAGTCAACAGGTCTTTTTTGCCGGGCCTCAGTCGAGCCGGTGCAGGGGTTTCGATACAGAGAATCGACAGAGCCGCGCAGGCGGCAGCGTCATGAGGGATGAAGCGGTAACTGGCAATATCTCACCGGTCCCACATGCAGGGCGCATGCAGGCTAGAGCGATCGGAGATTCAACGAATGCGATAGCGCAGTCGCGTACCGAAATTGACGGACATCAAGATCTCGTCGGCGGACAGTTCGGGCGGGAAAAAGACGCCTGATATCTGTGCGTGCGCGATGCTTGCACCTTCCATTGGCGTATTGCGCAGATCCAGTCCGCGCAGGTCGGCAGAGCGGAAGTAGGCGTCAGTGAAGTCGATACCTGTGGTGTCCAGCGAGCGCAGGTCCAGCCCACGGAAATCGCCGCCGACCATGTCGATAGTGCCGGTTCGCGGTTTTTCCTGATTGAAGCCTTCGATATCTTCCTTGCGCAGCAGCATGTAAAGCGGTGAGTCGATCTGTTTGGGCTGGCTCATGACGGCCTCTTGGTTTGATTGCGTTGCGTTGGAATTATGACGCCACTATATCGCCATCAGCTTGAGGCCGTGAAGCATTAACTGCTCAACGGCCATGCGTCGGTATTACAGCCCTGGCAGGCGCTGGCGCAGGTTATCGATAAGACTGTCCAGGTCGCTGCTGACATGGGTCGCAATCTTCTTGCTGCGCAAGATTTCGTCTGCACCGAGGGGTTCGCGACTGGCTTGTTGGGCTTTGATAACTTCCAGAGTTGCGTCGGACGGATCGTTGTTCTGTGCCTGACGTTGCGCAAGCCAGCCGGCGATGACTGCCTGTGGCGCTTCGCAGTCGATGATCAGGAACGGCACACCGGTTATTTCGGCGACTTTTGCTGCGGCGTCACGCTGCTCATGCTTGAGATAAGTGGCGTCGATCACCACCGAGAAGCCTGCACGCAGGGTTTTTTCAGCCAGCTCATGCAAGCGCGCATAGGTGGTGATGCTGGACTGCTCGCCATACAGCTCTGTGCCTTGGCTGGCGAACAGACGTTTGCGTTCGATATCGGAGCGCAGACGCACAGCGCCGAGAGACTCGACCAGACGCATGGCCACGTGGCTCTTGCCTACCGCAGAGACACCATGGGTGATGGCCAGGAACGGCGAAGGAATGGCGCTGTAGCTTTCGGCCAGATTGGCGTAATTGCGATACTGGCGCAGCGTTGCCGCACGCTGCAATCCATCGGCGTCCGGTGCCTGGCTGAACAGCGCAACCTTGGCACGAACCATGGCGCGATAGGCCTTGTAGAAGTTCAGCAACTCGAGGCCTTCATAATCGCCGGTCACTTCCAGGTATTGGCTGACCAGACGCCGTGAAAGTGATTTCAGGCCCCGGTCTTCAAGGTCCATTGCCAGAAAGCCGATGTCTGCGTAGACATCCGTCTTGCGGAAGGGCTCGTTGAATTCGATGCAGTCAAACAGCACGACCTTGCCGTCGATCACGGTTGCGTTGCCCAGATGGATATCGCCATGGCACTCGCGGATGAAGCCGTCAGCCTTGCGCTGGGTCAACAGGGGCTTGAGTCGTGCGAAGCTCGACTCAGCCCACGCCTGTAGGGCATCAAGCTGATCAAGATCGGACTTTTCGCTGATTAGTGGACGAATCTGCTCAAAATTCTGTATCACCGGAGCCATGACGCTGTCAGGCGACCCCAACTCGCTTTCGCTGGTAACGCGTGGCGAGTCGAGGTGGAAGTCAGCGATCTGAAGCGCCAGCTCGTCAACATGGGCGGTGGTCAGTTCGCCGTTGGCCTGAAGCGTACTCAGCAAACCGTCCTGGGAAAACTGGCGCATCTTGAGCGCGTACTCGATAACGTCGCCGTCGTCGCCCAGTTGGGGCGCGTCGGGCGAGCCGGTAATCGGCAGCACTTCCAGGTACAGATCGTCGGTGGTGCGCTGATTCAGGCGCAGCTCTTCACGGCAGAAATGCTCGCGCAGGGCCAGTGTGGTGAAGTCCAGAAAGCCGAAGTTCATCGGTTTTTTGATTTTGTAGGCGTAATGACCGGTCAGCAGAACCCACGAAATGTGCGTTTCGATGACCTGGAAATGCTCTACCGGATGAGGGAAGAGGGCAGGGTTCTGCAGGGCTGCAATCAAAGACTGGCTCACGGACGATCCTTCAGGAATGTATTCAAAATGTAAGTGCTGGATGCAGCCATTATGGCCGCTTGGCACGAGGCTGCAAACCGCTGACTCAGGCGTCTGTCGATCCTTGGCAAAGTGCGTATAATCCGCGCCCATGACTCGATCCCGCACCTCTCGTTCCCCCAAAAAGCAACCTCCCCGCAGCCTGCACAAGTGGCTGGGCTGGGCGTTGAAGCTTGGTATCGTCGGCCTGGTTCTGCTGGGCGGCCTGGCGATTTATCTCGATGCCATTGTTCAGGAAAAATTTTCCGGCAAGCGCTGGACCATTCCGGCCAAGGTCTATGCACGGCCGCTGGAGCTGTTCGTCGGGCAAAAACTCAGCCGCGATGACTTTCTCATCGAACTGGACGCTTTGGGCTATCGCCGCGAAAGCGTGGCGAACGGGCCCGGCGCCGCAGCGGTGAACGGCAATACCGTCGATCTCAACACGCGTGGCTTTCAGTTCTACGAAGGCACTGACGCAGCGCAGCAGGTTCGCGTGCGCTTTTCTGGTGACTACGTAGCCGACCTGTCCTCGGGCAATGGCGCCAAGCTTGCAGTGGCGCGGCTTGAACCCTTGCTGATCGGCGGCTTGTATCCGAAAAATCTTGAAGACCGCATCCTGATCAAGCTCGATCAGGCACCGCCGTATCTGCTCGACGGGCTGGTGGCGGTCGAGGACCGGGACTTCTATCACCACTTTGGTGTGTCGCCCAAATCCATCGCTAGGGCTATCTGGGTCAACACCTCTCAAGGGCAGATGCGCCAGGGCGGCAGTACGCTGACTCAACAGTTGGTCAAGAACTTCTACCTGACCAACGAGCGCAGCCTGACCCGCAAACTGACCGAAGCCATGATGGCTGTCTTGCTGGAGATTCATTACAGCAAGCAGGAAATCCTCGAAGCGTATCTCAACGAGGTATTTGTCGGTCAGGACGGCCAGCGTGCTGTCCACGGTTTCGGCCTGGCCAGTCAGTATTTCTTCAGTCAGCCGCTGTCCGAGCTGAAAATTCATCAGGTGGCGATGCTGGTCGGTCTGGTCAAAGGGCCGTCCTTCTATAACCCGCGTCGTAATCCCGAGCGCGCGCTTGAACGTCGTAATCTGGTGCTCGACTTATTTGAGCAGCAAGGGGTTGCCACGCCGGAAGTGGTCGCCGCTGCGAAAAAACTGCCACTGGGTGTGACCAAAACCGGCACGTTGGCCGACAGCTCGTTCCCGGCGTTTCTTGATCTGGTCAAGCGTCAGTTACGTGAAGACTATCGTGATGAAGACTTGACCGAAGAGGGTCTGCGGATCTTCACCAGTTTCGATCCGATCCTGCAGATGAAATCCCAGGCCGCCATAGACGACACGTTCAAAAAGCTCGCCGGGCGCAAGGGTGTTGATGAAGTAGAGGCGGGCATGGTCGTCACCAATCCGGAGACCGGCGAAGTGCAGGCGCTGATCGGTGGGCGTGAAGCCGGGTTCTCGGGCTTCAACCGGGCGATCGACGCGGTGCGGCCGATTGGCTCGCTGGTCAAACCGGCTATCTATCTGACGGCGCTGGAGCGCCCGAGCCAGTACACACTGACCACTTGGATCGCCGATGAGCTGTTTCAGGTCAAGGGTGCCGACGGTCAGATCTGGAAGCCGCAAAATTACGATCGCAAGTCCCACGGCAATATCTTCCTGTATCAGGGGCTGGCGCACTCCTACAACCTGTCGACCGCCAAGCTGGGCCTTGATCTGGGCATTCCAAACGTTTTCAAAACGCTGGCCAAGCTGGGTGTGACCCGCGAGTGGCCTGCCTATCCGTCGATGTTACTGGGCGCGGGCGGCTTGAGTCCGATGGAAGTCGCCACCATGTATCAGACCATCGCCAGTGGCGGGTTCAATACGCCGATGCGTGGCATTCGCAGCGTGCTGACCGCTGAAGGTGAACCGCTCAAGCGCTATCCGTTCAAGATCGAGCAGCGCTTTGATCCAGGTGCGATTTATCTGGTACAGAATGCGATGCAGCGTGTCATGCGCGAGGGGACAGGCAAATCTGTTTACAACGTGTTGCCGAGCTCGTTGAACCTGGCGGGCAAGACCGGCACCAGTAACGATTCTCGCGACAGCTGGTTTGCCGGCTTCAGTCAGGATCTGCTGGCGGTAGTCTGGATGGGCCGCGACGATAACGGCAAGACACCGTTCACCGGTGCTACCGGGGCCTTGCAGGTCTGGACGAGCTTCATGCGCAAGGCCGATCCGCTGCCACTGGACATGGCGATGCCGGACAACGTCGTTCAGGCGTGGGTGGATTCGCAGACAGGCCAGGGCTCGGACGCCAGCTGCCCGAACGCAGTGCAGATGCCGTATATTCGCGGCAGTGAGCCCCAGCCCGGCGCGACATGCGGCGGCGCTCCAGCACCTGCGACTGAGGTGATGGACTGGGTCAAGGGTTGGTTGAACTAGGCAATCGAGGTTTTGACGTGAATAAATGGTGGATTCCAGCTTTAACGGCTCTGGCTTTGCTGAATGGCTGTGCCAGCGTGGAGCGCGGCTCTATTCCGGTCGAGGATTCGAGCTCCAGAGTGTCCAACGGCGAGCGTGTGGCAGCTACAAACAAAGGCGCTTATCGGGCCAACACCGCGCCTGTTCAGCAACAGCCGCAAGCAGTACCGCAGGATTCGGGCGTCGTGGTGATGGTACCGGGCGGGGGCGGCGCTGATGCGGGTCAGAGTTTCTCTGCTCCGGCCAGCCAGGCTCCGTTCAGCGTCAACACGCCGCCGGTCGATGCGGCTCCGGTCACGCAAGCACCGATCAGCCAGGCTCCTGCCGCGAATAACAGCTACAGCATGCCGGCAGCATCGGCCCCGAGCGGCATTCCTTCAAGCGGCGGTGGTTTGTCCGAAGACGAGCAACTGGACGGTCCGGTATTGGCCTTGCTGACCACTGCACAGCAACAGCAGAGCAGCGGTGATCTCAATGGCGCATCTTCCAGTCTTGAGCGCGCACAGCGTGTTGCACCGCGCGAGCCGCAGGTGCTTTATCGTCTGGCGCAGGTGCGTCTGGCCCAGGGCGATGCTGCCCAGGCCGAGCAACTGGCTCGTCGCGGTCTGACTTACGCCAATGGTCGTGCCAGCCTTCAGGCCAGCCTTTGGGGGCTGATCGCGCAGTCCCGTGAGAAGCAGGGTGATGCAGCCGGTGCTGCGCTGGCTCGTCAGAAGGCTCGCTGATGGATCAGCGTCTGCCTGAGGTTGCCGAGCAGTTACTGCTGATAGAGCGCGAGTTGCGTGCGCTGGGCTGGTGGGATGTTACGCCGCCTGGCGAAGCAGCGCTTTCCAGTCAGGAGCCTTTCAGCGTCGATACGCTGGAATTCGCTCAGTGGCTGCAATGGATCTTTCTGCCGCGCATGAAAGTCATCCTTGAGCGCGACCTGCCGCTGCCCAATGCATCCGGCATCGTAGACATGGCCGAGATGGTCTATGCCGGTCGCCTGAGTGAAACCCGTCTGCTGCTACAGCATCTGGCGCGGTTCGATCAGTTGATTGTCGAGGCGCGTTGATCGCTAACGGCAGAAGTCACTGATCGCCCGTTCGGTTTCTTCGATACGCGTCTTGCGGTTCTCCTCCGTAAGACGCCTCGACTCTCCGCCCACCTGCTCGCGTACCCGTGGATTGTTCTGCAGTTGCGCGAGATTGGTGCGCAAGGTGTCGCAATTCTCGGCACGTTTGGCTTCCTGCATTTTCACCTGGCTTTTGACTTTCTGGTCGATGGCGCGTTGCCGTGCGTCCCCATCGTCCGCAGGCATGGCGGGTGCTGCAGCGGGTGGCGGTTGTTGCACGTTGATTTGCTGCGCCTGCTGGCCAGTCGGCGGTTGAGCGTCAAAGTGTGTCACGCCCTGGGCGTCGACCCATTTGTAAACGGAAGCGGCCTGGCCGGTTGTAGCAATGGTCAGTGCTGCGGCGAGAATCATCCAGCGCATGTCGAGTCCTTGAGGTGTCTGTGCCTCTTGAAAACTACCATAACAGTGCGTTTCCGTCCGAAATGGTGCGATTTCATGGGCTTGCTGCCAAGAAAGCGCACGGATGACTTGACTTGAGGGGGGGGAATCACAACAATCCAAAGTTCGCTGTAGAAGGACTGCCAGAAGCAGACCCTCTCGGTAGATCATGAGGCGCACACCCGCGCCGACCTGTAACACCCGCAACGCGTTACCTCGCGCTGGGTGGGAATGTTCCGCAACACTCAGGGACATCCCAATACTTGCTCAGTCAGTGCTGACGTAGTCGGCGACCACCGTCGCTCATGCTCTGCTGGCAGTAAACCTATAAAGACCCGTCCGTTAGTGGGCGGTATTCTGGCGTTTTAGAGGTGAACAACGTGGAGCTTTTATCTGGCGCTGAAATGATCGTCCGCTTTTTGCGTGACGAAGGCGTTGAGCACATCTACGGGTACCCCGGTGGTGCCCTCCTGCATGTCTACGATGCCCTGTTCAAAGAACCGGCAGTGAGCCATATCCTTGTTCGTCACGAGCAAGCTGCCACGCACATGGCTGACGGTTACGCGCGCGCGACCGGCAAGGCAGGCGTGGTGCTGGTGACGTCGGGTCCTGGTGCAACCAACGCTATTACCGGTATCGCCACGGCGTACATGGACTCCATTCCGATGGTGGTTCTGTCCGGTCAGGTAGCGAGCACACTGGTGGGCACCGATGCGTTCCAGGAGACCGACATGATCGGTATCTCCCGGCCGATCGTGAAGCACAGCTTCATGATCAAGCACCCGTCGGAAATCCCGGAAATCCTGAAAAAGGCGTTCTACCTGGCGCAGTCCGGTCGTCCTGGTCCTGTGGTTGTCGATATTCCGAAAGACATGACCAACCCGGCCGAGAAGTTCGAATACGTCTTCCCGAAAAAAGCCAAGCTGCGCTCTTACAGCCCTGCGGTCCGCGGCCATTCCGGCCAGATCCGCAAGGCTGTGGAAATGCTCCTGGCGGCCAAGCGTCCGATTATCTATGCCGGTGGCGGCGTGATCATGGGCAATGCTTCGGCGCAACTGACCGAACTGGCGCAACTGCTGAATGCTCCGGTCACAAATACCCTGATGGGTCTGGGTTGCTATCCGGGCACTGATCGTCAGTTCGTCGGCATGCTCGGGATGCATGGCAGCTACACCGCCAACCTCGCAATGCACCATACCGATGTGATTCTGGCCGTCGGCGCGCGTTTCGATGACCGGGTCATCAATGGCGCCAGCAAATTCTGCCCGAATGCCAAGATCATCCACATCGATATCGACCCGGCTTCGATCTCCAAGACCATCAAGGCCGACGTGCCTATCGTTGGTCCGGTCGAAAGCGTGCTGACCGAAATGGTTGCCACCCTGAAAGAGATCGGCGAAACGCCTGACAAAGCATCGGTCGATGCCTGGTGGAAGCAGATTGACGAGTGGCGCGGCACGGGCGATCTGTTCCCGTACAACCGTGGAGATGGCTCTGTCATCAAGCCGCAGACCGTGATCGAAACACTGTGCGAAGTCACCAAGGGCGACGCTTATGTCACCTCGGACGTAGGCCAGCATCAGATGTTCGCGGCGCAGTACTACCGCTTCAACAAACCGAACCGCTGGATCAACTCGGGCGGTCTGGGCACCATGGGCTTTGGCTTCCCGGCTGCGATGGGCGTCAAGCTGAGCTTCCCGGACGAGCACGTGGCCTGTGTAACCGGTGAAGGCAGTATCCAGATGAACATTCAGGAGCTGTCGACCTGTCTGCAGTATGGTCTGCCGGTGAAGATCATTCTGCTCAATAACGGCGTTTTGGGCATGGTTCGTCAGTGGCAGGACATGAGCTACGGCGCACGTCACTCGCACTCCTATATGGAATCGTTGCCTGACTTCGTCAAACTGGTCGAAGCCTACGGCCACGTCGGCATGCGCATCACTGATTTGAAAGATCTGAAGCCCAAGATGGAAGAAGCCTTTGCCATGACTGACCGGCTGGTGTTCCTCGACATTCAGGTCGATGTGGCAGAGCACGTCTATCCGATGCAGATCAAGGACGGCTCCATGCGCGATATGTGGTTGAGCAAGACGGAGCGGACATAATCATGCGCCATATCATTTCCCTACTGCTGGAAAACGAACCGGGCGCGCTGTCTCGTGTGGTCGGTCTGTTCTCGCAGCGTAACTACAACATCGAAAGCCTGACGGTTGCGCCAACCGAAGAACCGACCCTGTCGCGTCTGACGCTGACCACCGTGGGTCACGATGAGGTGATCGAGCAGATCACCAAGAACCTCAACAAACTCATTGAAGTGGTCAAGCTGGTCGACCTGTCGGAGAGCGCTCACATCGAGCGTGAACTGATGCTGGTCAAGGTCAAGGCCACCGGCGCGCAGCGCGCAGAGATCAAGCGCACCACGGATATTTTTCGCGGGCAGATCGTCGACGTGACGGCCAGCGTCTATACCGTGCAGCTGAGCGGCACGAGCGACAAACTGGACAGCTTCATTCAGGCCATCGGCACAGCCGCCATCCTGGAAACAGTACGCAGTGGCGTAACGGGTATTGCCCGTGGCGACAAAGTACTGAGCATTTAAATCAATTAAGCAAATGGCCTGAACGGCCAGGACAACAGGGGATTTCCATGAAAGTTTTCTACGACAAAGACTGTGACCTTTCGATCATCCAGGGCAAGAAAGTCGCCATCATCGGTTACGGTTCGCAAGGCCACGCACAAGCGTGCAACCTGAAAGACTCCGGCGTTGATGTCACTGTCGGCCTGCGCAAAGGTTCGGCCACTGTCGCCAAGGCTGAGGCTCATGGCCTGAAAGTAACTGACGTTGCTTCTGCCGTTGCTGCTGCCGATCTGGTCATGATCCTGACCCCTGACGAGTTCCAGTCCCAGCTGTACAAGAACGAAGTCGAGCCGAACCTGAAAAAGGGCGCAACGCTGGCGTTCTCCCACGGTTTCGCGATTCACTACAATCAGGTTGTGCCACGCGCTGACCTCGACGTGATCATGATCGCGCCGAAGGCTCCAGGCCACACTGTGCGTACCGAGTTCGTCAAAGGCGGCGGTATTCCTGACCTGATTGCGGTTTATCAGGATGCTTCGGGCAACGCCAAGAACGTTGCTCTGTCCTACGCGTCGGGCGTTGGCGGCGGCCGTACCGGTATCATCGAAACCACCTTCAAGGACGAGACCGAAACCGACCTGTTCGGCGAGCAGGCTGTTCTGTGCGGCGGTACTGTCGAACTGGTCAAAGCCGGTTTTGAAACACTGGTTGAAGCAGGCTACGCGCCAGAAATGGCGTACTTCGAATGCTTGCACGAGTTGAAGCTGATCGTTGACCTCATGTACGAAGGCGGTATCGCCAACATGAACTACTCGATCTCCAACAACGCCGAGTACGGCGAGTACGTGACCGGCCCTGAAGTCATCAACGCCGAATCCCGTCAGGCCATGCGCAACGCTCTGAAGCGCATCCAGGACGGCGAATACGCGAAGATGTTCATCACTGAAGGCGCTACCGGCTATCCTTCGATGACCGCCAAGCGTCGTAACAACGCTGCGCACGGCATTGAAATCATCGGCGAGAAACTGCGCTCGATGATGCCTTGGATCGCGGCAAACAAGATCGTCGACAAAGACAAGAACTAAGCTTTTCCGGTTTATAGCCGGTTTACAGCTGGTTTAAAAAAGCGCGACCCATGGGTCGCGCTTTTTCGTTATGGGTCAGGCTCTGGTATAAAGCTGCAACGTTCTGCTGGCGAACCCTCGCCGCAGACCTGTGTCGAACCTTTTCATACCGCTGCAAGGTAATCTCCATGAGCGAACGTCCTGAAGAGCCCGTCAAGGCCTCTGACGCTGAAAGTCTGCTACCGATCGATGAACACGTGGAAGAAGGGCATGACGCCGAAGGCCGTCAGGTCCGGCATCGCGGTATCTACCTGCTGCCCAACCTGTTTACCACGGCGAATCTGTTTGCCGGTTTCTACTCGATCATCAGTTCCATGAGCGCACAAAGTGCCATGAGCGCGGGTGATTACGCGGGAGCGAGCAAGTATTTCGCATTCGCTGCAATCGCCATCTTTGTCGCCATGGTCCTTGACGGGCTGGATGGCCGCGTTGCGCGCATGACCAACACACAAAGCGCATTCGGCGCCGAATACGATTCGCTGTCCGACATGGTCGCTTTCGGCGTGGCTCCGGCGTTGCTGGCATTTGGCTGGGCTTTGGGCGACATGGGCAAGGTCGGCTGGATGGTCGCCTTTATCTACGTAGCGGGCGCTGCATTGCGGCTGGCGCGCTTCAATACCCAGGTCGGTAAAGCGGACAAGCGCTACTTCATTGGTCTGGCCAGTCCGGCGGCGGCAGGAGTCGTGGCCGGAACGGTCTGGGCATTCAGCGATTTCGGGATTCAGGGCTCCAAGCTGTCGTTTCTCGTGGCGCTGCTGGTTGCGGCAGCCGGCATGCTGATGGTCAGCAACATCAAGTACAACAGCTTCAAGGAGCTGGACCTGAAAGGCCGTGTACCTTTTGTTGCGATTCTGGCGGTGGTGCTGGTGTTTGCCGTGGTGTTCAGTGATCCGCCGCGTATTCTGCTGCTGATATTCCTCGCTTACGCCCTGTCCGGACCGATTCAGTATCTATTGCGTCGCCGCAAGGCCTAGCCAATGATCTGATTTCCACCATACTCCGTAGTCTAATTGGTGCATCAGTTCCCATAGTCTGCGGAGTCATCATGCTAATCAAACTGCCTTCCGCGTCCGACTCAAAAGAGTCGGACGTCACCCCTGAATCCATCTACCTCTCTCGCCGTACGTTGCTCGCCAGTTCTCTTGCCGGTCTTGCCGTCACAGCTCTGCCGCGCTGGGCCAGTGCGGCAGACGCGTCCCGCTATGCGGATGTCGAGGCCGGCAAGGCGCCGGGCTGGTTCAACGACAAGCTTTCATCCACGAAATGGCAGGCGGTCAATGTCAAGGACGAGGCAATCACGCCGTTCAAGGACGCGACCCACTACAACAACTTCTATGAGTTCGGCACGGACAAGGGTGATCCGGCAAAGAACGCCGGTTCGTTGCAGACCGAACCGTGGAGCGTGGTCATTGATGGTGAAGTCGGCAAGCCGGGGCGCTATGCACTGGAAGATTTCATGAAACCCTACCAACTGGAGGAACGGATCTACCGGTTGCGCTGTGTGGAGGCCTGGTCGATGGTCATCCCATGGATGGGGTTCCCGATTTCGGAGCTGCTCAAGCAGGTAGAGCCGACATCCAAAGCCAAATACATTCGCTTTGAGACGCTGCAGGACGCCAAATCCATGCCGGGGCAGCGGTCCAACTTCGCCTTGATCGACTGGCCTTATGTAGAAGGGCTGCGGCTTGATGAGGCGATGAACCCGCTGGCGATTCTTGCAGTGGGCATGTACGGGCGCGAGCTGCCGAATCAGAACGGCGCTCCGTTGCGTCTCGTGGTGCCGTGGAAGTATGGCTTCAAGAGTGTGAAGTCCATCGTGCGTATCAGTCTGGTCAGTGAGCAGCCGAAGACGACCTGGCAGAGTATCGCGGCCAATGAGTATGGCTTCTATGCCAACGTCAATCCGACTGTCGACCATCCGCGCTGGACACAGGCCCGCGAGCGTCGTCTGCCGAGCGGTCTGTTCAGTCCTAACGTGCGGGATACGAAGATGTTCAATGGCTACGAGGAGGAGGTTGCCTCCTTGTATGCAGGCATGGATTTGCGGAAGGACTATTGATGCGCTATCCGTTTTTTCGTTTTGCGGTGTTCGCTGCGGCTTGTGTTGCGCCTGTGTGGTGGCTCTATCAGGCGTGGATTTTCGCCTTGGGGCCTGATCCGGGCAAAGCGCTTGTCGAGAACTTCGGGCTGGCAACGTTGATCATGTTGCTGATCACAATGTCGATGACGCCGTTGCAGCGTCTGAGCGGCTGGCCGGGCTGGATTGTTGTTCGTCGTCAGTTGGGGCTTTGGTGCTTTGCTTATGTAGTGCTGCACATGACGATGTATGCGTTGTTTGTCCTCGGGCTGGATTGGGGGCAATTGGGCGTCGAGCTGGTCAAGCGTCCTTACATCATCGTAGGTGCGTTGGCGTTTTTGGGTTTGCTGGTGTTGGCGGTGACGTCCAATCGCTACAGTCAGCGTCGCCTGGGTAGTCGATGGAAGAAACTGCACCGGCTTGTCTATGTGATTCTGGGGCTGGGCCTGCTGCATATGTTCTGGATTGTCAGGGCTGACCTTAAAGAGTGGGCCTTGTACGCAGGTCTAGGTGGGCTGTTGCTATTGCTGCGGGTTCCAGTGATTGCTCGGCGAATCCCGCGTCTTGGTGGTGCTTCCAAGGCCAGATCGGCAAAAGTTCAAAATAACGGTTGACGCCCTCTGTGATGTGTCTATAATTCGCCCCACTTCCGGCGCAGACGGAAACGAAAAACTCTTGTAAATCAATGGTTTACGAAGGTTTCGAGTGGAGAGTCAGCGAGGAAAGAGGTCGAGTCTGGGGTGATCGACAGCGGTGAGAAAAAAGAGTTTGACACGCGGTTGTAACGCTGTAGAATTCGCCTCCCGCTGATGAGCAACTCACGAGTTGATCGAAGCGCAAGTGGTTGAAGTTGCAAAGGAAACTTTGAAAACTTCTTAAAATAACCGCTTGACAGATACAAGAGACGCTGTAGAATGCGCGCCTCGGTTGAGACGAAAGCTCTTAACCACCCGCTCTTTAACAACTGAATCAAGCAATTCGTGTGGGTGCTTGTGGTGTCAGACTGAAGTCAACAGATTATCAGCAACCCAAGTTACTCCGCGAGAAATCAAAGATGTAACCAACGATTGCTGAGCCAAGTTTAGGGTTTTCTCAAAACCCAGTTAGATGTTTGAACTGAAGAGTTTGATCATGGCTCAGATTGAACGCTGGCGGCAGGCCTAACACATGCAAGTCGAGCGGCAGCACGGGTACTTGTACCTGGTGGCGAGCGGCGGACGGGTGAGTAATGCCTAGGAATCTGCCTGGTAGTGGGGGATAACGCTCGGAAACGGACGCTAATACCGCATACGTCCTACGGGAGAAAGCAGGGGACCTTCGGGCCTTGCGCTATCAGATGAGCCTAGGTCGGATTAGCTAGTTGGTGAGGTAATGGCTCACCAAGGCGACGATCCGTAACTGGTCTGAGAGGATGATCAGTCACACTGGAACTGAGACACGGTCCAGACTCCTACGGGAGGCAGCAGTGGGGAATATTGGACAATGGGCGAAAGCCTGATCCAGCCATGCCGCGTGTGTGAAGAAGGTCTTCGGATTGTAAAGCACTTTAAGTTGGGAGG